>DATAYM010000085.1:0-48562 GCA_036272595.1 Caulobacteraceae bacterium
CGCCCTGCACGATGGCCTGCACGCGCTTGACCGCCTTCTCCATGAAGCGGTCGAAGATGCCTTCGTGCACAAGGGCGCGGCTCGGGCAGGTGCAGACCTCGCCCTGGTTCAGGGCGAACATGGCGAAGCCTTCCAGCGCCTTGTCGAGGTAGTCGTCGTCCTCGGCCGTCACGTCCTGGAAGAAGATGTTGGGCGACTTGCCGCCGAGCTCCAGCGTCACCGGGATCAGGTTCTGGCTGGCGTACTGCATGATCAGCCGGCCGGTGGAGGTCTCGCCGGTGAAGGCGATCTTGGCGATGCGGGGGCTGGACGCCAGGGGCTTGCCGGCCTCGAGCCCGAAGCCGTTGACGATGTTGAGGACGCCCGGCGGCAGGAGGTCGCCCACCAGCTCGGCCCACAAAAGGATGGAGGCCGGGGTCTGCTCGGCCGGCTTCAGCACCACGCAGTTGCCGGCGGCGAGCGCCGGCGCGAGCTTCCAGCAGGCCATCAGGATCGGGAAGTTCCACGGGATGATCTGCCCGACAACGCCCAGAGGCTCGTGGAAGTGGTAGGCGACGGTGTCGTCGTCGACCTGGCTGATCGAGCCTTCCTGGGCGCGGATGCAGCCGGCGAAGTAGCGGAAGTGGTCGATCGCCAGCGGGATGTCGGCGGCCATGGTCTCGCGGATCGGCTTGCCGTTGTCCCAGGTCTCGGCCGAGGCCAGCAGCGGCAGGTTGTCCTCCATCACCTGGGCGATGCGGTTCAGCAGGTTCGACCGTTCCGCCACGCTGGTGCGTCCCCAGGCGTCCCTGGCGGCGTGGGCGGCGTCCAGGGCAAGCTCCACGTCCGGCGCTTCCGACCGGGCGATCTCGCAGATCACCTGGCCGTTGATCGGCGAAGTGTTCTCGAAATAGCGGCCGCTCACCGGCGGGAGCCAGGCGCCGCCGATATAGTTGCCGTAGCGGGATTTGAACGGCGGCTTGGCCGTTCGGTTGAATTCAACCTTGGTCATGGCTTCCTCCTGATGCGCCGCTGCCGGCGTCGTGGCCGTCAACATCGACCCAAACCGGCCGCCTGTCAGCCCATGGCGGGCGAACTCTGTAGGATCCCCGGCCGCGAAATCGTCCTATGCTCCGTTCACGACGGGGAGCTTCAACCATGCAAAGATCGTTTCTGGCCGCCGCCGCGGTCGCCCTCATGCTCGGCGCGGCCGCGCCGGCCCTGGCCCAGCTGCCGCCCGGCGTGTTCGCCGGCGAGCAGGATTATCGCCTGGCGCCGGCGGGCGCCTACGCCCTGGATCCGGCCCACACGGCCGTCCTCGCCAAGGTTCCGCACATCGGCTACTCGCTCAGCGTCTTCCGCTTCGACAAGGTCGACGGCGTGCTGGGCTGGGACCCCGCCGATCCGTCGAAATCGACGCTGAAGGTCACGGTCGACGTCGCCTCGATCGACACGCCGGTGCCGAACTTCGCCAAGGAACTGTCCGGCGACGGCTTCCTGAAGACCGCGGCCTTTCCTCAGGCGAGCTTTATCGCCACCGCCTTCCACCAGATCGACGCCCGTCACGGCCGCGTCGACGGCGACTTCACCCTAATGGGCAAGACCCGGCCGATGACCTTCGCCGTCGAACTGGTCGGCGCCGGCAAGGGCTTCATGGGCCACCCGCGGCTGGGGATCGAGGCCAAGGGCCAGATCAACCCGCGGGATTTCGGCATGAACCCGATGTTCAGCGCGCCGATCGAGCTGGTGATCGACGCCGAGTTCGCCCACACATGATCCGGACCGTCCCGGCTCTCGCCCTGTTCGCGGCGCTGGTTCCGCTGCACGCGGCGACCGCGCCGCTTTCCGGCCAATACGGGCCGCTGCTGATCTCGGTGCAGGGCGACCTGGTCACCGGCGCCCTCAGCCAGCCCAGGGTCGGCAACGGCTCGGACGCCGCGCCGCAGTTCAGCTGCGCCTTCCAGCTCGCCGGCCACCTGAAGCTCGGCAAGGCGCAGGTGGTCACCTGGTACGCCGACCAGACCCCGACCATCGCCGGGGTGCTGACCCTGGACGCCGGCGGCGCCGGCCTGCAGCTGAAGGACAACCAGCCCGGCTGCGCCATGAGCGTCGGAGACATGGTCGATCAGCCGTATCAGAACGGCCAGGATAACGCCGACGCCGGCTGGATCGGGACGCGCCTGGTCGCCGTCCCCAAGGCGATCATCGTCGCCGCGCCGAACGCCAGGCCCGGCCGCACGCCCTACGTGGTGCAGGACGACGCCGTGGCCGTGCTGGCTGTCCAGGGCGATTGGATCAAAATCGCCTATCCCGGCCCGACCAAGCTGGTGCAGGGATGGGTGAAGGCTTCCGAACTCTCCTCCGCGACGCCGCCCGCCACGCCCAGCCACGCCGCCGGCGCCTCGACCAGCGGACCCAGGCGCGGCCGGTGATCATGGCCAGGCCGAACACGCTGATCGTCGCCGGGGCGACCGGCTATGGGATCTGGCCGGCCAACAGCCTCCAGGGCGCCGAACGCTGCATCGCCGCGCCTGTCGACGGCATCGAGATCGACGTGCAGATGACCGCCGACGGCCATGTGGTCGCCCACCACGACTATTGGCTGAGCCCGGACGCGACCCGCCTGGACGGCGAATGGCTGACCGAGCGCGGCCCGCCCCTGAAGACCATGACGCTGGACGATCTCAGGCGCTACGACATCGGCCGGCCAAGGCCCGGCTCGGCGGCCGACCTGCAGCATCCCGAGCTCGACGCCATCGACGGCGCCCGCATCCCCACCCTGCCCGAACTGCTCGAGGTGCTGAAGGCGGCCGAGGGTCGGCGCCGGCTGATCTATGTGGAGATCAAGACCCATCCGACCCGGCCGGACGACGCGCCGGCCCCGGCGGTAGTCACCGACGCGGTGCTGGGCGCCCTCGAGGCGGCCGACTATGTCGCCCACGCCAAGATCATCGCCTTCGACTGGAGCGCGCTGCGCCTGGCCGCGGCGCGGATCCCCGAGATCGCCACCGCGCACCTGACCATTCCCCGCCGCCCCGACCATGTCGACCAGGGCCGCGACTCCCCCTGGTTCGACGGCGCCGACCCGCGCCATTTCGGCGGCTCGGAACTGGCGGCCATCAAGGCCCACGGCGGCATGGAATGGTCGCCCTACTACACCGACTTCACCCCTGAGCGGGTCGCCGAGGCCGACGCCCTCGGCCTGAAGACCGGCCCCTGGGGCCTCTCCAAACCCGCCGATATCCGCCGCATGATCGCCGGCGGCGTCTTCAGCGCCACGGTGTCCGGCCCCGATTGGCGCTAGAGAGCCCTTATCCCCTTCGCATCCGCTCCCCCTTGACGCGCCCTCGCCCGCCCCGCTACCAACCGGGGCGATGACCGACGCCGCTCGCCAACGCCAGCCCTATTACCGCTCGCCCAACTAGCGAGCGGCCGGTTCATCATGTCCCGCCGCCAGATGGTCGGCGTCGGGCTCTTGCCAAGAGACGGTCTCCGGCCGAAAGCCAACGCAAGGAAACCGTCCATGCCAGCCGAAGCCGATCTTTCCACGTTCAAGCCCAAGTCCGACCTCGTTCGGACCCTGATCGAGCGCGGCCATGTCTACCAGGCCACCGATATCGAGGGCCTGGATCGCCTGGCCCTGGAAGGCCCGATCAGCGCCTACATCGGCTTCGACGCCACCGCCTCCAGCCTGCACGTCGGCAGCCTGGTGCAGATCATGACCCTGCGCCGCCTGCAGCAGACCGGCCACCGGCCGATCGTGCTGATGGGCGGCGGCACCACCAAGGTCGGCGACCCGTCGGACAAGGACAAGCAGCGGCCGCTGCTCAGCGAAGACCAGATCAACGCCAACATCGCCGGCATCCGCCGCGCCTTCACGCCCTTCCTGACGTTCGGCGACGGCCCGACCGACGCGATCATGGTCAACAACGCCGACTGGCTGGAAAAGCTCGGCTATGTCGATTTCCTGCGCGACTACGGCGTGCACTTCACCATCAACCGCATGCTGTCCTTCGAGATGGTCAAGACCCGGCTGGAGCGCGAACAGCCGCTGACCTTTCTCGAGTTCAACTACATGCTGATGCAGGCGACCGACTTCCTGGAGCTGCTGCGGCGCAACGGCTGCCGCCTGCAGTTCGGCGGCTCGGAGCAGTGGGGCAACATCGTCAACGGCATCGAGCTGATCCGCCGGGTCGAGGGCAAGGAGGCGTTCGGCGTCACCGCGCCGCTGGTCACCACCGCATCGGGCGTCAAGATGGGCAAGACGGTCGATGGCGCCATCTGGCTGAACGCCGACATGCGCAGCCCGTACGACTACTGGCAGTTCTGGCGCAACACCGAGGACGCCGACGTCGGCCGCTTCCTGAGGCTGTTCACCGACCTGCCGCTGGACGAGGTCGCCCGGCTGGAGCGGCTGGAGGGCGCCGAGATCAACGAGGCCAAGAAGGTGCTGGCCAACGAGGCGACCACCCTGTTGCACGGGCCCGAGGCGGCGGACACCGCCGCGGCGGCGGCGAAGGCGGCGTTCGAGGACGGCCGGCTGTCCGACGACCTGCCGACCTTCGAGGCCTCGCGCGCGGAGCTGCAGGCCGGGGTCGCCCTGGCGGCCATGGTCGCCGACGCCGGCCTCGCCTCCTCGCGCGGCGAGGCGCGGCGGCTGGCCCAGGGCGGCGGCCTGCGCGTCAACGACAAGGTCGAAGCCGACGGCCAGCGCACCCTGACCCTGGCCGACGTCGGCGCCGACGGGGTGATCAAGCTGGCCGCCGGCAAGAAGAAGATCGTCCTGATCAAACCGGTCTAGAGGAGAAGGCCCCGATGAGCTTGCAGCCCGGCGATCCCGCGCCCGATTTCGACCTGCCCTCGGACGGCGGCGGCCACGTGCGGCTGGCCGACTTCAAGGGCCGGAAGCTGGTGCTCTACTTCTATCCCAAGGACGACACCTCGGGCTGCACCAGCGAGGCGCAGGCCTTCACCGCGGCCGAGGCCGACTTCAAGGCGGCGGGCGCCGCGGTGGTCGGGGTCTCCAAGGACCCGGTGAAGAGCCACGACAAATTCAAGGCCAAGTACGACCTGAACTTCCCGCTCGGCGCCGACGTCGACGGCGCGGTGGTCGAGCGCTACGGCGTCTGGGTGGAAAAGAGCATGTACGGCCGCAAATACATGGGCATCGAGCGGGCCACCTACCTGGTCGATCCGCAGGGCCGCATCGCCAAGATCTGGCGCAAGGTCAAGGTGCCCGGCCACGCGGCGGAGGTGCTGAAGGCGGTGAAGGAAGTCTAGGTTTCCTTTCGCGCTTCTTTTTCGGTTTAGAGGTGGGTGCGACTCCCGCAAGGGGCGAAGGGAACTAATCCTCGAAATCCTTCGCCTTGTCGCCCAGCAGGAACCGCGGCCCGGCGCCGGCGCGGGCGGCGCGGTCGCCTGGGTTGTAGAGGGCGCAGCGGTCGAGGGAGAGGCAGCCGCAGCCGATGCAGCCGTCCAGCAAGTCGCGGGTCTTCTCCAGCATGGCGATCCTGGCGTCGAGCACGCCGCGCACCCGGGCGCTGATCGTCTCCCAGTCGGCGCGTGTCGGCGCGCGGCCTTGCGGCAGCGTCGCCAGCTCCGCCTCGATCTCGCCAAGGCTCAGCCCCAGCCGCTGGGCGATCAGCGCGAACGACAGCCGCCGGATGTCGGAACGCAAAAACCGCCGCTGGTTGCCGCCGGTGCGGATGGCGCTGACCAGGCCGCGCTGCTCGTAGAAGCGGATCGCCGACACCGCCAGCCCGGTGCGCCGGGCCAGGTCGCCGATCGACAGCAACGATGCCTGCGCCATGCCGCCTCCGAAATCAGAGCTTGACCTCAAGTTAGCTTTAGATCGTACGACCGGCAAGACGGCGCCCTCCGGCGCGCCTGGAAAAAGGACTGATCACCGATGCCAACGCCCCGTATCGAGCATGTGAACGTCACCGTCACCGACCCCGAACGCGCCGCCGCGCTGATGCAGGCGCTGTTCGACTGGCGCATCCGCTGGCGGGGCCCGGCCCGCGACGGCGGCCGCACCATCCATGTCGGCTCGGACGACCATTACCTCGCCCTCTACACCGGCCGCGACGTCGCGTACGGCCCCGACGACTTCGCCAAGGGCCGGCCGCTGAACCATATCGGCGTCGAGGTTGACGACATCGACGCCACCGAGGCCCGCGTCCTCGCCGCCGGCCTGCAATCCTTCAACCACGCCGACTACGACCCCGGGCGCCGCTTCTATTTCTTCGACCCGGACGGCATCGAGTACGAGATCGTCAGCTATCGTTGAGCGGCGATCGCCGCTAGACGACGGCGATGCCGGAGCCCGTCGTCATCGTCGATTACGATCCCGCCTGGCCTCGGCGCTACGAAGCCTTGCGGGCGCCGATCGCCGCGGCGCTGGGCGAGCTGGCCGCGGAGATCGTGCATCTGGGCTCCACCTCCGTGCCGGGACTGGCCGCCAAGCCGACCATCGACATCGACGTGGTGCTGCGTTCGGCGGACGACCTGCCGGACGCCATCCGGCGGCTGGCGCGGCTGGGCTATGTCCATGAGGGGGATTTGGGCATCGCCGGCCGCGAGGCCTTCGCGACCCCGCCGGGCTATGCGGTCCATGACCACCACCTCTATGTCTGCGCGCCGGACTGGGCCGGCCACGGCGACCAGATCGCTTTCCGCGACTGGCTCCGCGCTCACCCGAAAACCGCCCTCGCCTACGCCCGGCTGAAGCGGTCGCTGGCGGAAAAGCACCGGACCGACCGCGCCGCCTACGCGGGCGCCAAGGCCGGCTTCGTCGCGGCGGTGCTGGCGCGGGCGCGCGGCCTGGACAAGGCGCGGGCGTGAGACGCGGCGATCGCCGCATGACCGCGGAAGCTTCCGGTGGCGCGCCGCCGGCCGCGCGCGGCGGCGCCCTGGAAGTCTTCGGCGTCGCGCTTGGGCTCGGGTTGAGCTCGTTCGGCGGGCCGATCGCGCACCTTGGCTATTTCGAGCGGACCTATGTCCAGCGTCGCCGCTGGCTGTCGGCGGACGACTATGCCGGCCTGGTGGCGCTCTGCCAGATGTTGCCGGGGCCGGCCAGCAGCCAGGTGGGGTTCCTGATCGGGCTGCGGCGGGCCGGATGGCCGGGCGCCCTCGCCACCTGGCTGGGCTTCACCCTGCCGTCCGCGCTGCTGATGTTCGCCTTCGCCTTGCTCGCGCCGCGCCTGAGCGGGCCGCTGACCCAGTCCGTCCTGCACGGGCTGAAGCTGGTCGCCGTCGCCGTTGTCGCCCAGGCCGTATGGAGCATGGCGCCCAAGCTGTGCCCGGACCTGGGGCGCGCGGCGCTGGCCCTGATCGCGGCGAGCCTGCTGCTGCTCGTCGGCGGCCCGCTGATGCAACTCGTCGCGCTCGGCCTGGGTGCGATCGGCGGCGTCCTGCTCTGCCGCGACGTGCGCAACACCGCCGTCCCGCCGAAGCTGCCGGTCGGGCGGCGGACCGGCCTGGCATGGCTGTCCGCCTTTGTCGGACTGCTGATTGCCCTGCCGCTGGCCGCGGAGGCCGCGCCGCGGTCGCTGCTGGGCATGGCCGCGCTCTTCTACAAGGCCGGGGCCCTGGTCTTCGGCGGCGGCCATGTGGTGCTGCCGCTGCTGCGCGACGCCCTGGTCCCGCCCGGCTGGCTGAGCGACAACGCCTTCCTGTCCGGCTACGGCGCGGCCCAGGCCTTGCCGGGGCCGCTCTTCACCTTCGCCGCCTATCTGGGGGCGGTCGTCGCGCCCCACGGATCGGGTGTCGGTGTCGCCGGCCTGTGGTCGGCCACGGCCCTCGTCTTCATCTTCCTGCCCGGCCTGCTGGTGGCGCTGGCCGGCCTGCCGCTGTGGAACTGGATCGGCGGCCATCCGGCCGCGCGCGGCGCGCTCGCCGGCGTCAACGCGGCCGTGGTCGGCGTCCTGGGAGCGGCGCTCTACAATCCGATCTGGACCAGCGCGGTGCTTGGGCCGCGCGATCTGGCCATCGCGCTGATCGCCTTCATGCTGCTCGAACGCTGGCGCGCCCCGCCGGTCCTGATCGTGGTCTTCTGCGTCGCCGCCGCCGTGGTCAGCGGCCTTGTGCGGTAGCGGCCGCATCCCTGGGCGCCACGGCCGACTCGCCCTAACCGGGCGGACGAAACGTCGCGCCTTGACCCTCATCCGCCGGTTTGAGGCCGAGTGCGGTTGCCTATGCGTCATCTCTTGAGGCATATGGTGCGGGAACCCGAAACAAGGTTTCCGCGCGGATGGTCCTCGACCAGCTGACCCGGCTGCGGCGCTTTCTCGAGGCGCTGCTCCCCGAGGATGATGTTCATATCCGGTCGAGCCTGCCCGACGCGGGCTGGCTTGACGGCTGCTCGCAAAACCCCGAACGCTTTTTGGAGGCTGGTCGATATGTTCAGCAAGCAAGCACCAACTAAACCCACTGTCCCTCATCTCACGGTAGCGGAAATGAACGCCATTCCAGACCCGACCCCCCAACGGAAGCCGGCTTCGCCCAAGGTGGCTTCCCTGATCGCCTCCGACACCACCATCGACGGCGGCATCAGCGGCGACACCGAGCTGCATGTTGACGGCGTCGTGCGCGGCGACATCGCGGTCGCGCGCCTCTCCATCGGCGAGACCGGCCATGTGGAAGGCGCCATCCAGGCCGAGGTGGTCGAGGCGCGCGGCCGGGTGGTCGGCTCGATCACCGCCAAGCAGGTGCGGCTCTACGCCAGCTGCCACGTGGACGGCGACATCACCCACGAGCAGCTGACCATGGAGGCCGGCGCCTTCTTCCAGGGCCGCAGCTTGAAGTTCCAGCGCCCGGCCTCGGCGCCGATGGCGCAGATCACCGGCGAGGTGATCGAGATGAGCGCCGCGGAGTAGGCCTGCCTCCGCGCTGGCGCCGCTACGGCGGCGAATGACGGAGATGCGAGGATGGACACGACCGGTCAGATGGTTGCCGACCTCGCCAGCCGGGCGCACGACATTCACTGGCCGGCCGGTTTCGCGCCCGAACAGGCCGATCTTTTCGCGCACAACGAGACGCGGATGCATGCGCGGTGCGAGACGGTCTGGCGGCACATCCTCGAGGCGCGCGCATGGCCAGACTGGTATCCCAACGCCCGCGGCGTCGAGCTGCTGGATGGGGCGGGCGCGCTGGCGGCGGACGTGCGCTGGCGCTGGACCACCTTCGGCCTCGCCATTGAGAGCCGCGTGCATGAATTCGTCCCGGAACGGCGGCTGGGCTGGTTCGGCTATGCGCCCGGCGAGGCGCCGACCTTCTACCACAGCTGGCTGCTAGCTCCGGACGGCGACGGTTGCCGGGTCGCAATGGATGAGGCCGGTATCGGACCCGGCGCTGCGGCGTTCCGCCGGGCCGACGAAGGCCGCATGCATCGCGGCCACGACATGTGGCTGGCCACGCTCAAATGGGTCGCCGAGGGCCGATGAAAGCCGCACCGCCGGACCGGGAGCTTGATGTGTCGAACAGCACGAAGCCCAGAACGGACCTCGCCCCAGCCGGTCCGGCGCAAACCGCCGCCGGCTCGCTGCGCGATGCGCTCATCGGCGTGTGGCGCGCGGTCGCCTGCACGGAAACGGACGTCGCCACCGGCGAAGTGATCCTGCCGATGGGACGGCGCCCGCAGGGCTTGTTGCTCTACTCCGCTGACGGTTACATGTCGGCGCAGATGTGCGCGGCCGACCGCCGCCATTTCGCCGGCGGCGACCTATATCGTGGCGCGCCCGAGGATTATGTCGCCGCCAGCGTCACCTACATCGCCTATTCCGGTCCCTATTACGTCGATGAAGCCCGTGGTCTGGTCGAGCACGAGATGGAGGTGAGCTTCTTCCCCAACTGGAAGGGACAGCGGCAGCTACGCATCGTCGGCCTCGACGGCGACCAGCTGGTGCTCACCACCGCGCGCCCCACCCTGTTCAACGGCGCGCTCAAGACCGCGAGCATCACCTGGCGTCGCGCGCCGCCCAATCCCTGACCTAAGCGTCCGCCACGTCCCGCGTGGCCCCGACCCGCTGGGCCAGCGACGCGCCCATGAAGGCGTCGAGATCGCCGTCCAGCACGCCGGCGGTGTCGGACGTCTCGACGTCGGTGCGCAGGTCCTTGACCAGCTGATAGGGCTGCAGGACGTACGACCGGATCTGGTGGCCCCAGCCGATGTCGGTCTTCTGGTCCTCGATCGCCTGGGCCGCCGCCTCGCGCTTCTGCAGCTCCAGTTCGTAGAGCCGCGCGCGCAGCATCTTCCACGCCTCGTCGCGGTTCTGGTGCTGCGAGCGCCCGGCCTGGCAGGCCACGGCCACCCCGGTCGGGATGTGGGTCAGGCGCACCGCGGAGTCGGTCTTGTTGATGTGCTGGCCGCCCGCCCCTGACGCCCGATAGGTGTCGGTGCGCACGTCGGACGGGTTGATCTCGATCTCGATGGCGTCGTCGACCACCGGATAGACCCAGACCGAGGCGAAGCTGGTGTGCCGCCGGGCGTTGGAGTCGTAGGGCGAGATGCGCACCAGCCGGTGCACCCCCGCCTCGGTCTTCAGCCAGCCATAGGCGTTCGGGCCCTTGACCTGCAGGGTGGCCGACTTGATCCCGGCCTGTTCGCCGGGCGTCTCCTCGATCAGCTCCACCGTAAAGCCGTGGGCGCCGGCCCAGCGGGTGTACATGCGCAAGAGCATGTTGGCCCAGTCGGCGGACTCGGTGCCGCCGGCGCCGGAATTGATCTCGACATAGGCGTCGTTGGCGTCCGCCTCGCCGGCCAGCAGGGCCTCGAGCTCGGCGCGGGCGGCGCGGGCCTTCAGCTCGGCCAGCTGGGCGCGGGCGTCGTCGAGCGAGGCTTCGTCGTTCTCCTCGTCGGCCATCTCGGCGAAGCCGACCGCGTCGGCCAGGTCGCGTTCCAGCCCCCGCACCGCTTCAACCTGGCCGGCCAGGCGGGTGCGTTCGCGCATCAGGCTCTGAGCCTGGGCGGGACTATCCCAAAGGGTCGGGTCCTCGACCCGGGCGTCCAGTTCGTCGAGGCGTCTTAGTGCGGGCGCCCAGTCAAAGGCGCCTCCTGAGCAGTTCGATCGACTGCTCGATGTCGGCCTGCGCGGCCTCGACATCCGGTCTCATGGGAATCTCCTGAAGAACACGTTCGCTCTAATATAGGCCGTTCAGATCGGCCGGGGCTTTTTTCGGCGGCGCGGGCGGCGCGGCGGCGGGCGGCGCGCCGCCGACCGGGGCCTCGGCGCCGCCTTTCGGGGCTAGGGCTGCGCCGGCGGCGCCGTTGCCGACGGAAACCGGCGTTGGACGCGTCGGTTCGGTGCCCGGGCGGAAGGCCTCGCGGTTGCCGTTGACCATGCCGAACTTGGCGTCCGCCGGGGCGGTGAAGTCGCGCACCGGGGTGTCCTTCAAGGCGCTCTGCATGAAGTCGATGAAGATCGGCACCGCGTCCACCGCGCCGGTCTCGTTGTTGCCCAGCGAGCGGTTGTCGTCGAAGCCGACGAAGACCCCGACCACGATGTCGGGGGTGAAGCCGACGAACCAGGCGCTGCGGAAATCGTTGGTGGTTCCGGTCTTGCCGCCGACCGGCCGGCCGAGGATGTGCGCCTGGTACGCAGTGCCGTGCTGGACCACCCCTTCGAGCATGGAGGTGATCTGATAGGCGGCGATGGGGTCCAGCACCTGGGTCCCCCCCGGCTCGATGCGCGGCGATTCATCGCCGTTGAACGGGGCGTCGCAGCCTGGGCAAGGCCGCTGGTCGGCGTTCAGGATCGGGTGGCCGTCGCGGTCCTCCACCACCTCGATCAGGTGCGGGGTGATGCGCTTGCCGCCGTTGATGAAGGCCGAATAGGCCGCGGTCAGCCGGAACGGCGTGGTCTCGCCGGCGCCGAGGGCCATGGCCAGCACCGGCTCCATGTTGTCGACCACCCCGGCGCGCTTGGCGGTGTCGACGATCTTCGGCATGCCCACCTGCATGGCCAGCCGCACGGTCATGGTGTTCAGCGACAGCTCCAGCCCACGGCGCAGCGGCTGGGCGCCCAGGAAGCCGTGGTGGTAGTTCTCGGGCGACCAGTCCTGGCCGCCATAGCCCTTCAGCGTGATCGGCCCGTCGACCACGGTCGAGGCCGGGGTGAAGCCGTTCTCCAGCGCCGTGGCGTAGACGAACGGTTTGAACGCCGAGCCCGGTTGCCGCATGGCCTGGGTGGCGCGGTTGAAGTTGGACAGCGAGAAGCTGTAGCCGCCGACCATGGCCAGGGTGCGGCCGGACCACGGCTCGATAGCCACCAGCGCGCCGTTGACGATCGGCACCTGGCGCAGGTTGTAGCGGCCGGGACCTTCCGGCTCGACGAACACCAGGTCGCCTTCCTTCAGCCCCTTGCCGGCCCGGGCCCAGGCGACGTCGGCGGGGTCGAGATCGCCCGCGGACCCGTCGGCCAGCTTCACCCGCACCGCGCCGGCCGCCGATTCCACCCTGGCCGGCCGCCAGGCGCGGCGCTCGGCCGGCGCGTGGGCCTGCGGACCGTTCTGCCAGCCGTCGGCGGCGTCCGCATGGCCCCAGGCGCCGCGCCAGCCGTGCCGGCGGTCATAGGCCTCCAGACCGGTCATCAGCGCCGCGCGCGCCGCGGTCTGCAGCTTCGGATCGAGGGTGGTGCGCATGTAGTAGCCGCCCTCGTTGACCTTCGGCCCGAGGGTCTGCATGGCCCGCTCGCGCACCTCTTCGACGAAATAGTCGGCGTCGTGGTACTTGGTCCGCGCCGGCGCGACCTGGACGGTCAGGTCCTCGGCCATGGCGGCGTTGGCCTGCTGGCGGCTGACCCAGCCCAGCTCGGCCATCTGGCCGATGATCCAGTTGCGGCGGCGAATGGCCGCGGCCTTTTCCTTCACCGGCTGATAGTTGTCCGGCCCCTTGGGCAGGGCCGCCAGATAGGCGCATTGCGCCAGGTCGAGCTCGTTCAGCGACTTGCCGAAATAGTTGTAGGCCGCCGCGCCGACACCATAGGAGCGGTAGCCCAGCCAGATCTCGTTCAGATAGAGCTCGAGGATCTGCTGCTTGGTCAGGGTTTTTTCCAGCCGTTGGGCGAGGATCGCCTCCTTCAGCTTGCGCCCGAAGGTGGCCTCGTTGGTCAGCAGCACGTTCTTGGCCACCTGCTGGGTGATGGTCGAACCGCCCTCCAGCCGCCGGCCATGCATGACGTTGACCACGTCCTTGCCCATGGCCCGCATCATGCCGGCCGGATCGACGCCGCCGTGCTGGAAGAAGTTGCGGTCCTCGGCGGCCAGGAAGGCGTTGATCAGCTGTGGCGGGATCTGGTCGTAGGGCACGAAGATGCGGCGCTCGCGGGAGAATTCCCCGATCAGCGTGCCGTCCCAGGCGTAGACCCGCGTCGCCGTCGGCGGCCGGTAATCGGCCAGCTGCGAGGCGTCGGGCATGTCGTGAAAAAGCCACGCGGCATAGATGGCCAGCGCGAAGCCGGCGACGGCGATCGCACTCAACGCGACCACCCCCGCCGTCGCGATCCATCGTCTCTGGGAATTCAACGCCGGATGACCTCCGAGGGCGCCCCCTCGGCTCACGCTCTAGCGCGTGTCGCGGCCAACGCAAAGGCTCGCGCGCGCCGCAGGCGATCGACCCGCGCGGCGTGGCCCTGGCGGCTTAGCGGAGGGCGAGCTGGGTTTCCTGGCGGAAGTAGTTGTCGATGGAATCGGCCACCTCGCCCATGAAGCGGTCGCGCCTTGCGGGGTTGTTGAGCAGCCGCTCGTCGTCGGCGTTGGTGATGAAGCCCATCTCCAGCAACACCGCCGGAACGTCGGGCGCCAGCAGCACCATGAAGCTGGCGTCGCGGTGACTGGCGTGGGCCTGGGCGCGGTCGCCGATATGGCCGAGCAGGTCCTCGGCGAAGGCGTCCGAGCGGTTGCGGGTGGCGCGCTGGGTCAGGTCCAGCAGGATCTGGTTCACCGCCCGGGTCTGGCCGGGCAGATCGACATTGATGAACCAGTCGGAGGAATCCATCACCCCGTGGGCCGTGCGCTCGGAGCCCTTGTCGGACAGGGTATAGACCGTCGCGCCGTGCAGGTCGGGGCTGGAGCCGGAGTCCGAGTGCAGCGAGATGAAGAGGTCGGCATTGGCCCGCCGGGCGATCTGCACCCGACTCTCCAGCGGCACGAAGACGTCGTCGTAGCGGGTCATCACCACCCTGTAGCGGCCGGTGCGTTCCAGCTTGGCCTTGAGCACCCGGGCGGCAGCCAGGTTGAGGTCCTTTTCCCGGCTCATCGTCCCCTGCGCGCCGGGGTCCTTGCCGCCGTGGCCGGGGTCGATGACGATGATCTTCTTCAGATGCGCCGGCGGCGGCGGCGGGGAGACCGCCGCGATCGAACTGGCCGCGATCAGTTTCGGCGTCGCGGCCTGGGCGCTCTGGACGGCCGGGGCCGCGGGCGCGGCGACCGGCTCGAGATCGATCACGTAGCGATAGACGCCGACCCCGTCGGCCGGCGGCAGCAGGAAGCGGCGGCGCACCTCGGCGGGCCTGGCCAGCGCCAGTCGCACGCGGGCGGCGCCGGCGGCGCTGTCGACCGCCCAGTTGGAGACCAGGCCCAGTCCGCGGCCCTCCAGGTCCGATCCGACCGGCACGCCCGGCAGGGCCAGGATCACCGGGCCGCTCGCGCCGCCGGCGGCGATTAACCGTCCCTTGGCCGTCTGGTCGAGTTCGATGACGATGCGGGTGGTGGTCATGTCGCCGCCGAGGCGCACCGCGACCACCCCGTCGGCGCCGTGCGAGCCTTGCGAAGCCGCGGCGGCGGCAAGGCAAAGCACGGCGCCGAGCGCCGCCGCCAGCCGTCCCCAAATCGAACCTATCGCGCCGATGAGCCGCGCAGGCATCCCCGAACCCCACAACCTGATAGTGGTTTTAGGGTGAATTTATAGAGTCTGTCCCGTAGAAATTCCGTTAACCGACTCTCCGCACCCGGCCTTTCCTTTCCCCACCAACCCAGCCTTTCTTTTTTCCCCCAATTGTTGCAGAGTCGCCACCGCGGCGCCCGAACCGGGCGCGACCGCAGGCAAGGCCCCCGTCGGCATCGCCCCTTTCGAGCTGGTCTTTGGCGAGCTTGGTTTTTGGCGAAACGCGAGGCCTTCGAAATACCCCGCGCCATCCGGCGCGATATGGACACATCTCATGGGCAGCGTCGCTCACGCCCCGTCACGGCTGAAGGTCTTATTCGTCGATTTCGACGTGCAGACCCGACCCGCGCGCGCCCTTCCTCACATCCGGCCCCCGGCGCCTTGCGCCGGCGCGCGCCTCGGAGATCGTTTCGATGCCCAAAAGAATGCTAATCGACGCCGCCCACGCCGAAGAGACGCGTGTGGTGGTGGTGGACGGATCGCGGATTGAAGACTTCGACTTCGAGAGCCAGAACCGCAAACAGCTCCGTGGGAACATCTATCTCGCCAAGGTGACGCGGGTCGAACCGAGCCTGCAGGCGGCGTTCGTCGACTACGGCGGCAACCGGCACGGCTTCCTGGCCTTCAACGAGATCCACCCGGACTACTACCAGATCCCCCTCGCCGACCGCGAAGCGCTGCTGCGTGAGGAGGCCGAGGAAGCCGACGACCACCATCCCCGCGCCGCCGACGACGAGGATGACGACGAGGACGCCGACGACGACGACGTGATCGGCGACGAAGCCGCCCGCCGCCATCGCCGCATCGCCCGCCGCTACAAGATCCAGGAAGTCATCAAGCGCCGGCAGATCATGCTGGTGCAGGTGGTCAAGGAAGAGCGCGGCACCAAGGGCGCGGCGCTGACCACCTATCTGTCGCTGGCCGGCCGCTACGGCGTCCTGATGCCCAACACCGCCCGCGGCGGCGGGGTCAGCCGCAAGATCACCACGGCCACCGACCGCAAGCGGCTGAAGAGCCTGGTCCAGGAGCTGGGCGTGCCCCAGGGCATGGGGCTGATCGTGCGCACAGCCGGGGCCAAGCGCACCAAGGCCGAGCTGAAGCGCGACTACGAATATCTGATGCGGCTGTGGGAGAACATCCGCGACCGCACCCTGCACTCGATCGCGCCGGCGCTGATCTACGAGGAGGAAGACCTCGTCAAACGCGCCATCCGCGACATGTTCGACAAGGACATCGAGGGCGTCTGGGTCGAGGGCGAGGCCAGCTTCAAGGAAGCACGCGACTTCATGCGCATGCTGATGCCCAGCCAAGCCAAGAAGATCCAGCACTACAACGATCCGACGCCGCTGTTCGTGCAGGCCAAGGTCGAGGACCATCTGGCGCAGATCTACTCGCCGGTCGTGCCGCTGAGGTCGGGCGGCTATCTGGTGATCAACCAGACGGAGGCCCTGGTCGCCATCGACGTCAACTCCGGCCGCTCGACCCGCGAACGCAACATCGAAGCCACGGCGCTGAAGACCAACATGGAGGCGGCCGAGGAAGCCGCGCGGCAGCTGCGCCTGCGCGACCTGGCCGGGCTGGTCGTCATCGACTTCATCGACATGGATGAGTCGAAGAACAATCGCGCCGTCGAGAAGAAGCTGAAGGACGCGCTCGATGAGGACCGCGCCCGGGTGCAGATGGGCAAGATCTCCGGCTTCGGCCTGATGGAGATCAGCCGCCAGCGGCGCCGCTCCGGCGTGCTGGAAGGCACCACCCACGTCTGCCCGCATTGCAACGGCGTCGGCCGCGTGCGCTCGACCGAATCCAGCGCCCTGGCGGTGCTGCGCGCCGTCGAGGTCGAAGCCGTGCGCTCCGGCGGCGGCGCGGTGACCTTGCGCGCGCCGAGCGCCGTCGCCCTCTACGTGCTGAACGAGAAGCGCGGCTATCTGGAGCGCCTGCGCCAGACCCACGGCCTGGCCGTGACCGTGGTGGTCGACGACAGCCTGTCGCACGACGAGCATGCGCTGGATCGCACCGAGACCCGCGAGCACGAGGGCGCCGTCGCCTCGCCAAGCGCCGCCTTCCAGGTCAGCTACGCCGGCGACGATCTGGCCGACGAGGACGAGGCCGAGGAGATCGAAGGGGCCATCGAAGCCGAGGACGTCGATGACGACGAACCTTCGGCCCGTTTCGCCGCGCACGGCGACGCCGGCGACGACGCAGACGGCCAGCGGCGTTCGCGCCGGCGCCGCCGGCGCCGTGGCGGACGGCGCGACGAGGGCCCCGCCGAGCAGGCGCTGAGCGCTCCCGAACCCACCGGCGACGGCGACGACGAACCCGGCTTCGAGGAAATGCGCGGCGAACTCGACGCCCAGGGACAGAAGCGCCGCCGCCGCGGCCGACGCGGCGGGCGCCGCACCCGCGAAGAGACCGCCGGCGACGAGCCCTACGTCTGGTCGCGTCCGAGGGTGCCCGAGGGCGACCCCTACGTCTGGATGGAAGCCGCCCAGCTGACCCAGCCCGCGCGCGCGGCTGAGCCGGCGGTCGCCGCGCCGGCGCCGGCGCGGGAGCCGATTGCGGAAGCCGCCCCGGTCGCGGTGGCGGGCCCGGTCGCGGCGCCGGAGCCGGACGTCGAGATGTGGGTCGAACTGCCCGCCGTCGCCGAGCCGGCTCCCAAACCCGCCCGCGCCCGCCGCAGCCGCGCCAAGGCCAAGCCGGCCCCGGAAGCCCAGGTCGAGGTTGCGGTCGAAGCTCAGGCCGAGGCGCCGGCCGAGGCGGTGACCGTCGCCGAGGCCGCGCCAGTCGAGACCCCGGCGGTCGAAGAGCCGCTGGCCGTGGTCGCCGAAGCCGCGCCGCCCGAGCCGGTGGCCGAGGCGCCGGCGTCCGTGCTCGATCGCGCGGAAATCACCAGCCCGCCGACGGCGCCGAAGCGCGGCTGGTGGCGCCGCAGCGGTTGAGACATCCGCCTCGGCATGCGCTATTGAGGCGGACGAACCGGCGGGGGCGCGGAAAGGATCTCTTGGAGCCTGTCGCATGACCCCTCGACCGGCGGATGGACGCGAGCAAGCCCGCAAGCTGGGGGTAGGTCTCGGCGCGTCGCTCGGCGCGCTGGCCATGGCCGGCGCCCTGCTCGCGCCGGTCTCCGCCGCCTTCGCGCAGGACGCCGCCGCGCCCATCCCGCTGCTCAGCGACACCGAGATGAGCGAGATCCTGCACGCCGACGCCGATCCGATCTACACCGCCGCCGGACTCAATCCGAAATCGGTCAAGATCTTCATCGTTGGCGACCCCACCAAGGAGGCCATGAACTCCTGGGTCGAGGGCGGGCAGAACATGTTCGTCACCGCCGGCCTGATCATCCAGACCAAGACGCCCAACCAACTGACCGGGGTGTTCGCGCACGAGACCGGCCACATGGCCGGCGGCCACCTGGCGCGCCAGGACCAGGGCGAGAAACAGACCCTGGCCACCTATCTGCTGACCCTGGGGCTCGGCATCGCCGCCGCCGCCGCCGGCGCGCCGGACGCGGCCGGCGGCCTGCTCTACAGCGCCGGCTATTTCGCCGCCCTGACCGGCGCCGGCTTCACCCGCACCCAGGAATCCTCCGCCGACCAGGCGGCGGTGACCTATCTCGAAAGGGCCGGTGAATCGGCCAAGGGTCTGGTCGAGTTCTTCGACAACTTCCGCTACGAAGAGGTGTTTGCCGACGCTAGGCGCTACCGCTTCTTCATGGACCACCCGCTGACGTCGGATCGGATCGACGCCCTGCAGGTGCGCGCCGAACAGCAACCCCACTACAATGTCGTCGACAGCCCCGAAGCGATCGAGCGCCACCAGATCCTGATCGCCAAGCTCAAGGGCTATCTGAACCTGCCGCAGCAGACCCTGGACGACTATCCGGAGAGCGACACCAGTTTTCCGGCCAAATACGCCCGGGCCATCGCCTATTCCCGCGACAACGACACCGACCGGGCCGTCGCCCTGACCGACGCCCTGATCGCCGAGCGCCCGACCGATCCCTACCTTTCCCAGCTCAAGGGTCAGATCCTGTTCGGCGCCGGCCGCGCCAAGGAGGCCGAGGCGCCGTTGCGCGAAGCCGTGCGCCTGAAGCCGGACGCGCCGGAGTTGCTCTTCCTGCTCGGCCAGACCCTGCTGGCGGAGGACAGCTCGGCCAAGCTCGACGAGGCGATCGCCGACCTGCATCACGGGCTCAGCCTCGAATCGGACAATCCCGAAGGCTGGCTGTTCCTGTCCCAGGCCTATGACAAGAAGGGCGACGGCGGCATGGCCCGGCTGGCCGCCGCCGAGGAGAGCTTCTCGCTCGGCCAGACTGACGACGCCCGCCGCTTCGGCATGCAGGCGCGACAGCTCCTGTCGAAGGGCAGCCCCGAGTGGCGCCGCGCCACCGACATCGTCCTGACCTCGAAACCGAGCCGCGACGACCTTAAACTGCTTGCCCAGCAAGGCGGCACGAACGCGCCCCAAAAACGCTGACGCGCCGCCCGGAGATTCCAACCATGTCCGCCATCCGCCTGCTTCCGGCGCTCTGCGCCGGCGCGCTCGCCCTCGCCCTCGCCGCCTGCCAGAAGACCGGCGACCAGGCCTTCGACAAGCGTGTGCACGACTACATCGTCGCCCACCCCGAGGTGATCCAGGAGGCGATGAGCAAGCTGCAGGAAAAGCAGGACGCCGCCGTCGCCGCCCAGACCAGGGGCCTGATCGACCAGTATCGCCAGGCGATCGAACACGACCCGCACGACTTCGTGGCCAACCCGAACGGCCATGTCACGGTGACCGAGTTCTACGACTACCGTTGCCCGCACTGCATCAACGCGGCCCCCGCGGTGCTGTCGATCATCCACGGCAATCCGGATGTGCGCTTCGTGTTCAAGGAATTCCCCATCTTCGGCGCCGAATCGGACAAGGCCGCCGCCGGCGCCATCGCGGTGAAGCAGGCCGGCGGCGACGTGCTTGGCCTTTACCGCGACCTGATGGCGGCCCACCCGTTGGACGACGCGGCGATCGACCGGATCCTGCGCGCCCACGGGGTCGATCCGGCCACCCTGGACCGGCCGCCGCTGAAGGACGAGGCCGTCGCGCAACTGCAAGCCGTGCGGGAACTGGCGACCAATATCGGCGTCCAGGGCACGCCGGCCTTTGTCGTCGGCGACACCATGATCCCCGGCGACGACACCGAAGCCCTGCGGGCCGCCATTGCCGCGGCCGGCAAGAAGACCGGCTAACCCGGCCTCGGCGCCCTCTTGACGTTTATGGTGCGGTGCACCATATCCAGCCCGAATTGCTGCATCGCACAATCGCGATGCGGCGGAGTTGGAGAAACCTCGTCATGTTGAAAGCCGCATTCCGCTGGATCAGCGAAGCTTTTTCGGACGGCTTCGAGCTGCTGGCGAAACTGCCCCCTTCGGCGCTTCGCCACGCCCTCTACCCGTTCTAAAGCCTCGTTTCCCGGGCGCCGCGCGAGCGGCCCTCGCAGCGACACATCACGGCCCTCCTCCCGCACGGAGGAGGGCCGATTGATTCCTAGATCAACCCCGACAGCGGCGAGGACGGGTCGGCGTACATGCGCTTGGGCATGCGCCCGGCCAGATAGGCCTCCCGGCCCGCGATTACCGCGTGCCGCATGGCGATCGCCATGCGGATCGGGTCCTTGGCCTCGGCGATGGCGGTGTTCATCAGCACCGCATCGCAGCCCAGCTCCATGGCCAGGGCGGTGTCCGAGGCGGTGCCGACGCCGGCGTCGACCAGCACGGGCACCCTCGCCTGCTCGACGATCAGGCTGATGTTCAGCCGGTTCTGCAACCCCAGGCCCGAGCCGATCGGCGCGCCGGCCGGCATGATCGCCGCGGCGCCGGCGTCCTCCAGCTTGCGGCAATAGACCGGATCGTCGCTGCAATAGACCATGACGCTGAAGCCGTCGGCGACCAGCAGCTTGAGGGCCCGCAAGGTCTCTTCCATGTCCGGATAGAGGTGCTTGGTCTGGGTCAGCACCTCCAGCTTGACCAGGTCCCAGCCGCCGGCCTCGCGCGCCAGTCGCAACGTCCGCACCGCCTCCTCGCCGGAATAGCAGCCGGCGGTGTTGGGCATGAAGGTGAAGCGCTCGGGGCTGACATGATCGGTCAGCCGCGGCTGGTTCGGATCATCCAGATTGACCCGGCGCAGCGCCACCGTGACGATCTCGGCGCCGGCCGCTTCGGCCGCCGCGGCGTTCTGGGCATAGTCCTTGTACTTGCCGGTGCCGACGATCAGCCGCGAGCGGAAGGTGCGTCCGGCGACCGACCAGGTGTCCTCGATGGGAGTAGAGCCGTCCATGGTTCATCCGCCTCCGACGAAATGCACGATTTCGATGCGGTCGCCGTCGCGCAGCCGCGCCTGGGCATAGGTCGAGCGCGGCACGATCTCCAGGTTGCGCTCGACGGCCACCTTGCGCGGATCGAGCTTAAGGGCCGCGACCAGGGCGGCGATGTCGCCCAACTCGGCGAAGGTCCGTTGCTCGCCATTGATGATCAACCGCATCGCCAACTCCCGCATGGGGCCGGCCGGGCGTCGGCGAAAAAGCAAATCCAGCCCCATCGGGCGAATTCGACTCTCTCCCTTCGCCGGCATGACCCGGATCAGGTTCAGCGGGTCGCCGCGCCGCGCCCGAAGACGCTGGCGGCCTCTCAGTCCCTTCAGGCGGGACTCCCCGGAGAATGACGCCAAACTACGCCCTGGCGGCCAAGGGTCAAGCCGGGCGGCGCCGCGCTTGTGAGCCTTGGCCTGCGACGATACAAGACGCTGCAAATCACCTTGAGCGCATCGACTGCCGGAGCGCATGCCCAAACCGATCTATGTGCTGAGCGGTCCCAATCTCAATCTGTTGGGATCGAGGGAGCCGCATATCTACGGAACCACCACCCTCGAGGACGTTCGCGGCCTTTGCGAGACGCGGGCGGCCGCGCTCGGCCACGCCGTCGTCTTCCGGCAGAGCAATCACGAGGGCGAACTGATCGACTGGGTGCAGGAGGCCGGCCGCGACGGCGCGGGCCTGGTCCTCAATCCGGCCGGCTACGGCCACACCTCGATCGCCCTGCTCGACGCGCTGAAGACGCTGAGCATTCCGATCGTGGAATGCCATCTGTCGAACCCGGCGGCGCGCGAGACGTTTAGACGCACAACCTATGTGGCCCTGGCCGCGACCGGGGTGGTGTCGGGTTTCGGCGCCAAGAGCTATGAACTCGCACTCGAGGCCTGCGCCGGCCTTGTCGCGACCGCGACCGCTTCGGCGTCGAAATAAGGGGCTTAACATCCATGGCTGAACCCAAGGCGTCCGCGTCGAAGGACGCAGCGAGTTCGATCGATCCTCGCATGGTGCGCCGGCTCGCCGACATCCTGATCGAGACCGGCCTCACCGAGATCGAGGTCGAGCAGGACGGCCAGCGCATCCGTGTCGCCCGCGAACTGACCGCGGCGCCGGCGACGACCGTCTACGCCGCCGCGCCGCCGCAGGCCGCGCCCGCCCCCGCCGCCGCGCCGGCGGTCGAGGCGCCGGCGCGCGGCGACCAGGTCAAGTCGCCCATGGTCGGCACCGTCTACCTGCGGCCGCAACCGGAGGCCGAGCCGTTCGTGCGCGTCGGCGACCGGGTGAGCGAGGGCCAGACCCTGCTCATCGTCGAGGCCATGAAGACCATGAACCCGATCCCGTCGCCCAAGTCCGGCGTCATCCTGCAAATCCTGGTCGACGACGCCCAGCCCGTCGAGTTCGGCGAGCCGCTGGTCGTCATCGAGTAGTCGGCCATGTTCGAGAAAATCCTCATCGCCAACCGGGGTGAGATCGCCTTGCGCATCCACAGGGCGTGCAAGGAGATGGGCATCGCCACGGTGGCGATCCATTCCGAGGCCGATTCGGCGGCCATGCACGTGCGGCTGGCCGACGAGAGCGTCTGCGTCGGCCCGGCCCCGGCGGCGAAGAGCTATCTGAACATCCCCTCGATCATCGCCGCCTGCGAGATCACCGGCGCCCAGGCCATCCACCCCGGCTACGGCTTTCTGTCGGAGAACGCCCGTTTCGCCGAGATCGTCGAGGCGCACGGCTACACCTTCATCGGACCCAAGGCCGAGCATATCCGGCTGATGGGCGACAAGATCTCCGCCAAGCGGGCGGTGAAGGCGGCCGGCATCCCGGTGGTGCCGGGCAGCGAAGGCGCCATCGACGACGAGGCCGAGGCCTTCGCCGCGGCCGAGGAGATCGGCTTTCCGGTGCTGATCAAGGCCGCGGCCGGCGGCGGCGGGCGCGGCATGAAGGTGGCCCAGGACCGCGAACACCTGGCGGAGGCCATCGCCACCGCCCAGGCCGAGGCCAGGGCGGCGTTCGGCGACGGCTCGGTGTATCTGGAGCGCTATCTGAGCACGCCCAGGCACATCGAGGTGCAGGTGATCGCCGACTCCTTCGGCCAGGTGGTGCACCTGGGCGAGCGCGATTGTTCGCTGCAGCGCCGCCACCAGAAGCTGATGGAAGAGGCGCCCTCGCCGGCCATCGACGCGGCCACCCGCGAGCGCATCGGCCGGCGCGTCACCGACGCCATCCGCACCTTCGGCTATCTCGGCGTCGGCACCGTCGAGTTCCTGTACGAGAACGGCGAGTTCTTCTTCATCGAGATGAACACCCGCCTGCAGGTCGAGCATCCGGTCACCGAGGCGATCACCGACATCGACCTGGTGCAGGAGCAGATCCGCATCGCCGCCGGGCTGCCGCTGTCGTTTACGCAAGGCGAGGTGACCTTCGAGGGCCACGCCATCGAGTGCCGCATCAATGCGGAAAGCCCGCGCAGCTTCACGCCGTCGCCCGGCCTGATCACCGACTTCCACGCGCCGGGCGGTCCAGGCGTGCGGCTCGATTCGGCGCTCTACACCGGCTACAATTTTCCGCACGACTACGACAGCCTGGCCGGCAAGCTGATCGTGCACGGCCGCGACCGCCCCGAATGCATCGCCCGCATGAAGCGTTGCCTGAGCGAGATGGTGGTCGGCGGCATCGAGACCACCATTCCGCTGTTCCAGGATCTTCTGGTGCAGCCGGAGATCGTCGCCGGCGATTATGACATCCACTGGCTGGAACAGTGGATCAAGACGGAGGGCTAGGCCCTTGCAGACGGCGCCCCGGGCCGCGGCCTTCACCGTCGAGGACCTGATCGCCTGCTACCAGCGCGGCGTCTTCCCCATGGCCGATGCGCGCGAGGACGAGCGCATCTTCCTGATCGACCCGGACAGGCGCGGCGTCATTCCGCTGCAGGGCTTCCATGTGCCACGGCGTCTGGCCCGCACCGTGCGCAACGAGACCTACCAGGTGCGGATCGACACCGCCTTCGAGGCGGTGATCGAGGCCTGCGCCGAGGCCAAGCCCGGGCGGCTGGAAACCTGGATCAACGCGCCGATTCAGGCCCTCTACGGCGAGCTCTATGTCCGCGGCCTGGCGCACAGCGTCGAGTGCTGGGCCGACGGCGAACTGGTCGGCGGCCTCTATGGCGTCACCCTGGGCGCGGCCTTTTTCGGCGAGAGCATGTTCTCGCTGGCCCGCGACAGCTCAAAGGTGGCGTTGACCCACCTGGTGGCGCGGCTGATCGCCGGGCGCTTCCAACTGCTCGACACCCAGTTCCTCACCGGCCACCTGTCGCAGTTCGGGGCGCAGGACATTCCCCGCGCCCACTATCGCAAGAAGCTGATCCAGGCCCTGGCCGGCGATGCCGACTTCTTCCGGCTGCCGGCCTACGCCGACGGCGCCTCGGTTTTGCAGGCGATCAGCCAGGCGTCATAGACCGGGTGCTGGAAGAGGTCGACGCCGGGGGCGTTGGCGAACATCCAGCCGCGGAACACCTGGCGCGCCGGCGGCGGCGCCGAGCCGTCCTGCGGCAGCGGCTGGGAGTCGATCTCGACATGGGCGGCGGCGTCGGTGAACGGCTCGTCGGCCGCGGTGGTCTCGCAGGCGCGCACCACGAAGATCAGGCTCTTGTAGCGCACCGGTTTGCCGATCGGGACCTCGAAGCGCAGCGTCTGGGCCGTCACCTTGTCGATCGCCTGCAGCACCGCCGAGGTATAGCGCGGCCGTTTCAGCGGCGCGGCCGGCTTGGCGGCGGATTGCGCGGGAGCGGCGGCGACCGGGGCCGGCTCGACGTCGGCGGCTTCGGCCGGAGGCGCCGACGACATATCCACGGCGCCGGAGAGCGCGTCGGGCGAAGGCGGCGGTTCTTCGGCGACCGGAGCATCCGAGACGGCGGCGTGCGCCGGCGGCGCGCCCTGCTGGGCCTTGACCAGGGCGCCGCCGCCGATGGCCAGGCCGGCGATCAGGCTGGCGCCGATGAAGACGTTTCGACCCGACCGGCCCATCCGCCTATTCCGGCGTCCAGGCCTGGTAGTCGCCGGTGGCGCGCGGCCGCTCGCCGGTGCGCACGATCGACCCGGGCGGCCGCCAAGCTTCGAGCGTGCCGGAGAGATTGGGCAGGTGGTCCTTTTCCCAGGGCCGGCGGTTCAGCGGCTCGATGGTCGGCGGCTCGTCGAACGTGTAGTGCAGCCAGCCGTGCCAGTCGGGCGGCACCTTCGAAGCCTCGGCATAGCCGCGATAGGTCACCCAGCGCCGCTTGCGCGCGTCGTAGCTGTCGCGGTTGTCCTTGGATTCGTAATAGCGGTTGCCGAATTCGTCCTCGCCGACGAAGACGGCGCGGCGACCGATGTTGAACCGGATGCCGATGGTGGCGCCATTCCACCAAGTGAAGATCGACTTGAACACGGCCGGACTATAGGCGCCGGCTTGGCCGTCGTCCAGGGTTGTGCGACCGCGAAATGAGCCGACGTTTCCACAACATGTTGTGGAAACGCACCTTACCGCCCGCAACATCTATTGCGAGCCGATTTGCGCGCGCCTAGGCTCCGCCGAGGCGGAGGAATCCATGCGCTTCGAGTCCAGATCTGCGCCGGGCGGCGGAAACGTGGCGCTGGCGACTCGCGCCCTCGAGCGGCCGGGCGAGACCATCGAGGTCGAGGCGCCGGCCCATTGGACCACCGCCCAGCTCGAGGCCTGGCTGAGCTGGGCCGAGACCCTGCCGGCCCCGGCGCCGGACGGCGACTTCCCCATTCCCGCGCCCGCCGGCGAAGCGAGCTTGAGCAATGCGCCAGGCCGCTACGCCCATCGCCTGGCCGCCTGGGGCTGGTCGCTCGGGCTGTTCGACAGCGCGTCCGACGCCGGCCGGTTCATCGACGGCATCGTCGCGGCCCTGTTCGGCGGCCTCGCCGCGCCCGGCGCGCCGCGTTCGCTCGCGCCGGCGGCGACGGGCGAGTTGGCCTCGCCGGAGGCGGAGGCCGCGATCGGCAGGCATCTGCGCGACGCCCGCACCGCCGCCCTGGCCGACGACGCCTATGCCACCGGCCGGGCGCGGCTGGCGGCGGTGGCCGACGCCGTGGCCCGCTGCGAGGGCGATGCGGCCGCCTGCGCCGATCCGGCGCACAATGTGGCGTTGGCCAGGGCCGCCCGCGCCGCCCGTGAGGCTGGGCTTTCCGACGGCCTGATCGCCGACGCCATCGCCCGCGCCCGGTTCGGCGACCTGGACGGAACGCCGGCCGACCCGCCGCGCCGGCGCGGCCCACGGCTGATCCTCGGCGCGGACCGCGCCGCTATCGCCGGCGAGACGCCGCTGGCGGCCCGCGCCGCCCAGGCGGCCTGGGAAAGCGGCGGCGTCGTGGTCGCCTTCGATCCCGGCGATGCGGCCCGGGCAAGCGCGCTGGAGACCGCGCCGCGGCTGGCGATCGACATCGGCCGTTGCGTCCAGGGCGAGCGGCTGGACCTGGACGCGCTCGCCGACGCCGTGCGCCTGTGGGTCATCGCGCTGGAGCTCGAGCTCGCAGCCCGGGCCGCTCCCCCTGACAGCCGGCCGCTGGCCGTCACCCTGGCCGGCCTCGGCGAATGGCTGGCGAGCCAGGGCCTGGCCTATGACAGCCCGCAGGCGCGGGGCGCGGCGGCGGACGTCTTCGCCGTCGCCAGCGCCGCCGGCCTGCTCGCCTCCACCGAGCTCAGCGCGGCCTTGGGCCCCTGCCCCGCCTTCGCCGGCGCGCGCGAACCGACGCTGGCGTCCATCGACCGCCGCGCCCAGGCCTGCGACCGCTCGACGGCGGCCGGACGGTGTGCGGCGCTGCTGTTCGCCGACGCCCTGGACGCCGCCGGCCGCCATGGCCTGCGGCACATGCAGGTGACCGGGCTCTATGACGATCCGGAACTGGCCCTGCGCCTGGGGCTGTCGGCGACCGGCGCCGCGCCCTGGAGCGGTCCGATCGCCATTTCGGAGACCAGCGATGGGGCGACGCTACGGAGCCTTGCGCCCGCCGCGATCGACGGCTTGCGCGCCATCGCCGCCGACCCCGACGACGCGGTCACCGCCCTGCTCGGCCACCGCAGCCTGGAGGGCGCGCCCGGCGTCGATCCGGCGGCCCTGCACGAACGCGGCTTCACCGACCACGAGCTCGACGCCGTCACGGCCGCCCTGCCGACATCGGCCTCGCTGCGCGACGCCTTTTCAGCCGCCGTCGTCGGCGAGGGCTTCGTGCGCGACGTGCTCGGCGCGCCGGCCGAGGCGATCGACGATCCCGACCTCGACGTGCTGGCCATCGCCGGCTTTACCACCGAGCAGATCGCCGCGGCCGAGCGCCATATCCTCGGCGCGCCCGACCTCGCCGCCAGCGGCCTTGCCGACGAGGTCAAGGCGCTGCTGGCCGGCGATCCCGACATCGATCCCCGCGCGCGCATCGCCATGAGCGCGGCCTGCGAGGCCTTCACCTGCGCGCCGGCGCTTTCGGCCATCCCGTTGGACTGGCGGACCGGCGCCGCGGCGGTGCAGGCGCTGCAGGCCGAGGCCGCCGGCGCCAACGCCAGGACGATCTGGTTACGGCGGGCCGACGCTCCCGCCGACTTCCGTCTCGACCTGCCCAATGTCGAGGAGCCGCAACGGCGCGCCGCGCCGGCGCCGGCCGCCGCGCCCATCGTCACCGAGCGGATCGTCGAGACCTTCATCGAGCGCGAGCGGGTGCGCCGCCGCCTGCCCGACCGGCGCAAAGGCTATATCCAGAAAGCCACGGTCGGCGGCCACAAGGTCTATCTGCACACTGGCGAATACGACGATGGCCAGCTCGGCGAGGTGTTCATCGACATGCACAAGGAAGGCGCCGCCTTCCGTTCGCTGATGAACAACTTCGCCATCGCCGTCTCCATCGGCCTGCAGTACGGCGTGCCGCTGGACGAGTTCGTCGAGGCCTTCGTCTTCACCCGCTTCGAGCCGGCCGGGCCGGTCACCGGCAACGACTCCATCCGCTCGGCGACCTCGATCCTGGACTATCTGTTCCGCGAACTTGCGGTCTCCTATCTTGACCGCGAAGACCTCGCCAACGCCGATCCGCACGAATTCAACGCCGACGGCATGGGCGCCGGCGCGTCCGAGGGGGTCAGCCAGGACGCCGAGGCGGCGGTGCCCGCCTCGCGCTTCATCTCCAAGGGCTTTTCACGCGGGTCGGCGCCGGACAACCTGGTCTTCCTGCCCACCGCGCCGCGCCGGCCCGAGGCACGGGCGGTGGGCGAGACGGAAGAAGACGTCTGCCCGGCCTGCGGCGACCTTTCGCTGATCCGCCGCGCCGGGCGGCTGGTCTGCGACAGCTGCGGCGCGGCGCCGGAAAGGTTGGGCGGGTAAGCGGCGTCTTCACCAACTGGCCCTAAGTTTGCGATCATTGGACTGACCACCGGTCTAACCGCACGAGGTGTGCCGAAATGAAATCCCTTGCGCTTGTTTTCGCGCTTTCGTTCGCCGCCGCGCCCGCCCTGGCGCAGAATGCGATGGAGGTTGGCCGCGCCCAGGACGGCGCCAGCTGCCCGCGCTGCAACCTTTTCCAGGCCGACCTGAGCAACCGCGACCTCGCCGGCCGCGACTTCACCGGCGCGCGGCTGCGCCAGGCCGACCTCAGCGTCTCGGTCTTCGACCATTCGCGCTTCGGCGGCGACGACCTGCGCGACGTCAACGGCTATGGCGGCCGCTTCAGCGGCGCCGACTTCGCCGGGGCCAACATGACCAACGCCACCTTCGTCGGCGCCTATCTCGAAGGCGCCAACCTGCGCGGCGCCAACCTCTCCGGCGTCAACTTCTCGGGCGCCGAGATGGCCCGCGCGGTCGGCCTCAGCCAATCGCAGCTGAACGGCGCCTGCGGCGACCAGAGCACCATGCTCCCCGCCGGCCTGCACCTCCCCGCCTGCCGCTAGGCCGTGCGTCTCAGATTCACCGCCAAGGACGCAAAGATCGCCAAGGGTCCGCGCTAACCTTTTCTTCTTGGCGAGCTTCGTGCGCTTGGAGGTCAAACCCCTGGATCCCCGCTTGCGCGAGGATGAGCGGATTTACTCGTCGCTCAGCTACGCCTTCACCGGCAGGGCCAGGCGGATGTGCAGTTCGCGCAGCTGCTTTTCCATCACCTCGGACGGAGCGTTCATCATCAGGTCCTGGGCCTGCTGGTTCAGCGGGAAGGCGATGACCTCGCGGATGCTCTCCGCGCCCGCCAGCAGCATGACGATGCGGTCGATGCCCGGCGCCATGCCGCCGTGCGGCGGCGCGCCATAGCGGAAGGCGTTCAGCATGCCGCCGAACTGGCGCTCGACCTCCTCGGGCGGATAGCCGGCGATCTCGAACGCCTTCAGCATGATCTCGGGCTTGTGGTTCCGCAGCGCGCCCGAGCAGAGCTCGACCCCGTTGACGACGATGTCGTACTGGTAGGCCAGGATCTCCAGCGGATCCTTGGTCTGAAGCGCCTCCAGCTCGCCCTGGGGCATCGAGAACGGGTTGTGCGAGAAGTCCACATGGTTGGCCTCCTCGTTGAACTCGAACATCGGGAAGTCGACGATCCAGCAGAAGTCGAACCGGTCCTTCGCCACCAGGTCCAACTCCGTGCCGACGCGGGTGCGCGCCAGGCCGGCGAACTTGTAGAAAACCTTCGGGTCTCCGGCGATGAAGAAGGCCGCATCGCCGACCGCCAGGCCCAGTTGCTCGCGGATCGCCTCGGCGCGTTCGGGGCCGATGTTGCGGGCGATCGGACCGGCGCCGCCCTCCTCGCCCTCGCGCCAGAAGATGTAGCCGAGGCCGGGCTGTCCCTCGCCTTGGGCCCAGGCGTTCATGCGGTCGCAGAAGGCTCTGGAGCCGCCGCCGGGAGCCGGAACGGCCCAGACCGCGTTCTTAGAATCCTCCAGCATGCGCGCGAACAGGCCGAAACCGCCGCCGCGGAAATGCCCGGAGACGTCCTGCATGACCAGCGGGTTGCGCAGGTCGGGCTTGTCGGTGCCGTACTTGGCGATCGACTCGCGGTAGGCGATGCGCGGGAACGGATAGGGCGTCACCGCCCTGCCGTCGGCGAACTCCTCGAACAGGCCGTGCAGCACCGGCTCCATGGTGGCGAACACGTCTTCCTGGGTGACGAAACTCATTTCCAGATCGAGCTGGTAGAACTCGCCCGGCGAGCGGTCGGCGCGGGCGTCCTCGTCGCGGAAGCAGGCGGCGATCTGGAAATAGCGGTCGAAGCCGGAGACCATCAGCAGCTGCTTGAACTGCTGCGGCGCCTGGGGCAGCGCGTAGAACTTGCCGGGGTGCAGCCGGGACGGCACCAGGAAGTCGCGCGCCCCTTCCGGCGACGAGGCGGTCAGGATCGGCGTCTGGAACTCCAGGAAGCCCTGGTCGATCATCCGCCGGCGCACCGAATCGATCACCTTCGAGCGCAGCACGATGCTGCGGTGCAGGCTTTCGCGACGCAGGTCCAGGTAGCGGTACTTGAGCCGTAGTTCCTCGGGATAGTCCGGCTCGCCGAACACCGGCACCGGCAGCTCGGCGGCTTCGGACAGCACCTCGATGGCGGCCACCCGCACCTCGATCTCGCCGGTGGGCAGGTTGGGGTTCAGGGTCTCGGGGCTGCGTGCCACCACCTGGCCGTCGACCCGGATGACGCTCTCGGCGCGCAGCCGCTCGGCGACGGCGAAGCCGGGCGTCTCCGGGCTCAGCACCAGCTGGGTCAGGCCATAGTGGTCGCGCAGGTCGATGAACATCAGCCCGCCGTGATCGCGCTTGCGGTGGATCCAGCCGGACAGCCGCACGACATTGCCCGCATCGCCCGCGCGCAATTCGCCGCAGGTATGGGTGCGATAGGCGTGCAGGCTGGTCACGAGGCGGGCCTTGGAGCTTGATTTGGAAAGGCGCGGAAGGGCGCATGGCGGCGCGCCCCTGTCAAGATTGGGCGGGCGGCCTGAGGCCCTAGCCGCCGTTCACCGGCATGGGGACCGTGCAGGGATTGAAATCGTCGGGCTGATAGGCGTGCAGCTTGGCGATCTCGTCCTTGAAATAGGCGCTGGAGGTGTCCAGCAGCCGCGGGTTCGGCCGCGTGGCGGCCGGCATGTCGGCCAGCATCTGGACGGTGATCATCTTGTCCTGCGGGGCCGCGACCGGCTCGCCGACCTTGATCGCCCGCACCACGTCCTCGCCGACCACGACGCGGCCGAAGGCGGTGTATTTCTGGTCCAGATCGAAGTGGTCGTTGCGCATCAGGAAGAACTGGCTGTTGCCGGAATCGTCGGATTCCGCCCGGGCCATGCCGATGGTCCCAGTGCAGAACAGTCCAAACCCGTTCAGCTTGCCGTCCGCGGTGATGCTCGCCATGGCGGTGGGCTGGCTCACCTCCGGCAGGGCGCCGACATAGCCGACCACGCCGCCGGGAATGGTGGTGACGTCGGTCTCACCGGCGCCGGGGACATGGCGGAAGGTGAACTCGGCCTTGACGTTGGGCAGGCTGGAGCCGCCGGCGCCGGTGTTCTGCGGATCGCCGGTCTGGTCCATGAAACCGTCGACGACGCGGAAGAAGACCAGTCCGTCGTAGAAATGCTTGCGCGCCAGGGTCTCGATCTGGGCGACCGTGGCCGGCGCGACCAACGGATAGAGCTCGACCAGGATGCGGCCCTTGTTGGTGTCGATCACCAGGGTGTTGTCGGCGTCGATCGGGCGCCAGTCGCCCGGCCCGGGCGGCGGGATCGTGGGGGCCGGCGGCGGCGGCGGCGTCGGACTCAGCAGGCCGGCCGGAACCTGGGCGAAGGCCGGCGCGACGACCATCAGGCTCGCCGCCAACGCCAATAGACGGCGCCTCATGCCGACTTCACCTTCTCCATCAGCGCCGCGCCGACCTCCGGCGTGACGAATTGCGCCACGTCGCCCCCCATCCGCGCGATCACCTTCACCAGGTTGGACGACACCGCCATGTGCTCGGGACTGGCCATCAGGAAGACGGTCTCGATCGACCGGTCGAGTTGCTGGTTCATCGCCATCAGCTGGAATTCGTAGTCGTAGTCGGTGACCGCACGAAGGCCGCGCAGGAGGATCTGCGCGCCGACCTCGCGGGCGAAGTGCACCAGAAGATTACGGTATGGCACGACCTCGATGGCGGCGAGATTGTTCAGCGGCTCGGTGGCCTGTCTCGCCAGCTCGACGCGTTCGTCGAGCGAGAACATCGGACCTTTTTCGTTGTTGACGGCGACACCGATCACCAGCTTGTCGACGAGCTTGGCGCCTCGGGACAACACGTCGAGGTGCCCGTTGTGGATCGGGTCGAAGGTGCCGGGATAGAGGCCGACACGCGTCATACTGTTACCCCCGCTCAATTTGTGCAGCGCCGAAGGACTTGGAAATCATCGCGCTGTCAATCGGCATGAGCGTCTTCGCCGCCGTCTTCCTCGTCGTCGGCCTCGCTCTCGCCGCCGTCGCCCTCCAGCCGTTCGACGCCGACCACGTGCTCGTTCTCGGCGGTGCGGAAGATGGTGACGCCCGAGGTGTTGCGGCCGACGATGCGGATGCCGGACACCGGCACGCGGATCAGCTGGCCCTGGTCGGTGACCAGGAGGATGCCGTCGCTGTCCTCGACCGGGAAGGAGGCGACCAGCCGGCCGCCCTTCTTGGAAAGGTCGTGGGCGATCAGCCCCTGCCCGCCCCGGCCGGTGCGGCGGTACTCATAGGCCGAGGTGCGCTTGCCGAAGCCCTCGGTGGAGACGGTCAGGATGAATTCCTCGGCCGCGCCGAGCTCGGCGATGCGTTCCAGCGACAGGCTGACCTGATCGTCGCCGGCTTCGTCCTCGTCCTCGGCCGCGGCGAAGGCTTCGTCCGCCTCGCCGCCCTGGGCGGCCGCGCGCATGGCGTTGGCGTGCTTCAGATAGGCGCCGCGCTCGGCCGGGGTGGCGTCGACCCCGTGCAGCACGGCCATGGAGATGACCTCGTCGCCCTCAGCCAGGCGCACGCCGCGCACGCCGGTGGACTCGCGGCCGGCGAACACCCGCACCTCGTCGACCGGGAAGCGGATGCAGCGGCCCAGCGCGGTGGTCAAAAGCACGTCGTTGGCGGTGGTGCACAGGCCGACGCCGATGATGGAGTCGCCCTCGTCCAGCTTCATGGCGATTTTGCCGGCGCGGTTCACCTGCACGAAGTCGGAGAGCTTGTTGCGGCGAACCCCGCCGGAGCGGGTGGCGAACATCACGTCCAGCCGCTCCCAGCTCGCCTCGTCCTCGGGCAGCGGCAGGATGGAGGTGATGGTCTCGCCCGGCTCGATCGGCAACAGGTTGATGAAGGCCTTGCCGCGCGCGGTCGGCGAGCCCAGCGGCAAGCGCCAGACCTTCAGCTTGTAGACCTTGCCGCCGGACGAGAAGAACAGCACCGGCGCATGGGTCGAGGCGGAAAAGACCCGCGTGACGGCATCCTCTTCCTTGGTCGCCATGCCGGCGCGGCCCTTGCCGCCACGGCGCTGGATCCGGTAGGTGGCCAGGGGGGTCCGCTTGACGTAGCCGCCATGGGTGACGGTGATCACCATATCCTCGCGGGCGATCAGGTCCTCGTCCTCGACGTCGGCGTCGCCATCGACGATGATGGTGCGGCGCGGCACGGCGAAGGCCTCGCGCACCTCCAGCAATTCCTCGCGCACGATGGCCATGACCCGCTCGCGCGAACCCAGGATGTCGAGATGGCCGCGGATGATGGCGGCCAGGCCGTTGGCTTCTTCGAAGATCTCGTCGCGGCCGAGCCCGGTCAGGCGCGACAGGGTCAGCGCCAGGATGGCGCGGGCCTGCTCGTCGGTCAGCTTCAGCTCGAGACCGCCGTTGACCAGCACGCTGCGCGGGTCGGCGATCAGCTCGATCAGGGCCGCCATGTCGCCGATCGGCCAGCTGCGCCCGACCAGCCGCTCGCGCGCCTCGGCCGGATCCTTCGACGAGCGGATGATGCGGATCACTTCGTCGATATTGGCCACCGCGATGGCCAGGCCGACCAACACGTGGCCGCGGTCGCGCGCCTTGTTCAGCTCGAACTTGGTGCGGCGGACCACCACGTCTTCGCGGAAGTCGATGAAATAGGTCAGCATGTCGCGCAGACCCATCTGCTGGGGCCGCCCGTGGTTCAGCGCCAGCATGTTGGCGGGGAACGAGCTCTGCAGGGTGGTGAATCGGTAGAGCTGGTTCAGCACCACCTCGGCGGAGGCGTCGCGCTTGATCTCGACCACCACCCGCAGGCCCTGGCGGTCGCTTTCGTCGCGCAGGTCGGCGATGCCCTCGATGCGCTTTTCGCGCACCAGTTCGGCGATGCGCTCGACCATGGCCCACTTGTTCACCTGGTAGGGCACCGAGGTGATGACGATGGCCTCGCGATCCTTGCGGATCTCCTCGACGCTCGCCTGGCCGCGCATGACGATCGAGCCGCGGCCGGTCAGCAGCGCCTGGCGCGCGCCGGAGCGGCCGACGATCTCGGCGCCGGTCGGGAAGTCCGGTCCCGGCACGATCTCCAAAAGCGCGTCGGTGGCGATCTGCGGGTCGTCGATCATCGCCAGGCAGGCGTCGATGATCTCGCCCAGATTGTGCGGCGGGATGTTGGTGGCCATGCCGACGGCGATGCCGCCGGAGCCGTTGACCAGGAGATTGGGGACGCGCGACGGCAGGACGGCGGGCTCGCTCTCCTTGCCGTCGTAGTTTTCCTTGAAGTCGACCGTGTCTTTGTCGAGGTCGGCCAGGATCGCCATGGCCGCCTTGGTCAGGCGGCACTCGGTGTAGCGCATCTGGGCCGGCGGGTCGTTGTCGATCGAGCCGAAATTGCCCTGGCCGTCGATCAGCATCAGCCCCATGGAAAAGGGCTGCGCCATCCGCACCAGGGCGTCGTAGATGGCGACGTCGCCATGCGGGTGATACTTGCCCATCACGTCGCCGACCACGCGGGCGCATTTGACGTAGGCGCGGTCGGGCGTATGGCCCTGTTCGTTCATGGAAAATAGGATGCGCCGGTGCACCGGCTTCAGTCCGTCGCGCACGTCGGGAAGCGCCCGGCTGACGATGACGCTCATGGCGTAGTCGAGGTACGAGCGCTTCAGCTCGTCCTCGAGGCCGATGGGCGCAACGGCGCCGCGCCGGCTGTCTTCCGGCGGTTTGGTCTGGTCGTCGCTCAACGGGGAATCAGACGCGAGAATCGGGCGCGAAGGTCATGAATCTTTTTAGCATCCGCCGCGCTGCGGTGCAAAAAAACTTGTCCGTATCGGCCGCTTTTCGAACGCGCGCGCGCCAGGCCGGCGGCAGGGACGCAGCCTTACAGGTTCGTAATATCGCCGGCCGTGCCGGGGGTGTATGCTGAACAGGCCCAATCCTAGATTGGCAGGGGGTCATGTCGCCAGTTTCGGGGCCTTATTGGTCCGCCAAGGCGCGCTTTTGCGTGATGCGCCGCCGCCCATGACCAACGACGCCCTGCTGCATCGGCTGCGCATCGACCGAAGCGAGAAATCCCGCCGATCGCCCGGCGGCGGACCGCCCTGGATGGTCATCGCCATCGTCGCGGTGCTGGTGCTGGCCGCGGTCGGCGCGCTGGCCTGGTATCTGGTCGCCGAGCCGGACCGCGTCCCCGTCCGTGCCGCCACGGCCGTCGCGCTGTCGCCCGGCGTCGCCGGCCAGGGCGCGGCCCTGCTCGACGCCTCCGGCTATGTGGTGGCGCGACGGCAGGCGACGGTCTCCTCCAAGATCACCGGCATGGTGCAGCAGGTGCTGATCGAGGAAGGCGACCACGTCCAGGCGGGCCAGGTGATCGCCCGGCTCGATCCCTCGAACGCCGGGGCCGCCGAGGCCCAGTCGCGGGCCCAGGTCGGCCAGGCCCAGGCCAACATCATCCTCGCCCAAGCCAACCTGGCCAACGCCGACATCAAGTACCGGCGCTATCGCGGCGCGGCCGGCCAGGGGATCATCGCCACCCAGGCGATCGACGACACCCGCACCGCCGACGACAGCGCCCGCGCCAGCCTGGCGGTGTCGCGCAGCCAGCTGGCGGTTTCGCAGGCCGAACTGCAGGTGGCCGAGCGAAACCTCGACGACACCATCGTGCGCGCGCCGTTCGCCGGGGTGGTGACGGTGAAGGCCGCGCAACCCGGCGAGATCGTCTCGCCGGTCTCGGCCGGCGGCGGCTTCACCCGCACCGGCATCTGCACCATCGTCGACATGGATTCGCTGGAGGTCGAGGTCGACGTGGCCGAGAGTTTCATCAACCGGGTCAGTCAGGGCATGCCGGCGGTGGTGTGGCTGAACGCCTATCCGGACTGGCAGATTCCCGCCGACGTGATCGCGGTGATCCCCACCGCCGACCGCTCCAAGGCCACCGTGACCGTGCGGGTCGAGCTGAAGGCCAAGGACGCCCGCATCGTGCCGGACATGGGCGCGCGGGTGACCTTCCTCAGCCCGGCGCCGGGCGGCGCTCGCGCCGCGGCGGCCCAGCGCGGGGTGATCGTGCCGGCCGATGCGATCAAGACCGAGGACAGCGGCCAGGCGGTGGCCTTCGTGATCGGGGACGGCCGGGTCGAGCGCCGCGCGGTGGGCCTGGGGCCCCAGGACAGCCGCGGCCAGGTGGTGCTGGCCGGGCTGCAGCCGGGCGAGGTGGTGGCGATCAGCGACAAGCCGCTGACCGACGGGGCCAAGGTGCGGCTGGTCAAGGGCGATGCGTCGAGCCAATGAAGACCCAACGATAAGAGGAAGCGGCATGGAAGCGCTGGTGGGCCTGAAGCATGTGGTGAAACGCTACAGACGCGGCCGCCAGGTGCTGGAGGTGCTGCACAATCTCGACCTGGAGGTCGCGGCCGGCGAGTTCCTGGCCCTGATGGGTCCGTCCGGCTCCGGCAAGACCACCCTGCTCAACCTGATCGGCGGCCTCGACCGGCCCACCGAGGGCGAGGTGGACGTGGCCGGCGAACGGATCGACCAGCTCTCCAGCGGCCGGCTCGCCGCCTGGCGCGCCCGCCACGTCGGCTTCGTCTTCCAGTTCTACAACCTGATGCCGACCCTGTCGGCCGAACGGAACGTCGAGCTGCCGCTGCTGCTGACCTCGCTGTCCGCCGCCCAGCGCAAACAGAACGTCGAGGCCGCCCTGGCCCTGGTCGGGCTGACGGACTGGCGCAAGCACAAGCCGAATGAGCTGTCCGGCGGCCAGCAGCAACGGGTGGCCATCGCCCGCGCCATCGTCGCCGACCCGACCCTCCTGGTCTGCGACGAGCCCACCGGCGACCTCGACCGCGAGACCGCCGAGGAGGTGCTGGGCCTGTTGCAGCAGCTGAACCGCGGCCACGGCAAGACCGTCATCATGGTCACCCACGACCCGAAGGCGGCCTCGTTCGCCTCGCGCATCGTCAACCTGGACAAGGGCGCGCTGGTCCCGGCGCCAGCCATGGCGTCCATATGAAATTCTTACCTCTCATCTGGGCCGGCATCTGGCGCAAGCCCGGACGGGCGGTGTTGACCCTGCTTTCGGTGGTCAACGCCTTTCTGCTGTTCGGCGTCCTGCAGGGCTTCGCCAGCGGCCTGAACCACGCGGTGGCCGAAACCCACGCCGACGTATTGCTGACCCTCAGCCGCATCAGCACTGAGCCGCTGCCGGTCGGCCAGCTCGACCAGATCAAGAGGGTCCAGGGCGTCCGCGCCACCATGCCGATGGTTCCGGTCATCTCCACCTATCGCACCCCGACCCAGATCGTGCCGGCCGAGGCGATCGATCCGGCGCAGGTCCTGGCGGTCGATCCGGGCCTGACCATTCCGCAGGCCATGATCCACGCGCTGCAGCGGGACCGGACCGGCGCCATCGTCAGCCGCGTGCTGGCCAATCGCTTCGGCTGGAAGGTCGGCGACCGCGTGCCTTTGAGGGCGCTGAACGTGGCCAACCGCGACGGCTCGCCCACCTGGCCGGTGGACATCGTCGGCGTCTTCTCCTCGTCCGGCGGCACGCTGTTCAAGAACGCCATGCTGATCAATTTCGACTATGTCGACCAGGGCCGCACCACCAACGGCGGCACGGCGCCGGTCTTCGTGGTCCGCATCGACGATCCGCACCAAGCGGGCCCGATCGCCGCCAGCATCGACAAGCTGTTCGCCAACTCCGCCAACGAGACCAAGACCGCGACCGTGCGGCAGATCGCCCAGAACAACCTCAAGCAGATCGGCGACATCGGCCTCGTCATCAACGCCATCGTCGCGGCGGTGTTTTTCGCCCTGCTGTTCTTGGTCGGCGCGCTGATGATGCAGTCGGTGCGCGAGCGGACGCCGGAGCTGGCGGTGCTGAAGACCCTGGGCTTCACCGACGGCGGCCTGATGGGGCTGATCCTGGCCGAGTCGCTGACCTTCTGCCTGGTCTCGGCGGCGATCGGGCTTGGCTTGGCCGCCATGCTGTTCCCCGTCGCCCGGCGGCTGATCGGCTTCAACATCCAGGCCGGACCGCTGATGCTGACCGGGTTCGCCCTGGCCATCGGCCTTGCCCTGATCAGCGGCCTGCCGCCGGCCATCCGCGCCATGCGGCTGCAGGTGGTCGACGCCCTGGCCGGCCGTTGAAGGAGGGCGGAAGATGAACCTCATCAAGCAAATCTGGGCGGTCACGGCCATGAACGTCCGCGCCCTGCCCCAGCGCGCCGGGACCTCGCTGGTCACGGTCATCGGCGTCGCGACGGTGATCGCGGTGATGGTCTCGCTGCTGGCCATCGGCCAGGGGCTGTTGCTGAGCGTGGGCAGGAACGTCCGGGCGGACGACGCCGTCGTACTGTCGTCGGGGACCGCCGCCAGCTACATGGGCTCGATCTCACGCACCGCCGCGGCGATCATCGGCGATGCGCCCGGCGTCGCGACGGACTCCGCCGGCCGCCCGATGGTGAGTCCCGAGGCCCTGGTCATCGTCGAGGTGACCAAGCTGAACGGCGATTCGGCCAATATCGGCTTCGCCGGCGTGACGCCGGAGGGCCGGGTGATGAATCCGAGCCTGCACCTCATCGCCGGCCGCCGGTTCCGGCCCGCGGTGCGCGAGCTGATCGCCGGCCGCTCGGCCAGCGGCCAGTACCGGAACCTCAAGCTCGGCGATCACGTCACCCTGCGCGGCACGGACTGGACCGTGGTCGGCATCTTCGAGGACAATGGCGGCCAGAGCGAAAACGCCCTGATCGGCGACGCCGAGACGGTGATGTCGGCCTTCGGCCGCGGCAACTTCCAGATGGTCAATGTGCGGCTGCAGTCGCCGGCCGCCTTCACCCGCTTCAAGGACGCGCTGACCAGCAATCCGCAGCTTTCGGTCGAGGTGCGGCGCACGGCGGAGTACACCAAGGAGCAGCTGAAGCCGCTGACTTCGATCATCAACTTTGTCGGTTACTTCATTGGAATCGTTATGGCGGTCGGCGCGGCATTCGGCGCGGTCAACACCATGTATTCGGCGGTCGACGCCCGCGTCCGCGAGATCGCCACCCTGCGCGCCATCGGCTTCGGCGGCACGGCGGTGGTGGTCTCCGTGATGGTCGAGTCGCTGCTGCTGGCCATCCCCGGCGCGCTGCTGGGGGTGGCCATCGCCTGGATCCTGTTCAACGGCCGCGCGGTCTCATCGCTCGGCCTGACCTTCCCGCTGGCGGTGACGCCGGGCCTGTTCGAACTGGCCATCGTCTGGGCGCTGGCCATCGGCCTGATCGGCGGCCTCGCCCCCTCGATCCGCGCCGCCAACCTGCCGGTGGCGACCGCGCTGCGCGCGACCTGATCTTCGAGGCTGGTCGTGAAGGAGTTCGACCACGAACAAACACGGACTCGCACGAACATTCAGCGTCACCGCATCGGCCAATCCGGGCCCCGTTCGTGTTCGTTCGTGTCGTTCGTGGTTAGAAAATCCGGAGCCGGTGTTGGCGCGGACGGAAGGCGCTAGAACGGAATCTCGTCGTCCAGGTCGGCCGAGAAGCTTTCCCGCTCGCCTTGCGGCTGGACCCGGCCGCCGGCCGGCTGGAAGCCGCCGCCGGAATAGCCTTCGTCACGCTCGGCCTCGCCGCCGCGGCCGTCCAGCATGGTCAGCTCGCCGCGGAACTTCTGCAACACGATCTCGGTGGAGAACTTCTCGACGCCGGAATTGTCGGTCCATTTGCGGGTCTGGATCGCGCCCTCGATATAGACCTTCGAGCCCTTCTTCACATAGTTCTCGACCACCTTGACCAGGTTGTCGTTGAAGATCACCACCCGGTGCCATTCGGTCTTTTCCTTGCGCTCGCCGGACTGCCGGTCGCGCCAGGTTTCCGAGGTGGCGATTCGCAGGTTCGCCACCCGATCGCCCGAATTGAGCGTGCGGATTTCCGGGTCCGCGCCCAGATTCCCGATCAAGATCACCTTGTTGACGCTGCCGGCCATGTCGTTCTCGCCTCTTCCGTGGATGCCTGAACCCCGACCCTAGCGGAGGTTTCAGGCGTGCACAATGTTCTTGTTACGTTCTTGCGCTCACGGCTGCTGCGAAAGCGCCGCCGCGGTGGCCAGTCGCCCGTCGCTGGTGCGGCCGAGGGCGAAGTAGCGATTGCCGTTGAAGCTCTGCGACATGAAGATGCCGTTGCGCTCCAGGAACAGGAAATTTCCCTGGTAAGCGCCTATCAGCTCTTCTTTATTGCCGCCCATGCTCAGAAAGCGCAGCCGCATGCCTTCGAGCGAGGCGGCGCAGCTTTCCATGTTCGGCTCGCCCTCGCTGACCTTGTTGAAGCGCATGCCGCCGGTCTTCAGCGGAATCGCCTGCCAGCAGACGCCGGGGGTGGTCGGGGCGGCGATCTGCCTGGCGCAGCCGCCGAGCGCGAGGATCGCGGCCAGGGCCGCGGCGGCGAGCTCAAATCTGATGCTCATGGCGCGCACGCTCCTAGAAGTCCGGAATGGCGCAGGTGGAGGGTTGTTCCACCAGGAGGCGAAAGTTGCGGTTGTCGTCGGAGATCTCCACGGCGCCCGGCCTCAGCCGCAGGGTCTGGCTTCCCCAGCGCCCGTAGGCCGCGCCGGTCTTCACGCATTGGCCGTCGAACAGCAGCTTGACGCAGGCGGTGAGCGGCGTCGCCGCCGCCGTCTTCCGCCAGGTCGCCTGGGCGTAGCGCCAGCAGTCGCCCTCGGGGGCGCTGGCGGCGGCCGGTTGCGGCGCCTGTGCGACCACCACCGGCGCGGCGGAGGGCGGCAGCGGCGTCAGCGTGGTCCCGGCCTGGTCGGCGGCGGCGAGCTGACCGCTCTGGTCGACGCCGACATCCAGCGCCTCGGTCGCCACCCCGTTGCGCTGGGCGCAGTCGGCCAGGGTCTCCTCGCCGACAAGCTGGCCGTTGACGAAGCAGCGCAGCGGCTTCTGCGGATCCAGCTTCTGATCCGCCCCCGCCTGGGTCTGCACCACCAGCCCGCCGACCGCGGCCGGCGGCGGCGCGGCGGCGCGGCGGCCATGCAGCAGGATGAGGAAGGCCGCGCCCAGCGCGATGCAGAGCACCGCGACGCCGCCGCCGAAGGTCAGCCACAGCCTGCGGGTTTGGGCCTGATCCATGCGCTTCAGCTACGCCCCGCCGCCGATGGTTTCAAGTCGGCGGGAATTCGCCGTTCCCGCGCCGGCGAAGTTAAACAAGTCTCAGTCAAATCAAGGGAAACTTCGGCTCGTGCGGAGCCATGCATGACCATTTCGATCGATTCCAGCCTGCTGCTGAACTATTACGACGTGAAGGCTGGCGTCCCGGCGAGCACGACCAGCGGCTCGGGCGCGACCACGACGGCGGCCTCCGCCTCGACGCCGACCACGCCCTGGGCCAAGGCGGCGACGACGGCGCAGACCAATTCCCTGGTCCAGTCGGTGCTGAATGGCCAGCCGCTGATCAATCCGAACGCGGCCAAGCTCAGCGTCCCGGCCGGCACGCCGAACTATAGCAACTACAAGAACCTGTTCGGCCTCTATCAGGGCCTGACGACGCTGCAGGACCTGGCTTCCCAGGCCAATACGACCGGAATCTCGAGCTATCAGCTGGGCCAGCTGCAGACCGCCTTCACCAAGGGCATGCAGCAGGTGCAGACCTATCTGAACACTTCGCCCTTCACCGGCTTCAGCGTCGCCGAGGGCGCCGTCGGCGTCAACGCCCAGTCCACCGCGGGCGTGCCGACCGAGTCGGACACTTACAACACCGCCGTCCTGTGGAGCGGCGACGCCAACACCCCGGTCCCGGCCTTCGCGGGCAATGTGCAGTTCTCGCTGAGCATCAGCCAGACCCCGGTGGCCATCGCCAACGTCACCCAGTCGTCCCCGAAGCCGCCGACGGTGGTGAACTTCAACTTGAACGACATGGGCGCGACGCCGCGGACCATGAGCAATGTGGTCAGCTATCTGAATTCACAGCTGAAGGCCGCCGGCGTCTTCACCCGGTTCGCCGACGTGCTGACCCAGGGCGCGTCCACCACCTACCAGGTGAACGGCCGGACCATCACCAATCCGCCCGGTCCGAACACCTATTCGCTGCAGGTCGTCGGCAACCGGGTCGAGACCCTCACCTTCTCGGCGCCGACCACCGCGCCGTCGGTCTACATCACCCAGACGGCGGGCGCGGTTCCGACCCTCGGCTCGGGCGCGGGCAACGTCACCAGCTCGAGCACGACGACAGGCGCGACAACGGGCAACGCCACCGGCGGCAACGTCACCCAGCAGCTGCTCAAGCTGACCACCGATCCCAGCGCCGCCAATGCCCGGGCGTTCACCGACACATTGGGCTCGCGGGTGCAGGACGCCATCGCCACCGCGACGGCGCCGGACGGCTCGGTCTATGTGCTGGCCAATATCGACGGCCCGACCCAGGCCGGGCAGGTGGATTCCTCCCACGCCATCTCCGGGACCCAGGACGTGGCGCTGATGAAGTACGATTCAGCCGGCAATCTGGTCTTCACCCAGACGCTCGGCTCCACCGCCAGCGCCTCGGGACTGGGCCTGGCGATCTCGCCGGACGGCAGCCAGGTGGCGGTGGTCGGCCAGGGCACGGGACTGCTGGACGACAACGGCGGGACCCCGCCCGACGCCACCGACCCGACCGGCTTCGTCGCGGTCTATGACAGCTCCGGCGACCAGGCCTGGACCCAGGCGGTGAACGGCTGGAGCGGCGGCCAGGTCAACAGCGTCGCGTTCGGTGCGGACAATTCGGTCTATGTCGCCGGATCGACGGCGATCACCTCCACCGTTTCGGACGGGTTCATCGCCGGCTTCTCGTCGACCGGCGCGCAGACCTTCAACACCTATCTGGGGCCGACAACCAGCTCGACCGTCAACGGTATCGCTGTGAGCGGCTCTTCGCTGATCACCGCCGGCGTGCGCAACGGCGACGCGGTGGTGCAGAGCTACGCCCTGCAGCCCTCCGGCGCGCCGGTGCTGTCGGCCACACGCGACCTGGGTCCCCTGGACGGCGGCAACGTCACCGGCGTCGGGGTCAGTTCGAACGGCTCGATCATCGTCGCTGGCTCGACCCAGAACGGGGCGCTGAACGCGGGGGCGATCGGCAGCGCCTATTCGGGCGGCGAGGAAGCCTTCGTCGCCAGCCTGAGCGCGAACCTGGCGCCATCCGGCTCCGACACCCTGGCCTATTTCACCGGCGCCCGCGACACCACGGCCACCGCCCTGACCGTCGCCAACGGCCAAGCCTACATCACCGGCCAGATCGCCGCGACGCCGACGCCCGGCTCCGGCTATCTCACCGCCAACGACGGCTATGCGGCGCAGATCGACCCGACCACCGGCCGGGTGACCTGGTCCAGCACCTTCAACAGCGGCGGCGATCAGGCAGCGCCCGATTCCATCGCCGTCGACCCCACCGGCGCCTCCGCGCTCGACGCGCTCGGCCTGCCGACCGGGACGATGGCCTTCACCCCGTCGCAGAACATCCTGGCCAACACGTCGCTGCAGGCGGGCGAGCAGTTCCTGGTCAAGTCCAACTTCAACGCCGTGCCGCAGACGGTGACCATCTCGGCCGACGATACGCTGCAGACCCTGGCGCAGAAGATCACCCAGGCCTCGGGTTACGGGGCGACCGTCCAGGTGGTGACCGGCGCGGGCGGCGTGCAGCAGCTGCGGATCGCCCCGACCAGCTCGGCTTCGCAGATCACCCTGGAAGCCGGGCCGGTCGGCCAGAACGCCCTGCCCGCGCTCGGGCTGTCGGCGGGGCTGATCACCACCAACGCCACGGCCAAGGCCAAGAGCGCGACGACGGCCGGCGGCGCCGCGGCGACCACCTCGCTGAAGGCCAACTACGCCCTTGGCCTGGAAGGCACGCTGAACCTCAACTCGACCGCGGGCGTCCAGAACGCCCTGGCCCAGCTCGGCGGCGCGATCACCACGGTCAAGCAGATCTACAGCGACATGACCACCAAGCCGAAGAGCCAGACGGCGGGGGTCAACGGGCCGGTCCCGGCCTATCTGACCGCGGAGATCTCCAACTATCAGGCGGCGCTGGCCCGCCTGACCAGTTCCAGTTCGGGCTCCAGTACGACCTAGGGCCTGGCCGTCAGGCGGCGATCAGGTGCGCGACGCTCAGCGAGCGCCGCAAGGGCTCGCGCCGCGCCCGCCACTCGTCGGCGAGAATGCCGAGCAGCACCACGTCGCGGCGGCGGCCATCCTTGACGATGTGCTCGCGCAGATAACCCTCGCGGCGAAACCCCGCCGCCGCCTGGGCCTTCAGCGCCACGTCATTGTCGGCCAGCACCTCGGCGGACACCTTCTCCAGGCCGAGCTCGTCGAAGGCCAGGTCGAGGCCGAGCGCCTGGGCCGCGCGGCCGGCGCCGCGGCCGCGAGCGTCGGCCTCGCCGATGTACCAGCCCCAGGAGGCGCGGCGGTGGCGGCTGATTACGCCGGTCAGGGTGAGGAACCCGGCCGGCTGGTCGTCGGCGGTGATGATCCAGCCGCCACGGTCCGGATCGGCGCGAAAATCGTCGAACCAGCGGCCGTGCTCGTCGGCGGTCGCCGCCGGCAGGTCGCTCATCCAGCGGTCGACCTCGGGCTCGCGCCGCCAGCGGAACAGGCGCTCGCTGTCTTCGTCTTTCAATGGGCGCAGATCGATCATACGGCCATCCTAGCCCGGTTCCGGCAACGTACGATGAACATGAGCCTACCGGAACAGCGACAACACCAGTTGCGGCGACTGATTGGCGATCGGCTGCGACTGGCCGCTGAGCTGCTGCTGCACCTGCAGCGCCAGCAGCCGGGCGCTGTCGACGCTGTCACCGCCGGTCATACCCGCCTGCAGGACGCTCGACAGCTGGTTGAGGATCGCGCCGTGGGCGGAAACCTGGTTGGCCTGGGTGGTCAGGGCATTGAGAGCGGTTTCGATATTGCCGAGCGAATTGGTCACGTCGGCCAGCGCCGCGGTCGCCGCGGTCGGCGTGCCGAGACTGGACGCCGCCGAGACGGTGACCACCGGCCCGCCCAGGCTCAGGTTCTGCGGCGAAAGCGTGAGCGTCGCGCCGCCGCCCGCCGGCAGGCTGAGGCTCGAACCCTGGCCGTCGAGCAGGTTGACCCCGTCGAAGCTAGCCTGACCGACCGTCGAGGCGATCTGGCTGAGCGTCGATTTAAAGTCGCTGTTCAGGGCCTGCCGCGCCGACCCGTCCAGCGTCGGGCTTTGCGCCGCGCTGGCGTCGTCCTTCAGCTTGGCCAGCAGGCTGGCCACCGACTGGCCGGCGCCGACGGCCAGGTCGGCGATGGAGGTCGCCCGGTTGAGGCTGAGGGCGTCGGCGTCGACCGCGCTGGGGTCGAGGCCGCCGCTCTGGGCGACGGTCACGGCGCCGGCGGTCGCGGCGCCCGATGCGCTGGTGGAGCTTTGGCCGCCGATCAGGTCGGCGCCCGTGGTCGAAGCGCCGGAGCCGCCCAGATCCTGCAGCGCGGTCAGGATGGGGCTGGTGGTGTTGAGGGTGATCGACATGGGCGGCCTCCTTCGAAAGCCAGCGAACCCGCCTTCACCCGGCGAACAGGCGCGCCGATGGGGATTCGACTGTGGCCCAAGGCTAGGCGGCCGACCTCTATGTATGGTTAACGGAAGCCGAACGGGCGAAATCCAGCCCTAGCCAAACCGCGCCCCGAGCGCCTGGGCGATCGCGTCGACAACCGGGCCCCAGTCGCCGAACCGGGCCGCGGCGAAGACGCGGGTCTTCGGAAACCAGGGATAGTTCTCGGCGCCCAGCCTCGGCCAAGCGAACGGCGCGGCGCTGATCCAGACCGGAACGCCCACCGCCCCGGCCAGGTTGGTCGAGGCGTTGCCGACTCCGATCACAAGGTCGACCGCTGAACTCAGCGCCGCCGCGCCGTCGATGTCGTTGGTCAGGTCGAGCCCCGGCGGGTTCCAGATCTCGACGCCCAGGTCCCGCGCGCGCGCCAGTTCGGCGCCGCAGTCGCCGTACTGCAGGTTGACGAACGAGACGCCCGGCGTGGCCAGCAGCCGCTCCCAGGCGTCAAAGGCCGGATACTGTTTCAGCCGGTCGCCCGAGGTCTTCATGCTCTTCCAGCTCAGGCCGATCTTCGGCCGCCCGTCGATGGCCGCCAGCGCCCGCCGCCAGGCCTCGGCCTTGCCGGGGTCCGGGCGCAGATAGCCGGCGGCCCGCTCGAAACTGGCCAGGTCGGGCCGGAAACGCCGAGGCAGCGAACCCATGGGCGCCCAGAAGTCGGCGTCGACGCCGGCGCCCGGCGCCGTCCTCAGCGGCCGCCCGGCGACGGTGGCCGTCTCGTGGGCGCTGACCCGGGCGCTCGGGAACGACCTGTGGAAGAGCTCCACCAGACGCGGCGCGACGGCCAGGGACAGCGTTCCGCCCGCACCCAGCGCTTCGGTCACGTCGGGGATCACGCCGGCGAACATGATCTCGTCGCCGAGGCCCTGCTCGCCGACCACCAGCAAGGCCTTGCCGTCCAGACCGTCGCCGGCCGCCCAGCGCCGGCCAGGCAGCGAGAAGCTTGGGGTCCGGGCGAGATCGGGACTGAGACGCGCCTCATAGTCCGCCCAGCCGCCGGCGAGATCGCCGCTGTCGAGCCTCGCCAGGGCGCGGATGAACAGGGCCTCGGACCTCTGGCCGGCGCTGGCCCGGGCTAGGGCCGCCGCGCAATCGGCAAGGGCGCCTGTTCCGTCCCCCAGTTCCAGCCTGGCGCGGGCGCGGTTGCACAGGGCCTCGACTCGGCCGGGTTCGAGCGTCAGGGCCTGGTCGAGGAAGATCAGCGCGTTGTCGGTGTCGCCCTGCTGCAGCAGCACCGAACCCAGCGCGTTCCATAGAAAGGCGTCGCCGGCGTCGGCGGTGATCGCCGCGCGCAGCACCTCGATCGCCTCGCCGTAGCGATGGGCGCCGCGCAGCGCCATGGCCAGCTGCCCGGCCAGGGGCGCCGAGCCTGGTTCGGCGGCGAGCGCCCGGGCGGCGAACTCAGCCGCCACATCGAACGAGCCGAGGGAGGCGGCAAGGCGGCTCAGGTCCGACAACAGGTCGGCGGCGGCCGGATCCGCCTCATGGGCCGCCTGATAGGCTTCCAGGGCCGCGATCATTTCGCCCTGACCCTCCAGGCCAAGGGCCAGCAGCCGCCAGCCGACGGCGCAGCTGGAATCGGCCCGTACCGCCTCCCGCGCCCGTTCGGCCGCGAGGGCGAGATTTCCGGCCGCCAGCGCCTTCAAGGCCGCCTGCAAGGCCGCGCCCGCCGGCGAGCCGGCGCTGGCGGCCACCGCCGCGCGAAGGCGTTCGGCCTGGGTCTTCCAGCCGATGGTCTGTTCGCTTTTTGGCGCCATGCGGTTTCGCGGGTCCATCCGGAACCCAATAGGCCCACGATGGTCGAGTCGCGCCAATCGCCGCCGCTGGTCCCGCGGCGCGAAGCCTGGCCGGCTCAGACGCGGGCCTTGATCAGCGAGCCGGCCGCGTAGTCCGGGGCTTCGCCCAGCTTCAGCAGCCCGTCGCGCGGCAGTTGGCGGATCACGGCGCCGGTGCGCCGGTCGATGGTGGTGTAGGTGAAGCCGCCGGCGGCCGCGTCGCTCTCGATGATCAGCCGGACGTCGGCCACGTCGTCGGCGGGAGCGGGCGGCGGGGCGGGTTCGGCCTTGGGGTGCGGCGGCTCCGGCTCGTGCTGGAAGGGGTTGTGTCCGTGATCCCCTACCCCGCCGGCGCTGTTGATGATCTGGGTCATGGCGACGCCCAGCGCGGAAAGACGGCGGGCTGGATCAGCCCGCCGCCTCACGCGTCAGACTTACCGGAAGAGACTCAGCAGCACCGAGCTCGACTGGTTGGCGATCGACAGCGCCTGGATGCCAAGCTGCTGCTTGGTCTGCAGGGCGGTCAATTGAGCGCTTTCCTTGCCGAGGTTGGCGTTGACCAGGTTACCGATGCCGGTGTCCAGGGTGTCCTGC
>DATAYM010000086.1:0-73570 GCA_036272595.1 Caulobacteraceae bacterium
GGTGCGGCCGCCGCGGCCTTTTAGGTTCAAGGCCTTCATGGGGCCGGTCAGCGCATCGAAACCGGTGGCGAACACGACTATGTCGAATTCGTATTCCTTGCCGCCTGCTCGAATGCCCTTTTCGGTAATTTCTTCAATACCGCCTTCGGTATTGGCATCGACCAGTAGCACGTAATCTTTATTGAAGGTCTCGTAGTAGTTGGTGTCCAGCGGCTGGCGCTTGGTGCCGTAGGCATAGCCCTTGGGGATGAGCTTTTCGGCTATGACCGGGTCTTTCACGGTCTTGCGGATCTTGCGTTTGATATAGTCGGCGCACAGGTCATTGGCCTCCTGATTGAAGAACATGTCCTGGTAATTGGCTAGCCAGAAGGCGAAGCCACCAGTGTCCCACATTCTGTCGAACTCGCGCTCCCGCTCCTCGGGTGTGGCTTCCAGCACCGACTTCGGAATGAAGGAATACTCAAAGCCGAAGAACGATTCGCGGATGCGCTTGACCACGCCGTAATAGTCCGCCTTTCGCGCCTCGACCAATTCGGGGGCCACCTTGCCATTGCGCGCCGGCACACAGTAGTTCGCGGTGCGCTGAAACACCGTGAGCTGCTTAGCCTGCTGCGCAATTTCGGGAATGGCCTGCACCGCGGTGGCGCCCGTGCCGACCACGGCCACGCGCTTGCCGGTGAAGTCGACGCCAGTGTGAGGATAGCGGCTGGTGTGGTACCACTTGCCCTTGAATTTCTCCAAGCCCTTGAACTGCGGCATATTGGTGGCCGAAAGACTGCCCACGGCCGCGATCACGTAACGCGCCGTGACCTCTTCGCCCTCGTCGGTGCGCACCGTCCACAGATTTGTTCCTTCGTCGAAATCGGCATTGGTCACGCGCGTATTGAATTGCATGTCGCGTTTCAAATCGTGGCGTTTGGCCACATGCTCGAGATATCGCAGGATTTCGGGCTGCTCGGGATAGCGCTCAGTCCATTCCCACTCCTGCAACAGCTGCTTGTCCCAGGTGAAACAATAGATGTACGCGTCTGAATCGCAACGCGCGCCGGGGTAGCGGTTCCAGTACCAGGTGCCGCCAACGGTTTCACCGGCTTCATAAACCCGCACCTTAAGCCCCAATTTGTCGCGCAGCGATTTCAGCATGTGCATGCCGGAAAAGCCTGCGCCGATCACGACGGCGTCAAAGTTTTGAGTTGCGCTGGCCATTGTTCCCTCCGATCCGCTTTATTCGTTTGGACGACAGATTAACTCGATCCGCGCGCCTTGGCGAGGCGCCGGAGCGATGCAGCCCGGCGCTTTTTCTCACCCTTGCCCGCCTGATCCCGAACCGATTATGACTTCCCTAGAAGTCCGGACACTGGCGATCCGGACAGTGAAGGGAGGTCGTGATGCTGACGCGAAGAAGCTTTGCCGGTTTTGCGTCTTGCGCGGTTTGCGGGCTCACCGGGTTCATTGCGACAGACGCGTCGGCCCGGGGCGCGCCGACCGGAACAACAACCCCCGGCGTCACGCGAAGCTGAAATAGAACCGGGAGTGACGGTCGCGCGGCACACGCATCCGGGAATCGAGAGGTGGCTTTAATCTTTCCATAGAAGGCCAACCGACCCGCACGTTGAAGCCGGGCGATGGGTTTCAGGTGCCGGCCGAAACGCCCCATGCTGGGAGCAAGAACGGTGATAAAAAGTCGAGGGTCACGAGTACCTATGTCGTGGAGAAGGGCAAGCCGCTCGCGTCTCCCGCCTGATCCGGAATTGCTGCAGCGCTAATTGCGGCCGGCGACGAGGCCGCGGGCGATAATCTGCGCCTGGATCTCGGCGGCGCCCTCGAAGATGTTGAGGATGCGCGCGTCGCAGAGGATGCGGCTCATCTCGTATTCCAGCGCATAGCCGTTGCCGCCGTGGATCTGCACCCCGGCGTCGGCGTTGGTCCAGGCGACGCGGGCGGCCAGCAGCTTGGCCATGCCGGCCTCGATGTCGCAGCGATCGCCGCCGTCCTTGGCCCGCGCCGCGAAATAGGTCAGCTCCCGGCCGATCACCGTCTCCACCGCCATCAGGGCCAGCTTGTCGGCGACGCGCGGGAAGGCGATCAGCGGCTTGCCGAACTGCCGCCGCTCCAGGGCGTAGGCGAGGGCGAGGTCCAGCGCCTTGCGCGCCACCCCGGTCGCCCGCGCCGCGGTCTGGATGCGCGCGCCTTCGAACGTCGCCATCAGCTGGCGAAATCCCGCGCCCTCCTCCGCCCCCAGAAGGCCGTCGGCCCCGATGGCGAAGTCGTCGAAGGCCAGCACGTATTCCCGCATGCCGCGGTAGCCCAGCACCGGGATCTCGCTGCCCGAAAGGCCCGGATCGGGGAAGGGATCGTCCGCCCGCCCGCGGGTCTTGGCGGCCAGGAACATCGAAAGTCCGCCGTTGCCGGAGCCGGGCGCGCCGGTGCGGGCCAGCAGGGTCATCAGGTCGCTGCGGGAGGCGTGGGTGATCCAGGTCTTCGCGCCGCTGATTCGCCAGCCGCCGTCCTCGGCCCGGCGGGCTCGGGTGGTCAGCGAGGCGAGGTCCGATCCCACGTCCGGCTCGGTGAACACCGCCGTCGGCAGCACCTGGCCCGAGGCGATCCTCGCCAGCCAGCGTTCCTTCTGCTCGGGTGTGCCGTTGGCGCGGATCAGTTCGCCGGCGATCTCCGAGCGGGTGCCCAGCGAACCGGCGGCGATCCAGCCGCGGCTGAGCTCCTCGGTGACCACGCACATGGCGAGCTTGCCAAGCCCCATGCCGCCGTATTCCGGCGCGATGCAGACGCCGAAGACGCCCAGCGCGGCCATCTCGGCCACCACCGCGTCGGGGATCAGTTCGTCGGCCAGGTGCCAGGCGTGGGCGCGCGGCGCGATACGCTCGTCGGAAAAGCGGCGGAACTGGTCGCGCACCATGTCCAGGGTCTCATCGCCCAGGCTCTCGTCCGGCCGCCAGCCCTCGCCGAGGCGGGCCGCCAGCGCCGCGCGGGTCTCCACCGAATTGCCGTTGTCGAGGAACCAGCGCACCGCGCCGTCGGCCTGCAGATCGGCCGCCGCCGCCTCGGCGCCCAGGTCGCGCGGGCGCACCAGCTCGTTCTGGCTCATCGGCAGGCCGCCGCAGAGCTGCGCCAGGTATTCGCCGAAGCCGACGCGCGCGATCAGCGCCTCGCCGTCGCCGAGCCGACCGGAGTCTTGCAGCCGCGCCGCCCAGGCCCGCAGCTGCGCCAGGCTCTCCACCACCGTGGCGGCCCAGGCGAACCCATGGACCCGGCGCTGCTGGCGCTCGATCAGTGCGGCGTCGATCCTGCCGTCCGCCGAGACCGCCTCCAGGGTCGCCGCCCGCACCTGCTGCAGGTACAGGCGCGCCGCCTCCACCGCCTCGGCGGCGGGCCCCAGCACGTCGGGATGCTCGATCGCCGCCACGTTCATGCGAACACCGCGCCGGCCGCCATGGCGACGGCGCCGTCGCAGCGGATCGCCTCGACCTCGCCGGCCGCCGCGCCGGGCGCCAGCCGCACCGGCTGATCGACGAACAATGGAGCCATGGCGCGAAAGGAAAAACTTTTCATCGACTTGTCGGGACAATCTCGCGCGGCCAGCATCGCCAGCTTCACCGCCGTGAACGGTCCGTGCACCACCAGATCCGGATAGCCTTCTTCCTCGCGCACATAGGCCTGGTCGTAGTGGATGCGGTGGGAATTGAAGGTGACGGCGGAGAAGCGGAACAGGTCCACCGGATTTGGCCGCCAGATCTCCTCGCCCGGCCGCGCCGGCAGGTCGGCGGGCCCCACCGCGGGCGTGGCCTCGCCGGCGCCGCGGTAGACGATGGTCTGTCGCTCGGCCAGCCGCTCGCGGCCGTCCTGGGTCAGCACCCGGTCGACCTCGACGAACACCAGCTCGCCGGTCTTGCCGGTCCGGTGTTTCACGTCGGCCACCGTCAGGGTCAGCTCCGCCTCGCGGCCAAGCGCCAGCGGCTCGGCGAAGCGCATGGCGGCCGAGGCGAACATGCGCCGCGGCAGGCTGACGTTCGGCATGATGCCCAGGCCGCGCCTGGGATGGCCATCCGGGCCGATATCGCCGGGGCCGACCACCTCCAGGAAGAAGGCCCAGTGCGCCAGGGGCGGAGTGCGATGTTCGACGTCCAGATCGGCGCCGATGGCGGCGGCGAAGCGGCGCGCCGTCTCGACGTCCAGCCGTTGGCGACGGACCTCACTGCGCCCGACATGGCCGCGCCAAGCCTCGATGTCGGCGGGGTGGAGAGCGAGCGTCCCGGTCATGCGGTCCATAGTCCATGGCGGCGGGCCTTCGGCAAGCCGGTTGGCTTTTGCCGCCTGGGCGCACAAGGTTCGGACGTCGAAATCCGGGGCGTTCGTCCATGCAGGCTTTCCAGGGCGCTTCGATGATATGATCAACCTGCGTCCGCCCAGCCTGCCGCCGCCATTGGCGCCGGCCTCCTGAAGGCGCGCCGCCAAGGAAAAATCGATTTTCAGGGAAACGTTCAGATGCAGCTCCGCTATTCCTCCGAAGAGATTCTCGCTGACCACCCCTACGTGAGGCCCAACCTGTTCGGCGCGCGCCGGCTGCACGGCGGCTACGGCGCCGACGGGGTCTATTATTCGCCGCGCACCTATGGCCGCTGGCCGGCCATCCAGGCCTGGCGGGACAACTTCCTGAAAAAGGGCGGCGAGCTGATCGACGCCGACACCCGCATCCTGCAGGCGCCGCACTATCCGAACCTGGCGCAGATGAAGTTCCTGCTCGACCACGGCGTCACCCTGCCGCTGTGGAACACCCTGACCACCACCGGCATCATCGAGGGGCGCGGGCGGATGCTGGCGACCATCCAGGCGCCGGATTTCCAGCCGCTGGTCGAGGAGGACATTTCCGAGACGGCGACCGCGCACCTCAACCGCGGCCTGTTCGTCGCCCACGGCCTGGATGAGGGCGGCGACGGCGCCGACGCTGTCGGGGCGCATGACCGGATGTGGTACGTCGCCCGCGACCTGGTGCTGGGCGAGAACGCCCATCCGATCCCGGACATCCCCGAACGCGGCGGCCGTCCCGGCGGCGATGCGCGAGAAATGCCGCAGATCCCCGCGCCTTACGAGGGGCTGATCAAGCAGCTGATGAACGTGCTCTTGATCGAGATCCGCGCCGAGCGCGGCTTCGAGTTCAACGTCAACCTGATGCGCGATCTCGAAGCCTTCCGCGACCGGCGCGAGGAGGCCGACAAGGCCGCGACGATCATCGACCAGATCCGCCAGGACGAGGCCAGCCACGTCGCCTACCTGCAGCTCTTCCTCTCCGAGCTGCGGCCGCTGCATTTCAAGACTCCGGACGGCGTGGTGGAAGGTAAGACTTTCCTCGATCCGGTCTGGGCCAAGGTGGTCGCCTACGGCGCCGACGAGGTCCCGCGCCAGCAGCGCAAGGCCAGCCGCGAACAGATCGAAGCCTGCCTGAAGGCCAAGCCCGACGGCGCCGCCCTGATGGACCAATTCGACGCCCTGGGGGACAACTGACCCGCGGCTCCCCGGCCTTTCGCCGCGCATCCTCTCTCTTTCTGTCATGGCCCGACTTGTTCGGGCCACCCATGATCACCGTCTCTGGTCAGTGCGTATGGCTCCCCCGCATTCCGCTGCGCTCCAGCGGGGGATGACGGGGGGATGTGGCGGGAGGCTCTCCTAAACCAGCGGCCCATGCTCCAGCTTGGGCAGCACGTGGCGGGCGAACAGGTCGGCCTCGGCGGCGTGGGGGTAGCCGGAGAGGATGAAGGCCTCGATGCCCAGTTCGCGATAGGCGTTCAGCTTGGCCAGCACCTGGTCGGGATCGCCGACGATCGCCGCGCCGCAGCCTGAACGGGCGCGGCCGATGCCGGTCCAGAGGTTGGCCTCGGCATAGCCGTCGTCGGAGGCCGCCTCGCGCAGCTCCGCCTGGCGGCGCACGCCGACCGACCGGCTGTCCAGCGAGCGGTTGCGGATCGCCTCGCCCTCGGCGTCGTCCAGGCACGACAGCAGCCGATCGGCCGCCGCGCGCGCCTCGGCTTCGCTCTCGCGCACCACCACGTGGACGCGGTAGCCGAACCTCAGCTTGCGCCCGTGACTGGCCGCCCGGGCGGTCATGTCGGCGATGATGGCCTGCACGACCGGCATCTGGTCCGGCCACATCAGATAGACGTCCGCGGCCTTGGCGGCGGCCTCGCGGGCGTCGGGGGAGAGGCCGCCGAAATAGAGCGGCGGGCAACGGCCGGAGACGGTGCGGATGCGCGGCGGGGCGAGCTTCAGCGTGTAGAACTCGCCCTCGTGGTCCAGCGCCTGGCCGTCCAGCACCGTGCGCAGGATCTGCATCACCTCGACCGTGCGGGCATAGCGCGGCGCGCTGGCCAGCGTCTGGCCGGGCAGGTCCGAGGAAATGATGTTGATGGTCAGCCGCCCGCCGAGCATCTGGTCGATGCTGGCGAACTGCCGGGCCAGTTGCGGCGGCCACATCTCGCCGCAGCGGGTGGCGACCAAGAGGCGCATGCGGCGCAGCAGCGGCGCGATGCCGGCGGCGAAGGCCAGTGAGTCGATTCCGAGCGCATAGCCCGAGGGCAGCAGGATGTTGTCGAAGCCGCCGGCCTCCGCCGCCAGCGCGATGTCGCGGCAGTGCTCCCAGCTGGACAACAGGCCCGGATCGGGCGCCCCGAGGAACTCATAGTCGTCGTCGCAAAGAGCGCCGAACCAGGAAACCTCGCAACGGGGCAGCTCGGGCGGCGGGCCGCTCACGGCAGCCGTCTTTCTCTGGAAGCCGTCAGCACGGCGTACCATTCGGCCCGCGACAGGCGGAGGTTCAGGGCCTCGACCGATTGGCCGATGCGCTCGGGCTGTTGCGAGCCGACGATGGGAATGGCCCCCGACGGATGGGCCATGATCCAGGCATAGGCCGCCGCGGCGCGGTCGACGCCGTGGTTGCCGGCGATCTCGTCGAGCGCCGCGGCCACCGCCTTGACCCGCGAGTCGCCCGGCCGGTCGCCGCCCAACTCGCCTCCGCCCAATCGGCCTCCGCCGAGCGGCGACCAGGCCATCACTCCCATGCCGTGCTGCATCGCATGGTCCAGCACCCCGTCGGACAGCGGCTCGATGGCCAGGGCGGAAAACTCCGGCTGGATGCTCGCCAACTCGAACGGCAGATGGGCGCGCAGCGCCGCCACCTGCGACGGCAGGTAGTTGGAGACGCCGGCCTCGGCGATCTTGCCGGCGGCGCGCAGCTTCTCGAACGCCGCGGCGACCTCGGCCGGATGGGCCAGGCTGTCGGGCCGGTGGATCTGGTAGAGCTCGATCCGCTCGACCCCCAGGCGCTTCAGCGACGCTTCGCAGGCGGCGACCAGGTAGTCGGCGCTGGAGTTGTAGGGCACGCCCATCTCGATGCCGCCCTTGCTGGCCAGGACGACGCCGGCGCGCAAGGAGGGGGCGCGGGCGAACACCCGGCCGAGCAGGGTCTCGGCGGCGCCGAAGCCACCGCCGCCGCCGGCCCCATAGATGTCGGCGGTGTCGAAAAAGTTGATCCCGGCGTCCAAAGCCGCCTCGACGCGCGCGGTGGCGGCGTCTAGGTCGTCGCCTGCGAAGCGCCACATGCCCCAGGCCAGGGCCGAGACCCTCAGGCCGGTCTTGCCGAGCTCGCGGAGCGGCGCGGAAGCAGAACGAGGACGGTCGGTCATGGCGGAAGCCCTTCGTTTCGGCATCGTCGGCGCGGGATTGATGGCTCGCGAGCACATTCGCAACCTAAAACTCTTCCCAGAGACGCGGATCGTCGCCCTGGCCGACCCGGAGCCGGCCTCGATCGAGCTTTCCATGGAGACGCTGGGCGAGGCCGCCGTCGGCGTTCAGGCCTTCGAAACCGCCGAGACCCTGCTGACCAAGGCCCGTGTCGACGCCGTGGTGGTCGCCTCGCCCAACCACACCCACAGGGCGGTGCTGGAGCCATTGTTCGAAGCCGGCGTCGCCATCCTCTGCGAAAAGCCGCTGTGCACGACCGTGGAGGACGCCCGCTGGGCCGCGGCGCGCGCCGCGGAGAGCCGGGCGGTGTTCTGGACCGGCATGGAATACCGCTTCATGCCGCCGATGAGCCGCTTCGTCTCCGAGCTGCGCGAGGGCCAGATCGGCAAGCTGGTCATGCTGTCGATCCGCGAGCACCGCTTCCCGTTCCTGGTCAAGGTCGGCGACTGGAACCGCTTCAACCGCAACACCGGCGGCACCATGGTCGAGAAGTGCTGCCATTTCTTCGACCTGATGCGGCTGATCGTGGAGTCCGAGCCGGTCAGCATCTTCTGCTCCGGGGCCATGGACGTGAACCACCTGGACGAGCGCTATGACGGTGAGCGGCCGGACATCATCGACAACAGCTATACCGTGGTCGATTTCGCCAATGGCGCGCGGGCCATGCTGGACCTTTGCATGTTCGCCGAGGGCGAGGAGCAGCAGGAGGCGGTCGCCGCCGTCGGCGACAAGGCCAAGCTGGAGGTGACCATCCCGTCCGGCGACCTGGTGCTGTCGCCCCGCGTAGCGTTGCGCGCGCCGAAACAGGTGCGGCGCACCCATGTACCGGTGGACGAGGCGGCGCTGAAGGCCGGCAGCCACCACGGCGCGACCTTCCACCAGCTGGCCGGTTTCCTCGACGCGGTCCACGGCAGCGGGCCGGTGCAGGTGACGGCGGAGGATGGCCTGAAAGCTGTGGTCATGGGCATGGCCGCCGAGATCAGCGCCCGCGAACACCGGGTGGTGCGGATCGACGAATTCGGCGAGGTCTAGACGGCGAGCGCCGGCCTGACGCCAACGGCCTTGAGAGCGGCGATCGGCGGCGCGAGCGCGACGCAGTCCGGCCCGCGCGAGTCACTCGATCTCCTCCCTTCCCCCTCGATGGGGGAAGGGCCGGGGTTGGGGGTGTGGGCGCCGAGCCGCCGGAAGACCGCGTTCGGAGCCCGCCTCGACCCTTCCGTCATCTCAGCGCGCGCACCCCCACCCAACCCTCCCCCATCGAGGGGGAGGGCTTTTGCAGTCCGACCCGCAAGGGGACGTCTAGGAGCCAAGAACGCCAAACCGGAACTCGGTCGAGGAGGTGAACACCTCGCCGGGCCGGAGCAGGATCGAGGGGAAGGCCGGGTGGTGCGGCGCGTCGGGGAAGTGCTGGGTCTCCAGCGCCACCCCGCCCCACCGCGGATAGGGCCGGCCGGACTTCCCCGCTGGCCCGCCCTGCAAACCGTTGCCGGTATAGACCTGCAGGCCGGGCTCGGTCGTCGCCACCTCCAGCATCCGGCCCGAGGCGGGATCCGCCAGCCGGGCGGCGGGAGCGAGCTGGCGGTCCGTCCCGCCGCGCAGGACGAAGTTATGATCGATGCCGCCGGCCAGCTCGATCTGCGGGTCGGCGGTCTGCATCACCCGCTCGCGCAGGGGGCGCGCGGGCTTGCGGAAGTCGAACGGCGAGCCCTCGACGGCGCGGATCTCGCCGGTGGGCAGGAAGCGTTCGTTCATCGGCGTGAAGGCGTCCGCCTCGATCCGCAGCGTGTGGTCCAGCACATCGCCCGCGGCCTCGCCGGCCAGGTTCCAATAGGCGTGGCTGGTCAGGTTGACGACCGTCGGCCGGGTGGTCGTCGCCTGGAAATCCAGGCGCAAAACGCTTTCGCGGCTCAGGCGGTAGACCGCGTCGACCCGCACAGCGCCGGGAAAGCCCTGGTCGCCGTCCGGGCTCTCCAGCGACAGATGCAGCTGGTCGGGGGCGGCCGCCTCGATCGTCCACAGCGCCTGGTGAAAGCCGCCATCGCCGCCGTGCAGGGTGTCCTGGCCGCGATTGCGCGACAGTAGATAGGTCACGCCGTCGATCTCGATGCGGCCGTTGCCGATGCGGTTGGCGCAGCGCCCGATAAGCGCGCCCAGGTGCGAGGAATTGGCGAGATAGGCGTCCAGTCCGGCGAAGCCCAGCGTCACGTCGGCAAGCCGCCCCTGGCGATCGGGCGCGAAGAGCCGCTGGATGACGCCGCCGAAGTTCAGGATATCGACCGCGACGCCGCCGGCGCCCTCCAGCCGATGACGTTCGACGGCGCGGCCATCGGGCAGGGTTCCGAAAATCTCCATCGGGATCATCAATTCGCCGCCGCGCCCGTCGTCAAGCCGCGGCCGGCGGCTTGTCTCATGGCCAAGGCGGGTATTTGGTCGGGGCGCATGCAAAGCGCTTCCTCGATCCCGCCCGCTCCGGTCCCGGAGGCCATCGCGCCGGCGGAGATCGAGCGCCGCTTCCGCCAGCGGTTCGGGACCGCGCCGCGGCTGTTCCAGGCCCCCGGCCGCATCAACATCATCGGCGAGCACACCGACTACAGCGGCGGCCTGGTCATGCCGGCGGCCATCGACCGGCGCTGTCTGGTCGCCGCCGCGCCCAATGGCGCGCGCAGGCTGAACGTGGTCGCCGGCGTGTTCGGCGAGGAGGCGAGCGCCGAGCTGGACGCGCTGGCGCCCACCGGCGGCTGGATGGACTATGTCGCCGGAGTCGCCTCGGTGCTGATCGCCGATGGCGTCGCCGTGGCCGGCGCCGATCTCTGGATCGAAAGCGATGTGCCCATCGGCGCCGGAGTCAGCTCCTCGGCCGCGATCGAGGTGGCCGTGGCCCACGCTCTGCTGGCGCTGGCCGGCCGCGAGGCCGACGGCGTCCAGATTGCCCGCTGGGCGCAAAGGGCCGAGAACGACTTCGTCGGCATGCCCTGCGGGATCATGGACCAGTTCGCCTCGGCCACCGGCGTCGCCGGCGGGGCCATGCTGCTGGATTGCGCGAGCCTGACGGCGACCCCCGTCCATCTGCCGGACGCCGCCGGCTTCCTGCTGGTCGATTCCATGGTCCGCCACGCCCATGTCGAGGGCGAATACCGCGCCCGCCGCGAGGATTGCGAGACGGCGGCGCGCCTGCTGGGCGTCGCCCGGCTTGGCCAGGTCGCCGAGGCCGACCTGGCCGCCGCGCTCAGCCGCCTGCCGCCCAGCGTGGCCCGGCGCTGCCGCCATGTGGTCAGCGAGAACGGCCGGGTGCGCCGCGCCGCCGAAGCGATCGCTCGCGGCGACCTCGCCGGCCTCGGCCAACTGATGAACCAGTCCCACGCCAGCCTCAGCGCCGACATGCAGGTCAGCACCCTTAAGGTCGACCGGTTGGCGGCGATCGCCCAGGCCGCGCCGGGCGTCTTCGGCGCGCGGATGATGGGCGGCGGCTTCGGCGGCTGCGTCATCGCCCTGGTCGACGCCGAGCGGGCAGGGCAGGCGACCGCGGCGATCCAGGACGCCTATGCCGGCGTGATCGGCGAGCGGCCGGACGCCTTCGTCTGCCGCGCGGTCGCCGGCGCCGGCGAGGTCGCCGCATGAGCCCTCTCCATCATCCGCTCATCCCCGCGAACGCGGGGACCCAGGTTTTTTACCGCCAAGGTCGCCAAGACCGCCAAGGACTCGGACCTGACCTGTCCATCTTGGCGAGCTTGGCGGCCTTGGCGGTGAATCTTCGCCCGACGGCGAGCGGAAAACAAAAGGTCTGGGTCCCCGCTTTCGCGGGGATGAGCGGGATAAGACATGAGCGGGGCTGAAAAAGGCCCGGAGCGGCGGCTGAACCTGCTCACCGGCGACTGGGTGCTGGTCTCGCCGCAGCGGCTGGTGCGGCCGTGGCGGGGTGAGGTCGGCTCGCCGGCTGCGACGCCGGGCGTGCGATACGACCCCGACTGCTATCTCTGCCCCGGCAATCTGCGCGCCGGCGGGGTCAGGAACCCGGCGTACGAGGGCGTCTATGTCTTCGACAACGACTTTCCGGCGCTGCTGCCGCCGTCCGACGCCGCCGCGGCGGCGGCCGATCCGCTGCTGGTCGCCGAGCCGCAGTCCGGCGTCTGCCGGGTCATCTGCTATTCGCCGGACCACGGCCAGACCATGGCGCACATGCCGCCGGCGGCGATCCGGGGGGTGGTCGACGTCTGGACCGCCCAGACCCTCGAACTGAACGCCCGCCCCGACATCGGCGCGGTGACCGTCTTCGAGAACCGCGGCCAGATGATGGGCGCCAGCAACCCGCACCCGCACGGCCAGATCTGGGCCACATCGAGCGTGCCCAACGAACTGGCCCGCGAGGACGCCCGCCAGCGCATTTATTTCGAAGGCCATGGCGAGCCGCTGCTCACCGCCTATCTGCGCCGCGAGCTCGACGCCGGCGAGCGGATCGTGGTCCAGAACGACGCCTTCGTCGCCCTCGTCCCCTACTGGGCGACCTGGCCGTTCGAAACCCTGGTGCTGCCGCGCCGCGCGGTCAGTGGCCTCGAGGCCCTGACCGACGACGAACGCGATGGCCTGGCGGGCCTCCTCGGCCGGCTGACCGGCGCCTATGACGCGCTGTTCGCCACCGCCTGCCCCTATTCCATGGGCTTCCACCAGCGCCCGTCGAAGGTCGCCGACGACGCCCATTTCGTCATGCACGCGCATTTCTACCCGCCGCTGTTGCGCTCGGCGACGATCCGCAAGTTCATGGTCGGCTTCGAGATGCTGGCCATGCCGCAGCGCGATCTGACGCCCGAGGACGCGGCGGCGCGGCTAAGATCGGCTGTGGCTTAGAGGGGGGACGAGGCGTGAAGCTGGGGGTCTGCTACTACCCGGAACATTGGCCGGAAGAGGTCTGGGCCGAGGATGCGCGGCGGATGGCCGGGATGGGCCTGTCCTGGGTGCGCATCGGCGAGTTCGCCTGGAGCCGCATCGAGCCCGAGCCCGGCCGCTTCGACTGGGCCTGGCTTGACCAGGCGATCGAGACCCTGGGCGCGGCCGGGCTCTCCATCATCATGGGCACGCCGACCGCGACGCCGCCGAAATGGCTGGTGGACGCCCATCCGGACATGCTGGCCCTCGACGCGCAAGGGCGGGTGCGCGGCTTCGGCTCGCGCCGGCACTATTGCTTCTCCAGCCTGACCTACCGCGCCGAATGCGCCCGCATCGTCGAGGCCATCGCCGCCCGCTATGGCGACAACCCTGCCGTCGGCGCCTGGCAGACCGACAACGAATACGGCTGCCATGAGACCACGCTCAGCTATTCGCCGAACGCGGCGGCGGCCTTCCGCACCTGGCTGGCCCAGCGCTACCAGTCCGTCGACGCCCTCAACCGCGCCTGGGGCAACGTCTTCTGGTCGCAGGAATATCGCAGCTTCGAGGAGGTCGATCCGCCGAACCTGACGGTCACCGAGACCAATCCCAGCCACCGGATGGACTATGCCCGCTTCGCCTCCGACGAGGTGGCGGCCTTCAACCGGGTGCAGACCGAAATTATCCGCCGCCTGTCGCCCGGCCGCGACATCACCCATAACTTCATGGCGTTCCATACGAGCTTCGACCATTTCCACCTGGCCGGGGACCTGGATTTCGCCAGCTGGGATTCCTACCCGCTGGGCAATCTGGGCGAGGCCTGGTTTTCCGACGCCGACAAGCTGCGCTACCTGCGCCAGGGCCACCCCGACGTGCAGGCCTTCAACCACGACCTCTACCGCGGCGTCGGCCGCGGTCGCTGGTGGGTGATGGAGCAGCAGCCGGGGCCGGTGAACTGGGCCCGGTTCAATCCCGCGCCCCTGCCCGGCATGGTGCGGACCTGGAGCTGGGAGGCCTTCGCCCATGGCGCCGAGACCGTCACCTATTTCCGCTGGCGCCAGGCGCCGTTCGCCCAGGAGCAGATGCACGCCGGGCTGAACCGTCCCGACCGGGTCGAGGACGTCGGCGGCCATGAGGCGCGGCAAGTCGCCGAAGAGCTGAAAGGCGTCGGCGAGCTCGGCCCCTGCCGCCGCGCCCAGGTCGCCCTGGTGTTCAGCTACGAGGCGGCCTGGTATCTGAACGTCCAGCCGCACGGTCAGGGGTTCCGCTGGCCGCCGCTGGCCTTCGACGCCTATGCGGCGCTGCGCCGCCGCGGCCTGGACATCGACATCCTGTCGCCCGACGCCGATTTCAGCGGCTACAAGCTGGTGGTCTTCCCGACCCTGCCGATGCTGGACGAGCCGGTCCTGGCGCGGTTCGACGCGTCGGATGCGCTGGTGCTGTTCGGTCCGCGCACCGGCTCGCGCACGCTCGAGGGGGCCATTCCCGCCGACCTGCCGCCCGGGCCGCTGCAGTCGCGGCTGCCGGTGAAGGTGACGCGGGTCGAGAGCCTGCGGCCGGGAGCGGGCCCCTGGGTCGAACTGGGCGACAAGACCCTGCCGGCGCGGCTCTGGCGGGAATCCCTGGAGACCGCGCTCGAGCCCATCGCGGTCTTCTCCGACGGCGGCCCGGCGTGGGTGCGCCAGGGCCGCTGGAACTATCTGGCCACCTGGCCGGAGCCGGCGGTGTTCGACGCGGTGGTCGAGCGGCTGGCGAAGGACGCCGGCCTCTTCGTCACCACCCTGGAGGACGGGGTTCGCCTGCGCACCCGCGATGGCACAGCCTTCGCCTTCAACTACGCGCCCGAGCCCCGCCGCTGCCCGGCGCCGCCGACGGCGCGGATCCTGCTCGGCGAGCGCAAGATGCCGCCCGGCGGCGTCACTGCATGGCGGCTCGATTGAGCCGCTTCCTCCGGCTGGACGGCGGCGGCCAGACCCTGCTGCTGCAGACCGCTGCGGGCCCACCGCGCCTGGCCTATTGGGGCGAGCGCCTGCCCGATGCGTTCGACGAGCCCGGCCTGGCCGCGCTGGCCGAACGGGCGACGCCGCACGGCATGCTGGACGGCGGCGAGGCGCTCGACCTCTTCCCCGAGGCCGGCCGGGGCTTCACCGGCCATCCGGCGCTGGAATGCCACCGCGACGACGGTTCGTTCGTCACCCAGCTGGCCTTTGTCGACAGCGCCGAAATCCTTGGCGGGGTCGAAGTCCGGCTCGCCGACCTCGCGGCCGGCGTCGAGGTCGCGCTGATCGTCGAGATGGACGCCGAGACCGGCGTCGCCGCGTTCCGCGCCCGCGTCCGGAACACCGGGACCACACCGCTGCATCTCGACTGGGTCGCGGCGGCCGCCCTGCCGAGCCCCGATGACGAGGTTCTGCTGTTCGACGGCCGCTGGGCGCGCGAGTTTCGCACCCTGCGCCAGCGCGTCGAAACCGGCCTTCTGGTCAAGGACAACCGCACCGGCCGCACCTCGCATCATTCGCCGCCCTTCATGGTGCTCGGCGAGCCCGGCTTCGGCGAGCACCATGGCGGCGTCCTCGGAGTCCATTTCGCCTGGAGCGGCGACCATCGGCTGCTGATCGAGCGGCTGCGCGACGGCCGGGTGCAGGTCCAGGCCGGCGAGCTGTTCTGGCCGGGCGAAATGACCCTGGCCGCCGGCGAGGCCTATGAGACGCCGCGCCTCTACGCCGCGCTTTCGGCGGCCGGCCTGAACGGCCTTTCGGCGCGCTTCCACCCGTTCGTGCGCCACGCCGTCCTCGGCGACCGGCTGACGGACAAGCCCCGGCCGGTGAACTTCAACACCTGGGAGGCGGTCTATTTCCGCCACGACCTCACCGAGCTGAAGGCCCTGGCCGACGCCGCGGCCGCCGTCGGCGCCGAGCGCTACGTGCTCGACGACGGCTGGTTCAAGGGCCGCCCGACCGATGCGTCCGGCCTCGGCGACTGGACCGCCGATCCGGCCAAGTATCCGGACGGTCTCGGTCCCCTGATCGACCACGTACGCGGGCTTGGGCTGGAGTTCGGCCTCTGGGTCGAGCCGGAAATGGCCAACGCCGATTCCGACCTGCTGCGCGCCCATCCCGACTGGATCCTCGGCGTCGCCGGCCGCGACCAGCCGCTCGGCCGCGGCCAGTACGTGCTGGACCTGACCCGTCCCGAGGTCGCCGCGCACATCTTCGCCCAGATCGACGCCCTGCTGGCCGCGCACCCGATCGGCTACCTGAAGTGGGATATGAACCGCGACCTGACCCATCCGGCCAGCGGCGGCCGGCCGGCCAGCCACAACCAGACCCGCGCGGTCTATGCGCTGATCGACCGGCTGCGCGCCGCCCATCCCGCGGTCGAGATCGAGTCCTGCGCCTCCGGCGGCGGCCGCGCCGATTACGAGATCCTCAGACGCACCGACCGCATCTGGACCTCGGACTGCAACGATCCGATCGAGCGGCAGTCGATACAGCGCGGCTTTTCGATCTTCTTCCCGCCGGAGGTCATGGGCGCCCACGTGGCGGCGGCGGTGAACCACACCACCGGGCGGCGCACCAGCCTGGACATGCGCGCGCTCACCGCCCTGTTCGGCCATCTCGGCGTCGAGGCGGACGTGCGCGCCTTCGCGGACGCCGAACGCATGGCGCTGCAGGCCTGGATCGAGGTCTACAAGACCCACCGCGAGCTGATCCACCACGGCCAGGTCGTGCGCCAGGAGACCGCCGACCCGCACGCCGTCGCCACCATGGCAGTCGGCGAGGCGGGCGCGCTGGCCAGCTACGCCCAACTGGATACGGCGGCTTACGCGACCTCCGATCCGTTCCGCATCAAGGGTCTCGATCCGGACGCCCTTTACCGTGTCCGGCTGCTCAACCCCGCGCGCGCCGGCATGAAGGCCGCGCCCGCCCTGGCGTCCGGTGCGCCGATCGAGGCGAGCGGCCAATTGATCGAGACCATGGGGCTGCCGCTGCCGATCCTGCGCGCCGGCCAGATCGCGGTTTTTCATCTGGAGCGGGTGACGGGGGCTTTCGCCGCGTCTAGAACCACGCGCCCCGACCCGCAGGGCCTGGAGAGACGCGATGGCCGTTAAAGGGCCCTTCATTCAGCGGCTTGTGCGCCGAATCTACTACAAATACTACGCCCGCAACCTGCTGTTCGAGCTGCAGATCCGCGCCCGCGCCGACTCCGCCGACTATGTCGAGGCCCACATGCCGGAGGCGGTGGTGTTCGAGAACGGCGAGGACTTCCGGCTGCATTGCCTGTCGCGCGCGCCGGCGGGGGCGATCCTGGAGTTCGGGGTCGCCTCGGGCCGCTCGATCACCTCGCTGGCCAATGCCTCGCCCGGCCGGACGGTGCACGGCTTCGACTCCTTCGAGGGGCTGCCGGAGGACTGGGCCGGCCATATCGAACGCAAGGGCGCGTTCAGCCAGAAGGGCGCGCTGCCCAAGGTCCCCGCCAACGTCCAGCTGCACAAGGGCTGGTTCAAGGACACCATCGGCGGCTGGCGCGAGGCCAATCCTGAGCCGATCGGCTTCATGCACGTCGACTGCGACATCTATTCGTCGACCTGCGACATCCTCTGGGCGTTGCGCGACCGGCTGCGGGTCGGGACGGTGATCGTGTTCGACGAGTACTTCAACTACCCGAACTGGCGCCAGCACGAGGCCAGGGCGCTGAAGGAATTCGTCGCCGAATTCGGTATCGAATACAAATACATCGCCTTCACCGCCATGGACGGCAGCGTCGGAATCGAAATCCTGAAGGCATGACTTCAAAAGCCCTCCCCCTCGATGGGGCAGGGTGGGCTGGGGGTGTGTCCGCTGAGGTGACGGAGCGGCCGAGGTGGGCGCCGAACGCGATCCTTCCGGCAGCTCATTGCCAACACCCCCAACCCCGACCCTTTCCCCAGGGGGAGGGGAGACTTCAAGACGAAAGCTTTCGTCTCGCCCAGCCGACCAGCGCCAGCATGACGGCGCCGAACGCCGCCATCACCGACCCCCAGACCAGGTCGATGTTGAGGCCGGCGGCGTGGGCCTGCGGCGCCGCCTCGGCGCCCGTGAGGCCATAGCCGGCGACCAGCAGGCCGATGGCCAGGAACAGCAGGCCGATGGGCAGGCGGACGTCGAACGGCATGGCTTGCCTCAGCGGAAGACGATGTTGAGGACGAGGGCGGCGGCCAGCATGATGACGCCCAGGCCGGCCGGCCGCTGATACCAGGGACCATGCTCGTCGGTGGTGCGGGGCGTGAGCGAATAGACCAGTCCGGCCAGTTCGGCTTCCGGCTTCGGCCGCGTCGCCAGGCTGACGGCGACGGTGACAAGGAAGCCGGCGCTCCAGGCCCAGATGGCGGTCCAGAAGTTCTGCGCCATTTCGCTGGGATAGACGTGGGTCACCGCCAGCCAGCCGCCCTTGATGCCCGGAAGGTCGTCGAGCGGCAGGGTCAGGCCATGGTGGACGGCGGCGGTCAGCATGCCGGCCGCGAGGCCCGCAAAGGCGCCGTGGCCGGTGGTCCGCTTCCAGAACATGCCGAGCAGGAAGGTGGCGAACACCGGCGCGTTGACGAAGGCGAAGACCAGCTGGATCAGGTCCATGATGTTGTTGAAGCGGCTGGCCAGATAGGCCGCCGCGACCGAGGCCAGGATGCCGACGGCGGTGGTGATCCGGCCGACGCTCAGATAGTGCCGATCCGTGGCGCCCGGCCGGATGTAGGCCTGGTAGATGTCATAGGTCCAGACGGTGTTGAAGGCGGTGACGTTGCCGGCCATCCCCGACATGAAGCTGGCCAGCAGCGCCGTCAGGCCGACGCCGAGCATGCCGGTGGGGAAATAGCGCAGCAGAAGGTTCGGCGTCGCCAGGTCGTAGTCCAGCTGCGGGCGCCCGCGCGCGTCCAGCATCGGCCTGCCGGTGGCGGAATCGAGCTTGATCGGGATGACGCCCGGCTGGTGATGGGCGATCGCCGCCGCCGCGCCCGGCGGGCCGGCCGCGGTCGCCGCGCGGTCCGGCGCCGAGGTCAGGGCGATGGCGATCAGGCCGGGCAGGATGACCAGGAAGGGGAAGAACATCTTCACCCCCGCCGCGATCAGCGGCGTGCGCCGCGCCGCCGACATGGAGTCGGCCGCCATGGCCCGCTGCACCACCAGGAAGTCGGTGCACCAGTAGCCGAACGACAGCACAAAGCCCAAGCCCATGACCAGGCCGAACCAGTCGACCCCCAGCCGGTTGGTCGAGGCATGCGCCATCCCGGCCCAGACGTGGGTGTAGCTGGGCCCCAGCGTCGTCTGCAGCCCCTGCCAGCCCCCGACCTGCTTCAGGCCCAGCCAGACCAGCGGCGCGAAGCCGGCGACGATCAGGAAGAACTGCAGCACCTCGTTGTAGATCGCCCCGCGCAGGCCGCCCGCGTAGATATAGACCAGCACCACCAGGGCGGTGGTCAGCACCGCCACGTGGAAGATCCAGGTCTGCGGCAGGCCCAGCCGCGTGAACGGTGCGTCGAACACGTGCAGGGTCTGGATCAGCTTGGCCGTGGCGTACATGGAGACGCCGGACGAGATGACCGTCATCAGCGCGAAGGTGACGGCGTTCAGCGCCCGGGTCTTCTCGTCGAAGCGCATGCGCAGGTATTCGGGCGCCGAGCGGGCTTTCGAGCCGTAATAGAACGGCATCATGAAGACACCGATGAACACCATCGCCGGTATGGCGCCGATCCAGTAGAAGTGGGCGGTGGCGATGCCGTACTTGGCGCCCGAGGCGCCCATGCCGATGACCTCCTGGGCGCCCAGGTTGGCCGAGATGAAGGCCAGGCCGCAGACCCAGGCGGGGATGGCCCGTCCGGCCAGGAAGAAGTCATCGCCACTATGGGTGCGCCGCGCCGCGACGATGCCGATCCCCAGCACGAAGGCCAGGTAGAGGCCCAAGATGGCCCAATCGACCGCCCCTAGCTGCATATGGCCTCCCTCTAAAAGGCCAGGTTACGCGCGATAGGCTGAGAACCAAAAGCCCTCCCCCTCGATGGGGGAGGGTTGGGCGGGGGTGTGGCCGCTGAAGTGAAGGAAGGGCCGAGGGGGGCGCCGAACGCGGTCCGTCCGGCGGCTCATTGCCAACACCCCCAACCCCGGCCCTTCCCCCATCGAGGGGGAAGGGAGGAGCTTGTCCTTCGGCCCGCTCAGAACAAATTCAGCGCCGCGTATTGCAGCAGCATGATGGTCTTGGCGTCGCAGATGCGGCCGTCGGCGGTCATGGCCATGGCCTCGTCGAAACCCAGCTCCAGGACGCCGATGTCCTCGCCCTCGTGGGGAACGCCGCCGCCGTCGCCGACCTTCATGCCGGCCTCGTATTCGGCGACGTAGAAATAGAGCTTCTCGGTGACCGAGCCGGGGCTCATGAAGCACTCGAACACCTTGTCGATCGCGCCCAGGCGGTAGCCGGTCTCCTCCTCGACCTCGGCGCGGATGCGGGCGTCCGGTGCGGCCTCGTCGAGCAGGCCGGCGGCGGTCTCGATCAAGAGGTCGTCATAGCCGTTCACATAGGCCGGATAACGGAACTGCCGCGTCAGGATCACCGTCCGCCGCGCGCGGTTGTAGGGCAAAAGGGTCACGCCGTTGCCGCGGTCATAGGTCTCGCGGCGGGTGGTCTGCCAGGTCCCGTCGGCCCGCTTCCAGTCGAAGGTGGTCTTCTTCAGCACATAGTGGTCGTCGGATAGGACGCGGACCTCGCGGACGCGGATGCGGTCGGCGACGCTCATCCGCGGCCGGTGAATTCGGCCGGGCGCTTTTCCATGAAGGCGCGCATGCCCTCGGCCGCGTCCTTCGAGCGCATCAGCGGCAGAAGCTGCAGGAAGACGTGGTGGACGTGGTCGTTGAAGGTCTCGTCCAGGCCCATGCGCATCATCTTCTTCGAGGCCTGCACCGCCAGCGGCGCGTTGGCGGCGATCTCCAGCGCCAGCGCGCGGGCCGCCTCGGTCAGCTCGGCGTCGGGCACGGCGGCCGAGACCAGGCCCATCTCGACGCACTGGTCGGCGCTCAGGGTGCGGCCGGTGAAGATCAGCTCCGCCGCCTTCGACCAGCCGATCAGCCGCGGCAGGAACCAGGTGCCGCCGCTTTCCGGGACGATGCCGCGCTTGGTGAAGGCCGCGGCCATCTTGGCGCCCTTGGCCATGATGCGGATGTCGCAGCCGAGCGCGGTGTCCATGCCGTAGCCGGCGGCCGAGCCGTTCAGGGCGCAGATGGTCGGCTTGCCCATGTTGAAGAGCACGGTGGGCGGGGTGTTGCGCAGGTCGAGGTCGACGGCGTTGCTAGCGCCCGACGTGATGCCGCCGGACCCGCTCGGCCGCGTCACCTCGGTCAGGTCCAGCCCGGCGCAGAAGGCGCGGCCGGTCCCGGTCAGGATCACCACCCGCACCTCGCGGTCGGCGTCGGCTTCCAGGAGGCGCTGCGTCAACTGGTTCAGCATCGGCCCGGAGATGGTGTTCATCCGCTCCGGCCGGTTCAGGGTGATGGTGGCGATCCGGTCGGCCACCGCATAGAGCACCTCGGCGTCTTCGTTGGCGGCGGCCGGGGCCTGGGTTTGAGCTGCTGTGGCCATGATGGGCGCCTCCCGAGCGGACCTCGACATCGTTGCGGCCATCGGGCGGGCGAACCCGGTGCTTGTCAATCCTTGCCGCCGGGCCGGCGCCGAGGTCAGCTGGGCTTCGGGGCCGTCCAGTCGCCGCCGAGGGCGCGGATTAGGTCGACGCTGGCCTGCAGCCGGCGGGTGTCCAGCGACAGCGCGTCCCGCTCCGCCTGCAGCGCCGTGGTCTGGTTGACCACCACGTCCAGATAGGTGATCGCGCCGTCGCGATAGCGCACCAGCGACAGCGCCTCGGCCTGTTTGGCGGCGGTCACCGCCGCGTCCTCGGCGGCGGATTCGTCGGCCAGCTTGTTGCAGAGGGCGAGGTTGTCCTCGACCTGCTGGAAGGCCGCCAGCACGGTCGACCGGTACTCGGCGCTGGCCTCCTCGAACTCCGCCTTCGACTGCGCCACCACGGCGCGGCGGCGGCCGGCGTCGAACAGCGGCATGGCCAGGGCCGGCCCGACGGTCCAGGCGGCGCTGGGCAGGCTGAGCAGGTTGACCTCGCCGGCGTTCTGGAAGCCGCCGCTGGCGTCCAGGGTGATGGTCGGGAAAAAGGCCGCCCGCGCCACGCCGATCATGGCGTTGGCGGCGTAGGCGCGGCGCTCGGCGGCGGCGATGTCGGGCCGGCGCTGCAGCAGCAGCGACGGCGCGGCCACCGGGATGCGCGGCTGCTCCGGCAGCTTGGCGGCGGGCGGAATCGAGAAGCTGGAGGCCGGCTGGCCGACCAGGGCGGCGATGGCGTGTTCGTCGAGGGCGCGCTGGGCGGCGACCTCGAGTTGGGCGGCGCGGGCGGTCTCCAGCTGGGTGCGTGCCTGGCCGACGTCGATGCCGGACACCACGCCGCCGTTGAAGAGGCGCTGGGTCAGGTCCAGGGCGTGCTGGTAGGTCTCCACGGTATCGGCGAGCACCTTGGCCTCGGCGTCGAAGCCGCGCAGCGCCAGATAGTCGTCGGCGACCTGGGCTTCCAGGCTGAGCTTGGCCGAGGCGAGGTCGCCGGCGCTGGCCTGGGCGCCTGCCTTGCCGGCCTTGACCTGGTTGCGGATGCGTCCCCAGAAATCCAGCTCGTAGGAGACCGCGCCGCCGATCTCGACATTGTCGTAATAGGTCGGGGTCGTGCCGCGCAGCGGGGCGTTGTCGGATTGCTTGGTGCGGGTGGCGAAGCCCTGCAGGTCCAGTTCGGGCGACAGCCTGGACTCGGCCTGGGCGGCCAGCGCCCTGGCCTGGTCGTAGCGGGCCAGGGCCGCGGCCAGGTCCGGATTGCTGGCCTGCAGCCGGGCCTCGAGGTCATCGAGGGTCGGATCGCCATAGGCGGTCCACCAGTCGCCGCGGGGCGCCGCGTCCGCCGGATCGGCCGGGGTCCAGGCGCCGGTCTCCTTGTAGGCCGGCGGCGTCGGCGCGCCGAGCGGCGGCGTCTGGTAGGCCGGCGCGAGCGAGCAGGCGCCGAGGGCCAGGGCCGCCCCGACCTGCGCCGCGAGGGCGGCCCACGAGCGTCCTGGTAGGGCCGGCTCAGCCATTCGCGCCCGTCCTCACGGCCGCCGCGTGGGCCTGCTCGGAGGCGCCGGGGATGCGCACCAGGTCGCCGCTCTGCAGGGTGTCGGCGGGGTTGTCGATCACCTTGTCGGTGGGCGAAAGGCCGGCGCTGACCACCACGGCCAGCCCCAGGTCGCGGGCGACGGTGATCGGGCGGATGGTGACGCGGCTGTCGGGACCGACCACCGCGACGGCCAGGCCGCTGTGCTTGATCAGAAGGGCGCTGGCCGGGACCTGCAACGCCGCCGACTGGGTGGGCAGGTGGAAGCTCACCTGGGCGTATTCGCCGGGCTTCAGCGCCTTGTCGCCGTTGTCGATCTGCAGCTCGACCAACAGGGTGCCGCTCTGGTCGGCGATGGCCTGGGCGGTGCTGGCGATGGTCGCGGTGAAGGTGCGGTTCGGATATTCCGGCACGGTCACCGCGGCGGTCAGGCCCGGCTGGATGGCGGCGATGTCGCTCTGCGGCACGTGCACATAGATGCGCAGGCGATGCTCGTCGGAGACGGTGAACAGCGGCGTGTCGGTGGGGGTTCCGGCAGCGATCAGCTGGCCCACCTCGGCGTTGCGGGCGGTGACCACCCCGTCGAACGGCGCGGTGATGGTCTTGAACCCGGTCAGCGCCTGCAGCCGGTGCAGGTTGGCGGCGGCGGAACCGGCCAGGGCGGTCTTGGCCGCCAGGTCGCCGGATTTCTCGTCGGCGTCCTGGCGCGACACCGCCTGCTGGGCCAGCATTTCGCTCCAGCGCTGTTCGGTGCTGGCCGAGAGGCTGCGGTTGGCGACCGCGGTGGCCAGGTCGGCCCTGGCCTGGGCGAGCTGCTGGTCGAGATCGGGGGAATCGATCACCGCCAGCACCTGGCCGCGCTTCACCTGCGCGCCGATGTCGGCGGTCCATGACTTCAGATAGCCGCTGACCCGGGCGTGGATCGGGGCGCTGTTGAAGGCCTGGACGTCGCCCGGCAGCACCAGGTCGTTGTCGCCGCCACCGGCCTTGATCACCGCCAGGTTGACGGTCGGCACCGACTGTTCATGGGTCCAGGCGGTCTGTTCCTGGTCGGCGCGGCTGCGGCTGAACAGGCCGAGGGCAGCCACCGCCAGGGCGACGCCGACGGCGATCAGGCCGACCAGCTTCAGCCGCCGGGTCGACAGGTTGACGCGGGGCGCGGGGGGCGAGGCGTCAGGCATAGGCTTCTCCGGTTTCCAGCTCGGCGGACGGCGTTGGATCGGTGACGGCGCGCCGGCTCTCGCGTCCATGCACCAGGCTGAAGATCACCGGCACGAACATCAGGGTGGCGATGGTGGCGCACATCAGCCCGCCGATGACGGCGCGGCCGAGCGGGGCGTTCTGTTCGCCGCCCTCGCCGAGGCCGAGCGCCATCGGCGCCATGCCGATGATCATCGCCAGGGCGGTCATCAGCACCGGCCGGAAGCGGGTGAATCCGGCCTCCTTGGCGGCCAGGACGGCGTCGCCGGTGGCGGCCAGCCGTTCGCGGGCGAAGCTGACCACCAGGATGGAGTTGGCGGTCGCCACCCCCATGCACATGATCGCCCCGGTCAGGGCCGGGACCGAAAGCGTGGTGCCGGTGGCGAACAGCATCCAGACGATTCCGGCCAGGGCGGCGGGCAGGGCGGTGATGATGACGAACGGATCCAGCCACGACTGGAAGTTGACCACGATCAGCAGGTAGATCAGCACGATGGCGCCGGCCAGGCCGAAGAACAGGCCGGAAAAGGCCGTGTTCATGGTGGTCACCTGGCCGCGCAGGATCACCGTCGCGCCTTTCGGCACATCCTTGGCGGTCCGCTTGATCAGGGCGTTGATGTCGTGGGCGACGCCGCCGAGGTCGCGGTCCTGGGTGGCGGCGTAGAGATCGATGGCCGGCTGGATATTATAGTGGCTGACCACCGCGCTGGACTGCTGGCGGGTGATGGTCCCCAGCCCGCCCAGCACCTGCAGCCCGCCCGCGCGCCCGGTGACCGGAACGTTCTCCAGCGCCGAGAGGCTGGGCAGGTCGTACTCCGGGGTCTGGGCGACGATCGGATAGGAGACGCCGTTCTTCGGATTCAGCCAGTAGGTCGGGGCGGTCTGCGAGCTGCCGGCCAGGCTGGTGACGACGCTGTTGGTCACGTCCTGGGCGGAGAGGCCGAGCAGGGCCATGCGCTCGCGATCCATGTCGATATTCAGCTGCGGTTCGCTGGACGACTGCTGGATGCGCGCGTCGGCGACGCCGCGGATGTCGCGCAGGCCGCGCAGCAGCTCGGCCGCATAGGCCTGGTCGGCGGCGGTGTCGGGCCCGCTGACCTGCAGGTCGAGCGGCGCCGGCGAGCCGAAGTTGAGGATCTGGCTGATGATGTCGGCCGGCAGGAAGGAGAAGGTCACGCCCGGATAGAGCCGCGGCAGCCGTTCTCTCAGCAGCTTCACATAGGCCGCGGTCGGATGGTGCCCGGCCTTCAGCGTGACGTAGATGTCGCCGTCCTGGTAACCGATCAGGCCGGAGTTGTTGTACACCGTGTTGATCGAGCTGACCGGCAGGCCGATGTTGTCGATCGTCGAATCCAGCTCCGACGCCGGGATGGCGGCGCGGATGGTCTGCTCGATCCGGCCGAACATCGCCGAGGCGTCCTCGATCCGCGTCCCCACCGGCGGGCGGACGTGCAGGGTGATCTGGCCGGAATCCACCGACGGGAAGAAATTGGCCCCCAGGAAGGGCGCCAGGCTGAACGAGACCACCACCACGGCCAGGAAGCCGATGATGAAGGTCCGGCGCGCGCCCATGGCCAGGTCCAGGAGGGCGCTGTAGCGGTCGCGCACGGCGTTGAAGCCGCGTTCGAAACCTTGCTGCAGCCGGGCCAGCGGGTTGCGGCTGCGCTGCGGGCCGTGGTCTTCGGAGGCCTCGCCGTCATGCCCGGCCGCGGCGTGGTGCGGCTTGAGCAGGAACAGCGCCATGGTCGGCACCAGGGTCCGCGACAGCACGAACGAGGCGATCATCGCGAACACCACCGACTCGGCCATCGGCACGAACAGGAAGCCGGCGACGCCCTTCAACATGAACATCGGCACGAAGACGATGCAGATGCAGAGCAGGGAGACGAAGGCGGGGGTGACGATCTGAGCCGCGCCGTCGAGGATGGCGGTCCGGACATCCTTGCCCTGCTCCAGGTGCCAGTTGATGTTCTCGATGGTCACCGTGGCGTCGTCGACCAGGATGCCGACCGCCAGCGCCAGGCCGCCCAGGGTCATGATGTTCAGCGTCTGGCCGGTCGCCGCCAGGGCGGTCAGGGCGCAGAGCACCGCCAGCGGAATCGAAATGGCGATGATGACGGTCGAGCGCCACGAACCCAGGAACAGCAGGATCATCAGGCTGGTCAGGGCCGCGGCGATCACCCCTTCCTTGACCACTCCGGACACCGCCGCTTTCACGAACAGCGACTGGTCGTCCAGCAGCACGATCTTGAAGTCGGGCGGCAGGGTCTCCTTCAGCTTCGGCAGCTTGTCCTTCACCCCCTGAACGATGGCCAGGGTGGAGGCCGAGCCGGCCTTCAGGATGGTGGTGAGCACCGCGCGCGCGCCGTCGACATGGACGATGCTCTGCTGCGGCGGGTTGCCGTCGCGCACGTGGCCGACGTCGCGGATGAGCACGACGGCGCCGTTCACCGTCTTCACCGGCAGGTCGTTCAGCGCCTCGACCGAGGCGACCGCGTCGTTCAGCTTGACGGTGTATTGCAGGCTGCCGATCTTGACGGTGCCGACCGGGATGATCTGGTTCTGCGCCGCGATGGCGGTCTCGACGTCCTGGGCCGACAGCCCCTTGGCCTGCAGCGCCTGGGGATCCAGGTCCACCTGCACCTGGCGCACCTTGCCGCCGTAGGAATAGGGGATGGCCGCGCCCGGCACCGCGCTCAGCACCGGCCGGATGAAGTTCTGGGTCAGGTCGAGAACACTCTGTTCCGACTGGCTTTTCGACGAGGTGGCGATCTGCAGGATCGGCACGGTCGAGGCGTTGTAGTTGAGGATCAGCGGCGGGGTGACGCCGGGCGGCATCTGCTTCAGCACGGTCTGCGAGATCGAGGTGACCTGCGCCGTCGCCGTGCGGATGTCGACGCCGGGCTGGAAGTAGATCTTGACGATGCCCATGCCGGGCAGGGACGTGCTCTCGATATGCTCGACGTCGTTCACCGTCGTCGGGATCACCCGCTCGAACGGCGTGATGATGCGCCCGGACATCTCGTCCGGCTGCAGGCCGGTGTACTGCCAGGCGACGCCGATGACCGGCACCTTGATGTCCGGAAAGATGTCCGTCGGCGTGTTCAGCGCCGCCAGCGGCCCGATCACCGCGATCAGGATGGCCATGACCACGAAGGTATAGGGTCGCTGCAGGGCGATGCGGACAAGGCCGATCAACGGGGACGCTCCAGGTGGACAGGCGAAGGCGTCCGCGCGGCGGGGCGCGGGCGATCGCGGCGGATCGGGCGCGCCTTTGCGCCACCCCGCCTAAACAGGCGGGGCCGTGCGCATGAAGATTTCTTCATCTCCGCTCAGCTGGCGGGCGGCCCGCCGCGAAAGGCGAAGCCGTGGCCGGGAATCACCTCGATGGGGGGCTGGCCCGACAGCGGCGTCAGCCGCTGTTGCAGCCGCCGCACGGCCCGGCTGACGGTTTGCGGCGAGACGTCGGAGTCGTCGCCCCAGACGTGACGCTGAAGTTCGTCGGTCTTCACCACCTGTCCCGGCCGCTTGGCCAGATAGACCAGCAGCTGGAACTGCTGCTGCGACAGCTCCACCTCCTCGTGGCCGAGGCGGACCGTGCGGCCGTCGCGCAGCAGCTCCAGCCGCGAGCGGGCGTCCGGGGCGATGCGGCGCCGTTCGCTTAAGCCCGCCAGCGCGCGCAGGCGGGCGGCGAACTCGCGGATATCCACCGGCCGGGTGAAACAGAGGTCGGCGCCCATGCGCAGCAGCTCGGCCCGCCGCGCGGCGGGGACGGAGGCCGGGGCGACGGCGACCAGGACGCTGCGCACGCCCGCCTCGGCCAGGGCGGCCGCATAGGCGCCGATGCGGTCGACGCCGTCGCGCTGGACCTCCACCGTCACCGCCTCATAGGCGCCGAGGCTGGCCTGGGCCAGCCCGTCCGCCTCGCCGGCGGCGATGTCGACCACGTGGCCAAGCTCGCGTAGCGCCTTGATCAGGTGGGCGTCGGCCCCGCCATCGTGGACGTAGAGGATGTGCATGCGTCAGGCGACCCGCGCCTCGGCGTCCAACCCGATCGGCCAGCAATCGAGGATGACGCGCAGCCCGGGCCTGGCGTCGTCCAGGGTCAGCCGATAGTCGTGCAGGCGCGCCACGGCGGCGACGATGCTGAGGCCGAGGCCGGAGCCCGGCACGCCCTGTTCGCCGCGGCCGCGATGGAACCGCTGCAGCACCGCCTCCCGCTCCTCCGGCGCCACGCCCGGTCCGGTGTCGAGGATTTCCAGTCGCGGCCCGCGCGGCTGGGCGGAGAGGACCAGCCGCACGCGCCCGCCCGGCGGCGTGAACTTGATGGCGTTGCCGACCAGGTTGGTCAGGGCCTCGAACAGAAGCTCCCGATCGGCGGAGATTTCCGCCACCGGCTGGATGTCCGAGGTGAGGATGATCCCGGCGTCCTCGGCGACCGGCGTGAACAGGTCGACCAGGTCTTCGCAGACCTCGGCCAGCCGCACCGGGCCGAACCCGGCGCGCCGCTTCAGCCGCTCGATCTGGGCGATGCGCTGCAGCGCCCTGAACCGGATCAGCAGGGCGTCGGTCTCGGCCAGGGCTTCGCGGACCGTGGTCTTGCCGTCGGGTGCGCCTTCCCAGGCCTCGCACAGCCGGTGCAGGCGGGCGCGCAACCGGGTCAGGGGCGTGCGCAGGTCGTGGGCGACATTGTCGCCGACGCTTTGCACCTCGGCCAGCAGCCGCTCGATCTCGGCCATCATGCCGTTGACGGTGGCGGCCAGCATGTCGATCTCGTCGCGGCGGCGGGAGACCGGCAGCCGCGAGGTGAGGTCGCCCTCGATCACCCGCCGGCAGGCCGCCTGCACGGCCGCGATGCGCCGCAGCGGTCGAAGGCTGAACAGGGCGCCGAGGCCGAGGCCGACCACGATGATGATCGAACCGCTCCAGATCAGCGATCCCAGCAGGATGCGCCGAAGGCCGGTCAGCACCTTGGCGTCGAAGCCGACGAACAGGATCTCGCCCCACGGCAACCGCTCGGCCAGGCCGCGGGCGCCGGGCTCGAGACCGCGCACCTTCAGCTCACGCGGCTTGCCGTCGACCGGCAGGTTGCCCGGCAACTGGCGGACGTTGCCGGCGACCCAGATCCCGTCGCTGGAGAACAGGCCATAGTAGTCGACGCCGCGCTGGTCCTGGCTCTCGGCCTCGACGATCCGCGCCGGCAGGACCGCGGCCGGGGCCTGGCTCAGTCCCCGCGCCCCGCCCAATACGATGGCGTCCATCTGGCCGGTCAGATAGCCGGCGGCGCTGATGTAGATCAGGGCCACCAGCGCCACCACCCCAGCCGCGAACAAGCCGCCGTAGAGCAGGGTGAGGCGGAAGGTGGCGGTCCGCCACAGTTCCCGCCAGGCCAGGTCCTCAGTCGCCGCGAAGCGCATAGCCCGCCCCCCGCACGGTGTGGATCAGCGGCCGCTCCCCCGGCGGATCGACCTTGCGGCGCAGGCGGCCCATGTGCACGTCGATCAGGTTGGTGCCCGGGTCGAAGTGGTAGCCCCAGACCGCCTCGAAGATCATCGTGCGGGTGAGCACCTGGGCCGGGTGCCTCAAGAGCAGTTCCAGCAGCTTGGATTCGGTAGGCAGCAGCTTCAGCTCCCGGCCGCCCCGGCGCACCTGGCGGGTCAGGAGGTCCATCTCCAGGTCCTCGACCCGCAGCAGGCTGTCGCGGGCCGCGGCGCTGTCGCGCCGCCGCAGCAGCACTTCCAGGCGCGCGGCCATCTCCTCCGAAGCGAACGGCTTGGTCAGGTAGTCGTCGCCGCCGGCGCGCAGGCCGCGCACCCGCTCGTCGACGTCGCTCAAGGCGCTGATCATCAGCACCGGCGTGTCGACCTGGGCCGCCCGCATGGCGGTGACGATAGCCAGGCCGTCGACGTTCGGCAGCATGCGGTCCAGGGTCACCGCATCGAAGGTCTCGGAGAGGGCGCGGACCAGGCCTTCGCGCCCGTCGGCGACCCAGTCGACCTCGAAGCCGGCCTGGCCGAGCTCGCTGGCGATCTCGCGGGCGGTCACCTCATCGTCCTCGATGCACAGGATGCGTCGCATGCCGCAACGCACACGCCGCCGACGCCGCCTTGTCAACGCCGATCGATGGTCCCGAAGGCTCGGTTCCGCGCGCCTGAGGCCGTGGGCGTCAACCTCGCCCCGGCCTGCTGGACCCGGCCGGCCTTAAGCTGAGCGGCGCATGCTGATGATCGAGACCGGCGGCTTCAGCCACTGGCCGCGCTGGTCGGCGAACTTGGTCTTGCCGTTGGTGGGCAGGCCCAGGATGGTGTGGACCACCGCCATGCCGTCGACCACCTGACCGAAGGCGGCGAAGCCGAGATTGTCCCCCGGCGCGCCCGGATGGGCGTCCAGATAGGGCTCGGGACTGGCGCAGATGAAGAAGTTGTCGGTCGCGGTGCCGGGACCGAAACGCCCGAGCGACAGCGTGCCGGTGACGTGGCGAAGGCCGGTCTTGGTGGTGCTCTCGTGGGCGATGGGCGGGAAGGGATGGGTCTTCGGGTTCGGCGCGCCGACGATCGTGCCCTGCTTCGGCGCGCCGGGATCCCGCGACGCCCGGAAGAACGAGCCGCCGTCATAGGCCTTGGCGTCGACATAGCGCAGGAAATTGGTCGAGGTGATCGGCGCCCGCTGCGCTTCCAACTCCACCAGGATGGTCCCGTGGTTGGTGGTGATCAGCACCCTGGGCTTGGCCGCCGCCGCCAAGGTCGCGCCGGCGCTGCCCAGCAGCAGCCCCGCGCCCACGACAAAGCTCCGGCGTCCGACCTTGGACTCCGCCATCGATGACTGCTCCTTGTTCAGTTTCGCGACCCGACCCTACTCCCAGGCCCAGGTCCAGTCTCCGGCCGACGCGCGAGATCCGCCGCCGGGCCGGCCGGTCCATCCCCGTCCCCGGATGACGCGCCCGTTGCGCACATCCGTGACCCGGCCGTCGTCGACCGCGATCGCGCCGTTCACCAGGACGTACTGGACGCCCGTCGCGCTCGTCGCGGACGTAGCGCCCGAGCACCCTGGCGAACGAGCCGTAGGCGCGGGGATGCTGCCCGCGCTGGAGGAACACCCCTTCCGGCGCCGTCGCCGCCTCGTCCGAGGCGAAGCTCACAATCTGGCCGGTGAAATCTCGTCGGCGTGAACGCCGAAGTCCTCGATCTCGGCGTCGACGGGAAGCCCCATCGCCAGGCTGGCGGCGACGCGGCTGAGGGCCGGCGCGGTCTGGATGCCGTAGCCGCCCAAGGCCGCCACCCAGAAGAATCCCGGCTGCACGGTGTCGAACCCCACGACCGGCGATCGATCCTTCACGAACGACCGCAGCCCGGCCCACCGGCTTCGCACCCGCCGGACGTCGACGGTGGCGGCGGCCTGCAGGCGGTCGATGGCGACGGCGATGTCGATCTCGTCGGGCTGCGCGTCGCAGGGAGGCGACGGCGTCTCGTCGGCGGGCGAAACCAGGAGCAGACCCGCGTCGGGCTTGGCGTAGAACGTCTCCTCGACGTCCAGGATCATCGGCCAGTCATGGTGGGCGCCGCCGGCGACCTCGACCAGCACGGCGGTCCGCCGGCGTGGCTCGAGTCCGATGTCCTGCGCGCCGGCCATTCGGCCCAGCTCGCCGGCCCAAGCCCCCGCGGCGTTCACGATCAGGTCGGCCCTATATGTCCTGTCGCCGCACTCCACGGCCCAGGCCTCCTGGACGCGGGAAATGCCGGTGACCTTGGCCCCGACCGAGAGCAGGCCGCCCCGCTCGCGAAACCGCCTCAGATAGGCCTGCTGGAGTTCGTGGACCTCGATGTCGGCCGTTCCGGCGTCGACCGCGGCGCCCAGCAGCCCTTCCGGACGCAGGACCGGACAAAGCGCCAGGGCCTGGTCGGGCCCGATCACATCGACCCCGGCGGCTTCTTTTGCGGCGAAAGCCTCGAACGCCGCTTCCTGGCCCGTGCGCGCGAAGACCAGCACCGGGCGGGGCCTGACGAGCGGAATCGAGGCGAAATCGTCTGGCGCGGAGAAGAATTGGCGGCGGCTTGCGCGCGAGAGGGCGCGAATCGCATCGTTGCCGTAGGTCTCGGAGAACAGAGCCGCCGAGCGGCCGGTGGAATGATATCCCGGCTGATCCTCCATCTCGAGGAGTCGGACCCGGGCGTGCGCGGACAGGTGCGCCGCGATGGCCGTCCCAGCCATGCCGCCGCCGATGACCAGGACATCGCTGACGGGGTCTGGCATGGCTTCCATCTCTTCAATCGGCGATTCCGGGCGATTCCGGCACGTTCGCCGTTCGCCGCGCACTTTGCACAGGCGCTCGCGGCTTTGGAGCGAAAAAACATGCTGGATACGAAAAATATTTTCGATATTTTACCGTCGTGGAGGCTGGTCCTGGCCGAGGTCGCCAAATACGCGTCACGCAGTGCGAAGGGCGGATCAACATGACTGAAACGGCCAGGCCCGGCGCGATGCTCAAGGCCCTCCGGCTTCGGAAGGGCTGGAAGCTTTCCGATGTCGCCGAGCGGACCGGTTTTCCGGTTTCGACCTTGTCGAAGATCGAAAATGACAAGGTGGCGCTGACCTACGACAAGATCGCGCGCCTCAGCAAAGGCCTGGATGTCGACATCGGCGTGTTCTTTGCCGGCGAGGCCGTCCCTCCGGTGGCGCTCGTCACCGGCCGCCGCAGCATCGTGCGCAAAGGCGACGGCCAGCTGATCGAGACCGACAACTATCGTCACCTGTTCGTCGCCACCGATCTGCTGAACAAGCGGTTCGTGCCGATCATCGGAGAGTCCTTCGTCAAGTCGATCGACGACTTCGGAGACCTGATCCGCCACAGCGGCGAGGAGTACACCTACGTCCTCGAGGGCGTGCTGGAACTGCATACCGAGCTCTATGCGCCTGTGCGGCTCGAGGCGGGGGATTCCATCTATTTCGACAGCGGCATGGGGCATGCCTACATCGACGTCGGCCCCACGCCCTGCCGGATCCTGACCATCTGCTCGGGGGAGGAATCGCAGCTCATGTCCGTCCACCAGAAGGACGGGCCGGCGGTCGACGAACCCGCGCGCATCCCGACCCCTGGCAAGGCCGCCCGCAAGACGGCGAGCGGCGGCGCGGCGAGACAGACGCCGCCGATGAAGGTCGTCCGGGCCAGCCGCGCGGCGTCGACCTAGCCCGCGTCCCCGACCGCCCGCGGCGTCAGCGCGCCTGCGTTTCGGCCTTGGCCATGTTCGTTCCAGAAAGAAGTTGCTAGATGGGCAAGTGAGAGTCTAGGCGCCGTCGGCGTCGCCTTGCGAGCGGGCCTCTGGGGAGAAGAGCGGTGAGCGAGATGAATGTGACCGCCGGACCGTTTCGCTTCCGGGCGCGGCTGGAAACGGCCCTGGCGCCGAAGACCTGCGCCTATTTCAGGACCTTGCTGCCCTTGCGCAAGCAGATCGTCCACGTCCGCTGGAGCGGGGAGGGGTGCTGGGCGCCGCTGGGCGACGAACCGCTGGATTTTCCGGTCGAAAACGCCACCAGCTATCCCGCGCCCGGCCAGTTCATCTTCTATCCCGGAGGATACAGCGAGGCGGAGATCCTGCTCGCCTACGGCGGGGTGCGTTTCGCCAGCAAGCTCGGCCAGCTGGCCGGCAATCATTTCCTGACGCTGGTCGCCGGGCTCGAGCAGCTGCCGCAGCTGGGCCGGCTCGCCCTCTGGAACGGCGCCCAGGAGCTGGTGGTGGAGCAGGCTGGGTAACGAAAGGCGGCGTCCTTCGCCAGCCAGGGTTTGACAAGCCGGCCGCCCGGCTCTAGCCGGCCTTCAGGCGCGCACGGAAAGAGGCGGTGGAGGATGTACTACAAGGAACTGAAGGCGGCGTGGGGCGAGCTGATCGCGCCGGGCGCTCCGTTCGAGATCGCGGAGATCGAGGTGCGCGGCCAGAGGCTGCGCAGCTTCAAGAACGCGCCGCCGAACATCCGGGCCCTCTGGATGTCCACCGCCCAGTACGCCGACCGCGAATACATCGTCTACCTGGATGAGCGGCTGACCTACGGCGAGGCCCACGCCCAGGTGGCGGCCGTGGCCAACTGGCTGATGGCGCAGGGGGTCAGGCCCGGCGACCGCGTCGGCATCGCCATGCGCAACTATCCGGAATGGATGCTGATCTACTGGGCCTGCGTCTCCATCGGCGTGGCCGCGGTCGGCATGAACGCCTGGTGGGTGACCGAGGAGATGGAGTTCGCCCTGAAGGACTCCGCGCCCAAGGTGGTGTTCGCGGACGCCGAGCGGCTTGCGCGCATCCTGGAGCGGCCCGAAACCGCGGCGCGCTCGAAACTCGTGGCCGTGCGGGCCGAGGCGCCGGCCGGCGTCACCCCGTGGGCGGAGGTGATCGCCGCCGGCGGGACCATGCCCGACGTCGCGGTCGATTCCGACGCCGACGCCTGCATCTTCTACACCTCCGGCACCACAGGCTTTCCGAAGGGCGCGCAGCTGACCCAGCGCGGCTGCGTCACCAACCTGTTCAACATCATGTTCTCCGGCCAGGTCCAGGCGCTGGCGACCGCTCGGGGCACCGGCGTCGCCCCGGATCCGAACGCGCCGATCCCCGTGCCCATCGCGCTGATCACCACGCCGCTGTTCCACGTCACCGCCAACAATTGCGGCGCCTATGCGGTCAGCGCCGCCGGCGGCAAGCTGGTCCTGATGTATCGCTGGGACGCCGGCGAGGCGTTGCGGCTGATCGAGCGCGAGAAGGTGACGGTGATGAGCGGCGTGCCGGTGATGGCGCGCGAGCTGCTCGCCCATCCGGACTTCGAGGCCACCGACACCTCGAGCCTGGCCACCCTGGGCGGCGGCGGCGCGCAGCTGCAGCCGGACCTGGTGGCCAAGATCGACTCCCAGGTGAAGACCGCCCGGCCCAACACCGGCTACGGCATGACCGAGACCTGCGGCATCATCACCGCCGTGGCCGCCGACTTCTTCGTCGACAAACCGGCCAGCGTCGGCCCGGCCATGCCGACCTTCGAGGTCAAGTGCGTCGACGACGACGGCAATACCGTGCCGGCCGGCGAGATCGGCGAGCTCTGGGTCAAGGGCGCGCCGGTGATCAAGGGCTACATCAACCGGCCCGAGGCGACGGCGGACTCGATCACCGACGGCTGGCTGCATACCGGCGACGTGGCGCGGGTGGACGAGGACGGCTTCATCTTCATCGTCGACCGCAAGAAGGACATGGTGCTGCGCGGCGGCGAGAACGTCTATTGCGCCGAGGTCGAGGCGTCCGTCCACCAGCACGCGGCGGTGGCCGAATGCTGCGTCTTCGGCGTGCCGGACGCCCGGCTGGGCGAGCAGGTGGCGGCGGCCGTGGTGCTGCATCCCGGCCAGCCCCTGGATGCCGAAACCCTGCGCGCCCACCTCGCCAGCCGCCTCTCGCGCCACAAGATCCCGCACTACATCTGGTTCCTCAACGCGCCGATCCCACGCAACGCCAACGGCAAGTTCCTGAAGCGCGAACTGCGCGAGAACCTGAAGCTGGAGGCGGCTGCCTAGGTGCGCATGACGATCTCAGCCTCTCTCGGCTAGATCGACAGCGCCCACCTGACCGGCTGCGCTCCAAAAGCCCCTTCCCCCTCGCGGGGAAGGGGTTGGGGTTGGGGGCGCCAGAGCAAGCCGCGCTGATTTCACTGATATTTTGGGTTGACCAGCGAACCAGGAAAGGCGGCGTTCGCCGATCACTTTCGTCTTGGCACGGTCGTCGAGCGTCTGGAAGACCTGGACCTGTTTGTCGATCATAGCCTCGAAGCGGAACACGACCCCAGGCTGGCTGATCCGCGGGGGCCTATAGCCGGCTCGGCCTCGAGACCCTAAAAAGCGCCGCGACGGCGGCGGGGCTGATCCCCGCTTCGCGGCGGCGGAGTAGAGACCATGGCGAACCTGCGTGTCCGGCCCACCGTTCCCGAGGCCGACGGCCGCGTCATCGACATCACGCCGCAAAGCGCCGGCTGGCGCTATGTCGGCTTCCAGTTGCGGCGCCTTGCGGCCGGTAAGACGGTGGCCTTTTCTTTCCCCGACCGGGAAACCTGCGTGGTGGTGCTGGCCGGCAAGGCCGACATGACGGCGGGTGGCGAGGCCTTCGCCGGCGTCGGCGGCCGCGCCTCGGTGTTCGAGGACGCCGCGCCCGGCGCCGTCTATGTCCCGGCCGGCGTCGAAATCACCGTCGCCGCGGTCACCGACGCCGAGGTCGCCGTCTGCACCGCGCCGGGTTCGGGCGTCGGCGCGCCCCGGCGGATCCCCGCCGAAAGCATGACCCGCGAGGTCCGCGGCGTCGGGACCAACCAGCGCTTCGTGCGCAACATCCTGCCGGAGACCGAGGCTGCGGAAAGCCTGCTGGTGGTCGAGGCGCTGACTCCCGCCGGCCACTGGTCCAGCTATCCGCCGCACAAGCACGACACCGACACGCCGAACGACGAGACGGCGCTGGAGGAGACCTATTACCACCGCATCAACCCGCCCCAGGGCTTCGCCTTCCAGCGCGTCTATACCGAAGACCGCAGCCTCGACGAGACGGTCTGCGTCGAGGACGGCGACGTGGTGCTGGTGCCGCGCGGCTATCATCCGGTGGGCGCGCCGCACGGCTACGACCTCTATTATCTGAACGTCATGGCCGGCCCGAAGCGCCAGTGGATCTTCCACAACGACCCGGCCCACGCCTGGATCGTCGGCGGGAAATAGCGGCACGGCCCAGCCGCTCCGGCGAATCGATTTGCTGCGACGCAGCACCGCGAGCCCCTGTTCGAGGCGCACGTCAAGCGCATATCTAATAAGGACTCTGCGTAAGTTTCGTACTGCAACTGACCAGGTTTCCGGCACGGCATAGTGCGCCGCAGCATTTCCCGGCGAATTCACCAGATACCGATTGCGCCGCGCCCTGAACCACCGCATCAGGTCGCCAACGACCAGTGACAGAGTCTTCAGGAAGCGTTCGGGCGAGGGGTTTCCTCAAACCTCAAGTCTGGAAAAAACCATCATGTTTCGCACTACGGCGCTTGCTCTCGCCATCGGCGCGCTGGCCCTTCCGGCCGTCGCGTCCACCAGCATCACCGTCAGCCTCTCGGGCCTGAACGCCAGGACCGCTCACACCGCGATCGTCCGGGCCGCCCAGACCGCCTGCAGGACCGAACTCCGTGACGATAGCCCGCTCCAACTCTCCTATGACTGGACCGAATGCCTGACCGGCGCCATCGCCGGCGCCGAAGCCAACATGCCGAAGGAGGCCAGCCTGACCCAGCCGCGCCTGGCCAGCCGCTAGCAGCGTGGTCCGCGCGGGCGCGGCCAAAACCGCGGCAGCCGTTTCTGATCCTTCTCCCCTCCGTGGGGGGAAGGATATCGCTCTGGCCAGGCTCAACCGGCCAGCACCGCCTTGATGGCGCCGTACCGATACGACGTGTGCCGATCGGTGTTGTCGAGCGAGAAGGTCATGTCCTTGGTCGCGCCGGTCAGGTGCACGATGTTGATCTCTTCATAGGGATAGGTCGGGGCGACCAGCCGTTTCGACTTCAGGTTCAGGCCCGGCTGAGCCGCGTGGACCATCCAGTTGTTGATCGCCCGCAGCGGGTGGACTGACAGCCGGCCGCCGGCGATCAGCCGGTGCAGCGGCACCTGGTCGGAATAGTAGAGTTGCGGCGAGCGCGCGATCAGGTCGTGGACCTCGGCGAGCGCCTCCCGCCAGAGCGGCCAGAGCGGCGAGTCGGCCCGGGCGGCGAAAACCCCGGCGTTGAACATCGGCAGGGCGACGTGCCTGACCGCGTCGTCCGGGCCGTAGAGCCCGCGGTACAGGGACAGCAGGCGCTCGGACGGTATGGTCATACGGTAGTAGCTGGGATCCAGTTCCGGATGGGCGCACAGGTCGAGGAACCGCGCGCTCTCGACGATCTGATCCAGGCCGGAGCGGTTCTGCACCCAGGTGTCGCCGTCCAGCCAGACATAGGTCTCGTAGCCGGGGAAGAACTCCGGAAGGCGCGGCTTGATCGCCAGGCAGGCAAGCCGGAAGCCCCGGGGCGGGTTGGCGGAAAAGCCGCTGTCGGCGACGTGGGCCACATCGTCGACGGCGGCCGCGATCTGCGCGGGGACCACGCCGTCGCCGACATGCACGAAGCCCACCGCCAACCCCTCCCGGCCGGCTTCACCGAGCGAGGTCAGGAGGTCGCTGACCAGGTCATAGTGGGCGCTGTCGCAGCCCGTGACGACAATGACCTTCGGCACACGGGACCCGCTGGTTGGGATGGATCGGCGAGACTACGCAGCTTCGCCGCACAGGTTCAATCCAATCCGGCTCGGCGCCGGAAGGGCCGGACTGGAAGCCCCGTCGGCGCTGGAAGCGCGCGGTCGCGGCGCCTATCTCCAGGGCTTGAGCCGCCTTGAGGAGCTTCCAATGGCCGAAACCCGGAAAGCCCGCGCCGTCGGGTTCAATCACGTGGCGCTGGAGGTCGGCGATATCGACGAAGCGCTGGCCTTCTACGGCCGCCTGTTCAGCTTCGAGCTGCGCGGCAAGAGCGACGGCATGGCCTTCATCGACCTGGGCGACCAGTTCCTCGCCCTGCAGCGGGGCCGCACGCAGCCGGCCGACGACGGCCGCCATTTCGGCTTGGTGGTCGACGACCGCGACGCCGTGCGCCAAGCCCTGGCCGAGGCCGGCGTCGAGGTGCTGCCCGGCCGCTTCCTCGACTTCTACGACCCCTGGGGCAACCGCTTCGAGATCGTCGACTACGCCGACATCCAGTTCTCCAAGGCCCCGAACGTGCTCCGCGGCATGGGGCTCAGCGGCCTTGAAAAAAGCAAGGCGGCGATCGAGGAACTCGCCGAAAAGGGCATGGCGCCGGACTGAGGCGCCGCCGGCGTCCTTGCGGGCTTCACTTCGAAGGATAGGGCCCTGGCGGCAGCCCCTGATCCGGGGTGGCGGCGGCCAGATGGTCCTGCATGGTCCAGGGCCTAGACGGTCAGCACCACCTTGCCGTGGGGATGCTGGTCTTCCAGGAAGCGGTGGGCGTCGGCGGCCTGCGCCAACGGAAAGGTTCTGGCCACCTCCACCTTGACCTTTCCGGCGTCGATCAGCCCGGCGATGCGGCGCAGTTCGGCGCCGTTCGGGACGGCCATGTAGCGCTCCGCCTTCAGGTGTTTTTCCGCCGCCCGCGCCTTGTCGGGCTCCTGCACGGTCGAGATCAGCGTCCCGCCGTCCTTCAGCACCGCATAGGAGCGGGTCTGGGTGTCGCCGCCGATCAGGTCGTAGACCAGGTCGATGTCGTGGGCGACGTCCTCGAACCTCTGCCGCTCGTAGTCGATCGCCTCGTCGGCGCCGTAGCCGCGCACCGTCTCCAGGCCATCGCCGGACGCCGTGGCGAAGACGTAGGCGCCGGCGTCCTTGGCGAACTGCACGGCGAAGCCGCCGACCCCGCCGGAGCCGCCGTGGATCAGCACCCGCTGGCCCGCCTTCAGGCCACCGTGGTCGAACAGGCCCTGCCAGGCGGTGGTGGCGGCCAGCGGCACCGCCGCGGCGGCGACCATGTCGAGCGTCTCCGGCTTCGGCGCCGCGCCCCCGGGGACGACGCCGGCATATTCGGCATAGCCGCCGTCCGCCCAGTCGAGATGGGCGTAGACCTCGTCGCCGACCTTGAAATCGCCGGCTGCACTCTCGACGACGCCGGCGACGTCGCGGCCGAGGGTGATCGGCAGGTCCGCCTCGGTCACCCGCGGATAACCGCCGCGGCGGATCTTGTAATCCACCGGGTTGACGCTGGCCGCCGCCACCCGGATCAGCATCTTGCCGCCCTCGGTCGAGGGTCGGTCGATCTCGTCCAGCTGCAGGACCTCGGGACCGCCGAAACGGTGGATGCGGACGGCTTTCATCGGAGGCTCCTGGCTTCGCCTGGATAACGGCGGCCCGACGTCCGGCGTTCCTTTCGGCTCAGCGATAGACCTGCGCCCGCCAGGCCTCGTGGCGGGCGGTCGCCTCGTCGGCGCGGATGCGCGGCTCGAACAGCCGGTCGTGACGGGTGAAGGCGGCGGCCTCGACGTCGCCGAGCAGACCGACCCCGCGGCCGGCGGCGATCGCCGCGCCGGCGGCGGCCGCGTCCCGCAGGGCATGGCGGGCCACCGGCAGGCCGGTGATGTCGGCCTGGGCCTGCAGCAGCGTATCGCTGGCCGCCAGACCGCCGTCGGCCTTCAGCGCCGTCGGCTTCGGCAGCTCGGTCGATGCGGCGATATGGTCGAGGATTTCCCGCACCCGGAAGGCGACCCCCTCCAGGGCGGCGCGGGCGATCTCGGCCGGCCCGGTGGCGCCGCTGAGGCCGTTCAGGACCGCCCGGCGCGACGGGTCGCCGTGCGGCGCCCCGAGGCCGTGCAGGGCCGGCAGGAAGGCGACGCCGCCGGCGTCCGCCGCCGAAGCCGCCAGCGCCTCGAAGGCGGTGTGGTCGCCCAGCCGCATGGTCCGCCGCAGCCAGTCCACCGCCGCGCCGGCGGAAAACACCATGCCCTCCAGGCAGAACCGCGTCTCGCCCGCCACATGGGAGACCACGAACGGCGGGGTGGACATGCCGGCGAACACGAAGCCGCCGCCGGTGCCGGCGTCCAGCGTGGCCGAGGTGCCGTAGGTGACCTTGACCGCGCCGGCGGTCTCGGCGCCGTGGCCGATCAGGGCGCTCTGCTGGTCGGCGACGATGGCGGCGACCGGAATCTCGGCGCCGATGACCGCGCGCGCGGTGGTCCCGATCGGTCCCCAGGTATCGACCAGCTTCGGCAGGATGGATTCATCCAGGCCCTGCAGCCCGAGCAGGGCGCGGTTCCAGCCCAGGCTGCCCAGGTCCAGATACCCCGTGGGCCAAGCCTGGCTGCGGTCGGTGGCGTGGACGCCGCCGGTCAGCTTCCAGACCAGGAAGGCGTCGATATTGCCCACCGCGAGCCGTCCGGCCGCGGCCAGCGCCTGGGCGTCCGGAATGCCTGCGAGCAGCGCCTCCAGCTTGGCGGCGGCCTGCTGCGGGGCGATGGCGTAGCCGGCCGCCCGCAGCGCCTCGGCCCGCTCGGTCCCGCGCAGGTCGCTCCAGACGATCATCGGCCCGAGCGTCCGGCCGTTGCTCTTGTCCCAGGCGACCAGGCTGGTGCGCTGGGTGGTGACGCCGATCGCCGCCAGGTCGGCCGGTTCGCGCCCCGCCGCCGCCAGCGCCATGCGGGTCAGCCGCAGGACGCGCCGCCAGATCGCCCTGGCGTCCTGCTCGACCCGACCGGGCGCCGGCGAGACCGAGCGGACCGGCGCCGAGGCGCGCGCCACCAACTCGCCGCCGGCCGAGAACAGGCACGCGCGCGCTGTGGTGGTGCCGGCGTCGATGGCCAGCAAAAGCTCAGGCATCGGGGACGAGCACGCCGGGGTTCATGATCCCGTTCGGGTCGATCGCCTGCTTGACGGCGCGCAGCAGCGCCGCGCCGGTCGCGCCCAGCTCCCGCTCCATATAGCCGCGCCGCGCCCGGCCGATGCCGTGGTGGTGCGAGAGGCTGCCGCCGTGGCGCTCGGTGGCCTCGAGAATCCGTTTCCACGCCTCGAAATAGGCGCTCTCCATGTCCGCCGGGTCCTGCGGCAGCACCGCGAAGGTGAAGTAGAGATTGAGCCCGCTGCGATAGACGTGGGAGCTGTGCGCCGAGGCGGCGAGGCAGCCGGGGATTTCCTTCAGGCTGGTCACCGCGTCGACATAGACGGACTCGATGCGGTCCCAGGCTGCGGACACTTCGACCGTGTCGGCGACCATGTTGCGATCGAGGATGGAGTCCCACGGCGGCACGGTGTTGCGGTGGTCCAGCCAGTGCTCGACGATGTCGGCGGGCGCGGGCGCGATCTCCATCCTCGCCGCCAGCGCCGCCAGCGCCGCCGCCTCGGCCTCGACCAGGGCCGCTGGCCCCTCGTGCACCATCAGGATGACGCACCTGGTCAGGCGGCCGTCCAGCCGGCGGCTTTCGCGCTCGTCGTACTGGCGCACCACCGGCGGGGTCCAGCCGGACTGGATCATCTCCCGCTGGAAGGCGAAACCGGTGCGCATGTCCGGGGCCTCGAAGGCCGAAAGGGCGCGGGCTTCCGGCGCCCGGCGTAGCGAAAAGGTGACGCCGGTGACCACCCCGAGCGTCCCTTCCGAACCCATGATCAGGTTGCGCAGGTCCGGCCCGGCCGAGGCGCGCGGGCCCTTGCCCAGCACGACGAGGTCGCCGTTCGGCAGCACCGCCTCGATGGAATGGACGATGTCCTCGATATTGCCATAGGCGGTGGAGAACTGGCCGGAGGCGCGGGTGGCGATCCAGCCGCCGACGCTGCTGATGGCCACCGACTGCGGCCAGTGCCCGATGGTCAGGCCCCGCGCCGCGACGGCGGCCTCGGCCTGCGCGCCGTTCTTGCCGGCGTCGAACGCGGCCAAGAGGTTGACCGGATCGATGGAGCGGACGCTGTCCATCGCCGACATGTCCAGCAGGAGGGCGTCGGTGCGGGCGACGACGCCGCCGACCACGCCGCTGCCCAGGCCGAACGGGATCACCGGGGTCCCGCGCGCGTTGGCCAGGCGCAGGGTCGCCTGCACGTCCGCGACCGAGCGCGGCCGCACCACCGCGGCAGGACGCGGGGCGCGAGCCTCGCCCCGGTCGCGCAAATGGCTGACCATCCAATAGTCGTGGCGGCGCTCGTCCAGCCGCGCCGGATCGGTCACCACCTGCGCCTCGTCGAGGGCCTGGCGCAGGGCCTCGATGGTCGGATTGGTCATGCGGTCTCGGCTCCCACGGGCGCCACGGCCCTGATTTCGGCAAGCGCCTCGGCGCGAAGGCCGCGGCAATGGTCGATCTGGCGGCGGCCTTCGTCGGCCGTCCAGCCCAGCAGCGGCGCCATGGCCTGGGCGGCGGCGTCCAGGGCCGGGAAGGCCGGATCGAGGTCGAACCAGGCCCGCGCGCTCCGTCGCACCCAGTAGTCCTCCAGGGTCAGCGCGCCCTCGTGCAGCACCGCGTGCGTTGCCTCCGCCGCCGCGCCGTCGCCCGCCGCATCGGCTTCCGAGCCGTACAACCCGACGCGCCGCGCCGCCGTGTCGGGGTCCGCGCCGGCCGCGACCAGCGCGCGAACGGCGGCCGCGGGGTCGACGTCGCCGCCGGGCAGGGGCTGCTCGGCGGTGCGGCTCCTGGCCGGTTTGCGGCCGAGGGTCTGCTCGATCTGGTCGACCACCCGCTCGGCCATCCTGCGGTAGGCGGTCAGCTTGCCGCCGGCGATGGACAGCACCCCGGCCGGACCGGTCCACAGCTCGTCCTTGCGCGAGATGTCCGAGGCCGACTTGCCGTCTTCGCCCACCAGCGGCCGCACCCCCGACCAGGCCGAGGCGATGTCGGCGCGGGTCAGCGGCCGCACCCGGAACCACTCGGCGACGCCGGCCAGCAGATAGTCGGCGTCGGCGCGGGTGATCTCCGGCCAGTCCTCGGTGGCCGGATGGAAGGTGTCGGTGGTGCCGATGTAAGTCGTCTTACCCTTCGGCACCGCAAAGATGCTGCGCCGGTCGGGAGCCGGGAAGATGACGGTGCGCGAGACCGGCAGCGCGTCGCGCGGGACCACCAGGTGCACGCCCTTGGTCAGCTTCAGCCGGCCGGCGGCGTCCGGCGCCTCCAGGGCGCGGATCGCGTCGACCCAGGGTCCGGCGGCGTTGACGAGCACGCGCCCGGTCACGTGCGCCGTCCGCGCGCCGGCGCCGGGCAGGGTGTCGCGGACGGCGACGCCGACGGCGCGGCCGTTGTCGGCGAGCATGGCCTCGACGGCGCAATAGTTGGCGACTGTCGCGCCGCTGGCGGCGGCGCTGCGCACATTGGTCAGGGTCAGCCGCGCGTCGTCGGTAAGATATTCCGGATAGACCACCGCCCCGGCCAGGCCGTCGGCCCTGACCGCCGGCTCGTTGGCCTCGAGCTCGGCATGGGACCAGACCTCGTGCTTGCGGCTCTTCGGCACGCCGCCGAGCTTTTCGAAGGTCCAGAGTCCCGCGCGCAGCTTGGCGATGGTGGCGCCGGTCTTGGCGGGCATGACGAAGGGGGTCTCGCGGGCCAGGTGCGGGGCGATGGCCTGGACGATCTTCCGCTCCGAGGCCGCCTCGCGCACCAGGGCGATGTCGCCCATCGGCAGGTAGCGCAGGCCGCCATGGATCATCTTCGACGAACGGCTGCTGGTCCCGGAGCCGAAGTCCCGCGCCTCGACCAGGGCGACGCTCAAGCCGCGCATGGCCGCATCGCGCGCCACCCCGGCCCCGGTGATGCCGCCGCCGATCACCACCACGTCGAAGGCCTGGGCGGCCAGGGCCTCGAACAGCCGGTCGCGCCCGCGCAGGTCGAGCGATCCTGGTCCTTGCGCCACCGGCATCCTCCCGTCGAGCTTCCCCCGCCCAGTCCTCTAGACCGGGCGGCCCGCGCTTGCGAGAGGCGCCGCCGGCGCCCTTGCCGTCAGCTCCAGGGAATCACCTGGCAGACCAGCACCGCGGCGATGGCCAGAACCACGATGGCGAAAGGCAGCGCCGCGATCGACGTCCAGCTTGCGGACCAGTGGAAATGCGGTCCGTGGAACATGTGGCCGGTTGGCATCGTGGTCCTCCTTACGCGAGGCTTTCCATATGGAAACAATGTATCATGGCATGATTAGTCGCATTCCGGGCGCAAAATTCCGATCAAATCGCCGCGATTGCCGCTCGCGCGCCATTTTTGAGCAGGATTTCGAGCTTTTTCGTCAGGGTTTCCGCCAAGATCGGGCTGGCGGCGAGCGCCGGGCTGAAAATGGCCCGGTCGGCCAGCATCGATGCGACCATCTCGGCCGCGGTGTCCGCGCCCTCGAGCATCCGGGCCAGGTCGGGGGCGCGCGGGTCCTCGACCTCGAACCGCACGCCGGCCTCGTCGACCCCCAGGGACCAGCGTATCCAGGCCGCGACGGCCAGCGCCAGGGCGTCGATGGAGCGGCCGGCAGCCAGCCTCCGTTCGATGGTCGCCAACAGCCGCGGCGGCAGCTTCTGCGAGCCGTCCATGGCGATCTGGCTCAGCCGGTGGCGCAGGTGCGGGTTTTCGAACCGCCTCAGCAGCGCCTGGCGATAGGCGTCGATATCGAGGCCGGGCGTGGGGCTGAGGGTGCTCGACGCCTCGTCCCACAGCCGCCCGACATAGGCGCGCAGCGGCGGCCAGCCGATCGCCTCGTCGACCGTGGCGAAGCCGCCAAGGCCGCCGAGATAGGCGAGCGCGGAATGGGCGGCGTTGAGCAGGCGCAGCTTGGCCGCCTGCCAGGGGATCACGTCGGCGACCACCTGCACCCCGGCCGCCGCGAAGTCCGGCCTGGGACCGGCGAACCGGTCCTCGATCACCCACTGGCGGAAGTGCTCGGTGGTCACCATCGCCTCGTCGCGATAGCCGAGCCGGTTTTCCAGGAACCGCCGCGCCTCGGGCGTCGTCGCCGGGGTGATGCGGTCGACCATGCCGGACGGGAAGGCGCCGTTCCGTTCGATCCAGCCGGCCAGGCGGGGATCGATCCGCGAAGCCGCGTCCAGGACCAGGGCGCGGACGCGGGCGCCGTTGTCGTCGAGATTGTCGCAGGAGAGCACGGTGAAGGGCGCCAGGCCGGCGTTGCGCCGCCGCTCCAGCGCCTTGGCCAGGAAGCCGGCCGCTGTGGTCGGGACGTCCGCGCGCAGGTCCGCGGTCTCCGGCGCATAGCCCTTTTCGCTGATGGTCAGGCTGACCAGCTGGGTCTGGGCCGCGGCCAGCACGTCGAGCGCCAGCCGCTCGCGCCCGGCGACGGTGGCCACCGACTGGATCGCGCCCCGCACCCGAAGGGTCTCGCCCGCCGCCGACCGCTCGATCAGGGTGTAGAGCCCGTCCTGCGGCTGCAGCGCCTGCTCGGCCGCCGGCGAGCGCAGCGACAGGCCGATGATGCTCCAGCGCCGGTCGCCGCTGCTCAGGATGTCGTCGAAAAACGCCGCCTGGTGGGCGCGGTGAAAGGCGCCGACGCCGATGTGCACCACCCCCATCTGCGCATAGGTCCGGTCATAGCCAGGCCCCGCGACGGTCCCAGGCAGGCGCCCGAGCATGGCCTCGCTGAGGCGCTCCAGGCTTGGGGGTTTGGGTCTGTCCGCCACGGCGGGGGAGCGCTCCAAAGTTCCCCTCCCCCTTGCGGGGAGGGGCCAGGGGTGGGGGTGAAACGCCGAGCTCTCCGGTTGGCGCCCCATCCCAATCCCTTCCCCCGCGAGGGCAAGGGGCTTTTGGTGCGCCATCGCCGCGTTTCGCGACCCTTCCCCTTATGGCCTAGGTTCGCCGGTACGCGCTATGTGAGCGCATGAGCGCCGCGCTTTTAGGGGAACATCGCCGATGAAGATCGCCAGCGCGCGGGTGATCGTCACCTGCCCGGGCCGCAACTTCGTGACCCTGAAGATCGAAACCGAGGACGGCGCCTACGGCATCGGCGACGCCACCTTGAACGGCCGCGAAAAGGCCGTGGTCGCCTATCTGGAGGACCATGTGGTCCCGACCCTGATCGGCCGCGACCCGCGGCGGATCGAGGACATCTGGCAATACCTCTACCGCGGCGCCTACTGGCGGCGGGGGCCGGTGACCATGCGGGCCATCGCCGCCGTCGACACCGCCCTCTGGGACCTGAAGGGCAAGACCCTGGGCGTTCCGCTCTACGACCTGCTCGGCGGCAGGAGCCGCGACGGGATCATGGTCTACGGCCACGCCAACGGCGACGACATCGAGCAGACGGCGGACGAGGTGCAGCGCTACCTGGAGCTGGGCTACCGCGCCGTGCGCGCGCAAAGCGGCGTGCCGGGGGTGAAGGGCGCCTACGGGGTCGGCCGCGGCCAGATGTTCTACGAGCCCGCCGACGCGGCGCTGCCGACCGAGACGGTCTGGTCGACCAGCCAGTATCTCGACCACGCGCCGAAGCTGTTCGAGCGCCTGCGCGAGCGGTTCGGCTTCGGGCCGCACCTGCTGCACGACGTCCACCACCGGCTGACGCCGCTGGAGGCGGCGCAACTGGGCAAGTCGCTGGAGCCCTATCGGCTGTTCTGGCTGGAGGACGTGACGCCGGCGGAGAACCAGGAGGGCTTCCGGCTGGTGCGCCAGCACACCACCACGCCGCTGGCGGTCGGCGAGATCTTCAACAGCCTGTGGGACTGCAAGGACCTGATCCAGGAGCAGCTGATCGACTATATCCGCGCCACCGTGGTCGGCGCCGGCGGGCTGACGCACCTGCGGCGGATCGCCGACTTCGCCTCGGTCTGGCAGGTGCGCACCGGCTGCCATGGCGCCACCGACCTGTCGCCGGTGACCATGGGCGCGGCGCTGCATTTCGACACCTGGGTCCCCAACTTCGGCATCCAGGAATACATGCGCCACACCCCGGAGACCGACGCGGTCTTCCCGCACGCCTACCGCTTCGAGGCCGGCCTGCTGCACCCCGGCGACGCACCCGGCCATGGCGTCGATATCGACGAGGCGCTGGCGGCGCGTTTTCCGTACGAACCCAAGCAACTTCCGGTCGCCCGTCTCGAGGACGGGACCATGTGGAACTGGTAGGTGGCGCGCCTCGACAAGCCGCCGCTTTTCCGCCTGGGCGCGCGCGACGGGGCGCGGCTCGACCTGGTCGCCGACGACGGCGCCGTGGCCCACGTCTTCGTGCTGGAGGACGACATCATCCGCGTCGCGGTCCTGCCGGGCGGGCGGTTTTCGATGGGCCGCACCTGGGCGATCGCCCCGGGCGCCGAGGACATCGAGGACGCGGGCCGCGACCGGTTTGACCTGACGGGGTTCACGCAGCCGGCTTTTCAACTCAGCGACTCCGATGGTCGCCTCATCGTCGAGACCAAGCGGCTGCGGCTGACTCTCACCCTCGCCGGCTTCTTCTGCCGCTGGGCCATGCGGCGTGGCGACGAATGGGTGGAGATCGCCCGCGACCGGCCGACCCAGGCCTATGATTTCGGCTGGTGGGGGGAGGGGGTCGCCCATTACCTCGCCCGGCCCGCGGGCGAGCGCTATTTCGGCCTCGGCGAATGCGCCGGACCGATGGACCGGGCCGGCCGCCGCTTCGCCCTGAGCCCCACCGACGCCCTCGGCTATGACGCCGGGACCTCGGACCCGCTCTACAAGTCCATCCCGTTCTACATCACGCTGAATTCGGCCGGGTCGGCCGCCTTCGGCCTGTTCTACGACACCCTGTCGGACTGCGAATTCGACTTCGGCTGCGCCCGCGACAACTACCACGGCCTGTTCCGCGGCTTCGCAGCGCCGCATGGCGATCTCGACTACTATGTGATCGCCGGCCCCGCGGTCGCCGACGTCACGCGACGCTTCACCTGGCTGACCGGCCGGCCCGCCTTCCTGCCGCGCTGGAGCCTCGGCTATTCCGGCTCGACCATGGCCTATACCGACGCGCCCGACGCCCAGGCGCGCATGGCCGAGTTCCTGGACGGCTGCGCCGCCAACGACATCCTGTGTTCCTCCTTCCACCTGTCCTCCGGCTACACCTCGATCGGCCCACGCCGGCATGTCTTCACCTGGAACCGCGACAAGTTCCCCGATCCTCGCGCCTTCACGGCCGGCTATGCGGCCCTCGGCGTGCATCTCTGCGCCAACATCAAGCCCTGCCTGCTGGCCGACCATCCGGAATTCGACGCCGCCTGGAAGGCCGGCCTGCTGGTCTGCGAGCCGGATGGCCAGCCGTCCTGGGTGCAGTGGTGGGACGGGCTGGGCGCCTATCTCGATTTCACCAACCCGGGCGCCGCGGCCTGGTGGAAGGCGCATGTGACCGAGAGCCTGCTGAGCTACGGCGTCGACTCCACCTGGAACGACAACAACGAGTTCGAGATCCGCTCCCCGGACGCTCTGGCCAAGGGCTTCGGCCAGCCGTTCGCGGCGCGCGAAGCCAGGACCCTGCAGACCCTGCTGATGATGCGCGCCTCGCGCCAGGCGCAGATCGCCCAAAACCCGGCCAAGCGCCCGTTCGTCGTCACCCGCGCCGGCCCGGCGGGCTTGCAGCGCTACGCCCAGACCTGGTCGGGGGACAATTCGACCTCGTGGGAGACGCTCAAGTTCAATCTGAAGATGGGCCTGGGCCTTTCGCTCTCCGGCGTCTCCAATTCCGGCCACGACATCGGCGGGTTCGCCGGCCCGGCGCCGGACGCCGAACTCTTCGTGCGCTGGGTGCAGGCCGGCGTCTTCATGCCCCGCTTCAGCATCCATTCCTGGAACGACGACGGCACGGCCAACGAGCCCTGGATGCATCCGCAGGCGACGCCGCAGGTGCGCGCCCTGATCCGCCTTCGTTACAGGCTGATGCCGTATTTCTATGACCTGGCCTGGCGTTACGCCCAGAACTTCGAGCCGATGACCCGGCCGACCTTTTACGATTTTCCCGACGATCCCCGCTGCCTGGTCGAAAACGACGAGCTGATGGTCGGCGCCGCGCTGCTGGCCGCGCCGGTGGTCGAACCCGGCCGCACCGATCGCGACATCTATCTGCCGGCGGGCTGCGCCTGGGTGGATTTCTGGACCGGCGAGCGCTTCGCCGGCGGCCAGACCGTGACTCGCCCGGCGCCGCTCCACCGCCCGCCCTTGTTGGCCCGCGAAGGCGGCGCCATCCCGCTGAACATGGCCGAACAGCATTTCGGCCGCCCCGCCGACGAGCGCGCCTTCCTGGTCTTTCCGTTCGCGGGCGAAGGCGAATTCGCCGCCGACTGTTTCGAGGACGACGGCGAGGCGGCCCTGGCGCCGGACAGCCACGGCTTCTGGCGCCTGCGCGTCGCCTGCACCCCGGACCGCATCGTCTGCCACGGCGAACGCCTCGGCGCCCGCCCGCCGGAAGGCAAGCTCTCCATCCTCCTCCACCCCTCCGAAACCCGCCCGCTGGACGTGATCGGCGGGGAGGACGGCTAGCTAAATCCTCCCCCGTTGGGGGAGGGGGACCATCCGCAGGATGGTGGAGGGGGCCTTGCCGCGTTCCGGAGCTCGAAAAGTCAGATCTTAGATCAATCCTGAAACGGGCGCGGCGGCGTCGCTCCCCCTCCACCGCACTTCGTGCGGTCCCCCTCCCCCTACGGTGGAGGATTCTGGGTCCGCTAAAGCAGCGCCTGCAGCCGATCCGCCGGCCGGCAAAGCGCGGTTCCCTTGGGCGTCACCACGATCGGGCGTTCGACCAGGATCGGTTCGGCGACCATGGCGGCGAGGATCTTGTCGTCGGGCGAGTCGACGGTGATCCCCAGCGCCTCGGCCGGCGTGCCGCGGGTGCGCAGGATGTCGCGCGGTCGGGCCTTCATGGCCCTGAGCAGGCCCTCCAGCTGCGGCCGGGTCCAGCCGGCCTTCAGGTATTCGACCACGGTCGGCTCAAGGCCCTTTTCGCGCAAGGCCGCCAGCACATTGCGAGACGTGCCGCAGTTCGGGTTGTGGAAGATGGTGACGGGAGCGGTCTTGGCCACTTTGCGGGTTCCTTAAAAGCTTCAATGGTGGGTCAGCGACGCGACCGTGAGGCCGGCGAAGACCAGGTAGAAGAGCGACATCAGCGCCAGATGGCGCCGGGTGATGTGGCCGCGCCAGAAGGCGAAGAACAAGACGCCCACCGACAAGAGGGTGATGCCGCCGGCGGCGACCAGGATGGGGTCCAGCACCCACGGCGTCCAGAACAGCCCGAACGCCGTCGGCACGGTCGCCTGGATCATCATCGCCCCGGAGATGTTGGCCAGGGCCAGGCGCACCTTGCCCTGGCGGATCCAGATCACCGCGTTCAGCGTCTCCGGCAGCTCGGTGGCGACCGGGCTGATCAGCAGCGACAGCAGTTGCGGCTTCAGGCCCAGATAGGGGCCGAGCGCGTTCAGCTGGCCGACGAAGAAGCGCGAGGCGGCGAAGATCACCGCCAGCGCCGCCAGCGTCTGCGCGATCGCCGCCCAGGTCGCCGGGCTCTTCGCGTTCGGCGTCAGCTTCAAGGGCTCCAGGTCCGCCTCGGCCCCCTGGTCGTCGCCGCCCATCTCTTTCCAGGCATAGGCGCCGTAGGCGGCGAGGAAGAGGACGCCCAGCCACGGCTTGAAGGCGAAGGCGGCGACTCCGACCGCCAGTTTCACCGCCGAGATGACGATGAACCACCCCTGGTCGCGGCTGAGGCCGGCATAGAGGCCCTTGGCCTCGTCGCCCTCCGGCAGTTGGCGGCGGCAGAGGAGCAGCGCCACGCCCGCCACCGCATAGGCCAGGGTCCCCAGCACCAGCGGCCCGCCCATGGCCGCGCCGACGCCGATGTCCTTGTCGGCGACGCTGGTTCCGAAGGCCACGGCCACCAGGGTGACGACGCTTTCCGGCAGGGCGGTGCCGAAGGCGGCGAGGATGGTGCCGGTGGCCTTCTGGCCGATGGCGAGCCGGCAGCCGACCCATTCCACGCCGTTCACGAAGAACTCGCAGGCCAGGTAGATCAGCGCGGCCGAACCCAGCAGCAAAAGCAGGATGACGGGAAGGCTGTGCACGTCGGTCTCTTTCGGGGTCGGACGGCGCGAACCAATGGGCCGGCGTCCTCGCCCGACCCAGGTGCGAACGCTGATCCCGTTGGTCTCGCCAAGCCGAACTGGCCGCTCGCGCCACGGCCGAAGCCGAGTGTGTTGACGCGCACCCCTCTGACACGCGAGGGCGACTACTCCCCAAAGAGCAGCGGTTTGCTAACGGCTCGGCGCGGCGAGGTCAACGGTCACGCTGGGGATGGCGCAGCGCTTGCTGTTTTACGTCCGGATCCCAAGCCGCCGCGCCAGTTCGGTACAGGCGCGGCGGAAAACCTTCGCTAACCCAAGGCCGGTATGAAAGCAGCGATGCAAGACAGCGCCTATCCAGCGCCCTTGGAAGCGGACCTGGTCGCGCCGGACGCGCTGACCGACGCCGACATCGCGGCCTGGCGGGCGCTGCAGGCCGCCGAGCCCGCCTTCGCCAGCCCGCTGCTCGGCGTCGACTTCGCCAGGGCGGTCGGCGCGGTGCGGGATGACGCCCGGGTGGCGGTCTTCCGGCGCGGCGGGCGCACCATCGGCTTTCTGGCCCACCACCGCCGGCCGGGCGGCTTCGCGCGGCCCATCGGCGCGCCGTTCTGCGACTACCACGCCCTGGTCGCCAGCCGCGACGCCGCGCTCGGCCCCGGCGAGGCGCTGCAGGCCGCGGGGCTTGGCGCGCTTCGCCTCAGCGGCCTGGTCGATCCGTTCGAGGCGTTCGGCGAAACCGTGACCACCCGGACGGCCGGCCACCGGATCGTGCTCGAGACCACCTCCGAAGCCTATCTGGAGGCGCTCTGGCGCGGCAGCGGCAACCGGCGGAAGAACTATCGCCGCTATCGCCGCTCGCTGGAAAAAGCCGTCGGCCGGGTCCGCCTGGTCGGCGACGATCGCGATCCGGCGTCGTTCGAGCGGCTGATCGCCTGGAAGCGCGACCAGTTCGCGCGCACCGGCCTGCACGACTTCCTGGCCGTGCCCTGGGCCGCCGCCCTGATGCGCGGCCTGTTCGATCATCGCACCGAGGCTTTCGGCGGTCAGATGCTCAGTCTCTACGCCGGCGACCAGCTGGTCGCGGCCCATTTCGGCGCGCGCCAGGGCGGCTGGTTCCATCCCTGGATCAGCGCCTTCGATCCGGATCTTCGCGCCCATTCGCCGGGCACGGTGCACCAGGTCGAGGCGATCGCCGCCATGAGCGGACTTGGCCTGAGCACCTACGACCTCGGCCCTGGCGAGGACCACTGGAAGACCCAGTTCACCAATGCCGGCGCGAGCGTCGGCGCCGGCCTCGCCGCGGCGCCCAACTTCGCCGGGGCGCTGGCCCGCTCGTCGGACCGGTTCTGGGCGCTGCCGCCCCTGCGCGGCGCGCGCCTGGTCGGGCGGGTGCGCAACCGGCTGGATCAGATCGCGGCGCTGGAGCTGACGCTCTCAGGCCGCATGCAGGGCGCGGCCTATGCGCTCGCCACGCAACGGAGACGACAATGGGCGGCGTGATCGCCGACTGGCCGCGCGCCGAGGTCGACGGGTTCGAGCACCAGATAGTCCGCTTCCGCCACGGCCTGGCGGAGCGGCCGCTGTTCTCCGACGCCGGCCTGGTCAGCGTGCTCGACCGCTATCCGCGCCAGGCCATGGGCATCTTCACCATGGGCGAGGACCTGGAGGACTGGCGGTCCTGGCGCCGCGGCACGGCGAGCGGCCTTGACGGCGCGGCGCTGCTGGAGGCGGTGAAGCAGGGCCGGCTGTGGCTCAACCTGCGCCACGCCAACGACCACCTGCCGGAATTCGCCGCCCTCTGCGAGGAGATCTCGGCCGAGAAGGAAAGACATCTCGGGACCCGCATCCTGAACCGCGACCTCGGGCTTCTGATCTCGTCGCCGAATGCGCGGGTCTTCTATCATCTGGACGTGCCGCTCTCGTCGCTGTGGCAGGTGCGCGGGGTGAAGCGGATCTGGTTCTATCCGCGCGGCGAGCCGTTCACCGATCCGGCCTGGCTGGAGCGGGCGGTGCATGGCGTGGCCGAGGGCCAGATGCCGTTCAAGCCGGAATGGGACGATCTCGCCGAGACCTTCGAGCTCACCGCCGGCGACATGGTCACCTGGCCGCAGAACATGCCGCACCGGGTCGACAACGGGCCGATGATGAATGTCTCGGTCTCCATGGAGTTCATGACCCCGCCGGCCCGCATCCGCGCCAACGTGCTGCACGCCAACGGCGTCCTGCGCCACGTGCCGGGCTGGACGCCCCGGGTGCAGGCCCGGCTCGGCCCGGCCATGGCCGCCAAGCTCGCCATCGCCGCCGCCCACAAGGCCTGGACGGCGCACCGCCGCCGTAGGCCGGTGCTGCCCGAGACCTTCACCGTCGAGACCAGGCCGGCATGACCGCCGAAGTCTCCATCATCATCCCGACCCAGCGGCGGCTTGGGCCGCTGGCGCTGGCGGCGCGCTCGGTGTTCGCCCAGGCCGGGGTCGATCCGGTGAAGCTGGAGCTGGTGGTGGTGGACAACGACCAGATCCCTTCGGCGGCCGGCGTCGCCAGGGCGCTGGCCGAGGCGGCGCCCTTTCCGGTGCGCTACGTGCACGAGCCGGCCGCCGGCGTCGCCAATGCGCGCAACGCCGGCCTGGCCGCGGCCGAGGGCGGGCTGATCGCCTTCCTCGACGACGACGAGGAGGCGCCCGCCGGCTGGCTCGCGGCCCTCATCGCCACCCAGCGCGCCTGCGACGCCGACGTGGTCTTCGGACCGGTGCGTGCGCGGGCCGATTGGGAGCAGATCGGCAACCGGGTCTATTTCGAGCGCTTCTTTTCGCGGTTCGGGCCCGAGCAGAGCGGCCCGATCGCACATTATTACGGATGTGGTGACAGCCTGGTGCGGCGGGCGGCGCTGCCCGACCCGAACCGGCCGTTCTCGGCCATCCGCAACCAGATCGGCGGCGAGGACGACCTTTTGTTCGGGGCCATGGAGCAGGCCGGCGCCCGCTTCGCCTGGGCGGCGGAGGCCTGGGTCTGGGAGGATCCGGCGCCCGAGCGGCTCACCCTGCGCTACACCGCCTTGCGCGCCTTCGCCTTCGGCCAGGGCGCCAGCGCCCATTGCGCCGCCGCCGGCGACCGGCTGGGCGTGGCGCGCTGGATGGTCCTGGGCGTGATCCAGGCGCTGGTTTTCGGCGCCTATGCCGCGGTTAAATGGCTGCTGCGCTCGCCGAGCTTCGCCTTTTCCCTCGACAGGGCCGCCCGCGGCCTGGGCAAGACCCTGTGGTGGAAACCGTTCAAGATTCGATTCTATGGCCTTTCGGCGCCCGCCCCAGCCCGCGCCGCAAGCTGAGCCGTCCTTTTCCTACGCAACGACTCTGGATATTCGCCATCCCAGGGCGACGATCCTTGCAGCCGGGGCCTGGGTTGTGCATTTGTCTTGGCGCGGAGCCTGAAATGCGACGCGGTGAGACCAGACCAGTCGATAGGGAGCCTTCGTGAGTACGGCCAGCACCATAGCGGGGCTTGACGCCGCGCCCACCCGTCACCCCGGGCTGATCGCCTGGGTGCGTGAGGTCGCCGAACTCACCAAGCCGGCCAAGGTCCACTGGTGCGACGGCAGCCAGGCCGAGTGGGACGCCCTGACCGACGAACTGGTCAAGGCCGGCACGCTCAAACGGCTGAACCCGGAAAAACGTCCCAATTCCTTCTACGCCGCCTCCGACCCCAGCGACGTGGCGCGGGTCGAGAGCCGCACCTTCATCTGCTCGGAGAAACCCGAGGACGCCGGCCCGACCAACAACTGGCTCGATCCGGCGGAGATGCGCGCCGATCTGAACAATCTGTTCGACGGCGCCATGCGCGGGCGGACCCTGTATGTGGTGCCCTTCTGCATGGGCCCGCTGGGCTCGAAGATCAGCGCCCTTGGCGTCGAGATCACCGACAGCGCCTACGTGGTCGTATCCATGCGGATCATGACCCGGATGGGCCAAGCCGCCCTCGACCAGCTCGGCGAGGACGGCTTTTTCGTGCCGGCCGTCCATTCCGTCGGCGCGCCGCTGGACCCCGGCCAGGCCGACGTCGCCTGGCCCTGCAACCCGATCAAGTACATCGTCCACTTCCCGGAAAGCCGGCAGATCTGGTCCTACGGCTCCGGCTATGGCGGCAACGCCCTGCTGGGCAAGAAGTGCTACGCCCTGCGCATCGCCTCGGTGATGGCCCGCGACGAGGGCTGGCTGGCCGAGCACATGCTGATCCTGAGGCTGACCTCGCCGCAAGGCGCGGTCCGCTATGTCACCGCCGCCTTTCCGAGCGCCTGCGGCAAGACCAACCTCGCCATGCTGCAGCCGAAGCTGCCGGGCTGGAAGGCCGAGACCGTCGGCGACGACATCGCCTGGATGCGCTTCGGCGACGACGGGCGGCTCTACGCCATCAATCCGGAGGCCGGCTTCTTCGGCGTCGCGCCGGGCACCGGCCTGGCCACCAACCCCAACGCCGTCGCCGGCCTGGCCGAAAACTGCATCTTCACCAACGTCGCCCTGACCCCGGACGGCGACGTCTGGTGGGAAGGCCTGACCGAGACGCCGCCGCCGCAGCTGACCGACTGGAAGGGCCGCGCCTGGACCCCGGACTCGGCGGAGCCGGCCGCCCACCCCAACGCCCGCTTCACCGCCCCCGCCGGCCAGTGCCCGAGCATCGCGCCGGAATGGCAGGACCCCAAGGGCGTGCCGATCTCGGCCATCCTGTTCGGCGGCCGCCGAACCAGCGCCGTGCCGCTGGTGACCGAGGCCTTCGACTGGCGCCACGGCGTCTTCCTGGCCTCCAACGTCGCCTCCGAAGGCACCGCCGCGGCCGAGAACAAGGTCGGCGAGCTGCGCCGCGATCCTTTCGCCATGCTGCCCTTCTGCGGCTACAACATGGGCGACTATTTCAGCCACTGGATCGAGCTCGGCGAGAGCCGCGACGCCGCCAAGCTGCCGCGCATCTTCTTCGTCAACTGGTTCCGCAAGGACGCGGGCGGCAAGTTCATGTGGCCCGGCTATGGCGAGAACGTGCGGGTGCTGAAGTGGATATTCCAGCGCCTGGAAGGCGAGGGCGCGGCGCGCGAGACCGCCATCGGCCTGCTGCCCGCCAAGGACGCCCTGGATGTCGACGGCCTGGACATCGCGCCCGAGCGGCTGGAGGCGCTGTTCGAAGTCGACCAGGCGGCCTGGGCCGAGGAAGCGGCGCTGATCCCGGCCTTCTACGAGAAGTTCGGCGACCGGCTGCCCGACGCCCTCTGGCGCGAGCACCGCGCCCTGCTGCAGCGCCTCGACCAGGCCCGCACCGACCGCTATGCGTCCGCGGCCGCGACGGCGGCGGAGTAGATTTTCAACCGTCATGGCCCGACTTGTTCGGGCGCTCCGGGATTTTCTCCGCGCTGTCGTGACTGACGCTGCGGCACGCGCCTAAATCCTCCACCGGTGGGCGAGCGAGCCCGCGCGATGCAGGGAGAGACGTCGATGTCCGAGACCGAGACGCTGGCCGAGAGCAAGGTGAAGATCGTCCGCGACGGCGACGTGGCGATCCTGACCCTGTCCGATCCGGCGACGATGAACGCCGCCGGCGTCGACATGGCCGCCGATCTCACCGCCGCGCTGAACAGCGTCGTCGAGGGCGACAGTCCGGCCCGCGCCGTGGTGCTGACCGGCGAGGGGCGGGGCTTCTGCTCCGGCGCCAACCTGACCTCGATGGGCAGCCCTTCCCAGTCGCCCTCCGGCGAACGCGCCGGGGTCGGCGACGCGCTGAAGACGGTCTACAACCCGTTGGTCATCCTGATCCGCGACCTGCCGATCCCCATCGTCACCGCCGTCAACGGGGCCGCGGCCGGCGTCGGCTGCTCGCTGGCCCTGATGGGAGACCTGATCGTCGCCGGCGAGAGCGCCTATTTCCTGCAAGCCTTCCGCCGCATCGGACTCGTCCCCGACGGCGGCTCGACCTACCTGCTGCCGCGCATGATCGGCCGCGCCCGGGCGATGGAGATGACCCTGCTGGGCGAGCGCCTGCCCGCCGCCAAGGCGCTGGAATGGGGCCTGATCAATCGCTGCGTCCCCGACGCCGAGCTGATGGCGACGGCGCTTGAGCTGGCCCGGGAGCTGGCGCGCGGGCCGAAATCGCTCGGCCTGATCCGCAAGGCGATGTGGACCTCGCTGGACTCCGACCTCGCCGAGCAGCTGAACTATGAGGCGGACACCCAGAACGAGGCCGGCCGCAGCCAGGACTTCATGGAAGGCGTCCAGGCCTTCCTGCAAAAGCGCCCCGCGGTGTTCAAGGGGCGCTGAAGCCTACGCCGCCCGCTCGGCCGCCGGCTCGCGGTCCAGCAGCGCCGCCAGCGCCTCGAACAGCCGGGCGGCCTGGATCGGCTTGGCGACATGGCCGTCCATGCCGGCGGCGATATATTCGGCCAGCTGGTGCGACATGACGTTGGCGGTCAGGGCCAGGATCGGCGTGCGCCGGCGGCCCAGGCTCAGCTCCAGCTCGCGGATGGCGCGGGTGGCGGTCGGGCCGTCCATCTTCGGCATCTGCACGTCCATCAGGATCACGTCCCAGTCACCGTCCTCCCAGGCCGCCACCGCTTCGGCGCCGTTGGAGACCACCACCGGATCGACCCCGACCTGGTGCAGCAGGGTCTTCAGCACCAGCTGGTTGACCGTGTTGTCCTCGGCCGCCAGCACGCGCAGCTCCAGTCCGCAGGCCTTGTCCTCCGGCGCGGGCGCCGCCGGCAGGGCCGTGGAGGATTTGCCGTCGCCGACCCGCTGCAACGGCAGCGCGACGGTGAAGGTCGAGCCGAAGCCCAGCGTGCTTTCCACATCGATCGAGCCGCCCATCATCTCGGCGAGCTCGCGGCAGATGGCGAGGCCCAGGCCGGTGCCGCCGAACCGCCGCGTCGTCGAGGCGTCGGCCTGGTCGAAGCGGTTGAACAGCACCTCCAGCCGGTCGGCCGGGATGCCGACACCGGTGTCGGTCACCGCCAGGGCCAGCCGCTGGTCCTTCCAGCGCGCCGTCACCCGGATCTCGCCGCGGTCGGTGAACTTCAGCGCGTTGGAGACCAGGTTGTAGAGGATCTGCCGCAGGCGCGTCGGGTCGCCGCGATAGACCCCTTGCGCATCGCCGATGTCGAGGTCGAACGACAGGCCCTTGGCGTTGGCCTGGGCGGTGAAGGCCTGGTGGGCGCCGCGGGCGACCTCGTCCAGGTCGAACTCGATGTCCTCGATCTCCAGCTTGCCGGCCTCGATCTTGGCCAGGTCCAGCACGTCGTTGAGGATGGCCAGCAAGGCCTCGCCCGAGGCGTGCACCACGCCCAGCCGCTCGCGCTGCAGCGGGGTGAGCTCGTCCATGGCCATGGCCTGGGCCATGCCCAGCACCCCGTTCAGCGGCGTCCTGATCTCGTGGCTCATGGTGGCCAGGAACAGGCTCTTGGCGCGGTTGGCCGCCTCGGCGTCGTCGCGCGCCTTGGCCAGGGCCAGCTCGGCGCGCTTTTCGTGGTCGATGTCGCGGATCACGCCGACCGTGCGGACGATGCGCCCTTGCTCGTCCTTGATCGCCTCGATGGCGGATTCGACCCAGTAGTGCGGCCCGTCGCGGCGCATCATCCGGTGCACCAGGCGATAGGGCGCGCCCTCGTTCAAGTGCCGTTCCCAGAGGGCCTGGGCGCGCTCGCGGTCGGCCGGATGGACGCCCTTCCAGATGTCGGCGTTCAGCGACTCATAGGTGGAATCCGCCCCGCCGGTCGGCCGCGCCCCTTCGCTGGCCAGTTCGCGGCTGCGATAGTCCATCTCCCAGACATTGATGTTGGCGATCTCGGTCGCCAGGCTGAGGCGCTGTTTCGAGCGCGCCAGCGCCCGCACGGCCCGGGCGCGCTCCCATTCGTCGGCGACGAAGGCGGCGTGATCGGCCAGCCGCGCGGCCAGGTCGGCGTCGTAGGCGCGGGGCAGGTCGTCGAAGATGGCCAGCACGCCGATGCGCGAGCCGTTCGGCAGGATGATGGGCGCGGCGGCGTAGAACTGATGGTCCGCCTCGCCGAGCGCCAGCGGATAGGCGTCGCTCCAGCGCTGCTCGGACATGTCTTCGATCCACAGCACCTCGGCGGTCTGCACGCCCAGTTGGGCCAGGGCGACCGCCCGCGATTCCTGCGATTGGTCGCGGCCGGCGCCGGCGATCCACATGCGGCGGCGTCCGCCGAGGGCGATACAGGCGCCCGACGCCTCGGCGGCGCGCAGGGCCAGCCGGGCGATGCGCTCGAAAATGGCGCGGCTTTCCTCGGGATCGACGGCGTTGGCGGTGAACCCGCGACCGATGGCTTCGCGGGGCTGGTCTTCGTTCGCCATCGACAGTCTGTCTCACGCCCAGGACGATGTAAGCGTGCCAAAATCGCCTTAAGATAGCGTCTACGCGAGGGACCCCGGGGGCCGCTTCAGCTCAGCAGGCCGGCCTGGCGGCGAGCGGCGGTCACGGTGTTCTTGAGCAGGCAGGCGACCGTCATCGGCCCGACGCCGCCGGGAACGGGGGTGATCCAGCCGGCGACCTGAACCGCCTCGTCGAACGCCACGTCGCCGACCACGATGGTCTTGCCCGCCGCCCGCGCCTTCGGCCGGCGCGAGGGGATGCGGTTGATGCCGACGTCGATCACTGCCGCGCCGGGCTTGATCCAGTCGCCGCGGATCATCTCCGGCTGCGCCGCCGCGGCCACCAGGATATCGGCCTCGCGGGTGACGCCGGGCAGGTCGAGCGTGCGCGAATGGGCGATGGTGACGGTGCAGTCGGCCCGCAGCAGCAGCTGGGCGATCGGCTTGCCGACCAGGTTCGAGCGTCCGACCACCACCGCGCGCTTGCCGCGCAGCTGGCCCTCCAGCGCGTCCTCCAGCAGCATCAGGCAGCCCAGGGGCGTGCACGGGACCAGCCCAGGGCGGCCGCTGGCCAGGCGGCCGATATTGATCACGTGCAGGCCGTCGACGTCCTTTTCCGGATCGATCGCCGCCTGGATGAGCAGCGGATCGATGTGCGCCGGCACCGGGAACTGCACCAGGATGCCGTGGATGGCCGCATCGGCGTTCAGATCGGCCACCACGCCCAGCAACGCGTCCTGGCTGGTCTCGGCCGGCAGGCGGATGGTCAGCGAGTGCATGCCGGCGGCGATGGTCTGCTCGCCCTTGCTGTTCACATAGATCTGGCTGGCGGGATCGTCGCCGACCAGCACCACGGCCAGCCCCGGCTTGACCCGATGGTCGCGCTGCAGCGCCGCGGCGTCCTCGGCCACGCGCGCCACCACCCCGGCCGCGAACGCCCGCCCATCGATCAGCCGCGCCTCAGCCATGTCCGTCCTCTTCCCGCCGTCCTTGAAACGCTCATCCCCCGCTGGAGCGCAGCGGACTGCGCAGCAGCCAATGCGGGGGCCCCATCAACACCTTCGTTCGACGGTGAATCATGGGTGGTCCGAACAGGTCGGGCCATGACGGAGTGATATCGGCTCATCCAGCAAAGCTCCAGCGATCGCGCCGATCTTTGCTTCCGTCTCCAGTCTCTCCTGCCAGGGATCGCTGTCGGCGACGATCCCTGCGCCGGCGCGGGCTTCCAGGCGCCAACCGTTGTCGCCCAGTCGGAACCCCACCGAGCGGATCAGCACGCTGGAATCGAACGCCCCGTCGAACCCGGCCCAGAACAGCGAGCCGAAGAACGGTCCGCGCGGTGGCTCCAGGCCGGCGATCAGCTTCATCGCCTGCACCTTGGGCGCGCCGGTGATCGAGCCCGGCGGAAAGGCGGCGCGCAACAGGTCGACGGCGCTCCGCCCCGCCGCCAGCCGCCCGGTCACCGTCGAGACCAGGTGGTGCACGTTCGCGAAGCTGGCCACGCGGCAGAGCGCCGGCGTCGCCACCGTGCCGGGGACGCAGACCCTGGCCAGGTCGTTGCGCATCAGGTCGACGATCATCAGGTTCTCGGCCCGGTCCTTCGCCGAAGCGGCCAGCTCGGCGGCCAGCGCCGCATCCTCGGCGCCGTCGCGCCCCCGCGGCCGCGTGCCCTTGATCGGCTGGGTCTCCACGACCCACCCGTCGGCCCCGCCCGCGACGCGCAGGAACCTTTCCGGCGCATTGGAGACCAGGGCGCGGTCGTCCAACCGCAGATAGCCGGCGAAGGGCGCGGGGCTGGCCGCCGCCAGCCGCGCCAGCAGATCGAACGGTCGCCGGTCCGGCTTCAGCCGCCCGGTCCAGACCCGCGCGATATTGGCCTGGAAGACCTCGCCACGGCCGATCCGCGCCACCACTTCGGCGGTCGCCCGCTCATAGGCCGCGCCGGAACTGGCGCTCAGCGGCCCGGCCAGCGCGCCGGCGCTGGCGGCGACCGGCGGCATCTCCAGCCAGTCGAGCGCCCGGTCTGAGGCCACGCGGGCCTCGGCCGCGTCGCGCCCGCGGCCGACCGCGACCACCTCGCGCCGCGCATGGTCGAAGGCCAGCACCGCCGGATAGAGCCCGCAGGCCAGGTCCGGCCAGTCGGAATGGCGCCCGAGCCCCAGGCGCTCGACATGGTCGCCGAGTTCATAGGCGGCCAGTCCGGCGACCCCGCCCTGGAACGGCGGCCCATCGATCAGCCAGGGGCAGGGCGGCCCGACCATCCGCGCCAGGGCCGCGAACGGAGCGCCGCCATCACCGCCCTTGAGGACCAGCGTGGCCTCCGGCGCCCGCGCCAGATAGGACCAGCGCGCATCCGGCCCGTCGCCGCCGGACAGGAAGCCGATGGCCCAGGGCTCGTCGGCGAAGGCCGACAGCACCTCGACCGGCTCGCGCCAGGCCGCGCGCCGGCTGGCTATCGCCACATGGGGCGCTTTGGAAAGCTGGGCCATCGCCTGCATAGCCGGCTATGTGGCCGCGACTCAGGTGAAAGGCCAGGGGCGGCGCGCGGTTCAGGGCCTCACCGCCAGCGCGCCCCGCACCGCCCGCTCCAGATCGTCGATCTGGAACGGCTTGCGCAGCAGGTGATCGGCGTCGACCACCTTGTCGACAGCCTCCATGTCGGCATAGCCGGTGGCCAGGATGATCGGCAGGTTCGGGAGCCGCCGGCGCGCCTCCGTCGCCACCTCGACGCCGGTCATCCCCGGCATGGCGAAGTCGACGATCAGGAGTTCCGGCCGGTCGATATCCAGCCGTTCCAGGCCCTCGTGGCCCTGCGCCGCCTCGGTGACCGCATAGCCGAGCATCTCCAGGCATTCGACGATGAAGCGGCGCACGCCAGGCTCGTCCTCGACCACCAGCACCCGCTCCCGGCCCTTGACCTGCGCCTGGCGCGGCGCGTCCGGGGCGGCGTGGCTGGCCGGCGCGGCGGCGACCGGCAGCCAGAGCTCCACCCGCGTGCCGACGCCTTCGGTGCTCTCGATCAGCACCGTCCCGCCCGACTGCTGGGCGATGCCGTAGACCTGGCTGAGTCCGAGCCCGGTGCCCTTGCCGATCGGCTTGGTGGTGAAGAACGGATCGAACACCTTGTCGAGCACATTGGCCGGGATGCCGGCGCCCTGGTCGCTGACCCGGACGACCACATAGGCCCCGGCCGCCAGCCCTGGATCGGCGGCCTGACGCGCCTCGGTGACGATGCCGATGGCGCCGCCGTCCGGCAGGGCGTCGCGGGCGTTGATGACCAGGTTGAGGATGGCCAGCTCCACCTGGTTTGCGTCGGCCATGGCCCATAGCGGGCCGCGGTCCAGGTTCATGTCGACGATGAACTGCGGCCCGATCGTGCGGGCCAGCAGATCGTTCATCCCGGCGATCAGGACATTGATGTCGACCGGCGTCAGGGTCAGGCGCTGGACCCGCGAGAAGGCCAGCAGCTGGCGGGTCAGCTTGGCGGCCCGGTCGGCGGCCTGCAGGGCGGACCCGGCGCGACTGGCGGTGGCGGCGTCGTCGGCATGGCGCTGGATCATGGCCAGATTGCCGCTGATGACAGTCAGCAGGTTATTGAAATCGTGCGCGATTCCGCCGGTCAGCTGACCCACGGCCTCCATCTTCTGCGACTGCACCAGGGCTGCCTGGGCGCGCTCGCGCTCGGCGATCTCCTGCATCAGCTGGTCGTTGGCGCGGGCCAGCTCGGCGGTGCGCTGCTCGATGCGGCTCTCCAGCGATTCATTGAGCTGGGTGAGCCGTTCCTCCGCCGCCTGCAGGTCCTGCAGGCGGCGGCGCGCCTCGTACTGCCGGCGCCGCCCGCGCAGGGCGGAATCGACGGCGCTGCCCAGGGTCTCGCCGTTGATCGGGCGCTCCAGCACCACGACGTTGCCCAGCTGCTGCAGCACGCGCAGGGCCGCCGGGGTGCGCCGGCCAGCCCGCCGGGTCGCCAGCAGCACGAAGGGAAAGTCCGACCACGGCGGCTGCGCCTCCAGCCAGGCGTCGAGCCGGGTGCGGTCGGTCTCGGCGAGCGATTCCTCGGTGACCAGGGCCGCCCCCGCGCCCAGCGCCAGCTGCTGCGCCAGTTCGTCGACGCCGCCGCAGATCAAGGCCGCGTGACCGCGGCGGGCGAGCAACTGCTCGATGACCTGGCCGTCGCGTCCGCGCAGCGCCAGGATCAGGACGCGATCTTCCACCGGCTCAGGTCCGGCTCGCCATCAGCGGGGTCTGGCCGCGATAGGCCGGCAGTCCGCTCAGCACGCCCTCGAAGTCCTGCAGCGGCTCGCCGACCTGGACGCCCCGATCGTCCAGGCCAAATTCGCGGATGCTGGCCTCGTGCGCGGTGACCCGGCTCTTGGCCACCGAGACCGCCTTGTAGACGCTGCCGCGGGATTCGAAATACCGGAACAGGAGGATGCCGTCGGACAGGTAGCTCAGGTCGACGTCCGAGCGCACGTCGCCGATGATGCCGTGCTGGCCGAGCACCAGCATGGTGATGACGCCCTGCTGGTTCAGGTAGCTGAGCAGCTCATGCATCTGCAGCAGAAGGTACTTTTCGCCGGGCATCGACTGCAGGAACGCGTTCAGGCTGTCGATGACGATGAAGGTGACCCCTTCCTTCTCCACCGCATGGCGCACCCGGGTGGCGAACTCGCCGGGCGAAAGCTCGGCCGGGTCGATCTGCGAGAGCTTCAACTGGCCGTTCTCGATATAGCCGTCGAGATCCATGCCGAGGAAACGCGCCCGCGCCAGCATGGTCGCCATGCCCTCGTCGAACAGATAATAGGCCGCCTTCTCGCCGCGCCGCAGAGCGGCGAGGGCGCAGCAGACCGCGGTGCTGGTCTTGCCGACGCCGGAAGGCCCCGACAACAGCATGTTGGTGCCGGGGGCGAGGCCGCCGCCCAGCATCTGATCGAGCCTTTCCACCCCGGTGGTCACCAGGTCGCCGGTGAAGGCGCGATGGTGCTCGGCCGCGATCAGCCGCGGAAACACCATCACCCCGCCGGTCTCGATGACGAAGTCGTGAAAGCCGCCGCGATAGTTCACCCCCCGCATCTTCACGACCCGGAGTCGCCGACGCGCCGAGCCGTAGTCCTCGGTGGTCTGCTCCAGGGTGATGACACCGTGGGCGATGCTGTGCAGCTGCAGGTCGCCGGGGTCGGAGCTGCGGTCGTCCAGCATCAGCACGGTGCACTGGCGGGTGGAGAAGTACTGCTTCAGCGCCAGGATCTGACGGCGGTAGCGCAGCGAGTTCTGCGCCAGCAGGCGCAGTTCCGACAGGCTGTCGAACACCACGCGGGTGGGGCGCAGGCGGTCGACGCATTCCATGACCCCCCCGATGGTCTCGCCGAGCTCGACCTCGGACGGCTCCAGGATCGACTGTTCGCTCTCCGGATCGAGGCCGTCGCCGCTGACCAGCTCGAACAGCTCGATGTCGTTCAGCGACCAGTTGTGGCTGCGCGCCACCTCACGCAGTTCCGCGGCCGTCTCGGACAGGGTGATGTAGAGGCCGCGCTCGCCCACGCGCGCGCCTTCGAGCAGGAACTGCAGCGCAATGGTGGTCTTGCCGCTGCCGGGCGTGCCCTCGAGCAGATAGGCGCGGTCCTTGGTCAGTCCGCCGCCGAGAATATTGTCCAGATCGCCGATCCCGGTCGATACGCGAGACCCGGCGGCGATGGCGTCGTTCGCCATGACATCCGTCCTTTGGTCAGGCGCTCATAGGCGAGCGCGTCGGACAGGAAAAACGAGCTTCGCCAGATTTAGATGCGTGCCGGCGCGGAAACTTTATCGTCAGCTTCGCCGCGTGAGGCCGTGCTGCTCCAGACGCCACTTGAACTGGTCGAAACGGTCCTGGCCGAAGAAGGCTTCGCCGTTGAAAGCGATCATCGGCACGCCATAGTGGCCGGCCTGGCGCTGGGCGACCTGGCTTGCCTCGATCACCGCGTTCAGCCGCTCGGCCTCATCGTCGACCGCGCGGGCTATCTCGGCGGGGTCGAGGCCGGCGCGGGCGGCGGCGGCGGCCAGGTGGTCGCCCTCGTGCCAGTTGTCGACCTCGCCGCTCCAGATCAGCCGGCTGGCCTCGTCGAGGAACTGAAGGCCGCGCCCGCGCTCGGCCGCCGCCACGCCCATGCGGGTCAGGCGGTGGATGCGCGGCTGCTCTTTCGGATAGGTGCGGGTGGCCATGTCCATGTGCACGGGGTCGGGCCTGGGCCAGCGGATCGGCAGGCCGAGGAACTCGGCCTCGCGGCGGATGTCCGCCTGCAGGTAGGAATACCAGAGCGGATCGCGGCCATCGAAGAACTCCGGCGTCCGCACCGCCAGCGGATAGACCGGGCGGATATCGCCGCGCACGTCGTAGTCCCGCTCCAGCGCCGTCAGCCTATGGGTGATCAGGTAGGAATAGGGCGAGCGGAAGGACCAGTAGAGGTCGTAGGTCAGGGTCATCGCGGGTCCTTGAACTCCTGGGTTGGGCTCGCCGCCGGGTTCGTCATACTGTGCCTCGAACGCCGGCCGGGAAGCCAGGGGCGGCGCTCCAACAAGCTTTGCCGGGGGAATACGCCATGGACACCGCCGAATCGATCGCCCTGATGGGCGCGCCGGGATCGCCCTATACCCGCAAGATGCTGGCGGTGCTGCGCTATCGGCGCATCGCCTACCGCTTCCTGTCGCGCAACCAGGCGGCCGCGGCGGGCATGCCGGCGCCCAAGGTCGGGCTGCTGCCGACCTTCTACCTGCCGGGCGCCGGCGGCGAGCTGGAGGCGGTGGTGGATTCCTCGCCGATCATCCGCCGGCTGGAGGCCGAACACGCCGGCCGCGGCGTCATCCCCGCCGATCCGGGCCTCGCCTTCCTCGACGAGCTGATTGAGGACTATGCCGACGAGTGGCTGACCAAGGCCATGTTCCACTACCGCTGGGCCTATGCCGACGACGTCGACAAGGCCTCAAAGCTGTTGCCGCTCTGGCAGCACTATTCCATCGCCGACCAGGCGCTGGCCGAGCGCGCCGCCATGATCGGCGAGCGGCAGATCTCCCGCCTCCACGTGGTCGGCTCCAACGCGACCACCGGGCCGGTGATCGAGGCCAGCTACCGCCGCTTCCTGGCCGCCTTCGAGGCGCACCTGACGCGCCAGCCCTTCATCCTCGGCGAGCGGCCGGGTTCAAGCGACTTCGCGGTGTTCGGCCAGCTGACCCAGCTCGCCCAGTTCGACCCGACCCCGGCGGCGCTCACCCTGGCCATGGCCCCGAGGGTGCTGGCCTGGACCAGCCTGATGGAGGACCAGTCGGGCCTGGAGCCCGCCGACGACGGCTGGCAGTCGATCGAGGCGTTGCCGGACACGCTGATGGCGCTGCTGACCGAGATCGGCCGCGTCTATCCGCCGGTGATGCTGGCCAACGCCCGCGCCGTCGTTTCCGGCGCGGCGGAGGTGGTCGCCGAGGTCGACGGCCACCCCTGGCGCCAGCCGCCGTTCGCCTACCAGGCCAAGTGCGTGCAGTGGCTGCGCCAGTCCCACGCCCGGCTGCCGGCGCCCAGCCGGGACGCGGTCGGCCGCGTCCTCGAAGCGACCGGCTGCGCACCCGTCGTCGCCGGGGATCTCGCTGCCGCCTAGGCCTCGCCGTCGACGCCGGGGATATCGGCGATGGTGTTCACCCAGGGCTGCTGCGAGCGGGTCCATATCTGCCGCGACGGGGCGAACAGGTCGCGCTGGCGCAGCGTGCCGACGCGCACGCCGTAGGCCTTCGGGTCCTCGCCGGGGCTGGTGGCGTAGATCGCCGCGCCGCAGCGGGGGCAGAAGGCGTGCAGGCGCCGCGCGCCGCTGTCGGCGGTCTTCACATAGAGGGTCGGCTCGCCGGCGAGCAGCCGGAACGTGCCGGCATCGGTCCTGACCGTGACCCGGAAGGCGGTCCCGGTCAGGGCCTGGCAGTCGGTGCAGTTGCACAGGGTGGTTCTGGCCGGATCGGCCTCGGCCTCGAAGGCGATGAAGCCGCAGTGACATTTTCCGTCGATCTTCATCCTTCCTCTCCCTCTCCATGGAAACCGCCGGGCCGATCAATTCGTTACGGCGAAGCCCATGCGCGCGCAGAGGAGGCTTGGCCGTGGCGAACGAGAACGATGCACTGCTGGTCTATCACCAGACGACCTATCATCGCTTCATGTTGGCGGTGAAATGGTTCGCCATCCACCTGGCGGCGCTGATCGCCTTCCTGGCCCTGTGGTTCTGCACCCCGGCCGGGTTCGGGTGGGCGCTGATCGTCGGCCTGGTCGTCTTCGGAGCCGGCGTCTACGCGATGCGGCACGGCCTGAACCACTCCAGCGAGGTCACCCAGTAGCGCCTATTGCCGCGCCATCTCCGCCTCGCCGATGGCCTCGCCATCCAGGGTCTGGTCGGGGTCCATGGTGACGGTGACCTTCTTCAGCCGCCCGGAAAAGGCGAAGGGCGCCGCGTAGTCCGCCACCGGGCTGCCGCGGTCGCGGCCGATGTCGAGGCCGCTCCAGGAGATGAAGTTGTGGAAGCCGAGCTGGGTTTCGCCGTCGCCGGCCGGCGCGCCGTCGATCAGCAGGCGGATGAAGCGCTTGTCGTGGTTGCGCACCGCGACGCCCAGCCGATGGTGGCCCGGCGGCAGGGTCCGGTCGCTGACGACCCGCGCATGCAGGCCGCCGACGTTCATGTCGTAGACCAGCCGCCCGTCGCGCACGAACAGCGAGTAGCCGCAGGTCGCGTCGCCATGGGCGATCAGCACGCCCTGGTCGCCGGCCTCGGTCCTGACATGGGCCTCGATGACGAAGCTGCGCGAACGCACGTCCGGCGCGATGTCGGTGGGCAGATGGCCCATGCCGGCATGGAAGACGAAGGCCTTGCGCGGACCGTGGAAGCGGGTGGCGTTCTCGGCGAAGCGCGGTCCGAAGCGGTCGTCCAGCGGCAGCACCTTGCAGCGTTCGGCCAGGGTCCACCAGTCGGCGATCAGCTCGGCGAGCTTGTCCGGGTGCGTCTGGGCCAGGTCCTCGGTCTCCGAGAAGTCCTTGTCCAGATGATAAAGTTCCCAGACGTCGGCATCGAACGGCGCGCCCGGCGGGTGATAGGCGACCGCCTTCCAGCCGTCCTTCCACAGGCCCCGGTGGCCGAACATCTCGAAGTACTGCGGCGCGCCGCGCGGCGGGTCGGCCTCGCCGAGGCTGGCGGCGAAGGAGACGCCCTCGATCGGTTGCTGGGCCACGCCGGCGATGGTCGCCGGCGGCGCAAGGCCGATCAGTTCCAGCAGGGTCGGCGTCACGTCGCTGGCGTGGCGGAAGGCGTGCCGCAGTTCGCCGCGCGCCTGGATCCCGTTCGGCCAGCTGGCCACCATCGGGTCGCGGATGCCGCCGCCGTGGGTGTTCTGCTTGTAGCGCTTCAGCGGCGTGTTGGACGCCATCGCCCAGCCCCAGGGAAAGTTGGAATGGGTGTCCGGGCCGCCGATGTCGTCGATGCGGGCGATCTTCTCGGGCAGCGGCTCCGGCTTGGCGTTGTAGGGGCCCATGGCGTTGACGAAGCCGAGCGGCCCGCCCTCCTGGCTGGCGCCGTTGTCGCTCATCACCAGGATCAGGGTGTCGTCGCGCAGGCCCGCCGCCTCCAGGAAGGCGACCAGCCGCGCCAGGTTGCGGTCGGCATGGTCGAGCATGGCGGCGAAGGCGGCCTGCAGGCGGGTGAACAGGCGCTGCTCGTCCGGCGAATGCTCGGCCCAGGGCCGCACGAAATCGTTGCGCGGTGGCAGGCGGGTATCGGCCGGCACGACGCCCAGCGCCTTCTGTCGCGCCAGCCGCCGCTCGCGCTCGACGTCCCAGCCGCCTGAAAACACATGGTCGTAATGCATGATCAGCTCGCGCGGCGCCTGGTGCGGCGCGTGGCAGGCGCCGAAGGCCAGCCAGGTCAGCCACGGCCTGTCCGGCGCGTCGGCGGTATGGTCGGCGATGAAGCGGATGGCCTGGTCGGTCAGGTCCTCGGTCAGGTGATAGCCGTCGGCATAGCCCTTCGGCTGTTCGATCGGCGTGTTGTCGCGCACCAGTTCCGGCGCGTACTGGTCGGTCTCCGCGTCCATGAAGCCGTAGAAGCGGTCGAAGCCGCGACCCAGCGGCCAGCCGTCGAAGGGTCCGGTCGGACCGGTCTCGGTCAGCGACGTGACGTGCCACTTGCCCAGCATGTAACTTCTATAGCCGCCGATACGGAGCATCTCGGCCAGGGTGCCGGCCTCCGGCGCGATCTTGCCGCGATAGCCGGGGTAGCCGGAATCGAAATTGGCCAGGCAGCCGACGCCGACCGAATGGTGGTTGCGGCCGGTCAGCAGCGCCGCCCGGGTGGTCGAGCACATGGCGGTGGTGTGAAAGCCGGTGAAGCGCAGCCCCTCGGCCGCCAGCCGGTCGATGGTCGGCGTGGCGATCGGCGAGCCGTAGCAGCCGAAGTCGGAGAAGCCGACGTCGTCGAACAGCACCACCAGGATGTTCGGCGCCCCCTTCGGCGCCGTGCGCGCCTGCGGCCACCACGGCGTCGAGTCCGCGATGGTCCTGCCGATCTTCGCCCCGCTCATCGTTCCCCCCGGCCCGTGATTTGCCGCGCAAGCTAGGCCGCGCCGGCCATTCCGCAAAGGGCGCCGCTACGTCAGCGGGGGACGGCGGGGCCGTCGGAGCGGGAGCCTAGTGAAACCGGTAGGCTACCTTCAGTCCGGCGTCGTTGATCGACTCGTTGGCGCCGTGGCCGAGGATCTGGCCATTGGATTGATGGACGTATTCCGCCCCGATGGCCCAGTGGCGGGCGAGCCGCCACTCCAGGCCCAGCGCTTCGCGAAACAACACCTTGGAGCCGAGCAGCAGCCGGTGCTGGCGGTCGTAGGCGCCTGCGGGGCCCAGCCGAGCATTGCTCACCCCGTCGTTCGCGGCCAGGCCCAGGTCCAGCGATCCATAGAGCTGGCCGAACAGCTTGTGGTCCCAGACCAGGCCCGCGCCGGCGGAATTGGTGCGGCCGGCGGAATTCAGCGCCACGAAGGCGTTTACCCGCGGTGCGCCGATGATGCGGAGGATCGCTGGGCGGGCGGAGTCGACCTCGAGCTGGATGTCCGCCGTGCCGTTCTCCTTGCCGTGGTTGATGTCATTGACGTCGTGGGCAAGCCCGGTGACCGAGACCTCGTCGATGACATCGGCGCTCGCCCGCAAGGGCAGGGCCAGCGAGAACACCGCGGCTATGGCAAGCAGGCCGCCGGCTCGAAGAGTGCGCATCAAGGACCACCGTCGTAAGCGTCGTTGCGAGGCGCGACCGGCGGCCGGCCGGTATCACATAGTCGGCTCAGCGTTCGGTTCACGGCTCAAACGCCATTTTTTTCAAAAATTTTCACTTTTGCCGCCCGCCGAGGCGCTACGCCCGGACCTATTCGGCGGCGATGCGGATGGGATCGCGCTGCTTGGCCGAGTAGTAGGAGGCGTTCATGGCGCCGGAGGCGGCTTCCCGGGCGAACCGGATCAGGTGGCGGGAGACCAGCCCCGCCTGGATAACCGGCTCGATCTGGCCGCGCTTCAGCTTCGGCCAGGCGAAGGCCCAGAACGCCTCGCGATAGTCGCTGCGCACTCCGACCTTCCAGAGGATCTTGGCCAGGAGGCTCATGCCCATCCGGATATTGCGCCAGGAGACCCGCTGCCTGCTGGCCGGGCGCGGGAAGCGGTTGGGGTAGGTGGCCGCGGCCTGGTGCTCGTAGCGCTCGAACAGGGCCGCCGGTTCATAGGCCCGCGCCATGGTCTCGCGCCACATCTCCACCACCTCGTCGTAAGGCAGCAGGAAGTCGACGTTGGACTCGCGCTCGTCGTCCTGGATCAGCCGACCGGTGCGCTTCAGCCGGTCCCACAGCGGCGTCTTCGGCAGCGCCTGCAGGAGATTGATAGTCAGCATCGGGATGTGCGAGATCCTGATGAAGTCCAGGATGCCGCGGCCGCTGTCCAGCGTGTCGGTGTCGAGGCCGAGGATGATGCCGGACACCACCTCCATGCCGTAGCTGTTCAGGGTGCGGACCCCCTCCAGGATCGGCACCATCATGTTGTGCGACTTGGACATCGCCTTCAGCGCCTCGGGATCGGGCGTCTCGATGCCGCAGAAAACCGTCTCGAAGCCGGCCTCCCGCATCATGGCCAGGAGGTCCGGCGCGCGGGCGATGTTCAGCGTCGCCTCGCAGGCGAAGGAGAGGGCGTAGCCGTTGCGCCGCTGCCAGCCGATCAGGTGCGGCAGAAGCTCCTTCACCGCCCGGCGGTTGGCGATGAAGTTGTCGTCGACGAAATAGACCGCGTTGTTGACCCCGGCCGCGAGCAGCTTGTCGAGCTCGCGCAGGATCTGCTCCGGCGACTTCAGCCGCGGCACGCGCCCGTAGAGGCCGGGAATGTCGCAGAATTCGCACTGGTAGGGACAGCCGGACGAGAACTGGATGCTGCCGAGGAAATAGCGGTCGATCTGCGCCAGTTCGTAGGCCGGCGGCGGGCATTCGGTCAGCGGCCGCTTCTCCTTGGTGGTCAGCACCACCTGCCTCGGCGGCCGCGAGCCGTCCTGCGACAGGCGCGCGAACAGCGCCTCGGTGGCGTCGCCCAGTTCGCCGATGTGGAGATAGTCGAAGTCCGGATAATAATCCGGGCAGGCCGAAACCGACGGGCCGCCCAGCACGGTGACCCGGCCGGCCTGGTGCGCCCGTGCGCAGATGTCGTGCATTTGCGGCTGCTGCACATGCATGCCGGAGACGAACACCACCTCGGCCCAGGCGAAATCCGCCGTCGTGGCCTGGGTCATGTTCTCGTCGATGAAGCGGACCTGCCAGTTGGCGGGCAGGGCGGCGGCGATCACCAGCAAGCCTTGCGGCGGCATGAAGGCCTTGACGTCCTTCATCAACTCATAGGCGTATTCGAAGGTGCCGAACGAGGGCGCGTAGCGTGGCGACACGCACAGCACGCGCCTAGGATTCAGCTGATAAGACTGAGTCATCAACTGACCGCGCCTTCCTCAGGCCCCCACCCGAACCTATCCGACGCGGGATCACTGGCAAAGCGTCGAGCGCGGCTATTCGTTCCCTGGGGCGTACGCCCAGATGTTGTTCTCCGGCGCCACTTCGGCAAGGACTTGTGCGTTTTTGGTCGGCGGCGCTTGGAAACGGCTTAAAGTCGGCCCACGTGCTTGGCTGGGATGGAGTTAGGGCATTGATCATGGGCCAGAAGGACACGCGCAAGACGATCGCGCCGAAGACGATCACGGTGCTGGGCTCGACCGGGTCGGTGGGGACCTCGACCCTGGACCTGGCGGCCAAGGCGGTGGAGCACGGCTCGGCGGCGGTCGAGGTGGTGGCGCTGACGGCGGGCGCCAATGTGGCGCTGCTGGCCGAGCAGGCGCTGAAGTGGCGGCCGAGGCGGGTGGTGATCGCCGAGGAAGGCCTGCTGGAGGAGCTGCGCCAGCGGCTGGCCGGCTCGGGGATCGACTGCGCCGCCGGCGAGGCGGCGGTGATCGAGGCGGCCGGCATGGGCGCCGAATGGGTGATGTCGGCGATCATGGGCTCGGCGGGCCTGGCCCCGACCCTGGCGGCGGTGCGCAGCGGGGCGGTGGTCGGCCTGGCCAACAAGGAGAGCCTGGTCTGCGCCGGACCGGCGCTGCTGGAGGCGGCCAAGGCGGCCGGCGGGGTGATCATCCCGGTGGATTCCGAGCACTCGGCCATCTTCCAGGTGCTCGATCCG
>DATAYM010000087.1:0-87992 GCA_036272595.1 Caulobacteraceae bacterium
ATCAGTGGCCTTGCGATAGCCGTCCTCGCCCACCAGCGTCTTGAGCATGCCGATGACTTCGGAGCCCTTGTCGTAGACCGTGGCGGTATAGAAATTGTTGATCTCGATATAGCTTTGCGGCTGTACCGGATGGGCCAGGGGTCCCGCGTCTTCCTGGAATTGCCGCCCGCGCAATGCGCGCACGTCCTGAATGCGCTGCACGCCGTGGCTGCGCATGTCGCCGGAAAAACTCTGGTCGCGGAAAACGGTGAGGCCTTCCTTCAGGGACAGCTGGAACCAGTCGCGGCAGGTGATGCGGTCGCCGGTCCAGTTGTGGAAATATTCGTGGGCGATCACGCCTTCGATGCGCTCGTAGTCATAGTCGGTGGCCGTGGCCGGGTCGGCGAGCAGGAGCGAGGAGTTGAAGATGTTCAGCCCCTTGTTCTCCATCGCGCCGAAATTGAAGTCGCGCACGGCGACGATCATGAACAGGTCGAGGTCGTATTCGCGGCCGAACGCCTGCTCGTCCCACTTCATCGACCGTTTCAGCGCGTCCATGGCGTAGACGGCGCGGCCGGCCATGCCGGGATCGACATAGATGCGCAGCTGCACGGTGCGCCCGCTCATGGTGACCAGGCTGTCGGCCAGTTCGTCCAGTTCGCCGGCGACCAGGGCGAACAGGTAGGAGGGCTTGGGAAAGGGGTCGTTCCAGACCGCGTAACGGCGCCCGCCGGGCGCGTCGCCGGCCTCCATCAGATTGCCGTTGGAGAGCAGCCGGGGATAGATCGCCGCGTCCGCCTCCATGCGCACGGCGAAGCGCGAAAGCACGTCCGGCCGATCGGCGAACCAGGTGATCTTGCGGAAGCCCTCGGACTCGCACTGGGTGCAGAACCGCCCCGCCGACATGTAGAGGCCTTCCAGCGCGGTGTTGCCGGCCGGATCGATCTCGACCTCCGTCTCCAGGCTGAAGACGTCCGGGACGGCGGCGACGGTCAGGTGCTCGTCGTCGATCGCATAGGCGCCGGCGTCCAGCGGGACGCCGTCGATGGCGACGCCGATCGATTTCAGCCGCACCCCGTCCAGCACCAGCGGCTCGGCGTGATCGCCGTTGCGCCGGATCGCCAATCGCGCCTTCACGCGGGTGGCGGCGGGCTCGAGGCTGAACGCGAGGTGGACCTCGTCGATGAGGAAGGCGGGGGGTTTGTACTCGGAGAGCCGTACCGGCTGGGGCGTGTCTGTGCGCATGCCCGCATTTAGCCGCCCGGGCCGACGAACGCCAGATGCGGCGCTCAAATGGTCCTTCTCCCCCTTGCGGGAGAAGGTGTCAGCGAAGCTGACGGATGAGGGGTCGCGCCTCGACTTCAGCTTCGCGTCGAAGGTCCAACCGAGAGCGGAGCAAGACCCCTCATCCGACCTCCTTCGGAGGCCACCTTCTCCCGCAAGGGGAGAAGGGAATTTTGGGGCTAGGCGGCGTAGGTTGGCGCCGCGCGGATGTCCTCCAGTTCGAGCTGGCGCCGCCCGCGAGCATGTCGAGCAGGTCCTTTACGCGGATGCGCAGGCCCCGGACGCAGGGACGCCCGCCGCATTTTCCCGGATCGAGGGTGTGCTGGAGCAGGGTCATGCAGTTAGTTTAGCACCGCGAGCGGCGCTCGTCGCCCGGGCCCTACTCCGCCGCTTCGACGTGGCTGGGCTCCGGCGACGGGGGCAGTTCCGCGATGTGGCGTTCGATGGCGTCGGCCTTCTGGGCCAGGGCGACGAACGGCGCCGGGGCGTCGTCAGGAGATTCGGCCACAAGGGTCGAGAGGGCGCGGGCCAGGGCCAGCAGCAGCGGCGCGGTGGTGATCAGCCGGGCCTGGGCCTCGATCTTGCGCGGGTCGCGGTCGTATTCGGCTCCCGGCACGCGCCAGCCGCCCCAGTCGGCGGGATCGGTGACCACCACAGGGAAGGTGCCGGGGAACGGGTGGTGGCTGCAGTCCTCGGGTGCCTGCCACTTGTTGCGGGCGCGCAGCAGCCGCCAGGAGGCGCCGGTGTCGGAAGCCTCCTCCGCCTCGATCAGGTCCTCGGCCTTGAGGTCCTGGGCCAGGAAGTCGCGGCCGAGGCCGACATCGTAGGTGATGCGCACCGGCTCGTCGAAACCCTTGGCCCAGATCGGCACGATCTTTTCGATCACCGCCCAGGTGCCGACGGTCTCGACCCAGACCTTCTGGTTGCGATGGAACTGGGCCTTGGCCATGGGCGCTCGCAGGGGATGCAGGGACCCCGATCTATGGCGCTAAATCCTTGACGCGAGGTCAATCTTTCGGAACGGACGGAAAGACCGCTATCCTGCCCTCGAGCCCCCGAGAACGAGAGCCAGACGGCGATGAATTTCGACTATTCCGACGACCAGAAGTTCCTCAAGTCGGAGGCGCGCAAGTTCCTCGAAGCGGCCTCGCCGATCGCGGTGGCGCGCGGGGTGCTGGACGATCCGGCGCGCAGCTATGACGAGGCCTTGTGGAAGCGCATCGCCGAGCAGGGCTGGCTGGGCGCGGCCATCCCGGAACAGCATGGCGGCCTTGGCCTCGGCCGCATCGAGCTTTGCGCCATCGCCGAGGAACTGGGCCGGGTCTGCGCGCCGGTTCCGTTCGCCTCGACGGTCTATTTCCTGGCCGAGGCGCTGATGCTGGCCGGCTCCGACGAGCAGAAGGCCCGGCTGCTGCCGAAGATCGCCGCCGGCGAGGTCATCGGCGCCTTCGCCACCTCCGAAGGGCCCGGCGCCTACAGCGAGGCGAGCCTCCAGGCGCGGGTCGAGGCCGGCAAGCTGACCGGGGTCAAGGTCCCGGTCACCGATGGCGACGTGGCCGACTACGCCGTGGTGCTGGCCAAGGAGGCGGGCCGTTCGGGCCTCTATCTGGTCGACCTGAGCGGCGCCGGCGTGGCCCGCGAGACGTTGCAGACGCTGGACCCCACCCGCGGCGTCGCCAGGCTGACCTTTTCCGCCGCGGCCGCCGAGCGGCTGGGCGCGGCCGGCGAGGGCGCGGCCCTGGCCGAGGCGGTGATGGACCGGGCGGCGGTGCTGCTGGCCTTCGAACAGCTGGGCGGCGCCGAGCGCAGCCTGGAGATGGCCAAGGCCTATGCCCTGGAGCGCTACGCCTTCGGCCGCCAGATCGGCAGCTACCAGGCGATCAAGCACAAGCTGGCGGACATCTATGTGAAGAACGAGCTGGCCCGCTCGAACGCCTATTACGGCGCCTGGGCGCTGAACGCCGGCGCGGCCGAGCTGCCGGTCGCGGCCTCGGCGGCGCGGGTGGCGGCCTCGGAAGCCTTCTGGTTCGCCGCGAAGGAAAACATCCAGACCCACGGCGGCATGGGCTTCACCTGGGAGGTGGACTGCCACCTCTATTACCGCCGCTCGCGCCAGCTGGCCCTGGTGGCCGGGGCGCCGGCGGTCTGGAAGGAACGGCTGGTCAGCCAGCTCGAACGCCGCAACGCGGCCTGAGAACGCGGTCTGAGAAGGAGTTTGAGCCATGGATTTCACCGACAGCCCCGAAGAAGCCGCCTACCGCGCCAAGGCCCGGGCCTGGCTGGAAGCCAACGCACCAAAGTTCGCCCGCACCGATGGCGGTTCGGGCCAGGCCGGCGAGGATGACGCGACCGGCAACGACATGGCGCGCGCCAAGGCCTGGCAGGCGCGCAAGGCCGAGGCCGGCTACGCCCAGATCACCTGGCCGAAGGAATGGGGCGGGGGCGGCGGCACGCCGATCGAAGCGGTGATCTTCGGCCAGGAGGAGGCCAGGTTCAATGTCGGGGCCGGCTATTTCACGATCGGCCTGGGCATGTGCGTGCCGACGGTGATGGCCTTCGCCAATGAGGAGACCAAGCAACGGTTCGTCGGCCCGGCCCTGCGCGGCGAGGAGATCTGGTGCCAGCTGTTCTCCGAACCCGGCGGCGGCTCGGACGTGGCGGCGGCCTCGACCCGGGCGGTGCGCGACGGCGACGCCAAGGACGCCGATTGGGTGATCAACGGCCAGAAGGTCTGGACCTCGGGAGCCCACTACGCCGACTACGGCATCGTCATCGTCCGCACCAATCCGGACGCGCCCAAGCACAAGGGCCTGACGATGTTCTGGATCGACATGAAGTCGCCCGGCATCGAGGTGAAGCCGATCCACCAGATGTCCGGCGGCTCGAACTTCAACGAGGTCTATTTCACCGACGTACGGGTCGGCGACAGCCAGCGGCTGGGCGCGATCGACGACGGCTGGAAGGTCTCGCTGGTGACCTTGATGAACGAGCGGCTGGCGGTGGGCGGCGGCGGCGGCCTCGACTATGCGGTGATCATGCAGCTGGCGCGCAGCCTGCAGACCCCGAGCGGCTCGGCGCTCAGCGACCAGGCCTTCCGCCAGAAGCTGGCCGACTGGTACGTGCAGTCCGAGGGGCTGAAATACACCCGCTTCCGCACCATGACCGCCCTGTCGCGCGGCCAGACCCCGGGGCCGGAAAGCTCGATCGGCAAGATAATCGCCGCCGGCCAGCTGCAGGATCTGGCCAATTCCGCCGTCGAGATGGAGGACCAGTTCGGCATCATCGACGATCCGGCCATAGCCCCGCTGTCGGCGGCCTTCCAGGCCGGGCTGCTTTCGGCGCCGGGCCTGCGCATCGCCGGCGGCACCGACGAGATCCTGAAGAACATCATCGCCGAGCGCGTGCTGGGCCTGCCCGGCGACATCCGCGTCGACAAGGACGTGCCGTTCAGGGACATGCCGCGCGGGCGGTGAGGTTCCGACGGCAAAGCCGATCTTGACGGCCGCGTCCGGGGCGGCGCCAATCGGCTTATGACGCTGACCATCTACGGATCCCCCCGCTCCCGCACCCTGCGCGTCCTCTGGGCCGCGGCGGAGCTGGGGCTGGACTATGAGCACGTGCCGCTGGCCTTCGACGACCCGCGGCTGAAGTCGGCGGACTTCCTCAAGCTCAATCCGGCCGGCGCCGTCCCGACCATCGTCGACGACGGGGTCGTGCTGTCGGAATCCCTGGCCATCAACCTCTACCTGGCCAAGACCTATGGGGCTGGGCGGCTCTACCCGGCGACCCCCGAAGGCGAGGCGCAGGCTTGGAAGTGGACGCTCTGGGCGCAGGGGCATCTGGAGCCCTGGGTGCAGCAGGATGCGCTGCTGGCGGCCTTGCGCGCCGCCATGGGCCAGGCCTCGCGCGCGGTGATCGAGCACGCGCTCGGCCTGCTCGACCGCACCCTGGACGACCGCGCCTGGCTGGTCGGCGAGGGTTTCAGCGTCGCCGATCTGAACGTCGCCTGCGTGCTGTCGCCGTCGCGGGTGGCGCGGCTGGACCTCTCGCCCTTCGGCTGCGTCCACGACTGGCTCGCCCGCTGCTACGGCCGGCCGGCGGCGGTGGCGACGCGGACAAGGTTCGCTTGACCCAAGTCCGCTCATCCCGCCTCCGCGGGGATGAGCGCAACACAAGACGAACGCCGCGAGTTTGCGCCCGCGGCGTCCGCATCTGGCCGTGAAGGCCGGTCTTGGTGGCTCGTTCTAGTGGCGCGTCTGGTTGCGGGCCTTGTCGGCGGCTTCGCCGATCTTGCGTTGGGCCGTGCCGACCTTCTTTTCGGTCGCGCCGGCCACCTGCTTGCCGACATTGCCGGTCACCTTGCCGACGGCTTCCTTGGTGGCGCCCTTGATTTCCTTGCCGGCGCCGTCGATGCGATTCTTGTCCATGGGGACTTCTCCTGCTCTGAAACCGGCGACTTGCGCCCGTTGAGATGCAAACGCGCGTTCGACGAAACGTTTCCATCGGTGCGCGGCGTGGACGGGAAGCGGCCGCTTCGCTAGAACCCCCGCGTTTCCCCCCGACCCTCCTTTTCCATCGAGAGCGCGAGCCCGCATGGCGCAGCAATACATTTTCCAGATGCAGGGCCTGACCAAGGCCTATCCCGGCGGCAAGAAGGTGTTCGAGAACATCTGGCTGTCCTTCTATTCCGACGCCAAGATCGGCGTCGTCGGCGTCAACGGCTCCGGCAAGTCGACCTTGCTGAAGATCATGGCCGGCCTCGACAAGGAGTTCGCCGGCGAGGCCAAGGCCGCCGACGGCGTCAAGATGGGCTATCTGGAGCAGGAGCCGCAGCTCGATCCGACCCTCGACGTCTGGGGCAACGTCATCGCCTGGTGCGAGGAGAAGAAGCTCTTCGACGAATACAACGCCATCGCCGCCAAGCTGGGCGAGGACTATTCCGACGAACTGATGGAAGAGATGACCACCCTGCAGGAAAAGCTCGACGCGGGCGACCTGTGGGACATCGATTCCAAGGTCGAAATGGCCATGGACGCGCTGCGTTGCCCGCCGGACGATTCCGGCGTGGAGAAGCTCTCCGGCGGCGAGCGGCGGCGGGTGGCCCTGGCGCGGCTGCTGCTGTCCAAGCCCGACATGCTGCTGCTGGACGAGCCGACCAACCATCTGGACGCCGAATCGGTGGCCTGGCTGCAGCACCACCTGGAGAATTTCCCCGGCTGCGTCATCCTGGTCACCCACGACCGCTACTTCCTCGACCAGGTCACCAAGTGGACGCTGGAGCTCGATCGCGGCAAGGGCGTGCCCTACGAGGGCAACTATTCCGGCTGGCTGGAACAGAAGGAAAAGCGGGTCCGTCAGGAGAACAGCGAGAGCGAGGCGCGCCAACGCGCCATGGCCCGCGAACTGGAATGGGTCCGCTCCTCGGCCAAGGCCCGCCAGGCCAAGTCCAAGGCGCGGCTGGCGGCCTATGAGGAGATGGCCAACGCCCAGGAGCGGGAGAAGCAGAGCTTCGCCACCATCCAGATCCCGCCCGGCCCGCGCCTCGGCAACGTGGTGATCGAGGTCGACGGCCTGGAAAAGGAATACGGCGACAAGGTGCTGTTCAAGGGCCTCAGCTTCCGGCTGCCGCCCAACGGCATCGTCGGGGTGATCGGCCCCAACGGCGCCGGCAAGTCGACCCTGTTCAAGCTGATCACCGGCCAGGAGAAGCCGGACAAGGGCGCCATCCGGCTCGGCGAAACGGTCAAGCTCGCCTATGTCGACCAGACCCGCGACGACCTGAAGCCCGGCGACACCGTCTGGCAGGCCATTTCCGGCGGGCTGGACGTGATCAAGGTGGGCAACCGCGAGCTGGTCAGCCGCTCCTACGTCGGCTCGTTCAACTTCCGCGGCGGCGATCAGCAGAAGAAGGTCGGCCTGCTGTCAGGCGGCGAGCGCAACCGCGTGCATCTGGCCAAGACCCTGACCGAGGGCGGCAACGTCATCCTGCTCGACGAACCGACCAACGACCTGGACATCGAGACGCTGCAGAACCTGGAGGACGCGCTCGAGCAGTTCGCCGGCTGCGCGGTGGTGATCAGCCACGACCGCTGGTTCCTCGACCGGCTGGCCACCCACATCCTGGCTTTCGAGGGCGACAGCCACGTCGAATGGTTCGAAGGCAATTTCGAAGCCTACGAGGAAGACAAGAAGCGCCGCCTGGGCGCGGACTCGCTGATCCCTAAGCGGATCAAGTTCCAGAAGTTCGGGCGTTAAGCGAGGCGCTCAAACCAACTCCGTCATCCCCCGCTGGAGCCGCCGGGCGGCGGAATGCGGGGGACCCATGATCGGAATCGGTGATCATGGGTGGCCCGAACAAGTCGGGCCATGACGGGGAAAAGTCAGGGCCTAAACCTATTGCGGAGCCGCGGGCGCGGCGGACGCGCCAGGCGCGGTGTCGGTGGTCACCGGCGCGTTGGAGGCCGGCGGCTGGGCGTTGGTCTGGCCGCTGGACTGGTTCAGCGGCGGTTGGGTCGGGGCGGTGTTGACCTGCGGGCTGACCGTTGGCGGTGTATCGGAGACATTGGCGTCCGGGGTCTGGGTCTGAGTCGACATCGGCATCACGCCGCCGGGGTTGGCCGGCGTGGTGGCCGAGGCGTTGGCGCCGGCGTTGCTGGCCGCAACGGCGGTTCCGCCCGACCAGTCGCGGCTGCGCTTGGCCTTGGGCGAGGCCTTCAGATAGGCGCCCAGGCTGGAATAGGCGATCGGCTGCGAGGGTTCGGCATAGGCGCCGGCGCTGTGGCTGGCCGCGACCGCCTGGGCGGCGGCGGCGCTCATGGCGGCGACGGCGATGCCGGCGACGAGGGTCTTCGGGGTCATTTCAACTTCTCCCTGGGGGACGGGCGAGAGGTGGGGACTACTTCACGCTGAACTTTTCAGCTCGGCCTTGGTTCCGCATCGCCCATCTGGCCAAGGTGGGGCGAGGAGCGGTATTGAGGAGCCGGAGAGCCCGAGGCCGTCATGTCCGACAGCAAGCCCGCCATCCTCATCATGCAGCCGCATCTGGGCGTGCTGGCGCCGCTGTTCGAGGCGGAGTTCACCGTCTGGCGGCTGTGGGCCGGGCCGCCGCTGGAGGCGGCCGGCGCCATCCGCGCCCTCCTGGTCGCCGGCGAATTCCCCATCGACAAGAGCTTCGCCGAAAGTCTGCCGCACCTTGGCCTGATCGCCTGCTTCACCGCCGGCTACGACGGGGTGGACGTGGATTGGGCGCGCGCGCGGGGCCTGAAGGTCAGCCATTCGCCGGGGGTCAACCACGAGGACGTCGCCGACCATGCCATGGGCCTGGTGCTGGCCGCCGCGCGCCGCATCGCCGAGGGTGACCGCATCGTCCGCGCCGGCGCGTGGAAGCCGACGGAAAAGACCATCACCGGTTCGCTGGCCGGCCAGCGGCTGGGGGTGGTCGGCCTGGGGGCCATCGGCGAAGGCGTCGCCCGGCGCGCCGAGGCCTTCGGCCTGAGCGTCTCCTGGTGGGGGCCGCGCGCGAAGCCGCGGGCGAAATGGCCGCGGGCCGGCAGCCTGGTCGAACTGGCGCGGGACAGCGACATCCTGGTGGTGGCCGCCCGCGCCGACGCGACCAACAGCGGCCTGATCTCGGCCGAGGTCATCGAGGCGTTGGGGCCGAACGGCCTGCTGGTCAATGTGGCGCGCGGCCAACTGGTGGACGAGGATGCGCTCATCGCCGCCCTGAAGGACAGCCGGCTGGGCATGGCGGCGCTGGACGTGTTCGTCGAGGAGCCCACCGCCGCCGGCCGCTGGGCCGACGTGCCCAACACCGTGCTGACCCCGCACACCGCCGGCGCCACGACCGCCGCGGTGCCGAAAATGGTCGCCCTGACGCTGGAGAACCTGCGGCGGTTCTTCGCCGGCGAAGCCCTGGCCAACCCGGTGGTGGAGTGAAAAGACCTCCCGGAGGGAGAGGTCTTTTAAGAGTTGACTTCAGACATAAAGATATCTTTATATCATCGCCATGAGCCTTGCATCGCGTCAGGTCGTGGAGATGTTGCGGGCCGCCGGGGAGCCGACGCGGTTCCGCATCCTGGCGCTGCTGGCGCGCGAGGAGCTGGCGGTGGCCGAGCTGACCCGGGTGCTGGACCAGAGCCAGCCGCGCGTCTCGCGCCATCTGAAGCTGCTGATCGCCGCCGGGCTGGTCGAGCGGTTCCCCGACGGGGCCTGGGTCTTCTACCGCCTCGCCACCCACGGGGCGCAGCGCGCCTTCATCGACGAGATGCTGGCCCTGATCGATGAAGCCGACGGCGGCGACGCCGGCATCGCCCGCGACGCCGCCTGCCTGGAAGCCGTGCGCGCCGAACGCTCCAAGGCCGCCGCCGACTATTTCGCCCAGAACGCCGCCCGCTGGGACCATCTGCGCTCGCTCTATGTCTCGGAAGCTGATGTCGAGGCGGCGATCCTGGCCGCCGTCGGCCCCGGCCCGTTCCACCGGCTGATCGACCTGGGCACCGGCGCCGGCCGCATGCTCAGCCTGCTGGGTCCCCTGGCGCAGAGCGCCCTCGGCCTCGACCTGTCGCAGCAGATGCTGAACATCGCCCGCCGCGCCACCGCCGATGCGGGGCTGGGCCACTGCGAACTGCGCCACGGCGACGTGTTCGCGACCCAGCTGCCGACCGGCTGCGCCGATCTCGTCGTGGTGCACCAGGTGCTGCATTACCTGGCCGATCCCGCCGCGGCGGTGGCCGAGGCGGCGCGGCTGGTGGCGCCGGGCGGGCGGCTGGTGATCGTCGATTTCGCCCCGCACGGCCTCGAATTCCTGCGCGAGGCGCACCAGCATCGCCGGCTGGGCCTCGCCGACGCCGAGATGGACCGTTGGCTGACGACCGCCGGCCTGGGCGCGGTCGAGCCGGTCAGCCTGCCGCCGGTCGGCGACGCCGGCCTGACGGTGAAGATCTGGACCGCGCCGCGCCAGACGGCCGGCCAAAGGAGCGCCGCATGAGCCCGGTCGTGCAGTTCGAGAGCGCCCTTGGGCCCGTCGCTCGCGCCGGTGCGCGCCAGGCGGGCCGCCAGGCGCGGCCGCAATCGCTGTCCTTCGAGTTCGGACCGCCGAGCACGCCGGAGTCGGAGGAGGACCTGTGGGCCTGCATCCGCCGGCTGGAGCCGCTGAGTCCCGAATTCGTCTCGGTCACCTACGGCGCCGGCGGTTCGACCCGCGAACGCACCCACCGCACCGTGCGCCGCATCCTGGAGGAGACGACGCTAAAGCCCGCCGCCCACCTGACCTGCGTCGACGCGCCACGCGGCGAGGTGGACGAGGTGATCCGCGACTATTGGGACGCCGGCATCCGCCACCTGGTCGCCCTGCGCGGCGACCCGCCCGGTTCTCTCGGCGGCGTCTATAGTCCGCGTTCGGACGGCTATGCCAACGCGACCGAGCTGACCCGGGCCATCGGCCGCATCGCGCCGTTCGAGATCAGCGTCAGCCTCTATCCGCAGAAACACCCGGAGAGCCCGTCGATCGACCACGACATCGACGTCCTGAAGGCCAAGATCGACGCCGGCGCCACCCGGGCCATCACCCAGTTCTTCTTCGACATCGACGCTTTCCTCGGGTTCGCCGACAAGGTGCGCAAGGCCGGCGTGACCATCCCGATTCTGCCCGGGATCATGCCCGTGTCGAACTTCAAGGGCCTGAAGAAGATGGCCGCCCGCTGCGGCATTCCGCTGCCGGATTGGCTGAGCGCGCTATTCAAAGGCCTCGATCGCGACCCCGGCGCCCGCCAGCTCATCGCCAGCGCGCTGGCCGCCGAGATGTGCGTGCGGCTGACCGAGGAAGGTTTTGGCGATCTGCACTTCTACACCTTGAACCGCGGGGCCCATGCCGAGCTGGTCTATGCGATCTGCCGCGTGCTCGGCCCGCGCGGGGAGGCGGCACAATGAACCGAACCGAACGCATCGCCGCCCTGAAGGCGGCTTCGAAGGAACGCATCCTGATCCTCGACGGCTCCTGGGGCGCGCTCCTGCAAAAGCGCGGCCTGGTCGAGGAGGACTTCCGCGGCGAGCGGTTCAAGGACCATCCGCTGCCGCTGAAAGGCGACTACGACCCGCTCTGCCTGACCAGGCCGGCGCTGATCACCGAGATCCACGACGCCTATTTCGCCGCGGGCGCCGATATCGCCGAGACCAACACCTTCAACGCCACCTCGATCAGCCAGGCCGACTTCGGCATGGAGGCGGCGGTGCGCGACATGAACCTGGCTTCCGCCAAGCTGGCGCGGGAGAGCGCCGAGCGCTGGAGCGCCGAGACGCCGGACAAGCCGCGCTTCGTCGCCGGCGCCATCGGGCCGTTGAACCGTACGCTGTCGATGTCGTCCAAGGTCGAGGATCCCGGCGCGCGGGCGGTGACCTACGACGAGGTCTATAACGCCTATCGCGAACAGGTCCTGGCCCTGCACGAGGGCGGGGTGGACCTGTTCCTCGTAGAGACCATCTTCGACACCCTGAACGCCAAGGCGGCGATCAAGGCCATACTGGACCTGGAGGACGACGGCCTGGAGCGGCTGCCGATCTGGATCTCCGGCACCATCACCGACCGTTCGGGACGCACCCTGTCCGGCCAGACCGTCGAGGCCTTCTGGAATTCCATCCGCCACGCGCGGCCGTTCGCGGTAGGGCTGAACTGCGCCCTGGGCGCCGAGCTGATGCGGCCGCACATCGCCGAGCTGTCGCGCATCGCCGACACCCTGGTCGCGGCCTATCCCAACGCCGGCCTGCCCAACGCCTTCGGCGAGTATGACGAGACGCCGGAGCGCACCGGCGCGATGCTGTCGGAGTGGGCCGACAGCGGCATCGTCAACATCCTGGGCGGCTGTTGCGGCACCACGCCGGCGCATATCCGCCGGGTCGCCGAGGCGGCGGCCGGCAAGCCGCCGCGTGCGGTTCCGGAGCGGCCCAGGTCGCTGCGCCTCGCCGGACTGGAGCCGTTCGAGCTCGCCTGATGCGTCCGCTTTTTGTAAACATCGGTGAGCGGACCAATATCACCGGGTCCGCCAGGTTCAAGCGTCTGATCGTCGAGGGCGATTACACCGCGGCGCTCGCCGTCGCGCGCCAGCAGGTCGAAGCCGGCGCCCAGGTGCTGGACGTCAACATGGACGAGGGCCTGCTGGATTCCAAGCAGGCCATGACCACCTTTCTCAACCTGATCGCCTCCGAGCCGGACATCGCCCGCGTGCCGATCATGGTCGATTCCTCCAAGTGGGAGGTGATCGAGGCCGGCCTGAAATGCGTGCAGGGCAAGGCGATCGTCAACTCCATCAGCATGAAGGAGGGCGAGGAGAAGTTCCTGGCCCAGGCGCGTCAGTGCCAGCGCTATGGCGTCGCCGTGGTGGTCATGGCCTTCGACGAGCAGGGCCAGGCCGACACCGCCGAGCGTAAGGTGTCCATCTGCACTCGCGCCTATAATCTGCTCACGGAAGAAATAGGTTTCCCGGCCGAGGACATCATCTTCGACCCCAACATCTTCGCCATCGCCACCGGCATGGAGGAGCACGACAACTACGCCGTCGACTTCATCGAGGCGACCAAGGTGATCAAGCAGACCCTGCCCGGCGCGCGGGTTTCGGGCGGGGTGTCCAACGTCTCGTTCAGCTTCCGCGGCAACGAGCCGGTACGGCGGGCGATCCACTCGGTCTTCCTCTACCACGCCGTCGCCGCCGGCATGGACATGGGCATCGTCAACGCCGGCGAGCTGCCGCTCTATGACGACATCGAGCCGCAACTGCGCGAGGCGGTCGAGGACGTCATCCTCAACCGGCGCCCGAAGCACAACCAGAACCCCACCGAACGGCTGGTGGAGATGGCGCCGCGCTACTCGAAGGCCGACAAGCGGCCGGAAGCCGCCACCCTGGCCTGGCGCAACGGGTCGGTGTCCGAGCGGCTGCAGCACGCCCTGGTGCACGGCATCACCGAGTTCATCGACGCCGACACCGAGGAGGCGCGGCTGACCGTCGAGCGCCCGCTGCATGTGATCGAAGGGCCGCTGATGGACGGCATGAACGTCGTCGGCGACCTGTTCGGCTCCGGCAAGATGTTCCTGCCGCAGGTGGTCAAGTCGGCGCGGGTGATGAAGCAGGCCGTCGCCTGGCTTTTGCCGTTCATGGAGGCGGAAAAGGACGGCGCGCCACGGGAGGCGGCCGGCAAGATCCTGATGGCGACCGTCAAGGGCGACGTCCACGACATCGGCAAGAACATCGTCGGCGTGGTTCTTCAGTGCAACAACTATGACGTTATCGACCTGGGCGTCATGGTGCCGGCCGACCGCATCCTGGATGAAGCCATCGCCCAGAAGGTCGACATCGTCGGCCTCTCCGGCCTGATCACCCCGTCGCTGGACGAGATGGTGTTCGTGGCCGGCGAGATGCAGCGGCGCGGCTTTTCGATCCCCTTGCTGATCGGCGGCGCCACCACCAGCCGCACCCACACCGCCGTGCGCATCGAGCCGGCCTACCATGCCGGCTCGACCACCTATGTCACCGACGCCAGCCGCGCCGTCGGCGTGGTCTCCGGCCTGTTGTCGCCGGGCGAGAAGGATCGCATCCAGGCCGAGACCCGCAGCGAATATGTCCGAATCCGCGAACAGTTCGCCCGCGGCCAGAACGCCAAGACCCGCACGCCGCTGGCCGCCGCCCGCGCCAGCCGCTTCGAGATCGATTGGGTGTCCTACAAGGCCCCGAAGCCGGCTTTCCTCGGGACCCGCGCCTTCGGCCCCTACGATCTGGGCGAGCTGGCCCGTCATATCGACTGGACGCCCTTCTTCGCCAGCTGGGAGCTGGTCGGGCGTTTTCCGGCCATCCTGGAGGACGACATCGTCGGCCAGGCCGCCCGCGATCTCTATGCCGACGCGCAAGCCATGCTGAAGACGCTCATCAATGAGCGCTGGTACGAGGCGCGTGGGGTGGTCGGCTTCTGGCCGGCCAACGCCGACGGCGACGACATCGTTCTCTATACGGATGAGAGCCGCGCCACGGAGCTGGCCCGGCTTTTCACCCTGCGCCAGCAGATGGCCAAGTCGGAAGGCAAGTCCAACCTGGCCCTGGCCGACTTCATCGCGCCCATCGGCGCCGGCGCCGACTATATCGGCGGCTTCGCGGTCACCGCCGGCCACGGCGAACTGGAGGTGGCCCGGCGGTTCAAGGCGGCCGGTGACGACTATTCCGCCATCCTCGCCACCGCCCTGGCCGACCGCCTGGCCGAGGCCTTCGCCGAGGCGCTGCACCGGCGGGTGCGGACGGAACTCTGGGGGTATGCGCCGGGCGAGCCGTTCGATCTCGAGGCCCTGATCGCCGAGCGCTATCGCGGCATCCGCCCGGCGCCCGGCTATCCCTCGCAGCCGGACCATACGGAAAAGGCGACGCTGTTCCGTCTGCTGGACGCGGAGGCCAACGCCGGCATGGCGCTGACCGAAAGCTTCGCCATGACCCCGCCCGCCTCGGTCTCCGGACTCTACTTCGCCAATCCGCAGGCGCACTATTTCGGCGTCGGCAAGATCGACCGCGATCAGGTCGAGGACTATGCGCGGCGCAAGGGCTGGGATATGGCGCTGGCCGAACGCTGGCTCTCGCCCATCCTCAGCTACGAGCCGGGGCGGGTGGACGCCGCGGCTTGAAGGATCACGGCGCTTCGGCGCGACGGCTGAACAAGGACTAGAGGCGCTTGGCGACGACCCCGACTCTGCCGCAAAGGTGGCTCGACGCGGCCCGCAGCTTCGATGCGCGGACCGCCTCGTGGCCGATCTGGAAGCGCCTGCTGGTCTTCGTGCCGGTGCTGGTCGTGTTGTCGGCGCTGCTGGTGGTGATCCTCTGCCTGATCGTGATCGGCGTGACCTCGATCCGGCTCTGACCTAACCGAGCACCCGGGTCAGGAACCGCTGGCCCAGCGTCAGACCGGGCAGGTCGATCGAATGGCCGAGGCCGGGCGAGACGTGGCCGGCCACCTCGAAACCCTGCCGCTGCAGCGCATCGCGGGCGGCGTTGAAGGCCGCCACCGGCACCATGGGATCGGCGTCGCCGTGCGCCAGCAGGATCGGCGGGCGGGTGAGGATATCGTCGGCGGTCGGATCGACCAGCGCGCCGGAATAGCCGACGATGCCAGCCAGCGGGCGCTTGCGCCGCGGCCCGACGTGCAGAGCCATCATGGTCCCCTGGCTGAAGCCGACCAGGGCCAGCCGCTCCTCCGTCAGGCCGTAGCGGGCAAGCTCGGCGTCGATGAAGGCGTCCAGCACCGGCGCGGCGCCGCGCACCCCGGCGACGCGGTCGGGCCCGCCGATCGCCCACCACTGGTAGCCGCCCGGATAGCCGGGCACGGCTTCCGGCGCGTTGGGCGAGACGAAGACGGTGTCCGGCAGGGCCTCGCGCCAGTGCGGCGCCAGCCCGATCAGGTCCTCGCCGTTGGAGCCGTAGCCGTGGGTGAAGATGACGATCGACTTCGGATCGCCGCCGGACGCCGGCGCCAGGCGCGGGCCGTTCAGGGCGGGCGGCGCCCTCATTGCGCCGCCATGGCTTCGGCCTGGCGCAGGTCGACGGAGACCAGCTGCGAGACGCCGCGCTCGGGCATGGTGACGCCGTAGAGCCGGTCCATGCGGGCCATGGTGACGGGGTTGTGGGTGATGGCGACGAAGCGGGTCTGGGTCATCTGGCGCATCTGGTTCAGCATGTCGCAGAAGCGCTCGACATTGGCGTCGTCCAGCGGCGCGTCGACCTCGTCCAGCACGCAGATCGGCGCCGGATTGGCCAGGAAGACGCCGAAGATCAGCGCCGCGGCGGTCAGCGCCTGCTCGCCGCCGGACATCAGGCTCATGGTCGCCAGCCGCTTGCCCGGCGGGCAGGCGAAGATCTCCAGGCCGGCCTCCAGCGGATCGTCGGATTCGATCAGCCGCAGCTCGGCCTGGCCGCCGCCGAACAGGGTCTGGAAAAGCGTCTGGAAGTGGCCGTTGATGACGTCGAAGGCGGCCAGGAGCCGCTCGCGGCCCTCGGCGTTCAGCGCCTCGATGCCCTGGCGCAGCTTGGCGATGGCCCCGGACAGGTCGGCGGTTTCGGTGCGCAGGGTGGTGAGCCGCGTCTCGTAGTCCACCGCCTCTTCCTGGGCGCGCAGGTTGACCGGCCCGATCGCGTCGCGCTCGCGCTCCAGGTTGGCCAGGCGGGCCTCGACCCGGACCGGATCGTCGGGCAGGGCGACGGCGTCGGCGGCCAGGCGCCGGCCGAGCGCGTCGGGCTCCATCCGCGCCGTCTCGCGCAGCTGCGCCGCCACCTCGGCCAGCCGGTCGCGGGCGGCGTCCAGGCGCGCGGCGGCGCCGGCGCGGCGCTCGCGGGCGTCGGCGGCCTCGGCGTCGGCGGCGCGGGCGGCGCGTTCGGCCGCGGCGCGGGCCGTCTCGGCGGTATCCAGCGCATCGGCGGCGGCCGCCTGACGGGCCTCGGCGACGCCCAGTTCGTCCAGCAATTTGGCGCGGCGTTCGCCCAGCGCCGCCGGCGCGTCCTTGGCCGCGGCCATGGCTTTTTCCGCCTTCGTCCGCGCGGTTTGCAGCGCCTTCAGCCGCGAATCGGCGGTCTGGGCGCGGGCGGCCCAGTCGGCGCGGTCGCGCTCCAGACCCTGGATCTGCAGGGCGCGGGTGTCGCGTTCGCGCACCTCGATGTCCAGGGCCGAGCGGGCGGCGGCGGCGGCGTCGCGGGCGGCGACGGCGGCGGCCCTCGCCTCGGCGAAGGGGGTGGCCGGGTCCGGCCGCGCGCCCAACGCCTCGGCCGCCTCGCGGGCCTGGACCCGGTGGGCCTCGGCCTCGGCCATCTCCGTCTCGAAGCGGGCGATGGTCTCATCCAGCGAAGCGACGCGGGCGTCGCGGCGGGCGGCCTCGCGGGCGTGCACCTCCAGGGCCTGGCGCGCCTGGGCCAGCGCCTTTTCGGCCGCCGGGGGCGCGGCGCGGGCGGCGCGCAGGGCTTCGACCGCGCCCTTCAGGGCCTCGACCGCCCCGGCGTGCGCGGCCTGCGCCTCGGCGGCGGCGGGGGTCAGCCGCTCGATCTCCGCCTCGATCTCGGCCAGTCGCCGGCGCTGCTCCAGCCGGATCGCCGCAGGACGGGCGGCCTCGGCGCGGGCGACATAGCCGTCCCAGCGCCAGAGATCGCCCTCCAGCGAGACCAGCCGTGCGCCGGGTTCGAGCGCCCTGGCCAGCCGTTTGCCGTCGGCGCGATCGACCACGGCGGTGAAGGCGAGGGCGGCGGCCAGCGCCGCCGGCGCCTGCACGTGGGCGCCGAGCGGCGAGGCGCCGGCCGGCCATTTCGGCGGCGATGCGGCGGCCGGCTTCGACCAGTGGGCGGGCGCGGTCTCGTCGAGGGCGGCGTTGAGGTCGTCGCCGAGGGCCGCGGCGAGGGCCGCCTCGTAGCCGGACGCCACGCTCACCTGGTCCAGCGCCGGCGGGAAGGCGGCGCCGGCCGTCTCGGCGACCAGCCGCGCCAGTCCCTTCGCCTCGGTGTTCAGCCGGCCCAGTTCGTCCTGGGCGGCGCGGGCGGCGTCGCGGGCGTCAGCCTCGGCGACGGTGGCGTCGGCATGGTCGGCCTCGGCCGCCTCCAGGGCCGCGCGAGCGGCGTCCAGGGCGGCCTGCGCCGCCTGCACGGCGCCTTCGGCCTCGGCGGCGCGCGGATCGGCGGCGACGTTGAGCGAGGCCCGGTCGGCCTTGGCCATGTCGAGGGCGCGGCGGTTGCGCGACAGCCGGCTCTCGGCGTCCTCCAGCCGCGTCTGGGCGGCGCGGCGGTCGGCGTCAAGACCGGCGACCTCGGCCGCCAGCCGCTCCACCTCGGCGTCGGCGGCGGCGCGGGCGGTGTCGGCGGCGCGCCAGGCCTGCGTCAATTCCGGGATGCGTTCCGGCGCGGCGTCCGCCTGCGCCCGCATGGCGGCCAGGGCGGCGTCCAGGCGGCCGAGCGCCGCCTCGGCGTCCTGGATGATCTGCGCCTCGCGGGCGCGGTCGGTCTCGATGCGGGCGAGGTCGGCGGTCAGGCGCTCGATCTCGGCGCTGGCCTGCTCGGCCTCGCGCTCCAGCCGGTCGTTCTCGATCGCCAGCCGATGCAGGATGGCGCCCGCGGTCTGCGCCTCCTCGCGGCGGGGCCCGACGGCGGCTTCCGCCTCGATGGCCGCCGCCGAGGCCGCCGCGGCCTCGCGCGCCGCCGCCTCGACCGCCCGTCCCGCCTCGCCGGCCTCGGCCTCGGCCCGCTCCAGGATGGCGGCGGCCTCGGTCCAGCGCACATAGAGCACCGCGCCCTGCAGGCCGCGGATCTCGGCCGAGAGCCGCTTGAACTTCTCCGCCTGCCGGGCCTCGCGCTTCAGACGCCCAAGCGTGGTCTCCAATTCGGCGGCGACGTCGCTCAGGCGCGCCATGTTGGCCTCGGCGGCGCGCAGCCGCAGTTCCGCCTCGTGGCGGCGCCCATGCAGGCCGGAGACGCCGGCGGCCTCTTCCAGGATCAGCCGGCGGTTCTGCGGCTTGGCGGCGATCAGCTCGCTGATCTGCCCCTGGCGCACCAGGGCCGGCGAATTGGCTCCGGTGGAGGCGTCGGCGAACAGCAGCTGCACATCGCGCGCCCGCACCTCGCGGCCGTTGATACGGAAGGTCGAGCCGGCGCCGCGATCGATGCGCCGCACCACCTCCAGCACCGGATCGTTGGCGTATTGCGGCGGCGCGCGGCGGTCGGCGTTGTCGATCGACAGCACCACCTCGGCGTGGTTGCGCGAGGGCCGTGCGCCGGTGCCGGAAAAGATCACGTCGTCCATGCCGCCGGCGCGCATGGCCTTGGCCGAACTGGCCCCCATCACCCAGCGCATGGCTTCCAGGATGTTGGATTTGCCGCAGCCGTTCGGGCCGACGACGCCGGTCAGGCCGGGCTCGATGCGGAACTCGGTCGGCTCGACGAAGGACTTGAATCCCGAAAGGCGGAGCCGCTGGAAATGCAATCGCTTCGCCCGGTCAGGACGCCGTCTGGGCGGCGGTGATCGCCGCGTCGAGGCTGGCCATGGTCTGCTCGCCGACCAGCTTCTTGCCGTTGATCACGAAGGTCGGCGTCGAATCGATGCCGTCCTTGTCGATATAGGTCTGGATGCGGTTGTTCAGCGCGGTGAGGGCGTTGTTGTCGTTGATGCAGGCGTTGAACTGCGCCTCGGTCAGGCCGGCGGATTCGGCGATGCCGAGCAGGGTCCCCTTGATGTCGCCGGACTGGAACATCTGGGTCTGGGCCTTGAACACCGCGTCGAGGACGCTGAAATACTTGTCCTTTCCGGCGCAGCGGGCGGTCAGGAAGGCCGCCGCGGCCACTTCCGGCGGCGGGGTGAGGAACTCGCGGAACACGTAGTGGATCTTGCCGGTGTCGATGTACTTGGCCTTGAAGGCCGGGAAGACTTCGTTGTTGAACCGCGCGCAGTGCGGGCAGGTGGCCGAGGCGTACTCGATCACCGTCACCTTGGCGTTGGGGTTGCCGAGCGACATGTCGTCGGAGGTCACCGGGGTGACGCCGCCCTTGCAGCCGACCAGGCTCAGGACCGCGAGCGCGATGACGAAGAGGCGGCGAGTCGATGGACCCATGGCTGTTTTCCTTGACCGTCCGCGCCTTTAGGGAACGCGAAGTTAAGCGCGATTCTGCCGGCGCCGCACAGAGCCCGATCGCCAGGGGAAACCGCGTTCAGCCGCCCCTGTCAATGCGTCGGCGTCGGACGCGTCCGTTGGCGGCGTCTTGACGGACCGGCGGCGGCTTCGGCGCGCGCAATGGCCGCATCCAGCTGGGCCAGGGTCTGCACCCCTTCCAGCCGCTGGCCGTCGACGAAGAAGGTCGGCGTGCCGCTGATCTTGTCGTTCTTGATGTAGCCCTGGACGCGGGCGTTCAGGGCGGCGAGCGCCGCCTTGTCGCCCAGGCAGGCGTTGGCCTGGTCCGGCGTGAGGCCGGCGTCCTTGGCGACCTTGACCAGGGCGGGTGTCGCGTCGCCGCTCTTGTAGATGTCCGCCTGGGCGTGGAAGAAATCGTCCAGGGCGCTGAAATACTTGTCCTTCCCGGCGCAGCGGGCCAGCAGGAAGGCCGCCGCGGCCAGATCGACCGGCTCGGTCAGGAACTCGCGGAACACATAGCGCACCTTGCCGGTGTCGATGTACTTGGCCTTGAAGGCCGGCAGGATGTCGTTGTTGAAGTGGGCGCAGTGGGTGCAGCTGGCCGAGCCGTACTCGATCACCGTCACCGTGGCGTTCGGATCGCCCATGCTCATGTCGCCGCCGACCGGGGTCACCGCCGCCCCGGCCGGCAGGGCGGCGGCGAGGCCGAGCGCGGCCGTCGTCTGGATCAGGCGGCGTCTTGCGATCATGATTGCGAACCGGGCTGGCGGCGCAGGACCTCGCGGCCGAGGCGGATCAGGGCGGTTTTCAAGGGTCCCTCCGGGGCGCGGGCGACACTGGCGACAAGCTCGGCCTCGAGGCCGGCGTCGAGCGGTTGGACGCGGCGGCGGCGCGCCTGGGCGGCCTTGGCGGGGCCGGCGGCGAGCGCGGCGCGCTTGACGACGCCTCGGACGACCCGCAGCCGCTCGACCGAGCCGGGGCCGAGGAAGAGATTCACCCGCATCAGAAGCTCCGGCGCCTGATGCTGGATCAGGGTGGCGGCCGGGCCATCGACCTTCAGCTCCAGCACCCCGCCAGCGCCATTGCGCGGACGGGTCAGCTTCACCGGCTCGGTGCGGGCGGCGAGGGTCTCGCCGACGATCTCGCGCCAGCGCGCCTGCAGCGTTTCCGGACCGGCGCCGAAGCGCTCGTCCAGCTGCCTGATCAGGCCGCTCAGCCGCCGGCCGGCGCCGGCCGGCGGCCGGCGCATGGGGCGGGTCCGCTTCTCCGCCAGGATGCGGGAGGCTTCGGCGGCGGAGGGCAGGTCGCGCGGCATGCGGCCATACTAGACGGCGCCCGCGCACCCACGCCAGCGTCTATCGCTTCGCTGCGGGACCCTGCGCGGCTATCAAGGCCGCCCATGGCCAAGACATCCCTCCGCGCGCGCCTGCTGGACTGGTACGACGCCCATGCCCGGGTGCTGCCGTGGCGGGTCTCGCCGGCGGCGAGGGCGAGAGGCGAGCGCGCCGACCCCTACCGGGTCTGGCTTTCCGAGGTGATGCTGCAGCAGACCACCGTGCCGCACGCCACCGCCTATTTCCTGAAATTCCTCGAACGCTGGCCGCAGGTTCAGGCGCTGGCCGCCGCCGCCGACGACCAGGTGATGGCCGCCTGGGCCGGCCTCGGCTACTACGCCCGCGCCCGCAATCTGCTGGCCTGCGCGCGGGCGGTGGCCGGCGCGCACGGCGGGGTCTTTCCGGCCTCGGAAGAGGCTTTGCGTTCGCTGCCCGGCGTCGGCGGCTATACCGCCGCGGCGGTCGCCGCCATCGCCTTCGACCAGCCGGCCAATGTGGTCGACGGCAATGTCGAGCGGGTGGTGGCGCGGCTCTACGCCGTGGAGACGCCGCTGCCGGCGGCCAAGCCGGAGATCACCCGGCTGGCGGCGGGACTGGCCGAGGGGCCGCGTCCGGGCGACTGGGCCCAAGCGCTGATGGACCTGGGCGCCATGGTCTGCCGACCCAAGGCGCCGCTTTGCGACCGTTGCCCGCTGTCGCGCGATTGCCAGGCGCTGGCCGGCGGCGCGCCCGAGACCTATCCGCGCCGCGCCAAGAAGCCCGACCGGCCCAGGCGCCGCGGCGCGGTCTTCGTGCTGACCCGCGGCGGCAAGGCGGCCCTGGTGCGCCGCCCGCCCAAGGGCCTGCTCGGCGGCATGCTCGGCCTGCCGACCACCGACTGGCGCGCCACGGCCTGGGCCGAGGCCGAGGCCCTGGCCGCCACGCCGGCGCCCGCGTCCTGGCGATGCGTCGGCGAGATCGAACACACCTTCACCCACTTCTCCCTGACGCTGGACGTCTATCGGGCGGAGGGGAGCGCGCCCGAGCCTGACCTGGTCTGGCTCCCGTTCGACCGCGCCCTGGCGGAAACGCCATCGGTATTCGGCAAAGCCCTGAGGCTGGCGCTCTGAAAGACCTCTGCCAGAGGAGAGGGAGGAGTCTAAGAAGGACGCGCCAACGGGAGATCCGCCGTGAAATCATTCATCTCTGCCGCCGCCTTCGCCCTTGCCGCCCTCGGCGTCGCAGGGCCAGCCCTGGCTCAAGCCGTCCAGACCGCCGGGGCGAGCGCCTGCGCCATTTCCGCATGGTCGGCCGATCCGGATCGCGCCGGGCTGAACGTGCGCGCCGCGCCGACCAAGGACGCGGCGATCGTCGGCCGGTTGCCGGCGGCGCGGGCCCAGGCCGGCGACAGCTACGCGGTCGAGTTCGATGTCATCGGCAGTCGCGACGGCTGGTTGCTGATCAAGAACGCCCGCTTCGCCGACTATGGCGGCGGCCAGGGCGACAAGGCGGTGTTCGCCGGGCCCGGCTGGGTGTTCGCCGACAAGGTCCGTTTCCTGATCAATCAGGTCGACCTGCATAAGTCCCCGAACGTCAGGTCGCCGGTGGTCGCCCAGCTGACCAACGCCGACCATTCCAGCGGTCCGGACTCGGCCGATATCGACCACGTCTACGGCTGTTCCGGCGCCTTCGCGGACGTCGCGGCGCACATGTCCGGCAAACCGCCGACCCGCGGCTGGGCCACCGGCATCTGCAGCAACCAGGTGACGACCTGCCCCTGATCGGTGGTTGCTAGAACTTCGCCACCAAGCCGAAGGTCGTCGGATCGTCGTCCAGGCCGTCGGGCGCGTGGTCAAGGTGGGCGGTTCCCGGCCCCAGTTCGACCTGCGGCTGGTCGTCCGCGTCGTGATGGACTGGGACGACGTCCGATCCGTCCGGCGTCACTGCAACATGCTCGACGCGCGGCGGTGTGGCGACGAGGTGGTGTGCGCTTCTCGGCACGTTATAGCTGGCGCGGCTGTATTGAGCGGCGCCTGCCGGCGCGTAGGGATCGGCATGGGCCGCCGCCGCCAGTCCGGCGAAGATCGAGGCGGCCAGCAACAGCCGCGTCGTCGGATTAAGCCTTTGATCCGACATCGGATTACCCTTGCTTGGGCCTTCCCAACCAAAACATCGGCGCGGGCGCTTGGTTCCAAACGCCGTCAACCCCAGGACGAGGCTGGTAGAAGCCGCGAGCGGCTCCGGGCATCGATATACGGCCGGCGGTCGCGCCAGCCTTCCCCTGACCGTTCCGACGCCGCCCTACTCTGGCTCCGGATGCGGACGTCCGGACCTTCTCCCTCGGCCCGGCGCTCCAGCCAGGGATGAACGGATGACCATCGAAGTGACCGGCCCGGACGGGTCGATCGTGGAGTTCCCGGGAGGAACCCCGACCTCCACCATGCAGACCGCCTTGGCCAAGGTCTACGGCGACCCGCAGACGGCAGGCTCGGCCCTGGCGCAGCTGAGCGATCCTGGTCCGCCGCAGTCGTCGCCCACCTCCGATGGCGCCCAGTCGGCCCTGCCGGCCTCGCCGACGCTGCAAGGCCAATCCGATCCCCTCGCGCGCGCGAACTTGGCGCTGCCGCCCCTGCCGCCCGGCGGCGGCTATGGCCCGATCGCCGATGCAACGAAGGCGGCGGCGAGCCCCTGGCTGAACGCCCTGGCCTCCGATCCCTCGCCGGTGTGGAACCAGAGGCTCGGCCTGCTCGGCCATGCCAGGGCCCTGCGCGAGGCCGCCTCGTCCATTGCCGGCTCGATGCTGGACAATGGCGACAGCCCGGCCATGGCCGGCCTTGCCCTCGATCCCGACAACGGCGCATGGACCCTGCCGAAGCGGCTGGACGGCGTCACGCCCGGCCCGACGCCGACCGCGGCCACCTGGCTTGGCCTCTATCACACCCTGCCCAGCCTGATGGAGACCGACCCATGGACAGGCCAGGTGCTGTCCGACGCCGACTCGCCCCGCAACGCCAACATCGCCTCGATCGCCGGCCAACTCAGCGACGCCTTCATCGGCGATCCCTTGACTGGCGAGGGCGGAGCCATCCCCGGCTATGGCCCGATCCAGGGCGTCTTCGGCGATCCCTTCACCATCCGCGCCGCCCATGACGCCATGGACGGGACGCTGTTCTCCAGCGATCCGTCCGCCCTAACCTCCGCCTGGGCCAAGGCCAGCACCCCGGCCGAGCAGGCCGCCGCCCGATCGGCGGTCAGCAGCGAAATCCAGGATCGCATCCAGAACGGCCAGGTCATGCCCGGCCAGCTTGGATCGCCGCTCATGCAGAACCGCCTCGCGCCGATGTTCGGCCCCGCCGGCGCCCAGGCCGTCGCCGCCCAGGCCGATCGGGCGGTCAATGTGCGGCTGGCGGCGCTGAGGGGCGACGACGCGCCGCTGTCCGCCGCCGCGCTTGGCGGGCAGGGCTTTTTAGGCCAGGCCGACCTCGGCCCGTCGCTCGACAGCAGCCTTGCGCCGGGAGCGGACTTCGCCGCCTCAGCCGGCAACGACGGCGTCCGCGGGCTTGTGCCCGTCAACTTCATCGCTCCTGCTCCCGGCGGTGCGGCGCTGCCAGCGGTCCTGAACCACAGCGCGCCAATTGCGGCCGCGGGATCGTCTGCCACGCGCAACAAAGTGGACACCGCGGCCCCAACCAGCGGCATCGCTGGCATTGTAGCCGGCTCAGGAGCGTCTGACGGGAAGCAGCCGCCCTCTGTCGCCACCGAGCCAAGAATGATCAGCGATGCGGGGCGAGATTTCATCAGGCGGCAGGAGCTTAATCCACTGACGTCTCAACCAAACCTGGCCGTCTTCGGCGACTCTGAAGCCAACCCGACATTCGGTTGGGGTCACGCTGTCCCTCCTTCTCAGGTGGCGGCGTTCAATGCCTCCATCCGTGGGCTGACCCTCGCGCAGCGGAGCGCGCTGGCCGAGCGAATCTTCGCTGCTGACGTAGCTGCGGCACAAAACCGGGTCATCGATAGCCTTGGCGCGGACACGATCTTCAAGCTTACGCAAAATCAGTTTGACGCGCTCGTCGCTGATGCCTTCAATACCGGTAATCGTGCCCCTGCATTAGGGCCAAACATGCGGCAAGACATATGGGATGGAAACATGACTGCCGCCGGCCAGCAGTTTAACGCCACGCATGCGACGAATAGGCGGACCGGGATAAGGGCGGCGCTGCCCGGACTAATGAATAGAAGTGCGGAGGAAGCCGCTATATTCAATAGCGGGAATTATTATAATCCGCCTCAGAGATGAGGCGCGCACAGACTCGGGGCTTGAATATGAGAAATATTTCGGCATCTGCTCTATATATGCTCGTGACCTTCCTGGTGCTCGCCGCAAATATGGGGTCTAGTTACATGGACGGTGCCGTCCCTTGCTTTAAGAAGGTCGGGATTAAAAGGGCAACGGTATACGCAAGGCGGTGTGACGAGGTGTTGCATGAATTTAGTTGGAGTCCTCCGTGCGACATCGGCAACACTTGCGGGACCCTCATCGCGGCGATATCGGCTGGTTGCCGGCTGACGCAGCGCGAAGATCTGAAATTTGGACAGAAACCGCCCGAATATTGCGCCCGATATCTATATAAGCCGGGGAAGTAAGGGACGGCGTAGCGTAGGGGCTGCTATGCGATGGCCGCACCCACTGGAGTCTCGGTGTGGCCAAAGGGCGCGACGCCGTACGGTAGGCGCCAGCGCGCCGTCGTCACACTACCCCAGCGCCACCTCGATCAGCATCGGGCCCTTGGCGGCCATGGCGGCGGCGAAGACGTCGTCGAAGCGTTCGGCGGTTTCGCAGCGTTCGGCGGCGACGCCCAGGCCGCGGGCGAGGCTGACCCAGTCGATGCGCGGGTTGCCGAGATCCAGCAGGCTGGCCGCCGCCGGGCCGGGCTCGCCGGAGCCGGTGCGGACGAACTCGACGCCGAGGATGCGGTAGGTGTGGTTGGCGAACACCACCACGGTGCAGTCGAGCCTTTCCCGCGCCAGGGTCCAGAGGCCCTGGACGGTGTACATGCCCGAGCCGTCGCCGGTCAGGCCGATGACCTTGCGGTCAGGGCAGGCGACGGCGGCGCCGACCGCGGCCGGAATGCCCTGGCCGATGGCGCCGCCGGTGAGGCCCAGCCAGTCGTGGCGGCGGGCGCTGCGGGTGGCCGAAAGGATCGGCGCGCCGGAGGTGACGGAGTCGTCCGAGACGATCGCCCCTTCCGGCATGTGGCGGGCGATGGAGGCGCCGACGGTGCGCGCATCGACGGCGCCGGTGGGCCGGTCGGGCAGGCTGAGCGCGTTCGGCTGGGCCGAGGCCGGGGCGCCGAGGGCGTCGGCGAGCGCGGCCAGGGCGGCCTGGCTGTCCTCGCGGCGTTCGGAGAGCACCACCTCGGCGCAACCCTCGGGGACCAGCACGCTGGGGGCGTTGGGATAGGCGAAGAAGGCGACCGGCTCAGCTGTCCCGGCCAGCACCATCAGGTCGACGCCGTCCAGGTCCTTGATCGCCGCCTCGCCGAAATACTGCATCCGGTCCGGCGCGAAGAGGCCGGCGCCGCGCGGCTGGCGGGAGATGAAGGTGTCGGTCAGCACCCGGATCCCGTTGGCCGCCAGGCGCGCCGCGGCGGCAATGCCGGCCTCGCCGCAGGCCGACTGGCCCATCAGAATCACTGGCTTCCTGGCGCCGCGCAGGGCCTTGGCTGTGGCGTCGATCTTGCCGGCGTCCGGCGCGGCCGGGCCTGGGGCGACCAGCACTGGACCCTTGCGGGTGGCCGGCGACCAGGCGCAGTCGGCCGGCAGCACCAGGCTGGCCGAGCCGCCGGGCGGGCCGTAGCTGGCCTGCACCGCCTCGGCCGCGAGGTCGGCGGCGTTGTCGGCGCTGTCGGCGACCTTCAGCCACAGCGAATTGGGCCTGGCCAGGGTCTCGATGTCCGAGGTCAGCGGCGCGTCGTACTTGCGGTGATAGGTGGCGTGGTCGCCGATGATGTTGACGATCGGCGTCCCGGCGCGACGGGCGTTGTGCAGGTTGGCGACGCCGTTGCCGTAGCCGGGACCCAGGTGCAGCAGGGTCGCGGCCGGATGGCCGGCCATGCGGCCATAGCCGTCGGCGGCGCCGGTGACCACGCCCTCGAACAGGCACAGCACCGGCTTGACCCGCGGCTCGCGGTCGAGGGCGGCGACGAACTGCATCTCGCTGGTGCCGGGATTGGCGAAGCAGGCGCGCACGCCGTTGTCGGCCAGGGTCGATATGACCGCGTCGGCGCCGTTCATGATTGAGCCTCCAGGGTCTCGAGGAAGCGCACCGGGCGGCCGGTCCCTTCGGCGACGACCTCGTCGTCGCGCATGACGATCCGACCACGGATGATGGTGGCCATCGGCCAGGCCTTGGCTTCGAAGCCGTCGAAGGCGGTCCAGCCGGAGCGGTTGGCCTGGTCCTGGTTACGGATGGTGCGGCGGGCGTTCAGATCGACGATGGTCAGGTCGGCGTCGTAGCCCACCGCGAGGCGCCCCTTGCCGGCGATGTTGAAGACGCGGTTGGCGCCGTGGGAGGTCAGGTCGACGAACCGCTCCAGGGTCAGCCGGCCCTCGGCCACGTGGGTCAGCATGACCGCCACCAGGGTCTGCACGCCCGGCATGCCGGACGGCGAGGCCGGATAGGACTTGGCCTTTTCCTCCAGCGTGTGCGGCGAGTGGTCGGTGCCGATGACGTCGGCGACGCCGAGCGCTATGCCGCGCCAGAGCCCCTGCCGGTGGCGCTCGTCGCGGATCGGCGGGTTCATCTGGGCCAGGCCCTTCAGGCGCTCGTAGCATTCCGGCGCGGCCATGGTCAGGTGCTGCGGGGTGATCTCGCAGGTGACGATGTCCTTGTTGACGGCGAACAGCTCGATCTCGTCGGCGGTGGTGGTGTGCAGGATGTGGATGCGCTTGCCGGCGGCGCGGGCCAGCTTGATCAGCCGCCTGGACGAGCGCAGCGCCGTCTCGGCGTCGCGCACCTCCGGATGGCTGGTCCAGTCGCCCTCGCGCGCCAGCGGCTTGCGCTCGTTCAGCCGATCCTCGTCCTCGGAGTGGAAGGCGGCGCGGCGGCGGATGGCGGCCAGCACGCGCTTGATGCCCTCGTCGTCGGCGATCAGCAGATTGCCCGTCGACGAGCCCACGAACACCTTGACGCCGCAACAGCCGGGCAGCCGCTCCAGTTCGCCGAGCTGGTCGGCGTTCTCGTGCGTGCCGCCGATATAGAAGGCGTGGTCGCAGTGCATGCGGTTCCTGGCGCGGGCCAGCTTGTCGGCCAGCGCCTCGGCCGAGATCGTGTTCGGATTGGTGTTCGGCATCTCGAACACGGCGGTGACGCCGCCGAGCACCGCGCCGCGCGAGCCGGCCTCCAGGTCTTCCTTCCACTCCATGCCCGGCTCGCGGAAGTGCACCTGGGTGTCGATGACCCCCGGCAGCACGGTCAGGCCGCGCGCGTCGAACACCTCGCCCGCCGAGGCCTGGCCGAGGTCGCCGATGTCGGCGATCAGCCCGTCGCGCACGCCGACGTCGGCCGGACCGCGCCCGGCATGGTTCACCACCTCGCCGCCACGGACGATCAGGTCGAAGGTGTCAGCCATTCAGGGCTCCGGTTTTGGGGATGAGCGGCTCTTCTATAAGCGCACTGGCGCTGCAGCCAAGGCGGCGCCACATCTGTCGCCATGACCGCAAGCCTCGCCGAACTGAACAGCCGCAGCCTCGTCGGCGTGATCGGGCCGGACTGGCGCGACTTCCTGCAAGGGCTGCTCAGCCAGGACGTAGAGACGCTGCGGGCCGGCGAACTGCGCTTCGGGGCGCTGTTGACGCCGCAGGGCAAGCTGTTGTTCGACCTCTTCATCCTCGGCCGCGACGACGGCTGCTGGCTGGACGTGGCGGCGGACCGGCGCGAGTCGCTGATCCAGCGGCTGACGATGTACAGGCTGCGCGCCAAGGTCGAGATCGCCGCCGTCGAGGCTGCGGTGCGGGCGCTGTGGGGCGATGCGGCGAGCGACTGGCCCGCCGATCCACGGCTGGCCGGGCTCGGCTGGCGCGGCTACGGCCTCGAGGCGCCGCCCGGCGTCGTGACGGTGGACGAGGCGGCCTATGACGCCATGCGGCTGGCGCTTGGCGTGCCCGACCCGGCCAGGGACTGTCCGCCGGAGACCAGCTATCCGATCGAGGCGAATTTCGACCTGCTCAACGGCATCGATTTCCGGAAGGGCTGCTTCGTCGGCCAGGAGACCACTTCGCGCATGAAGCGGCGCGGCGCGATCAAGACCCGCATGCTGCCGCTGGATTTCGCCGGCCCCGCGCCGCACTTCGGCGCCGAGGTGCTGGCCGGGACCTTGCGCGCCGGCGAGGTGCGCACCGGCGCCGGCGGCCGCGCCATCGCCCTCCTGCGTCTCGACCGCATCGAAGACGCCGCCCTGAGCGTGGACGATCGCCCGGTGACGGTCGAGACACCGGCCTATTTCCAGGCTACCAGCAAGGCCTAGGGACCCCGCGAGCGGGTTCGAAAAGGGAGGGGACAGATGGGCGCTCAGAGCGACGACCGCATGGCGAAGGCCGTCGATGCGGTCACCGACGAGGCCATGGCGGCCAGGACGATCGTCGGCTCGGTGATCATGGTCTCGCGCGGCGGCGAGCTGGTCTACGCGCGCGCCGCGGGGCTGGCCGATCGCGAGGCGGGGACGCCGGTGAAGCCGGACACCATCTTCCGCTACGCCTCGCTGACCAAGCCGATCGTCGCCGCCGCGGCCATGGCGCTGGTGGAAAAGGGCCTCATCTCGCTGGACGATCCGGTGACCAAATTCCTGCCGGACTTCACCCCCAGATTGCCCGATGGCGAGGCGCCGCCGATCACACTGCGCCAGCTGATGACCCACACCGCCGGCCTTGCCTACCGGTTCTTCCAGCCCGAAGGCGGGCCCTATCATCTCGCCGACATCTCTGACGGCATGGACCTGCCGGGACGTTCGATGGAGGACAATCTGCGCCGCATCGCCTCGGCGCCGCTGGCTTATCCGCCCGGAACCGCCTGGGGCTATTCGGTGGCCATGGACGTGATGGGCGCGGTGCTCGCCAAGGCGGCAGGCAAGCCCTTGCCGGAGGTGGTGAAGGAGCGGGTGACCGGGCCGTTGGGCATGGTCGACACCGGCTTTACGGTCACCGAGCGCGACCGGCTGGCCACGGCCTATGGCGACGGGAGCCCTGAGCCGGTGCGCATGGGCGCGCACCACATGGTCGCCTTCGGCCCTGGCGCCATCTCGTTCGCGCCGGACCGGATGTTCGATCCCGGCTCGTTTCCGTCGGCCGGCGCCGGCATGAGCGGCACGGCGCCCGATTTCATGCGCTTCCTCGAGGCGATCCAGGGCGGCGGCGCGCCGATCCTGCAGACATCCACCGTCGCGCTGATGGATACGGTCGCCACCGCGGACCTGGCCATGATCATGCCAGGCTCGGGCTTCGGCCTCGGCTGGGCGCTGCAGCGAGATTCCGGCGCCACGCAGACGCCAGGAACCCGGCGCTGGGGCGGCGTCTACGGCAATTCCTGGTTCGCCGATCCAGCGGAGAAGCTGTCGGTGGTCATCCTGACCAACACCGCCATCGCCGGCATGACCGGCCCCTTTCCCGACGCCATCCGCGACGCGATCTACGGCGCCATCCGTTCTTAGGGCAGGCGAGGATACTGCTCGGGCCTCGCCAAATAGTAGGCGAGCGCCGGGCAACCTTCCTCAGCCTCGACCGCGGCGTTGTAGACCCGACCGTCGAAACCGCCCCGCTCAATGCGCTTGGCCAGGCGCCGCGCCTCGATGTCGGCGGCGGCGAAGCCATGGGCGGCCGCGAGCGCGAGCACGACCTCCATCACGTCGGCCAGTTCGCCAAGCAGCTCCTCGGCCGAGCCGGCTTCGCGGGCCTCGGCGGTTTCTTCGGCCAGCTTGGTTTTCAGGCTCTGGACGAACTCGGCGTCATCCAGCCGGCGCTCGAAGACGCTCAGGCCCGCCTGCCGCATGATCTCCGGCAACCGGTCGCGGATGAGCTTCTCGACCCGGAAACGCTGGATTTCGGCCACGGCGTGCTCTCCGATTTCCAATCCACTGCCCGGGCGGCGACACGGCGGGCGCGATCTCGGGTGGAATCGCCATCAAACCTATAGCATTTCGTACTTCGCCGATGGCGGAAGGGTCGCGGTCAAGCCCCCTTTTGCCGGGGGCCGGCACGGGTCATAAGCTCGCGGCATGACCGAGGCTCCGAATCGCTGCGCCTGGGCCCAGCGGGGCGATGTCCTCTATACGGCCTATCACGACACCGAGTGGGGCGTGCCCGAGCGCGACAGCCGGGCGCTGTGGGAAAAGCTGGTGCTGGACGGCTTCCAGGCCGGCCTCGCCTGGATCACCATCCTGCGCAAGCGCGACGCCTTCCGCGCCGCCTTCGCCGATTTCGATCCCGAGGTGGTCGCCCGGTTCGGGCCCACGGACCGCGCGCGGCTGATGGCCGACGCCGGCATCATCCGCTCCAACGCCAAGATCGACGCCGCCATCGCCGGGGCCAAGGTCTACCTGGACATGCGCGAGCGCGGCGAGGACTTCGCCGACTTCATCTGGGCCTTCACCGGGGGCAAGCCGATCACCAACCACTGGACCAATATCAGCGAGGTCCCGGCCCAGACCCCGCTGGCCGTGGACATGGCCAAGGCGCTGAAGGCCAAGGGCTTCAAGTTCTGCGGCCCGGTGATCGTCTATGCCTTCATGCAGGCCGTCGGCGTGGTCAACGACCACACGACCGACTGCTTCCGGCATGGGCCGGTGGCGCGGATGGCCGGCGCCTGATGCCGCCACGCCAATCACCGGAGCGCCAACCAGCGGCGCGCAAGTCGCCGCCGCGCAAGCCGTCTGGGGGGCCGATCGGCCCACACCTGCTGCTGGAGGCGGCCTGCCCGACGCCGGTCTGCGGCGTCGACGAAGCGGGACGCGGACCCTGGGCCGGGCCGGTCAGCGCCGCGGCGGTGATCCTCGATCCGGGCCGCGTGCCCGAGGGCGTCAACGATTCCAAGCTGCTCACCGCCAAGGCGCGCGAGCGGCTGGAGGCGGAGATCAAGGCCTCGGCCGTGGCCTGGGCGGTGGGGTTCGCCAGCGTCGAGGAGATCGCCGCGCTGAACATCCTGCACGCCACGGGCCTGGCCATGCACCGGGCGGTGCAGGGCCTGCAGGTGACGCCGGTGTTCGCGCTGGTGGACGGCAACTACGCCTTTCGCCTGCCCTGCGCGGTCAAGACCGTGGTCAAGGGCGACGCCATCTCGGTCTCCATCGCCGCCGCCTCGATCCTGGCCAAGACGGCGCGCGACCGGCTGATGGCCGAGATGGACGCGGTCTACCCCGGCTATGGTTTCGCCGCCCACAAGGGCTATCGCGCCCCGGTCCATGGCGAGGCGCTGCTGCGGCTCGGGCCGTGCCCGATCCATCGCATGGGTTGGGCGCCGGTGCGGCTGGCCCTGGCCGGTGAGAACCCCATGCTGGCGGCGTCGCTGTTCGACCTGGGCGAGCCGGATGACGGCGGAAGCTTCTGACGCCCCCGCCTTGACGCGCGAGCGGGCCTCGCCGCTGGAGGCCGTGGCGCGGCGCCTGCGCAGCCTGGTCCGGCGCAGCGAATTCTCGCTGGTCATCCTGGCGGCGGTCATCGGCATCGCCGCGGGCCTGTCGGTCGCGCTGATCGGCACCCTGTCCAGCGACATGCACAACCTCTTATTCGGCGTTGGCGGCGAGCGGCTGAGCGGCGTCAAACACCTGAAGCGCGGCCATGCGGCGCCGATCCTGGGCGGTGTCTTCCTGGGCGTCGGGGCCTGGCTGTGGAGCCGCCGCCGCCCGACCGTGCCGGTCGACCCGATCGAGGCCAACGCCCTGCACGGCGGGCGCATGTCGCTGCGCGACAGCCTGTGGGTGACGGCCCAGACCCTGATCTCCAACGGCTTCGGCGCCTCGGTGGGGCTCGAGGCCGGCTACGCCCAGGTCGGCGCGGGGCTGGCCTCCAAGCTGGGCAGCATGCTTCGCCTGCGCCGCAACGACCTGCGCATGCTGGTGGGCTGCGGCGCCGGCGGCGCCATCGGCGCGGCGTTCGGCGCGCCGCTGACCGGCGCCTTCTACGCCTTCGAGCTGATCGTCGGGACCTATACGGTGCAGTCGGCCGCGCCGATCCTGGTCGCCAGCCTCGCCGGGGTGCTGACCGCGCGGGCGGTGCGCGCCACCACCTACGTGATCCACGCGCCGGCGGCCGGCGTGCTCAACCTGTCGGACTATCTCAGCGTCGTCCTGCTCGGCCTGCTCTGCGCGGCCGTGGGCATCGCGGTCATGCGCGCGGTCTACTTGATGGAGCGGCTGTTCGACTGGACGCGGCTGCCGAGGGGCGTGCGGCCGGCGATCGGCGGCTGCGTGCTCGGGGGGCTGTCGCTGATCACCCCGCAGGTGCTGGCGGCCGGCCATGGCGCCCTGACGGTCGATATCCCGGCCAGGCTGACGCTGAGCGCCCTGCTGTTCCTGGTCGCGCTGAAGGCCGCCGCCTCGGTGGTGTCGCTGGGCTCGGGCTTCCGCGGCGGCCTGTTCTTCGCCTCGCTGTTCCTCGGCGCGCTGATGGGCAAGCTGTTCGCCGTCGCGGTGGCGCTGGCGGCACCGCAGATCGCGCTCGATCCGACCCTGTGCATCCTGGTCGGCATGTCGTCGCTGGCGGTGGCCGTGGTCGGCGGGCCGCTGACCATGTCCTTCCTGGTGCTGGAGACCACCGGCGACTTCACGGTGACCAGCGTGGTGCTGGCCGCCTCGCTGGTCACCAGCCTCGCCGTGCGCGAAACCTTCGGCTACTCCTTCTCCACCTGGCGGCTACACCTGCGCGGCGAGACCATCCGCAGCGCCATCGACGTCGGCTGGATGCGCATGCTCACCGTCGGCCGGATGATGCGGCGCGATCCCTCGACCATCCCCGCCAGCGCCAGCCTGAAGGAGCTGCGCCGGCGCTACCCGCTCGGCTCGACCCAGCGGGTGGTGGTGGTGGACGACATCGGCCGCTATCTCGGCATCGCCATGGTCGCCGAGGCCTTCGCCTCGGCCGACCGGCCGGAGGAGGACGCGGGGCGCACCGCCGGCGACCTCGCCCGCTGGGCGGACACGGCCCTGACCCCGGACATGAACGTCAAGGAGGCGGTCGCCATCTTCGACCGCACCGAGAGCGAGGCGCTGGCGGTGGTCGACGACCTGGCCAGCCGCAAGGTGATCGGCCTGCTGACCGAAGGCTATGCGCTGCGCCGCTATTCCGAGGAGCTGGACAAGGCCCGCCAGGGGCTGACCGGCGGCGGCTAGCACTGATTTTTAACCGTACCGCTTCACCGTCCGGGCCAGTGGCGGGAGCGGCGTATGACCTTCGGGACGGAAACCATTATCGAAGGCGATTGCCTCGAGGCGCTGGCGAAGCTGCCCGAGGGCTGTGCGGACCTGGTGTTCGCCGACCCGCCCTATAACCTCCAGCTCGGCGGCGAGCTTTTGCGACCGGACAATTCCAAGGTCGACGCGGTCGACGACGACTGGGACCAGTTCGCCTCGTTCGCCGCCTATGACGAGTTCACCAGGGCGTGGCTGAGCGCCTGCCGGCGGGTCCTGAAGCCCGACGGGTCGCTATGGGTGATCGGCAGCTACCACAACATCTTCCGCGTCGGCGCCGCCCTGCAGGACCTGGGGTTCTGGATCCTGAACGACGTGATCTGGCGCAAGTCCAACCCGATGCCGAACTTCAAGGGTACGCGCTTCACCAACGCGCACGAGACGCTGATCTGGGCGGCCAGGGGGCGCGGACCGAAACGCTACACCTTCAACTACGACGCGATGAAGATGGCCAATGACGAGCTGCAGATGCGCTCGGACTGGACGCTGCCCCTGTGCACCGGCGAGGAGCGGATCAAGGGCCCCGACGGCCAGAAGGCCCACCCGACCCAGAAGCCCGAGGCGCTGCTGCACCGGGTGATCCTGGCCTCGTCCAGGCCGGGCGACCTGATCGTCGATCCGTTCTTCGGCACCGGCACCACCGGGGCGGCGGCCAAGCGGCTGGGGCGCCGCTTCATCGGCGTCGAGCGCGAGCCGAACTATGTGGCGGTGGCGAAGACCCGCATCGCCCAGGTGATCCCGGCCTCGGGCGAGGACCTCGAGGTGATGGGCTCCAAGCGCAGCGAGCCGCGCGTCGCCTTCGGCCAGATCGTCGAGGCGGGGCTGCTGCGGCCGGGCGACAAGCTGTTCTCGCCCAAAGGCCAGCATACCGCGCGGGTGCGGGCGGACGGCAGCCTGACCTCGGGCGAGCTGGCCGGTTCGATCCACAAGCTGGGCGCCATGGTCCAGTCGCAGCCGGCGTGCAACGGCTGGACCTATTGGCATTTCAAGACCGACCGCGGCCTCGCCCCCATCGACGTGCTCCGCGCCAAGGTGCGCGCGGAAATGGGCTAGGAGCTCAAAACCGCTCACCCCACGGCGGCGGCGATCCAGGGTCTTTTGATTTCGACCTTCACCCTCGGCCGCGCTCGAAGAATTTGGACCACGAAAAACACGAACCCACACGAACGGTCGGCGTCACCGCATCAGCCAATCTGGCCCGTTCGTGTTTTTCGTGTCGTTCGTGGTCCAAAAACCTGCATCCGCCTTCGCGGGGTAAGCGAAGAGAGAGAAGCCCGTCAGCTTGCTCTCTCCGCGCCAGGTCGTTCGGGTCAGGTCTTCTTCTTGTTGGTCGGCAGCTGACAGCCGCCGGCCAGGTTGGCCACTTCCGTGCAGTTGCGCAGCTGCGACGGCGAAGTCGAACCCGCCGGATAGACCAGCACCCAGCCCGGGCCGCCGTCGGCGCAGCCCACCTCGACGAAGTCGGAGCCGTCGTCGGCGTGGGCGAACGGCCGGGCGCTCGACACCACGCAGCCGCCCTTGTTCTTGGCCTTCAGCTCGGCGCTGAGTTTCGGATACAGCGTGTCGACCGACGTGTAGCTGCACTTGTAGCCCTCGTCCTGCGAACGCAGGCAGTCATAGACGCGGGCCTGCCCGTGGGCGGGGAAGATGCCGACGCCGCCGTCCGGCCGGTTGGAACAGGCCATCTCGACCACGTCCTTGGTCGGGTCGGTCGAGGGGAAGAGGGCGTATTTCGACACCGCGCAGTCGAAGCCGGCCTTTTTCGACAGGTCGGCATAGACGGCGTTCTGCTGGGTCTGGGCCTGGCGGGCGTCGGTCAGGGTGCAGCCGCCGCCGATCTCGAACGCCTGGGCGCAGCCGATGGCCTCGGCCAGCTTGCCGGTGTGATCGACGTGCAGCATGTAGCCCTTGCCGTCACCGCAGGCGACTTCGAAATAGTCCGAGCCATCGGTGGTGCTCAGCACATAGCGCTTGTTGGTGACGGCGGCGCACTTGCCGCTGGAGGCGGCGACCGCGTTGATCGGGGCGATCTCCTGGTCGCTCGTGGTCAGTTCGCACTTGATCGAGCCGGGCTGGTTATAGGCGAGGCAATTGTCCGCCTCGGGGGGTTTGCCGCCGGCGGTCGGCACGGTGAGGATCAGCCCGGCGCCGCCCTGGCAGGAGACCTCGTAGATGCTGCTGTCGCTGGTCGGGCCGACGAAGCGTCCCTTGTCCACGGCGCAGGTGCGGCCGGTCTGGTTGACAAAGGTCTGCAGACCAAGCCCCGGATTGGCGTTGCCGGGCAGCTGGCAGGCCATGGTGTTGGGTTTGCCGTTGGCCTGCGGCATGGCCATCATCAGGCAGTTGTAGGTCACCAGCGGCGCGCCGGCCTTGGCTTCCTTGGCGACGACATAGCCGAGGCCTTCCTTGCAGGCGATCTCGTAGATGGTCACCGGTGACTTGTCCGGCCCCGTTCCTTCGCCGATGCGCCGGGCGTCGGCGAGGGTGCAGGGCAGATGGGCGTCGGTGATCAGCTGAGGGGCGGCCTTCATGCCGACCGCGCGCTGGGCCGGATCGATCGGAGGCGCCGCGGCCGGAGCCGGGGCCGCGAAGCTGGCCGTGGCGGTGACCACCGCCATCACCAAGGCGGCCGCGGCCAGGCCAAATCCTGAAAGTCTCGACATAGGTGCTCCTGGACGTTCCTCGTTTCGGCGAGCTTAAACCCGCGCTCGCCCGGCGGGTCAAGCTGACGACCGACACGGACGCGATCGCGGCAAGCGGCTGGACGCATCGGCTGGGGCGGTTTAGGCCCGCGAGAGGCGTTTTTCGCGGGAGGACGATCGCAGTGGCCGATGGAACGCGCGACCAGGCAAGCGGGCACGGCCGGGCGCTGGTCTATCCGCTGACCGAGACCCCGGCCTTCGGCGACGCGGTGGAAATCGCGCCCGGCGTGCTCTGGATGCGCATGCCGCTCGGCGGCGCGCTGGCCTTCATCAATGTCTGGGCGCTGAAGGACGGCGACGGCTGGGCGCTGGTCGACACCGGCATGCAGACCCCGGCGACCACCCAGGCCTGGCGCAAGGTGCTGGCCGGCCCGCTCGGCAACAAGCCCGCCACCCGGGTGATGGTCACCCACCTGCATCCCGACCATATCGGCATGGCCGGCTGGCTGACCGGCAAGTTCGATTGCCGGCTGTGGATGACCCGCCTGGAATACCTGCAGTGCCGCATGCTGGTGGAGGACACCGGCCGCCAGGCGCCCGAGGACGCCATCCGCTTCTACCACGCCGCCGGCTGGAGCCAGGAGGCGATCGAGGACTACAAGGCCCGCTTCGGCGGCTTCGGCAAACACATCTACCGGCTGCCGGACAGCTATCGGCGCATGGTCGACGGCGAGACCATCCGCATCGGCGACCACGACTGGCGGGTGGTGGTCGGCGCCGGCCATTCGCCGGAGCACGCCTGCCTCTATTGCCCCGAGCTGAAGCTGATGATCTCCGGCGACCAGGTGCTGCCGCGCATCTCGTCGAACGTCTCGGTCTTCCCGACCGAGCCGGACGGCGATCCCTTGAGCGAATGGCTGACCTCGCTGGCGCGCATCAAGACCATCGTGCCGGACGATGTGCTGGTGCTGCCGGCGCACAACGATCCCTTCCTGGGCCTGCACGCGCGGCTCGATCACCTGATCCGCGGCCATGAACGCGGCATGGAGCGGCTGATGCGCAGCCTGGCCCAGCCCAAGCGTTCGATCGACGTCTTCGGTTCGCTGTTCGCCCGCGCCATCGGGCCCGAACTGCTGGGCATGGCCACGGGCGAGGCCCTGGCCCACCTCAACTGCCTCCTGGTCCGCGGCCGCGCCAAGGCGGTCCCGGACGAGACCGGCGTCCTCTGGTATTCAGGCATGAGCCCGGATCAGCGCGTCGCCACCACGGGAGCCGATCTATGAGCCTTTCCGGCAAGACCCTGTTCGTCACCGGCGCCAGCCGCGGCATCGGCCTGGCCATCGCGCTCCGCTGCGCCCGCGAGGGCGCCAATGTCGCCATCGCCGCCAAGACCGCCGAGCCGCACAAGCACCTGCCCGGCACCATCTACACCGCCGCCGAGGCGATCGAGCAGGCCGGCGGCAAGGCGCTGCCGCTGATCGTCGACGTGCGCGACGACGCCAATGTCTACGACGCGGTGGAGCAGACGGTCGCTCGCTTCGGCGGCATCGACATCTGCGTCAACAACGCCTCGGCCATCAGCCTGACCGGCGTCGAGGCCACCGACATGAAGCGCTATGACCTGATGAACCAGATCAATGCGCGCGGCACGTTCCTGACCTCCAAGGCCTGCATCCCGCACCTGAAGCGGGCGGCCAATCCGCATGTGCTGAACCTGTCGCCGCCGCTGGACATGAGCCCGCGCTGGTTCGCCGGCCATGTGGCCTATTCGATGGCCAAGTTCGGCATGTCCATGTGCGTGCTGGGCATGGCCGAGGAGTACCGGGCCGACGGCGTCGCCTTCAACGCGCTCTGGCCGCGCACCGGCATCGCCACGGCGGCGATCCGCTTCGCCCTGGCCGGCGACGAGGGCATGAAGGCCTGCCGCACCGTCGACATCATGGCCGACGCCGCCCACGCCATCTTCGAAAAGCCGGCCAGGTCGTTCACCGGCAACTTCCTGATCGACGACAGCTTCCTCTATGCCGAGGGCGAGCGGGATTTCGAAAAGTATCGGGTCGATCCGAACACGCCGCTGATGGCCGACTTCTTCGTTCCCGCCGACAGCGTCCCGCCGCCGGGCGTCGTCATCGGCCGCTAAGTGACCACGGCGCGGATCGTCCTGTTCGACCTGGGCGGCGTGCTCCTGCCCTTCGACCGCGAGCGGCGCGTCCGGGCGATGGTCGCGGCGCTCGGGATCACCGCCGAAGCGGCGCGGGCGTTCATGGCCTCCGACATCCACGCCCGGCTCGACCTCGGCGAGGCCAGCGAGGAAGAGGTCGCGGCGGCGCTTTCCGAGGTCGCCGGCCGCGCGGTGTCGCCGGCCGAGACCCGGGCGCTGATCCTCAGCGTCTTCGAGCCGCCGAACCTTGTGCTCTGGGATGCGGTCGCCAAGCTGCGCCGGCGGGTCACGGTCGGCGGCTTCAGCGACAACCCCGCCTTCGTCGCCGGCCTCTTCCCGTCCGGCGCGGTGCTGGAGCCGATGTTCTGGTCGGCGGAACTCCACCTGAGCAAGTCGGGGCCGGAAGCGTTCGCGGCCGTCACCGCCCGCCTCGGCCTGGACCCGGCCGCCATCGTCTTCGTCGACGACTCCGAAGCCAATGTCGCCCGCGCCAAGGCCGCGGGTTGGGACGCCATCCGGTTCCGCGCCAATGATCAGCTGATCGAGGCGCTTTCCGAGCGGCGCCTGCGGGCATGACTGTCGCCATTCGCCCCGCAACCGCCGCCGACGCGCCGCTGATCTTCGCCCTGATCGGCGAGTTGGCGGCCTATGAAAAGCTCTCGCAGGAGGTGAAGGCGTCCGAGGCGGGCATCGCGGCGATCCTGTTCGGCGCCTCGCCGCGCGCCTTCTGCGACATCGCCGAGCTCGACGGCGCGGCCGTCGGCTTCGCGCTCTGGTTCTACAACGTCTCGACCTTCGAGGGCCGGCACGGGATCTGGCTGGAGGACCTGTTCGTGCGGCCGCAGGCACGCGGGCGCGGCGCCGGCCTGGCGCTGCTGCGGCGCCTCGCCCGCCGCTGCCGCGACGAGAACCTGGCGCGGCTGGAATGGGCGGTGCTGGACTGGAATGAGCTGGCGATAGGCTTCTACGACGCCCTTGGCGCGGCGGCGAAGCCGGAGTGGATCACCCGCCGGCTGTCCGGCGAAGCGCTGGCCGCGCTGGCCGGACCTTGAGGCGAAAGGAAGGCGTGCGGCCCCTTGGGACCGCACGCCGCTCTGTCTGCTGGAGTTAGTGCGTCAGGCCTTGGCGGGCTCCGCCGCCGGAGCGGTCGTCAGCGGCGCGCGCGACAGCGGGTAGAACTTGTCCTGCATCTTCGGCAGCGCCTCGGACAGGATGGTCTCCGGCGTCCAGCCCTCGGCCTTGTTCAAGGTCTCGATCGGGCGCGGCTGGCTGTAGAGGATCAGGTTGTCGCCGCTGGCCCCGAAGATCTGGCCGGAGACAGTCTTGGCCGCGTCCGAGATCAGCGCCACCGACAGCTTGGCCGGCTGGTCGGGGCGGATGGAGGCGGCCATGGTCGCCCGGCGCTCGGCGGCGGCCTCGTCCTTCACCGGCACCGACTGGGTCATGCGAGTCCAGGCCACCGGGGCGAGGGCGTTGGCGCGGACATTGTTGCGCGCGCCCTCCATGGCGATGATCCGCGACAGGCCGACAATGCCCATCTTGGCCGCGCCGTAATTGGTCTGGCCGACATTGCCGAACAGGCCCGAGGTCGAGGTATAGAAGACATAGGCGCCGTCGTTTTGCTCGCGGAAGTGCTCGATGGTGGCGCGGGCGACGTTGAACGAGCCGCGCAGGTGGACGTCGATGACCTTGTCCCAGTCCTCTTCGCTCATCTTGTGGAACATGCCGTCGCGCAGGATGCCGGCCGGATTGATCACCGCATGCAGGCCGCCGAACGTGTCCAGCGCCAGCTTCACCATGCCCTCGACCGCCTTCAGCGAGGTGACGCTCTCGGAATTGGACACCGCCTCGCCGCCGGCGGCGCGGATTTCCTGGGCCACCACCTCGGCCGGCCCGGCCGAGCCTTCGTCGCCGCCCGCCAGCGAGCCGCCGAGGTCGTTGACCACGACCTTCGCGCCTTCCCTGGCGGCGATCAGCGCGCAATCGCGGCCAATGCCGTTGCCGCCGCCGGTGACCAAAACCACCTTCCCGTTCAATACGCCCATCATCTATCTCCTGGAAAAACAATTGAATGTCGTCGACGGCTTAGGCGAGCCGGTCGACCTTGCGCAAGGCGGGAAAGAGTTTCGCCCAAAGGCCGGTGACGATCAATGCGCCGACGCCGCCGAAGATCGCCGCGCCGATCGGGCCCAGGAACCGCGCCACGACGCCGCTCTCGAATTCGCCCAGCTCGTTGGAGGCGCCGACGAACAGGCCGGAGACCGCCGCCACCCGGCCGCGCATGGGATCGGGCGTGATCAGCTGCACCAGGGTCTGGCGCACGAAGACCGACAGCATGTCGGCGCCGCCCAGCACCGCCAGCGCCGCCACCGACAGCCAGAGCGACTTGGAAAGGCCGAACACCAGGGTCGCCACGCCATAGACCGCGACGCCGGCGAACATGGTCAGGCCGGCGCGATGGCGGATCGGGCGGCTGGACAGGATCAGCGACATGGTCGCCGCGCCCAGGGCCGGCCCGGTGCGCAGGATGCCGAAGCCGGAGGCGCCCACATTCAGCACGTCGCGCGCGAACACCGGCAACAGCGCCGTGGCGCCGCCCAGCAGCACCGCGAACAGGTCCAGCGAGATGGCGCCGAAGACGATCCTGTTCTCCCAGACATAGACCAGCCCCTCCTTGATCAGGGCGATGCGGGAAGCGGTGTGGATCACCGGCGGGGCGTTCCTGACGATGGCGAAGGTGGCGAGCGCGGCGAGCATGTAGAGGCTTGCCGCGGTCCCGTAGGCGAAGGTGGGCGAGACGCCGACCAGCACGCCGCCAAGCGCCGGCCCGAAGATCCGGCCGCTCTGGCCGGCGAGGGCGTTCCAGGCGATCGAGCGGGGCAGGAGCTCGCGCGGCACCAGGTTGGGCGCCAGCGCGTTCTGCGCCGGCTGCATGAAGGCGCGCGAGGCGCCGAAGACGAAGGCGGCGGCGAGCAAAAGGTCGGTGCTGACCAGGTGCAGATGGCTGAGCACCGCCAGGCCGGCGGCCACGACGGTCTCGGAGAGGTAGGTGACCCTGAGGATGGTCTTGCGGTTGTAGCGATCGGCGGCCTCGCCGGCCGGCAGGGCCAGCAGGAACAGCGGCGTGAACGCCGCCAGGCCGACCATCCCGACCAGGAAGGCCGAATGCTCGACGTCCATCGAGCGCCGCGCCAGCGCGTAGATCTGCCAGCCGATGGCGACGCTTTCGATCGAGACGCCGAGGGCGCTGGTGAAGCGGCAGCTCCAGAAAAGCAGGTAGTCCCGCTCCTTCCAGATGCTGGTTGCGGGCGGCGGGGCGGCGTCGGCCATGGCCGGCCTTACCGTGCGGCGAGGGGAGCCGCAACGGGAGCTTGGCGTTGACGAAGGGCCCAGCGCGCCCTATGCGAGCCGCCTTCGTTGGAACGGACATCGGCAAGACCATGCGACGTCGGCGATCATTGGTGCGGACCCGGGTCCGCCGCTGAGCCCCCGATCCTTGACGCCGTCGCAGGCGTTTCACGGATCGGGTCCATGTCACGCCCTCAGGTCCAGTCCGCGAAGCCCCTCCATGATCCAACAGTCCGCCGCCCAGGCCGGCGTCTTGCCGCCCCTCATTCTCGAACAGGCCCATGACACGGCCGCCGTCGACGCCCTGATCGACCACGCCTTCGGGCCGGGCCGCTACGTCAAGGCGGCCGAGCGGCTGCGCGAGCATAACCGGCCGCTGCTGGACATCTCCCATGTGGCCTTCTGCGGCGGCGAACTGGTCGGCTGCGTGCGCATGTGGCCGATCCGGATCGGCGAGCCGCCGGCGGTGCTGCTCGGCCCGTTCGCGGTCGCACCGGACTGGCGCAGCCGCGGGCTGGGCGCGGCGCTGATCGAGCGCGCCTGCAAGGCGGCGAAGGCCGCCGGCCACGGTTTGGTCCTGCTGGTGGGCGATGCGCCCTATTTCGAGCCGCTGGGCTTTCAGGTGGTCCCGCCCGGCCGCGTGGTCATGCCGGGGCCGGTCGATCCGGCCCGGGTGATGTACATGAGCTTCGGCGGCGAGGCCTGCCCGGCCGGGGCGGTGAGCGCCGATCCGAACGCCGATCTGGGGGCCGCCGGCGCGCCTTGAGGCGGCCGCCTCCAGCGCCTAGGTTCGTATCCATGAGTGGAACCCAACCCGCGGGCCTGGACGGGGTGATCGCCGCGGCCAGGACCCAGGCGCCCGGCCGCGGCCTGCCGCCGGTGCACCTGTGGCATCCCGAGCATTGCGGCGAGATCGACATCGTCATCCGCCGCGACGGCCTGTGGTTCCACGAGGGCACGCCGATCGGCCGCGAGGCGCTGGTGCGGCTCTTCTCCACCGTGCTGCGCAAGGATCCCGACGGCTTCCACCTGGTGACGCCGGTGGAGAAGATGAAGATCACGGTGGAGGACGCCCCGTTCATCGCCGTGCGGGTCGACGCCGAGGACGGGGTGCTGCGCTTCATCACCAATGTCGGCGACGTGGTCGAGGCGGGGCCGGACAACCGGATCCGCGTCGAGATGGACCCCGGGACCGGCGAGCCCAGGCCCTACCTGCACGTCCGGCGCGGGCTCGAGGCGCTGATCGCCCGGCCGGTCTTCTACGAACTGGCCGAGATGGCGGTGGAGCATCAGACCGAAGGCGGGATGGCCTATTGCGTCCAATCGCACGGGGTCTGGTTCCCGGTCGGACCGACCAGGGCCGCCAATCCATGACCCCCGCCCAGATGCGGGCGTGGATCACCGGCCGTCTCGACCCCCTGTCCAGCTACGATCCCGACAAGCCGCCGGCGACCTCGGACTTCGACCTCAATCCCGACGCCCGCACGGTCGGCGGGGTGCTGAACCCGGCCGCGGTGCTGGTGCCGCTAGTGGAGCACGAGGCGGGGGTGACGGTGGTCTTCACCCGCCGCGCCGACACCCTGCGCGCCCACACCGGCCAGATCGCCTTTCCCGGCGGGCGCTCGGACCCCGGCGAGACCCCCTGGGCGACGGCGCTGCGCGAAGCGCACGAGGAGATCGGGCTCGACCCCGCCTTCGTCACCGTCGCCGGCCTTTCGACCGGCTACCAGACCCGCACCGGCTACGACATCACCCCGGTGGTCGGCTTCGTGCGGCCGGGTTTCCACCTGGTCCCCAATCCCGACGAGGTGGCCGACGTGTTCGAGGTGCCCTTCGCCTTCCTGATGGAGCCGGGCAACCACGAGCGGCAGTTCCGCGAACAGGCCGACGGCATGCGGCGCTATTTCTACGCCATGTCCTATGAGGACCGGGTGATCTGGGGCGCGACCGCGGGCATGGTGCGGGTGCTGTATGAGCGCCTCTATGGAAAGGTCGCGGCGAGCGAATGACGTCTGAACCGAATGACCTCTGAAGAGTCTGGGCCGACCATCGGCGTCAAGCCGTGGGTGAAGGCGGCGGAGACCCGCGCGGTGATCGAGGCGCTGGAGGCGGCCGGCGGCGCCGGCTGCGCGCGCTTCGTCGGCGGCTGCGTGCGCAACGCGCTGATCGGCCAGCCGGTCGCCGACATCGACATCGCCACCACCCTGACGCCCGACCGGGTGATCGAGGCGCTGAAGGCGGCGAAATTGAAGGCGGTCCCGACCGGCGTCGAGTTCGGCACGGTGACCGCGGTCTCCGGCGGCAAGCCGTTCGAGATCACCACCCTGCGCCGCGACGTCGAGACCGACGGCCGCCATGCGGTGGTGGCCTATACCGATGATTGGGCCGAGGACGCCGCCCGCCGCGACTTCCGCCTGAACGCCCTCTACGCCGACCCCGATGGGCGGCTGTTCGATCCCACCGGCGCAGGGGAGGCCGATGCGCGCGCCGGCCGCGTCGTCTTCGTCGGCGATCCAGAGACCCGCATCCGCGAGGACGGCCTGCGCATCCTGCGCTTCTTCCGCTTCCTGGCCTGGTACGGCCGAGGCGAGCCAGACGCCGCGGCCCTGGCCGCCTGCGAGGCCATGAAGGGCGCGCTGATCACCCTTTCGGCCGAACGCATCGCCAAGGAGCTGCTGAAGCTGCTGGCCGCCGATGACCCCCGGCCCGCCATGCGGCTGATGGCCGCCACCGGCATCCTGTCGCTGATCGTGCCCGAGGCGCGCGGGCTGGCGCGCTTCGAGCGGCTGGTCGAGATCGAGTCCGATCTTTTCCAGTGCGACGCCCTGCTCAGACTGGCGGCGCTTTTGCCCGACGAGCCGGCGGTCGGCGCGGCGACCGCCGAGCGGCTGCGGCTGTCCAACGCCCAGCGCGACCGGCTGATCGCGGCGCTGGGGACACAGCCGCGGCTGGTGTCCTGGCTCAGCCCGCGCGAGGCGCGGCGCAGCATCTACAAGATCGGCGTCGACGCCTTCTGCGATCGGGTGATGCTGGGCTGGGCGGGATCGGAGCGCCGCGCCGCCGCCATCCAGTGGCGCGCCCTCCTGCCGATGGCGCGGAGCTGGCCAAGGCCGAGCTTCCCGATCACCGGCGCCGAGGTCATGGCCGCCGGCGTGCCCGAAGGCCCCATGGTCGGCGAGGTGATGCGCGAGGTGGAGGCTTGGTGGATCGACCAGGACTTCATCGACGACAAGCTCTCCATCGTCGAGCGGCTGAAGTCGGTGGCCCAGGGCATGGCCTACTGAGGTCCGTCACGTGATCTTCACGATCGCCGCCTTCCGGTCGGCGGGTGCGGCCCCATATGAGACCGAGCGTCTTGGGAGATCGCCATGAAATACAATCAGCTCGGCCGCACCGGCCTGTTCGTCTCGGAAATCTGCCTGGGCGCCATGACCTTCGGCGGCGCCGCCGAAGCCACCCGCTGGGCCGCCATCGCCAGCCTCGGCCAGGACGAGGTGGACGCCATCGTCGGCCGCGCCATCGCCGCCGGGGTGAACTTCTTCGACACCGCCGACGTCTATTCCTTCGGCGCTTCGGAAAGGCTGCTCGGCCAGGCGTTCAAGAACCTCGGCGCGGCGCGCAAGGACGTGGTCATCGCCACCAAGGTGTTCGGCGAGATGGGCCCCGGCCCCAACGACCGCGGCGCCTCGCGCGGCCACATCATGGATTCGGTGTACGGCAGCCTGGAGCGCCTGCAGACCGACCACATCGATCTCTACCAGATCCACGGCAACGACGCCGTCACGCCGATCGACGAGACCTTGCGGGCGCTGGACGACCTGACCCGCCAGGGCCTGGTGCGCTATGTCGGCGTCTCCAACTGGGCGGCCTGGAAGATCGCCAAGGCGCTCGGGCGCAGCGAGGCCCAGGGCTATGCCCGCTTCGAGACCCTGCAGGCCTATTATTCCATCGCCGGCCGCGAGCTCGAGCGCGAGCTGATCCCGATGCTGACCGAGGAAAAGCTGGGCCTGATGGTCTGGTCGCCGCTGGCCGGCGGACTGCTGTCCGGCAAGTTCGGCCCCGGCGCCAATTCGCCCGAGGGTGCGCGCCGCACCACGTTCGACTTTCCGCCGGTGAATAAGGATCGCGCCTGGCCGATCGTCGAGGCCATGCGCGAGATCGGCAAGGCGCACGAGGCCTCGGTGGCCCGCGTCGCGCTGGCCTGGCTCCTGGCCAAGCCGGCGGTGATGAGCATCATCATCGGCGCCAAGACCACCGAGCAGCTGGACGACAACCTGGCCGCCGCCGACCTGAAGCTGACCGCCGACGAGATCGCGAAGCTGGATGAGATCAGCGCCATCGCGCCCGAATACCCCGCCTGGATGTTCCAGATGCAGGGCGGCAACCGCATACCGCGGCTGTTCTCGCCGGCGCAGGCTTAAAACCGAGCGCGACCCGGCGTCAGTGGCGCATGTCGAGGTGGGCGCTCTGGCCGACGTCGGGCTGCCGCCCGGTGACGTTGGCCTTGGCCACCTCCCAGGCGAACTTCACCGGCCCGGCCTCGACCAGCCAGGCCTGGGCGTCGATCACGTCGAAGCGCAGCAACGCCAGGCGCGGATCGTCGCGGCCGTCGGGAAACCACGCGGCGGCGACGGGATTCCAGTATTTCTTCACCCGCTCCGGATCGCGGCTGAGGCTGAGCCGGCCGCCAAGGCAGGCCATCAGCGTCTGGTCCTTCGACTGGAAGGTGAACATGGCCTCGCCGCCGGTGCGCGCCGCTTCGACGGCCAGGTCGGAGTCGTCCCTGACGAAGAACCACATCGCCTGCTCGCCCGGTTCGGCGAAGGCGCTCATCGGCTGGTAGTGGCGGGTGATGTCTTCGCCGATCAGCCCGAGCATGCCGGTGCGATCCTTGCGAATCTCGTCCCAGAGCCGAACTTCGATCTCCGCTCTCGTGTGCTGGCTCATGGCGATCCTCTCAGCTGCTGACAGGATGAATCAACCGGCTGGAAAAGCGAAAGTTCGGCTCCCCCGCAGATTCAAGCCCAGTTCAGGCCAATAGACGCTCGAGGCTCCCGAAAACCGCCGCTCGTGGTATCCTGAAGCGATGAACCGAAGCTCAAGGGAAACGGCGATCGGCATTCTGCGCGCTCATGAGCGCGAATTGCGGGCGGTGGGTGTGGCCGGCATCTACGTGTTCGGCTCGACGGCACGGGGAGAGGCCAAGCCAGACAGCGACATCGATGTGCTGTTCGATTATCTGCCGACCGTCAGGGGCCTCAAGGTCATCGGGCTCTGTCAGGCGATCCAGGATCTGTTCGAGGGCCCGGTAGACGTGGTCGCCCGAAACAGCGTCCATCCCGCGCTCAAGCCGCACATCGAAGCCGACGCAATCCGCGTCTTTTGATGATGGCAGGGTGCATGACCGGCGGTGGCGCATTGCTCTTTGGCTCGGATGCAGGAGTCGTTCTCATGCGCTCTGGGTTTGAACAACGGCTACGAAGCTACCTTTCTCAATTGAAAGCCGTGAAGGGCAGCCCTGCGGCCCCGGAGGGCGAACTCGGCGAGCGTCTCCCTAAGTTACTGAGCCTGTTCCGCCGCCTGGGATCAGTGCAGGACCGTACGCCCGGCCCCGCTCGCCCCCTGAGTCCCGGCAATTTTCGCACCACAATGCTTGGCATTGGCGAGGCGCTGACGATTGCCCGCGAAAAAGGCGCATTCCTCAACGTGTGGGACGTCGCGGGGCTGGGTCGAAACGAAGTGCGTAACGCGGCCGTTTTGGCCTGGTTTTTAGACCCGAAGGAAACTCACGGCCTCGGCACCGGCTTTCTTGAACCGTTTTTGCAGAGGGCATTGGGATCGGCGCGGGATCGGCTTCCTCCGGAGCGAGAGTTGGTACGTGCAAGCGTGCGAAAGGAGTTTCGGCCCCAAGGCAGCGAAACTGATCGCGTCGACATCGCCATCGAGGGAATCGACTACCTAGTCTTCATAGAAACGAAAATCGATGCCCGCGAAGGGCATTTTCAGCTCGAGCGATATGCCGCCGCCGCCCGTTCCATCGGAAAAAGGGGGGGGCTGCTCTATCTTAGCCCAAAAATGCCCAGGGACCTTCCCGCCCAGGCCCATCGGACGAGTTGGGCCGATGTCGCCTATTGTTTAAGGCGTGCCGCGACTCGGACATACAGCCCTCTGGTTCGCACACTCATTCTCCAGTTCGCAGATCATGTCTCAGCATTCAAGGGAGAGCAGTAATGTCCTCAGCAGAGCTTCATGCGTTGATCGTGGAAAACATGGCGGACCTGGAAGAAAGCTATAGGCAGTTTGAGGTTATCGATCGGTCCGTATTCTCGCATATTGATAGAGCTACTGAGTCCTGGGCGCAAGAAAACGAGTGGTTCGGAACATTCGACTATTACGACGAAGAACGGCTAAGGTTTGCCCCGAGCGCTTGGCTACGGAATGGCGACTCGGAAAATTCGTTACCTAAAGCGTGGTTTTCGCTTGGAGTATCAGACGACGATCCGGGGGAAGATGGCCCGCGGGGCGATGCGTTCTACCTGACGCGTCTCTGCAATGTGCGTTCGGGAATGTTAGGCTTTCAGGTCTGGCCTGAATGGAAGCTCTTCGGGCAAAATGCATGGGCTTGGAAACGCGTCGTCCGTGCGAAGTCAGCTGAATTGGGCGCGGTCGGCTTCTCAATCGGCAGTAATGGCTCAGTGTTCCGTCAGGTGAAGATAGAAACGGCGACGCTAGCCGAGGCCATTCGACGGGACAACTTGGAATCAGTTATCGAGGTCTGGAGGCAATCGCTTGACCATCTCAAGACCACGTTGCCAACAATCGAAGCCGTGCTTGCGTCCGCTGTCGCCTGATTCTTGTGTGACGCTGACACCTAAGCTTCACTGCCGGCGCGCCTTGCCTGTGACGAACAGCGCTGCCAGTCAGGTCCCTGAAGACCTCGCTCCTTTGGAGGCCGCCATTCGCCGGCTGCTTGAGATCAGGCCTTAGGGCCAGCGGACCAGAGGCGGCATGGAGCTCAGCATGGTCTCGATGTTGGCGCCCTGGCGCAGGCCGAACATGGTGCCGCGGTCGTAGAGCAGGTTGAACTCGACATAGCGGCCGCGGCGGACCAGCTGTTGCTCGCGGTCCTGCTCGGTCCACGGCTCGTCCATCCGATGGCGGGCGATGCGTGGATAGACGTCGAGGAAGGCCTCGCCGACGTCGCGGGTGAAGGCGAAATCGCGCTCGAAATCGCCGGAGTTCAGCTGGTCGTAGAAGATGCCGCCGACGCCGCGCGGCTCGTTGCGATGCGGCAGGAAGAAGTACTCGTCGCACCAGGCCTTGTACTTGCCGTAGGCCTCCGGATCGTAGCGGTCGCAGGCGGCGCGGAGCGCGGCGTGGAAGGCGGCGGCGTCGGGGGCGTCCTGGCTGCGTTGCTCGTCGAGGGTGGGGGTGAGGTCCGCGCCGCCGCCGAACCAGCTTTCCGCGGTCGAGAGGAAGCGGGTGTTCATGTGCACCGCCGGCACGCGCGGCGAACGCGGATGCAGGATCAGGCTGATCGAGGCCGAGACATAGTTCGGGTTCTTGTCGGCGCCGGGCATGGTCGCGGCCATTTCCGGGGTGAAGCGGCCGTTGGCGGCGGAGGTGTGCACGCCGGCCTTTTCGAAGAAGCGGCCGGTCATGAAGCCGCCGACGCCGCCGCCGATCCCGCTCTCCCGGGTCCAGGGCCGCAGGTCGAACTGCCCCGGGGCCTCGGGATAGAGCTCGTCCGGCGCCTCCTCCTCGATCCGCTCCAGCTCGGCGCAGATGCGGTCGCGCAGCGACTCGAACCAGGCCCGCGCCCGGCCGCGGCGATCTTCGACGATGGGGAGGATGTCGGTCATGGCGCCAACTACCCCGCCCAAACGCCGGTGGGAAAGCCATTCGTCTGCCGCAGCGCCTCGCCGAGCGCCATGGCGGCGGCGTTCACGACGTTCAGCGAGCGCATCCCGGCCGCCATCGGGATCAGCAGGCGGGCGCCGGCCGCGGCGTGGACCTCGTCCGGGACGCCGGCGCTTTCGCGGCCGAACAGCAGGGTGTCGCCGGCTTCGAAGACGAAATCGGTGAACCGCCTTGCGCCATGGGTGGTGAACAGCGCCAGCCGGCCGTCTTTGCGTTGCTCCGCCGCCAGAAAATCCCTCCAGGACGCATGGGCGACCACCTCGGCGTGGCCGCCATAGTCAAGCGCCGCCCGCTTCAGCGAACGGTCCGACAGCGGAAAGCCGCAAGGCTCGATAATTTCAAGCGCCGCGCCCATGCAGGCGCACAGTCGGATGGCGCCGCCGAGGTTTTGCGGAATGTCTGGTTGAAAAAGAGCGAGGCGCATTCTAAGCGATCCAGCACAAGACGTTGGCGGGGCAAGGCGACTCGCGGGCAGGAGCGAATTCGGCGGCGAAGCTTAACGCCGCCCGTGCTTGATGCCTTGCGCCAAACGTGTTGTGGCAGGCGGCCTGCGTAAGGTCGAGATCGTCAGACGCGCCGGGATGTTTCACGCCCGAGCGGCGAAGCGAAGGGTGAGTTCAAGTTGGCCGAGACCGCAGCTGCAGCCAGTCCCGACAATCACGGCGGCGAAGATCCCAGCCGCCGCGATTTTATCGTCATCGCGACGGTGGCGGCCGGGGTCGGCGGCGTCGCCGCGATCGCCTGGCCGTTCATCGACCAGATGAACCCGTCCAGCGACACCCTGGCCCTGTCCTCGATCGAGTTCGACCTGACCAAGGTGCAGGAAGGCCAGCAGGTGGTGGTCAAGTGGCGCTCGAAGCCGGTCTTCGTGCGCTACCGGACGCCGAAGGAAATCGCCGCGGCGGTCGCCGACGACCACGCCAACCTGCGCGATCCGGCCACCGACGCCTCCCGCCACAAGCCCGGCAAGCCGCAGTGGCTGGTGGTGATCGGCGTCTGCACCCATCTCGGCTGCGTTCCGAACTTCGGCCAAGGCCCCTATGGCGGCTGGCTCTGCCCCTGCCACGGCTCGGTCTATGACACGGCCGGCCGCATCCGCGCCGGGCCGGCGCCGCTGAACCTCTTCCTGCCCGACTACGCCTTCGAATCCGACACCAAGATCAAGATCGGCTGACATTCGAGATGAGCGGACATTCGACCTACGAGCCCAAGACGGGCATCGAGCGCTGGCTCGACACGCGCCTGCCGATCATCCGGTTCGGCGTGGATCTCGGTGATTTCCCGACGCCGAAGAACCTGAACTACTGGTGGACCTTCGGCGCCATCCTCGGCGTCTGCCTGGCCACCCAGATCGTCACCGGCATCATCCTGGCGATGCACTACGTGCCCAACGCCACCCTGGCGTTCGACAGCGTCGAGCACATCATGCGCGACGTGAACTATGGCTGGCTGATCCGCTACATCCACGCCAACGGCGCGTCGATGATGTTCCTGGCGGTCTACATCCACATGTTCCGCGGCCTCTATTACGGCTCCTACAAGGCGCCGCGCGAGGTCCTGTGGCTGCTCGGCATGGTCATCTACCTGCTGATGGTGATCACCGCCTTCATGGGCTACGTCCTGCCCTGGGGCCAGATGAGCTTCTGGGGCGCCACCGTCATCACCAACATCCTCGGCTCGCTGCCGGTGGTCGGGCCTTCGATCACCACCTGGCTGTGGGGCGGGTTCGCGGTCGACGACCCGACGCTGAACCGCTTCTTCTCGCTGCACTACCTGCTGCCATTCGTCATCGCCGGCGTGGTGGTGCTGCACATCTGGGCGCTGCACGTGCCCGGCAACAACAATCCGACCGGCGTCAACGTGAAGAGCGAGGCCGACACGGTCCCGTTCCACCCCTACTACACGGTCAAGGACGCCTTCGGGGTCGGGGTCTTCCTGACCCTGTTCGCCGCCTTCGTCTTCTATAACCCCGACGGCATGGGCCACGCGGAGAACTTCACGCCGGCCAATCCGCTGGTGACCCCGCAGCACATCGTGCCGGAATGGTATCTGTTGCCCTACTACGCCATGCTGCGGGCGGTGCCGAACAAGCTGCTGGGCGTCTTGACCATGTTCGGCGCCATCGGGGTACTGTTCATCCTGCCCTGGCTCGACCGGTCCAAGGTGCGCTCGATGCGTTACCGGCCGACCGCGCGCATCTTCCTGGCTCTCTTCCTGATCACCTGCCTGATCCTCGGCTGGTGCGGCGCGCACGAGCCCGACGCGCAGATCATCCCCGGTGTCGGTCCCGGCTTCACGCTCGGCGACTACGGGATCAATACCGACGTCTGGCTCTCGCGGCTCGGGGCGCTGCTGTACTTCGCCTACCTGATCCCGGTGCAGCTCTTCCTGCCGCTGTTCGAGACGCCGCTGCCGGTGCCGGAATCGATCTCGACCCCGGTGCTCTCCCATCCAGCCTCCGTTCCCGCCGGCGCCGCCGCCGCGCCCGAGAAGAAGGGTTAAAGCCTGATGCTGCGTAAAGCGTTCGCGATCGCGGCGGTTCTGGGCATCGCCGCCACAGCTCAGGCTTCCTTCGCCGCCACCACGGCGGCCGAGCCCAAGGAGATGCATTGGAGCTTTGAAGGTCCGTTCGGCCGCTTCGACCAGGAGCAGCTGCAACGGGGCTACAAGGTCTATCACGACGTCTGTTCGTCCTGCCACGCGATGCACCTGATGAGCTATCGCAACCTGGGCCAGGTGGGCGGGCCGTTCTACGACCCGAAATACCCCAACCCGAACGACAATCCGTACGTGAAGTCGATCGTGCAGGACTACAAGGTGCCGGACATCGACTCCGACACCGGCGACGTGATCAAGCGGCCGGCGACCCCCGCCGACACCTTCGTTTCACCGTTCCCGAACGAGGCCGCGGCGCGCGCGTCCAACGGCGGCGCCCTGCCGCCGGACCTGTCGCTGATCGTCAAGGCCCGCGACGGCGGCGCCCGCTACGTCTACTCGATCCTGACCGGCTATCAGCCCGCCCCGGCGGGTCTGCAGGTGCCGCCGAACCGCTACTACAATCCCTGGATGCCCGGCGACCTGACCAGCTTCTGGCACGGCTCGGGCCCGACGCCGATCGGCGGCTTCATCGCAATGCCGTTCCAGCTGACGCCGAACCGGGTGACCTTCGACGACGGCGTCAAGGCGACCACCGACCAGGAGGCGAAGGACGTCGTCGCCTTCCTGGCCTGGGCGGCCGAGCCGCACCAGACCGAGCGCAAGCAGCTTGGGTTCGCGGTGCTGATCTACCTGGTCATCTTCACCGGGCTGCTCTACCTCAGCTACCGGCGCATCTGGCGCAACGTGGCGCACTAGAAGGCCTGACGGAGGCCCGAGAAGCCCTAGATTTCCGCGCGGACGCCGCTGGAGCGAGTGAACAGCTGCAGGGTGCGCAGGCGCGCCAGGCGGGCGCTGTCGGCCTCGTAGTCGGCGCGTCGGTCGGAGGCGAAGCCGTGGCCGGCCTCGTAGACATAGACCGGCAGGTCGGGGAAGGCCTCGCGGATCTGCTCGACCACCTCAGGCGGGATGGTCGGGTCGCGCTTGCCGAAGTGCAGGATGGTCGGACAGCGCGGCGTCTCGGCGATCAGTTCGGGGATGCGGCGGCCGTAATAGCAGGCGGCGGCCGCGACGCCGTCGCAGCGGCAGGCGGCCAGCCAGGCCGCCGTGCCGCCCCAACAGAAGCCGGTGACGAAGACCGGCCCCTTCAGCGCGTCGATGGCCGCCTGCAGGTCTCCCTGGACCAGGTCCCAGGGCGCGGCCTCGGAATAGAGCCGCCCCTTGGCGACGCCGTCGGCGTCGTAACGGGCCGCGAAGCCGCGCTCCTGCCGGTCGTAGAAGGAGGGCGCGATCACCTCGTAGCCGTCGGCGGCGAAGCCGTCGCAGAGCTCGCGGATGTGCTCGGTGACCCCGAAGATCTCCTGCACAAGCACCAAGCCGCCGTGGCGGGCGTCGTCGGGGGTCACGTGATAGGCGTCCAGGACGAAGCCGTCGGCCTTGCTGGTCAGCGAGATGGCCTCGCCCATCGCTTCACCCCGCGCCGTTGGCTTCGAACAGGGCCAAGGTCCGCTCGCGCGCCAGTTTGGCGTCCTCAGAATCGGAGTCCGGCCGGCCGTCGTTGTTGAATCCGTGGCCGGAGTTTTCGTAGATATAGACAGGAACCTGCGGCTGGGTCTCCGCCAGCTTGGCCTTGACCTCGTCGGCGGGGATATGGCCGTCCTTGCGGCCGAAATGGCAGATGACCGGGATCTTCGGGGTCAGGTCCGCCGCGCCGGCGACGCCGCCGCCGTAATAGCTGGAGCCGGCGCTGAGGCCCTCCAGCCGGCCGGCCGCCTGCCAGACCATGGCGCCGCCATAGCAGTAGCCGACGATGAACACCGGCCCGCGGGGCTTCAGATAGTCGATGCAGGCCTGGATATCGGCCAGCGCGTGTTCCGGCTTGGCCTCGCGCACGGCGCCGAACGCCTTGGCCATGCCTTCGTCGTCGTGGCCGACGTCAAGACCGGGATGGGTGCGGTCGTACATGGACGGCGCCAGGACCTCAAAGCCGAGTTCGGACCAGCGCTGGACGTCGGCGCGCACGTATTGGTCGATGCCGAAAATCTCCTGGATCACCACCACCCCGCCGCGGCGGCGACCCTGCGCGTCGGCATGCAGCGCGCCGAACTCGAAGCCGTCCTCGGCCGTGCTCTCGATCTTGATCATCTCGCCCATGGCGTTCGTTTCCTTGCAATTGTTCAGACGTTGAATCGGAAGTGCATGACGTCGCCGTCGCGCACCACATAGTCCTTGCCCTCGGCCCGCAGCTTGCCGGCGTCGCGGGCGCCGGCCTCGCCGTTCAGGCGCACATAGTCGTCGAAGGCGATGGTCTCGGCACGGATGAAGCCTTTTTCGAAGTCGGTGTGGATCACCCCGGCGGCCTGCGGCGCGGTCGATCCGACCGGAATGGTCCAGGCGCGCGCCTCCTTCGGCCCGGCGGTGAAATAGGTCTGCAGGCCGAGCAGGGCGTAGGCTTCGCGGATCAGCCGGTTCAGCCCCGGCTCGGCAAGGCCGAGGGTCTCCAGGAACTCGGCGCGTTCGTCCGGGTCCAGCAGGGCGATCTCGCTCTCGATCTTGGCCGAGATGATCACCGCCTTGGCGCCGTCCCTGGCGGCGCGCTCGACCACCAGGGCCGAGAGCGGATTGCCGCTCTGGGCGGACTCCTCGTCGACATTGGCGACATAGAGGGCCGGCTTGGCGGTCAGCAGCTGCAGCATGCGCCAGGCCTTCTCGTCGTCGGCGGGCACGGCGGCGGTGCGCGCCGGCCGGCCGGCCTCCAGCGCGGTCAGGGCCAGGCGCACCAGCCGCAGGGTCGTGGCGCTTTCCTTGTCGCCGCCCTTGGCGCGTTTCTCGAGGTTGGAGACGCGTTTTTCCAGGCTCTCCAGGTCGGCCAGCATCAGTTCGGTCTCGATGATCTCGAGGTCGGCGATCGGGTCGATGCGGCCTTCGACGTGGCTGACGTCGTCATCGGCGAAACAGCGGGCGACGAAGGCGACGGCGTCGGTGTCGCGGATATTGGCCAGGAACTGGTTGCCGAGGCCCTCGCCCTTGGAGGCGCCGCGCACCAGGCCGGCGACGTCCACGAAGTTGATCCGCGCCGGGATGATCTCCTTGGAGGCGGCGATCTTCGCGAGCGCCTCCAGCCGCGGCTCGGGCACGGCCACGTCGCCGACATTGGGCTCGATGGTGCAGAACGGATAGTTGGCCGCCTGCGCCGCCGCCGTCTCGGTCAGGGCGTTGAACAGGGTGGATTTGCCGACGTTGGGCAGGCCGACGATCGCGACTTTCAGGACCATGGAACTCGAGTGCTGCGGGGCTCAGGGAGAGACCGGCGGACCTAGCACGTCTTGGCCGCCATGGCGAAAGGGGTTCAGCGCGCCGGGGCCATTTCGGGAGACCTCGGGAAGCCCTAGCGCGGCCGCCCGCGCGGATCGGCTTTTTCGGCGGGGGCGAGGCGCATGACCTCGGCCTGGTACTTCTCGTCCTCGCCCTGCGCCAGCAGCGGCAGGGCGTCGGCGCAGGCGTTGGCCATGGCGTTGACCCAGTCCTGGTCGGCTTTCGGGATGTCCGACAGCACGTAGTTCATCACCAGGTCCTTGTGGCCGGGGTGGCCCATGCCCATTCGCGCGCGGCGGAAGTCCGGGCCGATGGCGGCGGCGATCGAGCGCACGCCGTTGTTGCCGGCCGCGCCGCCGCCGGTCTTCATGCGGAAGCGCCCGGGGGCCAGGTCGATCTCGTCATAGAAGACCACCACCTCGGCGGGGGTCAGCTTGTAGAACTTCATCGCCTGGCTCACCGCCAGGCCGCTGTCGTTGTAATAGGTCTGCGGCTTCAGCAGCAGGGCGCGCACCGGGCCGGCCTCGGTGTCGATCGCGCCCTCGGCGACCAGGGCGTTGAACTTGGCCCGCTCCGGGCCGAAGCCCCAGCGCCTGGCGATCGCGCCCAGGGTCAGGAAGCCCAGGTTGTGGCGATTGTGGGCGTATTTCGGCTCTGGATTGCCCAGGCCGGCCAGGATCAGCATGGCAGTCGCGTCCGGAGGCGGACGCGACGGGTCCTACTGGGCCTCGGCTTCGGCCTCGCCCTCGGCGGCGGCTTCAGCTTCTTCCGACTGCAGGGCCGAGGAGGTGGCGATCGAGGCCACGGTGGCCTCGCGGTCGTGGGAGGACAGCTCGACGCCCTTGGGCAGCGCGATGTCGGCGGCGCGGATGGTGTCGCCGATGTCGAGGCCGGTCAGGTCGACGACCAGCTCCTCGGGGATAGAGCCGGCCGGCGCCATCACCTCGATCTCGTGCAGGGCGATGTTCAGCGTGCCGCCACGCTTGATGCCGGGCGAGTCTTCCTGGTTGCGGAAGTGCACCGGCACCGAGATGCGGATCGCCTGGCTCACATCGACCCGATAGAGGTCGAAATGCACCGGCTCCTCGGTGACCGGATGGAACTGGATGTCCTTGGCGATGACCGGCTGGGTTTCCGAGCCGTACTTCAAGGTCACCATGTGGCCGAGGAACTTGCCGGAGTGCAGCGCCTTGCGGAAGGCGTTGGCGCGGGCGCTGATGGCCACCGGTCCCTGGCTGCCGCCGTAGAGGACGCCGGGGACGCCGCCGGCGCGGCGCACGTCGCGCGCGCCGCCGGTGCCGGTGTTTTCGCGGACTTCCACGTCAAGGACGATATCGGCCATGGAGGGGCTCTCGAAATGAAACGCCGCGCGGTCGCGCGCGGCGTCGGCAGGCGAAATTGCGGCCGGCTAGATACACGCATCGCCCGTCGGACGCAACGCCCGGCCGGGCTTTTAGCTGGCGCGCCGCCGCTTGGAGGCGGGCCTGGCCGGGGCGGCGGGCTCGGGCGGCGCCGGCGGCAACAGCGTCGAGGGCGCCGGCGGGACGGGCGCGCCGGCGTCGATCATCACGCACTCGCCGGTGTCGGACATGGCGTGCTGGCCTAGGCAGAAGATGTCCTCGTAATAGGGCTTGGCCACCGCCAGGCACTGGTAGAGGTTCAGCTTGGCCATGTTCAGGCAGTTGGCGCTGGTCGGATCGGTCAGCAGCGGCTGGACCAGGGTGACATTCTCGTCGCCCGCCTCGCCGAGCAGCGCCAGGGCGGCGACCGCCAGCCCGCGGATCACCACCGGCGGATAGGGCGCCGTGGCGGCGGGCGCGTTCAGCGGCAGCGGATCGAAACCGGCAGCGGCGCGCTGCAGGTGGGCGATCTCGTCGGCGCGGCCGGTGAAGGTCGAGGCGTTGGCGCTCTTGGCCTCCGCCAGCCGCTGGTCGCGGTTGGGGACGAATTCCTTCGACCAGGCCTGGTGCTGCACGTCGTAGGCGGCCTGGGTCACCGCCGCGCCGCCGGCGGAGAGCTTGCGGCCCTGTTCCATCAGGGCGGCGATGGCCAGGCCCGCGGCGGTGTCGGCGCCGGCCAGGCCCAGCACGTAGCGCGGATCCTGCTCGATCAGGCCGGCCAGCTGCCGCCGCCCGGCCTCGTTCTCGGAATAGGCGCGGACGTTGGCGACGTAGGCGGGGTCCTGCAGGGCGGCGATCGCGGCATAGGCGATCTCGCCGCGCAGCAGCACCTGCGGATCGTCGCTGGCCCCCAGCTTCAGCGCCTCGGCCACGTCGTCGCCGTTCTTGAAATTGGGGTCCACCAGCGAGGCCCTGGCCATGTAGTCCTCATAGGCCGCGGCGGCGCCGATGACGGCGGGCGACAGCTCGAAGGCGGCCGGCGTCGGCGGCGGGGCCAGCGGCGGCGGTGGCGGCGGCGGCGCCGGCTCGCTGCAGCTGGCCAGGCCGACGCCGCAGAAGACCAGGCCCGCGATCAGGGCCGAGCGAATGGGCGCGATCGATGTCATCTGTCCTGCCGTCCTGGCGCCGAAGGGCGCGACCTAGGGTTAGGGATAGTCAAGATTATGGCGCGTCGAGCAAGCGCGGCTTTGCGGGTTTGCCCGGCGAAGCCGCGGGCGTGGCTAATCGAACAGGGTGGAAACCGATTCCTCATTGGCGATTCGGCGCATGGCCTCGCCGATCAAGGGGGCGATGCTAACCACCCGAATCCTGTCGCATTCCTGAACGTGCAAGGGCGCTTCGATCGAATCGGTGACCACCAGCTCCTTCAGGGCCGAGGCCCGCACCCGCTCGGTCGCGGCGCCGGACAGCACCCCGTGGGTGACATAGGCCGAGACCTCGATGGCGCCGTTGTCGATCAGCGCCTGGGCGGCGGTGCAGAGGGTTCCGGCCGAATCGACGATGTCGTCGAACAGGATGCAGCGGCGTCCGGAAACGTCGCCGATGATGTTCATCACCTCGCTCTGGCCCGGCGCCGGACGGCGCTTCTCGACGATGGCGATGTCGGTGTCGAGCCGGTTGCCGAGCGCCCGCGCGCGCACCACGCCGCCGACGTCCGGCGAGACGATCAGCAGGTCGCCGGAGTGGCGATAGTGCTCGCGGATATCCTCCGACAGCACCGGCGTCGCCACCAGGTTGTCGGTGGGGATGTCGAAGAAGCCCTGGATCTGGCCGGCGTGCAGGTCGACGGTCAGCACCCGGTCGGCGCCGGCGCGGGTGATGAGGTTAGCCACCAATTTAGCCGAGATCGGCGTGCGGCCGCCGGTCTTCCGATCCTGCCGGGCATAGCCGAAATAGGGCATGACCGCGGTGATCCGTCTGGCCGAGGCGCGGGTCAGCGCGTCGATGCAGATCAAGAGCTCCATCAGGTTGTCGTTGGCCGGATAGCTGGTCGACTGGATGATGAAGACGTCCTCGCCGCGGACGTTCTCGTCGATGACGACAAAGACCTCGTTGTCGGCGAACCGGCGCATCTGCGCCTTGGTCAGGGGCAGGCCGAGATAGGCGCCGATCGCCTCGGCGAGGGTCCGGTTGGAGTTGCCGGCCAGGAGCTTCATCTGCGAATCGGGCCCATGCATTTTCGCCGTATGGCGAGGCTTCTAGCAGCGCTTGACCGGCGGACAAGTCCCGCCGCATGTCGGTCGGGGCGCAAACCACCGGTCGGACCGCATGACCACGCTGCAAGCCACCATCCGTCCTGCCTGGGGCGCCGACCTCGCCCGCCTCGGCCGCATCGATCCGCAGCTCGGCGAGGCGGCTCTCGGGCGCAAGGCGGCGCGGCTGTTGAACAACGGGCGCAGCCTCGTCGCCGACATCAACGGCGCGCCGATCGCCTATGCCATGATCAGCCAGGACTTCTTCGCCCGGCCGCTGCTGGAGCGGATCGTGGTCGCCGAGCCCTATCGGCGGCGCGGGGTGGGGCTGGCGCTGCTGGCGCGCTGCGAAACGGCCCACGACGACGACCGGATGTTCGTCACCGTCAAGGCCTCGGACGCGCCCATGCTCGGCATGCTGGCCAAGGCCGGGTTCCAGGGCAGCGGGGTGATCTACAATCTGGGCTCCAGCGATCCGGAGCTGGTCTATGTCCGGCTGCGCGCGCCGCCGCTGACCTTCATCAAGTATCAGCCAGAAGGCTGACGGCCGAGAGCAGCCGACCGTAGTCCGGCTCGCCGAGGTGCAGGGCGCGGCGGTTGGAATAGAAGCGGCCGGCGTCGGGATAGGTGTCGTGGCCGGTCCATTCGCTTTGGCCGACGCCGGCCTGGTCCAGCCGGCTGAGCACGAAGCCCGGCAGGTCGAACATCCGCCTGTCGGCCGCGGCGCCGCACCGGAAGAAGCGCCCGGAGCCCGGCGCCTCGGCGGCGAACCGCTCGAGGAAGTCCAGCCCGACCTCGTAGGAGTCCGGCCCGATGCACGGCCCGACCGCGGCGACCATGCGCGCCGGCCGGGCGCCGAGCGCTGTCATGGCGGCGACGGCCGATGCGACCACCCCGCCGAGCGCGCCCTTCCAGCCGGCGTGGGCGGCGGCGACGACGCCGGCCTCGGCGTCGGCGATCAGCACCGGCGCGCAGTCGGCGGCCAAGGAGCCGCAGGCCAAGCCCGGCGTCGCCGTGACGATGGCGTCGCCCTCGGGCCCGCCTTCCTTCCAAGGGGCGTCGGTGGTCAGCGCCGTCGCCGAATGGACCTGGTAGGCGGTCAGCAGCCGATCGGGCTCCAGGCCCAGCCAGGCGGCCGCGCGGCGGCGGTTCTCGGCGACGCTGGCCGGGTCGTCGTTCGAGCCTGCCCCCAGGTTCAGGCTGGCGTAAAGGCCCTGGCTGACCCCGCCGCGTCGGGTGAAAAAGCCGTGGCGCAGGCCCGCCTGGGCGGCCAGCAGCGGCGACGACAGCACTTCGAGCTCGCTCATGCCAGGCCTTCGAAACCGGGCGGGGCCAGGCCCGCGGAATGGATGCAGGCAGCCTTGAACAACAGGCCCATCTGGTCGTCGCCGATCAGCCGCTCGAGCTGGCGGCCGAGGCGCGCCGCCTGGTCGGGGCGGGCCCTGGCCAGGGCGGCGGCGCGCTGTTCGATCCCCAGCCGGCGCAGGAACTCGCCCTGGGTCAGGAGCGCGGTCGATGCGCCGGCCGCCCGGGCCGCGGCGAGCACGGCGGGGAAGTCGGCATGCATGGTCAGGTCGGCCTCGCCGGGGCAGGCGAGGGGGTCGACCTTTTCGTGGCGCCGCAGCGCCTGCAGGGTGTCGCCGAAGCCGGGCTCGGCGCGGCCGTAGTCGATCAGCAGCACCGCGCCGCCCTGGCGCGCGACCCGCTCGCCCGCCTGGGCGCCGAAGGCCTGCTGCGCCGGGGATAGCTCGAGCACGGCGCCGACCGGCGCCTCGATCGCGCCCGGACCATCGCCGAGCGGCGCCAGACCGAAGGTCAGCTCGCCGTTATGGTCCAGCCCGACCCGCCGTTCGGCCCAGCCGGTCCCGGTGCGCACCAGCTGGTCGGCCGCAAGGCAGTCGAGCAGTTCGTTGGCGACCAGGATCACCGGCGCGTCGTCCGGCAGGTCGGCGAGCCCGGCGATCCAGTGCCGAGCCAGCGGTGCGTCCGCCAGGGCGGCCTTCTGGCTGCAGGTCAGCGGCTCCGACGTCTCGATCAGCCAGAGCTCGGCGGCGGCCAGGAAGTCGGGGGCCAGGCGGGCGGCGCGCAGGGCGTCGGCCATCAGGGTACCGGTCCCCGGCCCGGCCTCGGCCAGCAGCACCCGCGCCGGCGCGCCGAGCCGCCGCCAGGTCTCGACCGCCCACAGCCCGATCAGCTCGCCGAACATCTGCGAGACCATCGGCGCGGTGATGAAGTCGCCGGTCTCGCCGATCGCCGGCCGGGCGGCGTAGTAGCCGCAGCGCGGATCGTGCAGGCAGCGCATCATGTAGTCGGCGACGCCGATCGGCCCGGCGGCGGCGATCTCGCTCTTCAGCCGCTCAAGCAGGCTCATGGGCGGCCGCGTCCGGCGCCGGCGACCTCAGCCCCTGCCAGAGCAGGAAGGCGCCGATCAGCACCATGGGCGCCGACAGCATCATCCCCATGGTCAGGCCGAAGGGGAAGATCGGCATGGTCAGGTCGGGATTGCGCACCTGCTCCAGGAGGATGCGGATGGCGCCGTAGAGGATCAGGAAAAGGCCGGTGATGGCGCCGCGCCGCTGCAGCCAGTGCGCGCGGTGGGTGGCCCAGCGCAGGACCAGGAAGATCAGGACGCCCTCCAGGGCCGCCTCGTAGAGCTGGCTGGGGTAGCGCGGCTCCAGGCCGGCCGGGCAGTCGCCGCCGTTGCTGAGGCGGATGTGCGGGCTGCAGAAGACCATGCCCCAGGGCCCGTGGGTCACCCGGCCCCAGAGCTCGCCGTTGATGAAGTTGGCGATGCGGCCGAAGAACTGGCCGATCGGCTGGCAGGGCGCCACCAGGTCGGCCAGCAGCAGAACGTCGATGCGGTTGACCCGGGCGAAGCCGAGGATGGCGAGGGCGACGCCGATCGCCCCGCCGTGGAAGCTCATGCCGCCGTGCCAGAGCTCGAAGATCTCCCACGGATGGCTGAACAGGAAGGGCCGCTCCTGGGCCGAGGGCAGCATGTAGAACAGCACATAGCCCAGCCGGCCGCCGACGATGACGCCGAGGGTGATCCACAGCACCAGGTCGTCGATCTGCGCCACGCTTGCCGTCGGCGTGCGCGCGCCCCAGAGCTTGGGATTGCGCACCAGGCCGACCGCATAGCGCCAGCCGAGCAGGATGCCGGCCACATAGGCCAGGGCGTACCAGCGCAGCGCGAACGGCCCGAGCTGGACGATGACGGGGTTGAAATCCGGAAAGACCAAGGCGGGCCGACTCCTCCGCGCGTCACTGGGCGCAGGCGGGATTTAGCAGGCCGATCCAATCCCTTCGCATTAATTTTCGGTTTCCCATATAAGGGGCCATGCAGAGCCAAAACCCCTTTCTCGACGAGTTCGCCAAGCTGACCAACGCCGCGCTCGGGCTTGCGCAAGCCGCCGGCGAAGAGGCCAAGACCGCCTTCCGCGCCCAGGCCGACAAGATGGCGACGGAGTTCGACCTGATCCGCCGCGACGAGTTCGAGGCCGTGAAGACGGAGCTGGCGGCGCTGCGCGACGAGGTCGCGGCCCTGAAGGCGGCGAAGACCGCAGAGCCGAAGGCGCCGGACGGCGAAACCGCTCGCCCGTAGGACGAAGCCGGTTGAGACGCCGGCCGCGAAGCAGATTAGGTTATGATTCACTAAGGCGATCGCGCCGCGGTCGTCTCGCAGGAGCAAACCCGAGGCCCCATGGACCTTCCCCACTCCGAAGAAGACGACATCGAAACCGGCTCCGATCCGCTGGAGGTGGTCGAGCACGTGCTGAACGCCGAGAATCTCAGCTTCGACCGCACCGACGACGGCGACCTGGCCTTTGCGCTGAGCGGCGACTGGAAGGACTACGAGTTGTGGTTCGCCTGGCGGCCGGAAGCCGACTGCCTGCAGCTTTGCCTGGCGCTCGACCTGCAGTCGGCCAAGGCGCAGCGGACGGCGGCGTGCGAGCTGCTGTCGCTGGTCAACCAGCGCATCTGGCTCGGCCATTTCGAGGTCTGGACCGATGACGGCGAGGTGGTGTTCCGCCACGCGCTCGGCCTGCCGCACGGCGAGCGGCCGACCCTGGCCCAGGCGGCCTCGATGATCGACGCGGCGGTGGAGGCGGCCGACCGCTTCTATCCGGCCTTCTCGTTCCTTTTGAAGGGCGGCAAGAGCCCCGAGGACGCCATGGCCGCCTGCATGTTCGAGACCGTCGGCCAGGCCTGAAGGACGTCCCCATGACGCCGATCCTGGTCCTCGGGGCGGGCCATATGGGCGGAGCCTTGATCGAAGGCTGGCTGGCGACCGGCGCCTTCGAGGCCTCCGACCTCATCATCAGCGATCCACAGCCTGGCGAGGCCGCGGCCGCCGCAGTTCGCGCTGGCGCGCGTCTGGTCACCCCTGGCGAGGCCTTCGCCGAGGCGCGCACCGTGGTGCTGTCGGTGCGACCGCAGATCTGGCGCGAGGCGGCGGCCGAGGCCGCGCCGTATTTGGCTTCCGACGCCCTCGTCGTCTCGGTGGCCGCTGGCGTGCGCACCGCCGACCTCGCCGCGGCGTTCGCGCCGCGGGCCGTCGCCCGCACCATGCCGACCACCGGGGTCGCGGTCGGCAAGGGCGCGGTCTCGATCTATTCCGCCCACGACGACGCGCGGGCCGCCGCCCACGCCCTGTTCGACCGGGTGGCGACCACGGTCGACCTCGCCGACGAGGCGTTGATGGACGCCGCCGTCGCCGTCTCCGGCTCGGCGCCGGCCTATCTCTACGCTTTCATGGAGGCGCTGGCCGCGGCTGGGGTCACGCAAGGCCTTTCGCCGGACGCCTCCAAGGCCCTGGTGCGCGCCACCATGGTCGGGGCCGCGGCCCTGCTCGACCGCTCCGGCGAGGATCCGGCCGACCTGCGCCGCAAGGTCGCCTCGCCCGGCGGCACCACCGAGGCGGCGCTCAGGGTGCTGATCGGCGACGGCGGCCTCGGCCCGCTGCTCCAGGCGACGGTGGACGCCGCCGCGCGAAGGTCGCAGGAACTGGGCTAGGCCGTGGACTGACTGGCTCCGCCAAGCTAGCCCGGCAGCCGCACCACCGCGCGCAGGCCGCCGAGCGGGCTGCGGTCCAGGGTGACGTCGCCGCCGAGGGCCCGGGTCAGGTCGCGGGCGATGGCGAGGCCAAGGCCGACGCCCTTTTCGTTCTGGTTGCGGGATTCGTCGAGGCGGCTGAACGGCTTGAAGGCGTCCTCGTAGCGCTCGGGCGGGATGCCGGGACCGTCGTCGTCGACCAGGATCTCGACGCCGCCGGACGGCCGGGCGCGGGCGGCGACCTCGACATGCTCGCCGTGCACGGCGGCGTTCATCACCAGGTTGGACAGGGCGCGCTTGAAGGCGTTGGGGCGGACGTTGGCGGCCAGCGAGCCGTCGGCGTCCACCTGCACCTGGGCGCCGGCGCGCGCCGCGCCCTCGCTGACCTCCTGGATCAGGCCGCGCAAGGCCACGATCTCCAGCGCCTCGCCATCCTCGCCGCGGGCGAAGGCGAGGTATTCGTCGATCATGTGCTCCATTTCGGCCAGGTCCAGCTTGATCGCCTTGATCCGCGGCGACGGCTCGGCCAGGGCGACCTCGAGCTTCAGCCGGGTCAGCGGCGTGCGCAGGTCGTGGCTGACCGAGGCCAGCAACAGCGTGCGCTGGTCGACGTAGCGCTGGATCCGCTCCTTCATGGCGATGAAGGCGTGGGCGGCCTTGCGCACCTCGCGCGCGCCGTGCGGCTTGAACTGCGGCACGTCGCCGCCGCGGCCGAAGGCGTCGGCGGCGTCGGCCAGCCGCTCGATGGCGCGCACCTGGTTGCGGATGAACAGCAGCGAGACGGCGGTCAGCAGCACCGTCGCCATGGCCATCCACAGGATGAAGATATGGCCCTGGGTGGCGAAGGCGCGGTCGCGCGGGGCGATCACCCGCAGCACGCCCTGCTTCACCTGCACGCGGATGTCGACATAGTTGGGGTAGCGGGTGGTGTCGAACCAGAAAGGCTGGTCGATCTGGTCCTCCAGCGACCGCTTGATCGACCAGTCGACCGGGCCGAACAGCGAGGCGCGCTTGGAGCGCGGCAGCTGGCGGCCCTCCTGCAGGGCGATCGAGAGGCCGAGGTTGCGCTGGGCGCGGTCTTCCAGATTGGCCAGGTTGGCCGGGGTGGGATCGGCCTCGTAGCCCTCCACCAGCCAGGAGACGTCGCCGGCCAGGTCTTCCGACAGCCGGCTGGTCACCGTCTGCCAGTGGGCGTCGTAGAAGGCCCAGGTGACGGCGATCTGCATGATCGCCACCGGCAGCACGATGATCAGCAGCGAGCGGCCGAACAGCGAGGTCGGCATCCAGCGCTTGAGCAGGCGCGGCCAGAACAGTTGCGAGAGCCTGGCCATCAGTCGGGCGCCAGCATGTAGCCGACGCCGCGCACGGTCTGCAGATAGCGCGGCGCCTTCGGGTCCGCCTCTATCTTGCGCCTGAGCCGGGTGACCTGCACGTCGACGGCGCGGCCGGAGGGGTCGGCGGTCTCGCGCGCCAGTTCGATCCGGTCGACCGGGGCGTGGGCGTTGGCCGCCAGGCGGCGCAGCAGCCGCGTCTCCGCCTCGGTCAGGCGCACCGGCGCCTCGTCGCGGGAGAGCTCGCCGCGGCCGGGATCGAAACTGCAGCGCCCGAAGGTCAGCCGCTCCGGCGCCTGCGGCTGCGCGCCGGCCCGCCGCAGGATGGCCTCGATGCGCAGCAACAGCTCTTCCGGCTCGAACGGCTTGGGCAGGTAGTCGTCGGCGCCCAGCCGCAGGCCCTCGATCCGGTCGGCGCCGCTGTCGCGGGCGGTCAGCATCAGCACCGGAGCCGACTTGGACGGGCCGGACCGGCGCAGCCATTCGGTGAGGGCGAAGCCGTCCTCGCCCGGCATCATCACGTCGAAGACCAGGAGGTCGAAATCGAACAGGCCCAGCATCCGCCGGGCCGCCGCCGCATCCGCCGCCACCGAGACCCGGAAGCCGGCGCGGGCCAGGTATTCCTTCAAAAGGTCGCGGATGCGGTCGTCGTCGTCGACCACCAGAAGATGGCGATCGCGCGCGGCGGGCGGCTGGGCGTTCACAACCGCGCTCTTATGCTATAGCGCCCGCAGTAGGAGGAGCTTTCACGATGACGACTTCGACGCCTTTCGACGACCGGGACGGCTGGATCTGGCTGGACGGCGGCTTTGTGCCCTGGCGCGAGGCCAAGGTGCACGTGCTCACCCATGCGCTGCACTACGCCTCGGCGGTGTTCGAGGGCGCCCGGATGTATGGCGGCGAAATCTTCGAGCTGACCGAGCATACGAAACGTCTACACCGTTCGGCTGAAATCCTCGACTTCGTGATCCCGTACAGCGTGGCCGAACTCGACCAGGCCTGCAAGGACACCTGCGTCAAGAATGGTTTCGACGACTGTTACCTGCGGCCGATCGCCTGGCGCGGCTCCGAAATGATCGGGGTCTCGGCGCAAAACACCAAGATCCATGTCTCCATCGCCGCCTGGGAATGGCCGAGCTACTTCAATCCGGAAGAGCGACGGCGCGGCATCCGCCTGACCTACGCCAAGTACAGGCGACCCTCGCCGGAGACCGCGCCGACGGCGTCGAAGGCGGCCGGCCTCTACATGATCTGCACCCTGTCCAAGCACGCCGCCGAGCGCGAGGGCTATGCCGACGCCCTGATGCTGGATTGGCGCGGCTATGTGGCGGAAAGCACGGGCGCCAACATCTTCCTGGTGCGCGACGGGGTGATCCACACGCCGACCCCGGACTGTTTCCTGGACGGCATCACCCGGCGCAGCGTCATGAGGATCGCCCGCGAGCGCGGCTTCGAGATCGTCGAGCGGCACATCCCCGCCGAGGAGCTGTCCACCTTCTCCGAGGTGTTCATCTGCGGCACCGCCGCCGAGGTGACCCCGGTCGCCGAGATCGGCGAGCACCGCTACACGCCGGGCAACATCTCCCTGTCGCTGATGGACGACTACTCCAAGCTGGTCCGCCGGCAGTTGCAGACGGCGTAAAGACCGCTCCCAAAGGGAGAAGTCTGGTGGGCGTGGATCAACTCCTTGCGGGGGGCGTTCAATCGATGACGCGCGACTGCGCCATCGGCGCTCCAGGGAGTCCCTCATGTTCGGAACCACCACCAAACACGCCACGCTGGGCGACAGTCAGGCCGTCGCCACCATTCCGGTCAGCGACGCGGCCCGGGCCAAGGCCTTCTATGGCGAGACGCTGGGCCTGACGCTGAACGAGGAACGCCCGGGCGTCGCCACCTACAAGAGCGGCAACACGGTGCTCTTCGTCTACGAGACCGACAAGGCCGGGACCAACAAGGCCACCGCCGCCACCTGGCCGGTCGTCGACGTCGATGCGGTGGTCGCCGAGTTGAAGAGCCGCGGCGTCGCCTTCGAACGCTACGACAACCTGCCGGAGACCGAGCTGCACGGCGATATCCACGTCAGCGGCGCCGGCAAGATGAAGATGGCCTGGTTCAAGGACCCGGACGGCAACATCCTGTCCATCGTCAACGGCGACTAGGGCGCTATTGCCCGCCGGGCTGCAAGCCTCGATAGAGGATCGATGAAGCTCATCATCGATACCGACATCGGCGACGACTACGACGACATCGTCACCCTGGCGGTGGCCCTGGCCAGCCCGGAGCTGGACATACTGGGCGTGACCACGGTCGCCGGCGACACGGCGCTGAGGGCCCGGCTGACCCGGCGTTTCCTCAATCTGGCCGGCCGCGAGGACATCCCGGTCCTGGCCGGCGCCAGCCTGCGGACCGGCGCGCCCTTCACCCACAGGCGCTGGGCCAGGGGCGGGCCGGAGCCGGACGCTGAGACGCCGGACGCGGCCGATTTCATCCTGCGGCGGATCGCGGCCCATCCGGGCGAGGTCACCCTGTTCGCGATCGGACCGCTGACCAACCTGGCCGCCGCGCTGGAGCGGGATCCCACCACCTTCCGCCAGCTCGAGCGCATCGTGCTGATGGGCGGCTCGGTGCGTCGCGGCTACCGCGACCTGGCCTGGCACGGCGGCGGCAAACCCTCGCCGGAGTACAACATCCTCTCGGACGTCAAGTCCGCCCAGGCGGTGTTCGAGGCGGGCGCGCCCTTGGCGGTCGCGCCGCTGGACGCGACCATGGTGGTGCTGGACGAGGTCAAGCGGCAATTCATCTTCACCCGCTCGACCCCGATCACCGACGCCCTGGCGCTCACCTATCTGCAGTGGTCGGCGGTGGCGGGCCGACCGACGCCGATCCTGTTCGACACCGCCGCCCTCGCCTTCGCCATCGATCCGACGATGTTCAAGGTCGAACGGCTGCGCCTGATGGTCGATGACCAGGGCTATACCCGCGAGGTGGAAGGCCCGGCCAACGCCGAGGTCTGCCTCGACTGCGACGAGGACCGCTTCCACCGCTGGCTGATGCCGCGGCTGGTCGGGCGCGACGGCGGCGGATAGCAGAAAGGGGCCAGTCATGACAGCGGACACCGAAACCCTTTGGGCGGTGATCGTCGGCGCCGTGCTGGCGACGGTGGGCGGTTTCGCGGCCACCCAGCTGGAGGGGTTCCTGCGCCGGCGCCAGCGCGAACGCAGCGCCGCGCTGCTGTTCGGCGAGATCCTGTCGGTGATCGAGCTGATCACCGCCCTGGCCGATCACTCGCGCGGGCAGGGCGACCCCTATGGATCGTTCACCATGCGGCTGATGCGGGCGGTGCGGCGGGAAACCGACGCCTACGACCGCAACCGCGAGTCGCTCTACGACCTGCGCGACGCCAAGCTCAGGGCCCAGATCCACGCGCTGATGGTGCGGATCACCCTGACCCTGGAGGGGGTGTTCGACGCCACCGAGCAGATCGGGATGACCGAAACCGCCCTCAAGGCGCTGGACGCCGGGGATCCGGCCGTCGGCGAACTCACCGAGCGCCTGCAAGTCCTTGAGGAGGCGCGCGCCTCGGCCTTCGATTTCGTGGTGGAGACCACCGCCGAGACCAAGCCGATCATCGAGGTCCTGAAGCCGCTGGCGAAGGAGACCTTCGAGGCCTACGCGACCGTGGTCCAGCGGCCCGGCGCGGGCTGAGGTGTTTACGCAGCGCCGGCCGGCGGGTTTACTCCGCCGCGGGGGCTCCATCATGCCAACCAGCCGTCGACGTCTCGTCCAGCTCGCCGCGTTCGCCGTTCCGGGGCTCGTCCTCGCGACGCGGCTGGCCGAGGCCCAGCCACCGGTGAAAAAATTGCGCATCCTCATTCTAGGCGGCACCGGGTTCACCGGTCCGCATCAAGTGGCCTACGCCCTGGCGCGTGGCCACACGGTGACGATCTTCAACCGGGGCAGGGAGGCCAATCCCTGGCCGGGCCACGTCGAGGAGCTGATCGGCGACCGCAACAGCGGCGACCTGAAGGCGTTGCAAGGCCGCGAGTGGGACGTCTGCATCGACAATCCGACGACCCTGCCGTTCTGGGTCCGCGACGCCGGCCAGGTGCTGGGCGGCAAGGTCGGGCAGTACATCTTCATCTCGACCATCTCGGTCTATGCCTCGAACGCCGCTCCGGCCGACGAGGCCGCGCCGACCCTGGCCTATGCCGGCCAGGATCCCATGGCCGAGACCGCCGAGACGCTGGCGGCCAGCAAGGGCGCCCTCTACGGCCCCTTGAAGGCGGTCAGCGAGCAGGAGGCCGAACGCCGGTTTCCCGGCAGGACCACCGTCATCCGCCCCGGACTGATCGTCGGGCCGGGCGATGAAACAGACCGGTTCACCTATTGGCCGGTGCGGCTGGCCCGCGGCGGCTTCGTGCTGGCGCCCGGCGAGACCGACCCGGTGCAGTTCATCGACGCCCGCGACCTGGCCGAATGGACCATCCGCATGGCCGAGCAGCGCACGCTCGGCGTGTTCAACGCCACCGGTCCGGCGCATGCCGAGACCATGCGCGACATGCTGTCGGGCATCGGCATCCCCATCCGCTCCGACGCCCACCTCACCTGGGTCTCGACGGCGTTCCTGCGGGCGCAGACCGTCTCGCCGTGGAGCGACCTGCCGGTCTGGGTTCCGGGCCAAGGCGATACGGCCGGCTTCGCCAGGCGCGACATCGGCAAGGCGCTCGCCGCCGGGCTGACCTTCCGCCCGCTGCCGATCACCGCGGTGGAGACCCTGGCCTGGTTCAGGACGCTGCCGGCCGAGCGCCAGGCGAAGCTGAGGGCGGGCCTGACGCCGGAGCGGGAAGCCGAGCTGCTGGCGAAATGGCGCGCCGCTCCCGACGCCCGCGGCTAGGGGGCTTGGCGATGTTCCAGGGCTGGGAAAACTTCTACCTGATGCTCGGCCCGGCGGCGGCCGGGCTGATCGGACTGTTGTTCGTGGTGGTGACCTTGACCACCGGCCGGGACCGGTCGGAGACCTCGCGCGGCCAGGCGTTCTATCTCACCCCGACCGCGCTGAACTTCGCGGTGGTGATGACCATCAGCGCGGTGGCGATGGCGCCCAGGATGCCGCCCTCCGCGACCGCGGCGCTCTTCAGCCTCGTGGCGCTGGCGGGCCTGGCCAGCGCGATCAGGGCCTCGATCGGGATCAGCTCGCCCAGACCCGATCGGCAGGCGCCGCACTGGTCGGACTTCTGGTTGTACGGGGTGATGCCGACCGTGGTCTATCTGGCCCTTTGCGCCGCCTGCGTCGCGGTCTGGCTGCGCGCCGAATGGGCGGCCCATGCGTTGGCGGGGCTGTTGCTGGTCCTTTTGCTGGTCGCCATCCGCAACGCCTGGGACCTGGTCACCACCATCGCGCCGATGCGGGGAGGCGGCGTCGGCTAGGCCCCCGCCCTAGGTGACCGTTTCGGCGCTGTAGCGGGCGATCAGGCCGGTGCGGATGGCGTAGCGGTAGACCGATGCGAAATAAAGGCAGGCGAGGACCAGATAGGCGAGGCTGAGGCCGGCGCCGATCGCCAGCCGGTCCCAGTTCGCCGGCCGCCCCGCCACCACCGCGCGCATGCTGTCGAAGACGTAGGACGGCGGCAGGACCTTGGCGACCGCCTGCATCCAGAGCGGCAGCACCGAGATCGGGTAGAAGACCCCGGCGAAGGGCGAGATCAGGGTGGGGATCGGCCAGATCAGCCATTCCGAGGCCGGCCCCAGCCGCAGCACGATCGCCGCCCCGGTGATACCCAGGGCGATCCCGGTGACGAACAGCACCAGCAGAAAGGGCGCGAGCGCCGCGCCGTAGCTGAGGAAGGACAGGCCGAACGCCGCGCGGGCCAGCGCCAGCATGACGACGAGGCCGACCACGCTGGTGGCGATTCCGGTGGTCACCAGGCCGGCCAGGTACTCGGAGGTGCGCAAGGGCGTGGCGAACAGGTTCAGGAAGTTGCGCGACCAGACGTCCTCGAAGAAGGCCACGGTGACGCCCTGCATGACGCGGGTGAGGAAGTCCCACAACAGGATCGCGCCGAGCAGCGCCGGCACGAAGTTGAAGCCGGAATGCGAGACGGCGTTCAGATAGCGGGTGATGAAGCCCCAGAGCAGGATGTCCACGGCCACCCAGACGAACAGCGGCAGCACCCGCTGCGGGCTGCCGCGCATCAGGTAGATCTGGCGCAGCACGATGGCGGCGACGCGCGAGCCGTTCATGACGCCGCCGCCCGCGGCGCCTCGTCATGCACGGCCTGATGCGCCACGGCGACGAAGAGGTCGTCCAGGCTGGCCGCGCCGTGCTGGCCGGGCAGGGTCTTGGGGTCGCCCTCCAGCACGATCCGGCCGCGGGCCAGGAACAGCACCCGGTCGCAGACCGCCTCGACCTCGTACATGTTGTGGCTGGTCCACAGGACCCCGCCATGGCCCTCGGCGACGAAGGACGTCACGCCGGCGCGGACGTCGCGGGCGGTCGAGGGGTCGATCGAGGCGGTGGGCTCGTCCAGCAGCAGCAGCCTGGGCCGGTTCAGCATGGCCTTGGCGAGGCCCAGCCGCGTCTGTTCGCCGGAGGACAGGACGCCGGCCTTGGTCGCGCGGAAGCGCGCCAGGTCATAGGCGGCCAGCAGCTGCTCGATGCGCTGGGCAAGGTGCGCGACCGCGTAGATCATGCCGAAGACGCGCAGGTTCTGCTCGACGGTCAGGTTGCCGGGCAGGGGCGCATAGACGGCGGCGAAATTGGTCCTGGCCAGCGCCCGGCTGCGGTTCGCCGCCAGGTCCAGGCCGTCGACCTCGATGCGGCCGCTGGTCGGCGCCAGCACGCCGAGGACCATGTTGATGATGGTGGTCTTGCCGGCGCCGTTCGGCCCGACCAGCCCGACGATCTCGCCCGGCCCGACGTGGAAGCTGACATCGTCCACCGCGCGCAGGGCGCCGAAGGCCTTGTCCAGGTTCTCGACCGAGAGGACGGCGTCGGTGGTCATCGCGCCTTAGTAGCCGGCCGAACCTTGGCTGTCCCGCGGGTTAGGCCGCGGAGACGGCGTCGCCCTGGCCGGCGGCCTCGCGGCCGGCCGACCAGCGCGAGAGCACGGTCAGCAGCGCCGCCGGGCTGACCGGCTTGCCCAGATGGTCGTCCATGCCGGCGTCGAGGCACTTCTGCACCTGCTCGGGCAGGACGTTGGCGGTCATGGCGATGATCGGCGTCGACTGGGCGCCGGGGACGGTCAGGGCGCGGATCGCCCGCGCGGCGGTGAGGCCGTCCATCACCGGCATCTGGACGTCCATCAGCACCAGGTCGAACGCGCCGCGCTGCACGGCCTCGACCGCGAGCAGCCCGTTCTCGGCGGTCTCGATGGTGATGTCGAAGGGCGCCAGCAAGGTGGCGATCAGCTCGCGGTTCACCGCCACGTCCTCGACCAGCAGAAGCCGCAACGGCGCGTCGGGAACTGACGGGGCGGCGTCTTGCGGGACCTCGGCCAGCGTCTCGGCGCACGGCAGGGTCACTTCGAACCAGAAGGTCGAGCCCTCGGCCGGCCGGCTGTCGCAGCCGATGGCGCCGCCCATCAGCTCGATGGTGCGCTTGCAGATGGCCAGGCCAAGGCCCGTGCCGCCGTACTGGCGCGAGACGGTGGCGTCGGCCTGGGTGAAGCGGTCGAACAGCTGGTCGATCTTGTCCCGGGCGATCCCCGGGCCGGTGTCGGTGACCGCCACCCGCAGCAGGCTGCGGTCCGCGCCGACGCCGGTCTGGCGCACGGCGACCGTGACGCCGCCCTCGGCGGTGAACTTGATGGCGTTGGACAGGAAGTTCAGCACCACCTGGCGGATGCGGGTGGCGTCGCCGAGCAGCGGCGAGGTTTCGCCCTCGATCTCGACCGCCAGCATCAGGTCCTTGGCGTCGGCCTGCTGGGTCAGCAGCGCCACCATGGCCCGCGCCGTCTCCGCCGGATCGAACGGCTTGGCCTCAAGCTCGACCGCGCCGGCCTCCAGCCTGGAGAAGTCGAGCACGCCGTTGACCAGGTCCAGCAGGCTGTCGCTGGCGTCGCGGATCAGCCGGGCATGGCGGGCGTCGTCGGCCTCGAGCTTGCGCGAGTTCGCCAGCACGCCGGAAAAGCCGATGATGGCGTTCAGCGGCGTGCGCAGCTCGTGGGTCATGTTGGCCAGGAAGTCGGACTTGGCGGCGGCGGCCTCCTCGGCGCGGCGCCGCGCCTCGACCAGCTGGGTCTCCAGCGCCTTGCGCGCGGTGATGTTGCGCGAGACCGAGATCACCTCGCCGGCTCCGTCAGGACCGGCGCCCGGAACCAGGGTGAAGCCGGTCTCGGCCCAGACCACCTCGCCGTCCTTGCGCACGACCCGGTAGTCGATGGTGCGCTGAGGCGCCTCCGGCGTCAGCGATGTGACCGTCCTGGCCACATAGTCGCGGTCGTCGGGATAGAGATAGGTGTAGCCGGGCGTCCGCATCAGCTCCTCGGCGGTGAAGCCGAGCGCCTGCCTGACCGACGGGGAGATGTAGCGCCGCTCGCCGGCGATCCCGGAGCGGGCGATCACGTCGGTGACGTTGTCCGCCAGCAGGCGGTAATGGGCTTCGGAGGCGGCCATGCTGCGCTGGGCATCCTCGAAGCGCCGCCGCACGTTCAGGCTGCGCATGACCCCGTCGGCGACGAAGAACAGGGCCAGGACCAAGAGGCCGACCAGCGGGACCAGCGGCAGATGGTGCGGATTGGGCCCGGCGGTGACGAAGACCAGCATGGCCAGGGCCGGCAGGCCGCCGCCGACCACGAAGCCGGTGGTTGACTGGTAGGCGTTGTTCTGGCCGAAAAACACCACCGAGAGCCAGATGATCACCGCGCAGACCGGTCCGCCCGGGACGTCGGCGAACCACAGGACGGCGCCCAGGCCCATCCAGAGCATGACGCCGACGACCAGGTCGACCAGGTGCAGCACGCGCACGACCGGTCCACCCTTGCGGCCCATGGCCTGCGGCCGGGTGACAAAGATGGAGAGCCCCTCCGACAACACCTGCAGGCCAAGCCAGGCAAGGCATAGCCGCCAGGGCAAGAGAAGGGTGACCAGGGCCGCGACCCCGGCGGTGACGATCATCCGAAGCGGCATGCCCTGGTAGGCGCGGGCGGCCATCTCATCGAGGCCGTCGTCGAGTATCTTCTCCAAAATCGCGGTCTCTCCCGGAGGCGTCGGCGCGACTATGGACGCCAGGGCCTTGCGATCGGGTTACCTTGGCCGCGGCGGCTTGCCTCGCCGGCGGTCACTGCCTAGCCTCGGCGTTTGGACCTCTCAGCGAAGGCGCGCGCCATGCATGTCGACATCGGAACCGCGCGTCTCTTCTTCGACGTGGTCGGCTCCAAGCTGGCGGTCGACGGCGAGCGGATGGTCGAGCGGCCGACCCTGATCGTCATGCACGGCGGGCCGGGCTTCGATCACTCGACGCTGCGGCCCTATTTCGACCGCTTCGCCGACACCCACCAGGTGATCTATCTCGACCATCGCGGCAACGGCCGCTCCACCGGCGAGCCCGATACCTGGACGCTGGCCCAGTGGGGCGACGACGTGAAGGCCTTCTGCGACGCGCTGGGGATCGCCGCGCCGATTGTCTATGGCAACTCCTTCGGCGGCATGGTGGCGATGGCCTACGCCAGCCGCCATCCCGACCATCCCTCGAAGCTGATCCTGTCGTCGACCGCCGCGACGCTGAAGCTCGACGTGACCTACCGGATGATGGAAGCGCGCGGCGGGGCCGAGGCGCGCGCGGTCGCCGAGCGGTTCTGGACCGCGCCGGACGCCGCTGCCGTCGCCGCCTACCAGAAGGTCTGCATGCCGCTGTACAACCCGCGCATCAATCCCGCCGACGCCCAGGCCCGGCGGCGGGCGATCCTCAGGATCGAGGTGATGATGGACTTCATCCTCGGCGAGATGCGCACCATGAACCTGGCGCCCGGCTTGGCGGCGATCGGCGTCCCCACCCTGATCCTCGCCGGCGTCCACGACCCGATCACCCCGCTCGCCTGCGCCGAGGAGATCGCCGCGGCCCTGCCCGAGGCGATCGGCGAGTTCCACGTCTTCGAAGACGCCGGCCACGGCGTCCACCGCGACGAGCCGGACCACGCCGAACAGGTGCTCAGGCGGTTTCTGGCGGCATAGAGGCGGTGAAGAACTCCACCGCCAGCGCCTGGGAACGGGCGGCGGCTTCGGGGTTGTAGGCCATGGTGACCAGGCCGCCTTCGCCGCGATTGCCGGCGGGGTCCTGCACCTGGCGGGCCGCGCCGGGCATGTCGAAGCCGTGGTGGGCCTCGGCCATGGCCTCGGTGCGCACCCTGGCGCGGTCGGCGGCGGAGAGCGAGGCGACCAGGATTTCGCCGGCCTTGGGGTCGTTGTCGTAGCCGTCCAGGGCGCCGGTGACGATCAGCACCGGGGCATCGACCAGGCCGGCGAGTTCGAAGCCGCGCACCCGGTTGTACAGGTGGCAGATCGGATAGACCGGCATCAGCGCCGCGAAATGATCCTTGCCGAGGAAGCCGTCGTTGTGCGCCCGGGTCGCCGCCAGCATGGCCGCGACGGCGCCGAAGGAGAACCCGATCACGCCGATGCGCGCGGCGTCGACCCTGGGATGCGCCGCCAGCCAGGCGCGGGCGCCGTAGAGGTCGGGCAGGGTCTCGACCACCGTCCGCGGGCGGCCCTCGGCGCCGCCGGCCAGGCCGCGCGGCGACCATTGGTCGAGCTCCAGGGTCACGAACCCCGCCGCGTTCAGCGGCTCGGCATAGCCGCCCTCCCGCTCGCTGGGCCCGGCCGAGCCGTGCAGCAGGATCACCGCCGGCGACCGGCCGTCGATCTCGGGGATGCGCAGCCGCGCGGCGATGGTCAGCGGCGCCTCGTGCAGCGAAGGGAAGGCGACATAGTGCAGGGTGGTCGGCGTTGTCATCGGGGGCCTCAGCGCTTCAGCAGCGACAGCGCCAGTTCGGCGAGGCCGCGGGTCCCGGAATTGTCGCGGCTGGCGTTTCCCGTGCCGATCCCGTCCAGGTTGCGCTTGAACACCCCCTGGCCGATGGAGGCGAGGCGGAAGGCGGCGAAGCCGACATAGAAGTTGTAGTCGTCGATGGTCTCCCTCCCGGTGCGGCGGCGATAGGCCGCGACGAAGGCGTCTTCCGTCGGGATGCCGGAGGTGGCGAAATCGACACCGGTCAGCGTGCCCCAGCTCTCCGAGACCGAATGCCAGAGCAGGCCGCAATAGCCGATGTCGGCGAGCGGATTGCCGAGGGTGGAGAGCTCCCAGTCGAGCACGGCGATGATGCGCGGCTCGCTCGGATGGAACATGACGTTTTCCAGCCGGTAGTCGCCGTGGGCGATGGTGGTGGTCTCCTCGGTCGGGGCGCGCTCGGGCAGGATGGCGATCAGCTCTTCCATCGCCTCGATGGGCTCGGTCTCGGCGCCGCGGTACTGCTTGGTCCAGCGGTCGATCTGGCGGGCGAAATAGTTGCCCGGCCTGCCGTAGTCGGAGAGCCCGATGGCCGCGTAGTCGACCGCGTGCAGCCGCGCCAGCACCGCGTTCAGCTCGTCATAGATCGCCGCGCGTTCGGCCGGCTCCAGGCCGGGCAGCCGCGCGTCGCGGAAGATGCGGCCCTCCAGATAGTCCATGACGTAGAAGGCGGTGCCGATGACCGAGTCGTCCATGCACAACGCCCGCATCACCGGCACGGGAAAGCCGATGCCGCCCAGCGCCTTCATCACCCGGTATTCGCGGTCCACCTGGTGGGCGCTGGCCAGGAGCTGGCCGGGCGGTTTCTTGCGCAGCACATAGCGCCGCTCGCCGGCACCGACGAAGAAGGTCGGGTTGGAGGCGCCGCCCTGGAACTGGCGCAGGGTCATCGGGCCGTCGAAGCCTTCGACGTTTTCGGAAAGCCATGCCGCCAGCGCGGCTTCGTCCAAACGGTGTTGCGGGCGCACGTCGCCCACGCCTGTCGGTAGTTCGGCCATTGCCTTCCCTTCGGTCATCGCCCGCCACACTATGCCACGGCCTTGAACCCTGACGGCGGCCTTAGCAAGCTGACCACGGGACAGGGCAAGAGGAGACGGAATTTCATGCCCGCCATCGCCGCCGAAGACTTCGCCTGCGTGCTCTATGAGGTGCGCGACCACATCTGCACCATCACCCTGAACCGTCCGGAGCGGCGCAACGCGCTGAACCGGCGCGCCTATGCCGAGATCGAGGCGGCCTTCCGCCATGCCTCCGCCGACCCCGACGTGCGCTGCGTGGTGGTCACCGGCGCCGATCCGGCCTTCTGTTCCGGCGAGGACATCAAGGAGATGATGACCGGCGAGGCGCGCGAGCCGGCCGCCCCGCGGGTGCGCTTCGAACCGACCCCGGCGGCGATGGCGGCGATCGAATGCGACAAGCCGATGATCGCGGCGGTGAACGGGCCGGCGGTCGGCTGGGGCATGGAGCTGGCCCTCTATGCCGACCTGCGGGTCGCCTCGGAAAAGGCGGTGTTCGCCGAGCTGTTCATCAAGCGCGGCCTGGTCTGCGACGTTGGCGGCTTCTGGAAGCTGCCGTCCATCGTCGGGCCGGAAAAGGCCGCCGAGCTGCTGTTCACCGGCGATTCGATCGACGCCGCCGAGGCGGGCCGCATCGGCCTGGTCGGCCGGGTGGTCCCGCACGGGGAACTGATGGCGACGGCGCGGGGCCTGGCCGCGCGCATCGCCGCCAACGCGCCGCTGGCGCTGACCGCGATGAAGGCCGGCCTGCGCCGCAACGCCGCCGGCGACCCGCGCGAGATCGGGGCCTGGGCGATCGAGACCATCCACCGCCTGTTCGCCACCGAGGACCACCGCGAGGGCGTCCGCAGCTTCACCGAAAAGCGCGCGCCGGTGTTCACCGGACGCTAGCCGACCTTCGGCCTGGCGCGGTCACCCTGGGTGACAGTCGACTTTTCAGCGGATGCGGCGAAGTATTCGTCCGCCAGCAAGGCGTAGAAGTACTCGTCCCACCACTCGCCGCTCTCCTGGTAGAGCGCCTGCCGGAAATGGGCTTCGCGCCGCATGCCCAGCTTCTCCATCACGCGCCACGACGCCACGTTTTCAGGCTGACAGGTCGCGACCATCCGCCGGCGACCAAGGCCGCTGAACGCGAAGTCCATCAGCGCGCGGGCGGCTTCGGTCGCGTAGCCGCGGCCCTGGCGGTCGGTGGCGATGGCCCAGCCGATTTCGTGCGTGGCGCGGACGAACCACGCATGGAAAACCATGTGGCCGACGAGCTGACCTGACTCGCGCTCGACGACCGCGACCGCCTTGGCGGACCGCCCCGCGTTCTTCCGGGCGAAAGCCTGGGTCTGCGCCTCGTCCAATGACCCTTCGGGCAGCCAGCGGGTGACGGTCGGGTCCGACATGTATCGGTGGATCGCCGGCCAGTCCGCCAGCGTCATCGGCCGCAGCACCAGGCGCGGCGTCTGCAGGAGCGTGAATGTCTTCGCCACGGCCGGTTCTTGAGCCAACAGATCCGAGCAACGCCTACCCGAGGCGGTGACCCCGCACAACGAAGCGATCGCCCAGCGTGTATGGGCGCACGCCATGGACCGGACGCTAGCGCTTGCCGGCACCGGCGCCCGACCGCTAACGTTCCGGCATAAATTCAAAACGATTGGAGGAACGGCCATGGGTCTGCTCGATGGGAAGGTTGTGCTGGTCACCGGCGGCGGGCGCGGGATCGGCCGGGAGACGGCGATCCTCGCCGCGCAGCAGGGCGCCAAGGTGGTGGTCAACGACCTGGGCGCCGGCGTTCACGGCGAAGGCGCCGACCAAGGCCCGGCGCAGGAGGTGGTCGACATCATCAAGGCCGCCGGCGGCGAGGCGGTGGCCAATACCGAGAGCGTCACCGACCTGCACGCGGTCGGCCGCATGGTGCAGCAGGCCATGGACATCTACGGCGCGCTGCACGCCGTCTCCAACCCGGCCGGCATCCTGCGCGACCGCATGGCCCACAACATGACCGAGGACGAGTGGGATGCGATCATGACCGTGCACCTGCGCGGCCACTTCAACGTCGTGCGCGCCACCATCAACCACTTCCGGACCCAACAGGACGGCGTCTACGTCATGTGGAGCTCAAGCTCCGGGCTGATCGGCAATGTCGGCCAGGCCAACTACGGCGCGGCCAAGATGGGCATCGCCGCCTTCTCGCGGATCATCGCCATGGAGGGGGCGCGCAACAATGTGCGCTCCAACGCCGTCGCGCCGGGCGCGGCGACGCGGATGACCGACTCGGTGCCGCGCGACGAGGAGACGGCCAAGCGCCGCGAGGCCATGCGCGAGGTGCAGAGCCCGGTGCGGCCGGCGGAGCTGACCGTGGCGCTGATGTCCGATGCGGCCAAGTCCATCTCGGGACAGATTTTCGGCGCCGGCGGCTACAACCTGTCGGTCTATTCGCAGCCGCGGCCGATCAACACCTATGCGCGCGAGGGCGGCTGGGACGCCGCCGGCATCGTCGCCGACTTCTTCCCCCTGGCCGAAAAGGACTTCACCCCGCTGGGCCGCACCGCGCCGGCGCCGGCGATCCCGGTTCCGGCGAAGGCTTAGAGCGGCGCCTCCCGATCCTCCCCCGGCGGGGGAGGGGGACCATGCGAAGCATGGTGGAGGGGGCCTGCCGCGTCTCGGCGCTGAAAGTCGGTTTCGGATCTGCTTGAAACGGGCGCTGGCGGCGTCGCACCCCCTCCACCGCACTTCGTGCGGTCCCCCTCCCCCAACTGGGGAGGATTCAAGGGGATGACGGATATTATTAGCGGTCCCCCTGTCCGACCACGATCTCGACACCCCCGGCGGCGGCGTCGGGGGCGAGGGCTTCGGGTTTTTCGATGCGGACCCGGGCGCTGAGCACCTTGGGGTCGTCCAGGCAGTCGCGCGCCAGGCGTTCGGCGAAGGTCTCCACCAGCCTGAAATGGCCGGTCTCAGCCAGCGCCTGGGCCTTGGCGGCGAGGGCGGCGTAGCTGACCGTGTCGGCGATGTGCTCGCAGGAGGCGGGCGCCAGGTCGAGCTCGATGTCGGCGATCAGCGGCTGGCGGCGGCCGTATTCGTGGTCGTAGACGCCGACCTCCACCGAGAGGATCAGTCCACGGACGAAGACCTTCAGCACCTCAACGCTCACGGGACGCTCATCGGGGACGCTCATGGTCCGACCACGTCCGGCGTGCGCCAGGCCAGGTGCTGGCCGCCGTCGACGGCGATCAGCTGGCCGGTGACCGAGGCCGCGTCGATCAGATAGGCCAGGGCCTGGGCGATCTCGCCGGGCGTGATGCGCTGCGCCAGCGGGATATTGCCGGCCTCGGCGGCGAATTCCTCGGCGCTCTGGTAGACCGAGGGCAGGGTGGGGCCGGGGCCGATGCCGTTGACGCGGATGTTCGGCGCCAGCGCCTGGGCCATCATCGCGGTGGCGCTCCACAGGCCCGCCTTGGACAGCGCATAGCTGAAGAACCGCGGCGTCGGCCGCAGCACCCGCTGGTCGATGATGTTGACGATCAGCGCGCCGGCCGGCGCCTGTTTCGCGAAGGCCTGGGACAGCAGCACCGGCGCGCGGAAATTGGCGGCCATGTGCGCGTCCCAGGAGGCGGGCGTCAGGGTCTCGAGCCGGTCGTCCTCGAACAGCGAGGCGTTGTTGACCAGAAGGCTCAAGGGGCCGATCGCGGCTCTGGCCTCGTCGATCAGCGCCGGCAGGGCGGCCTCGTCGTCCAGGTCGGCGGCCAGGGCGTGGGCGTGGCCGCCCATGGCCTCGATCTCGCCGCAGACGTTTTCGGCGTCCTCGGCCGAATGGTGATGATGGACGACGACGCTGTAGCCGGCGTTGGCCGCCTCCAGCGCCAGCTCACGGCCGATGCGCCGGGCCGCGCCGGTGACCAGCGCGCCGCCTCGGCCCGCCATGGACGTCAGTCGACCCGGCCGAACTCGAGCCGGTTCAGCACCGCCATGGCGGCAATGAAGACGATGATCATGCAGATCGCGGACATGGAACGGCCTCCGGTGCTCAGCGTGCGCTTTACCCACCCGCGCCGATGACCGCAAGCCGGGGCCGGGCTAGGCTGGCGCGCGATGTCCCTGCCTACGCGATTCGAGCCGCTGATCCGGCCGTTGTTCCAAACCTACGCCCGCACCCGGCGCGGGATGACCCTCGGCGTGCGCGGCATGGTGCTGGACGGCGATGGCCGGGTGCTCCTAGTGCGCCACACCTATGTGAAGGGCTGGCACATGCCCGGCGGCGGGGTCGAGCGCGGCGAGACGGCCGAGACGGCCATGGCGCGCGAGCTGGTCGAGGAGGCCGGGGTGAGGCTGACCGCGCCGCCGGTGCTGGTCTCGATCCACAGCGCCGACGCCACGTTCAGGGGCGACCACATCCTGCTCTACCGCATCGAGGCCTGGACGCCTTGTCCGCCTACCTCGCGCGGCGAGATCGCCGAGATCGGCTGGTTCGCCGCCGACGCCCTGCCGGACGGGACCACCGACGGCACCCGCGGACGCATCGCCGAGGCCCTCGCCGGCGCGCCGCGACAGCCATTGTGGTGAGGCGAAAACCGGGGAATTTCCGTCTGCCCCTTCCAGAATGAACTGCGATCACTAATATGCCGGCCGAAGTGGCCCGGCCGATCAAGGACCCGTGGCTGGTGGGATGACGCCCAAGGAGGATGGCATGCGCGAGTACATGAAGTTCTACATCGACGGACAATGGGTCGATCCGGTGACGCCCAAGTCGATCGACGTGATCAACCCGGCCACCGAGGACGTCGCCGGCCACATCTCCGGAGGCTCCGCCGCCGACGTGGACAAGGCGGTCAAGGCCGCCCGCAAGGCGTTCGAGACCTTTTCCCGCACCAGCCGCGAGGAGCGCATCGACCTTCTGCAGCGCATCCTGGCCGAGTACCAGAAGCGTTTCGGCGATATCGCCAACGCCATCACCGAGGAAATGGGCGCGCCGGCCAGCCTGGCGCAACGGGCCCAGGCCGCCATCGGCATCGGCCACCTGTCGACCGGCATCGAGGTGTTGAAGAACTTCAAGTTCGATGAGGACCGCGGCACGACGCGGATCGTCAAGGAGCCGATCGGGGTCTGCGGCATGATCACCCCGTGGAACTGGCCGATCAACCAGATCGCCTGCAAGGTGGTCCCGGCGCTGGCCACGGGCTGCACCATGGTGCTGAAGCCGTCGGAAGAGGCGCCGTTCTCCGCCTATCTGTGGACCGAAGTGCTGCACGCCGCCGGCGTGCCGGCCGGCGTGTTCAACATGATCAACGGCACCGGCCCCGACGTCGGCGCCGCGATCTCGAGCCATCCGGACATCGACATGGTCTCGTTCACCGGCTCGACCCGCGCCGGCATCGAGGTGGCCAAGGCCGCCGCCCCGACCGTCAAGCGGGTGGCGCAGGAACTGGGCGGCAAGAGCCCGAACATCATCATGGACGACGCCGACATGAAGAGCGCCGTCGCCCGCGGCGTCGGCTCGGTGATGAACAACTCCGGCCAGTCCTGCAACGCCCCGACCCGCATGCTGGTCCCGGGCAAGAAGATGGATGAAGCCATCGTCATCGCCCGTGGCGCGGCCGAAAGCGTCACCGTCGGCGATCCGAACGGCAATTCCCGCATGGGTCCGGTGGTGTCCGAGGTCCAGTGGAACAAGATCCAGGCCTTGATCAAGAAGGGCATCGAGGAAGGCGCGACCCTGGTCACCGGCGGCCCGGGCCGTCCCGAAGGCCTCGACAAGGGCTATTATGTGAAGCCCACCGTGTTCGCCAATGTCACCAACGACATGACCATCGCCAAGGAAGAGATCTTTGGCCCGGTGGTGTCGATCCTGGGCTATGACACGGTCGAGCAGGCCGTCGAGATCGGCAACGACACCGAATACGGCCTCGCCGCCTATATCAGCGGCACGGACCAGGACAAGATCCACAAGGTCGCCGCGCAGTTGCGCGCTGGTCAGGTCAGCATCAATGGCGGCGGCGGGGACCTTATGGCCCCCTTCGGCGGCTACAAGATGAGCGGCAACGGCCGCGAATGGGGCGATCACGCCTTCGCCGAGTTCCTCGAAACCAAGGCGATGCTGGGCTATAGCCCGCCGCCGGCTCAAGCCGCCGAATAGGGCGCGTCTGAGCTTTTGGATAATCGAACGGCCGGCCCTTCCCAGGGCCGGCCGTTTTTCTTTGGACCGCGGCGAGCGCCGTGCGTCAACCCTCCTCGCCCCGCGCCGCCCGTCGCCGCCGCGCCGCGATCGACAGGACCCCCGCGCCCGCCAACATCGACGCCACCGAACCCGCGACGACGCCGAGCACCGCCTCGCGGTCGGCGAGGGACGCGGCGGGCGCGAACACCAGGGCGCCCATGAACAGGCTCAAGGTGAACCCGACTCCGCACAGCAGCGCCACGCCGTACAGTTCCAGCCAGGTCGCCCCGGTCGGCCGCCGCGCCAGGCCGCTGCGGATCGCGATCCAGACCGCCGTCATCACGCCCGCCTGCTTGCCGATGAACAGCGCCGCGGCGATCCCCAACGGCGCTGGCGACAACAGGTCCTTGAACGACATCCCTTCGAACGAGATCCCGGTCGCGGTGAAGGCGAACAGCGGCAGGACGCCGAAGGCCACGTAAGGATGCAGGCTCCGCATGAAGTTGCGCAGCACCGGCTCCTGGCCCGGCCGCCGCGGCCCGACCGGCACGGTCAGCGCCGCCGCGACCCCGGCCAGCGAGGTGTTGATTCCCGACTTCAGCGTGAAGCCGCCCAGCAACAGATAGCCGATGGCGCGCAGCAGGAACGGCGCGTCGGTCCATTCCGACAGCAGGACCAGGGCCGCCAGGGTCAGCCCCGCGCCCAGCAGGGCGGCGAAATGGACGTGGCTGGTGAACACCAGGGCGATCAGCCCGACCGCCCCCAGATCGTCGGCTATGGCCAGGGCCAGCAGGAACAGCCGCAGGGACTCCGGCAAGCCCCGTCCCGCCAGGGCCAGGACCGCCAGGGCGAAGGCGATGTCGGTGGCGGTCGGGATCGGCCAGCCCTGGGGCGCCGCGGCCGCCGCGCCGCCGAGATTGACCGCCAGATAGACCAGCGCCGGGACGATCATGCCGCCCAGCGCCGCGGCGACCGGCAGGGCCAGCTTGCGCAAGCTGGAGAACTCGCCCTTCAGCACCTCCTGCTTGATCTCCAACCCGACCACGAAAAAGAACAGGGCCATCAGCCCGTCCTTGGTCCAGTCCTGGACGCTGAGAGTCTGGGTGAAGCCGCCGATCTGGATGGTGATGGGCGCGCCGACCAGCCGGAAATAGTCCGCGGACCAGGGCGAGTTGGCCAGGATCAGCGCGATGACCGCCGCGCCGACCAGCACCACGCCGCCGGCGGCCTCGGTCTTCAGAAAGTCCAATGTCGGACGAACGGCCAAACCGAGACTCCCGCCAAGCGCGCGCCTTCGGCTAGCACGGTCGCGCCTCGCGACAAATGCTTGCCGGCGGCGGCGGGGCGGACCATCTCTTGTCGATGCCCGTCTCCCCGACCTACCGCCCCGATCCGCGCCTGGCCGCCTTGGGCGCGGACTTCGCCGATCCGGTCCGTCCGGCGGATTTCCCCGAAACGGTGCTGCGGTTTCGCAACGACCGGGCCGCGGCCACGATCGGGCTCGAGGCCCTGAGCGACGCCGAGTGGATCGCCGCCTTCGCGCGCTTCGAACCCCTGCCGGACAACCAGCCCGAGCCGCTGGCCCTGCGCTATCATGGCCATCAGTTCCGCTCATACAATCCCGACCTCGGGGACGGGCGCGGCTTCCTCTACGCCCAACTGCGCGAGGCCGGCTCGGACCGCCTCCTGGATCTCGCGACCAAGGGCTCGGGACGAACGCCCTGGTCGCGGGGCGGCGACGGCCGGCTGACCCTGAAGGGCGGCGTGCGCGAGGTGTTGGCGGCGGAGATGCTGGAGGCGCTGGGCGTCCCCACCTCCCGCGCCTTTTCCCTGATCGAGACCGGCGAGGCGCTGGAGCGTGGCGACGAGCCCAGCCCGACGCGCTCGGCGGTGCTGACCCGGCTCGGCCACAGCCATGTCCGCTTCGGCAGCTTCCAGCGCCACGCCTATCTGGACCGGCCGGACAATGTCGGGCGGCTGGTCGATCACGCGGTGGAGACCTATTATCCCGGCCTCTCCAATCAGGACGGCGCTGGCCGCGCGGCCGGGCTGCTCGCGAAGGCCGTCGGCGCCACCGCGACCCTCGTGGCCTCCTGGATGACCGCGGGGTTCGTGCACGGTGTTCTGAATACCGATAATCTGAACATCACCGGTGAGAGCTTCGACTATGGCCCCTATCGCTTCCTGCCGCACAATGACCCCAACTTCGTCGCCGCCTATTTCGATCAGTCCGGCCTCTACAGCTTCGGCCGGCAGCCCGAGGCGGTGTTCTGGAACCTTCAGCAGTTGGCCGGCGCGCTGAGCCTGGTCTGTGACAAGCAGCCCCTGGTCGAGGCGCTGAACGGTTTCGCGCCGGCCTATCGCGGCGCGCTCACGGCCGCCATGCTTCGCCGGCTGGGCCTGCGGCCGCGTGGGCCGGACGCGGATATCGACCTGGTCAACGCCGCCTTCCGCGCATTGGCTTCCGGCGGGGCGCCGCTGCGGTGGGAGCCGTTCTTCTTCGATTGGTTCTGTGGCGCGGCCTCGCAGAGCCGCGCGCTCGCCGGCCCGCGCGCCGCGCTCTACGCCGATCCGGCCTTCGCGGCTTTCCGGGATCTTCTGGCCGACGCGGAACCCGACCGGCCCGAGCGCCTGTCTCATCCCTATTTCGCCGCGCCGGAGCCCCAGGAACTGATCTATGAGGAGATCGAGTCGATCTGGGCGGCGATCGCCGAAACGGACGACTGGTCAGGTTTCAACGCCAAGCTGATCTCGATCGACATTGCGCGCGAAGGGTGGTCATTCGCCGCCGAGCCAGGCTTCGGCTAGGGCGGCAGGCACGCTCTTCGCAGTGCGGCAAGGCCGCCGTCGAATGACGAGCTTGGCCGTTGTCACGATACTGTAAAGGTCGCGGTTGCCGAGGATTTGAGCCGAAAAACACCGCGCGGCGCCGGTAAAATGCTCATGGGTTATTATCGCCACTCTAAAATCCCCTGTGCGTTGATTGCTTGTTGCGCTGCAAAACACTCGAGGGTACGAACATGGCTAACGTCACCCTGCTCACGTCTCTCGCAATCGTCAGTTGGTTTGGGTGAAGTTTTCGGAATTGGCGCCTTATCGGCAAAGTGGGGATTGAGATGACGAAACCTGGCGGATTACTGGCGGGGCTCGCGGTCGGCGCGGCCCTGTTGACGATGGCGGGGAGCGCTTCGGCCACGACTCTCCTGGGCGTGGAGCAGTTTTCG
>DATAYM010000088.1:0-23737 GCA_036272595.1 Caulobacteraceae bacterium
GCCTGGATCGAGCAGCTGAACGAGGTCGACACCGAGGGCGTGGCGCCGATGGCCTCGACCGAGGCGGTGAAGCTGCCGATGCGCGACGACGTGGTCACCGATGGCGGCGATCCCGCCGTGGTGCTGGCCAACGCGCCGAAGACCGAGCGCGGGTTCTACGTGGTGCCGAAGGTGGTCGAGTGAGCGAGCTGACCGGGCTGACCCTGAAGGACGCGCTGGCGGGGCTCAAGGCGCGGCGGTTCTCCGCCGTCGAGATCGCCCAGGCGCACCTCGATGCCATCGCCGCGGCGCGGGTGCTGAACGCCTATGTGCTGGAGACGCCGGACAAGGCGCTGGCCATGGCCGAGGCCTCGGACGCGCGGCTGGCGGCGGGCGAGGGCGGCCCGCTGGAAGGCGCGGCGCTGGGGATCAAGGACCTCTTCTGCACCGAGGGCGTGTCCTCGACCGCTGGCTCGAAGATCCTCAACCATTTCAGGCCGACCTACGAATCCACCGTCACCGCCAACCTGTGGCGCGACGGGGCGGTGATGCTGGGCAAGCTGAACATGGACGAGTTCGCCATGGGCTCATCCAACGAGACCTCGGCCTTCGGGCCGGTGGTCAACCCCTGGCGCAACCGGGGTTCGAACCAGCGGCTGACCCCCGGCGGCTCGTCCGGCGGCTCGGCGACGGCGGTGGCGGCCGATCTTTGCCTGGGGGCCACGGCCACCGACACCGGCGGCTCGATCCGCCAGCCGGCGGCCTTCACCGGCACGGTCGGGGTGAAGCCGACCTATGGCCGCTGTTCGCGCTGGGGCGTCGTCGCCTTCGCCTCGTCGCTGGACCAGGCCGGACCGATCGCCAAGACGGTCGAGGACGCCGCCATCCTCCTGAAGTCCATGGCCGGGCACGATGCGAAGGATTCCACCAGCCTGGATGTGGAAACGCCGGACTTCCCGAGCTTCGTCGGCAAGTCGGTCAAGGGCCTGCGCATCGGCGTGCCGAAGGAGTACCGCGTCGACGGCATGCCGCCGGAGATCGAAGCGCTATGGGCGCAGGGCGTCGCCTGGCTGAAGGACGCCGGCTGCGAGGTGGTCGAGGTGTCGCTGCCGCATACCCGGTTCGCCCTCCCGGCCTATTACATCATCGCCCCGGCCGAGGCCTCGTCGAACCTGGCCCGCTACGACGGCATGCGCTACGGCCTGCGCGTCGAGGGCAAGACGCTGAACGACGTCTACCAGGACACCCGCAGCGAGGGGTTCGGCGCCGAGGTCAAGCGGCGCATCCTGATCGGAACCTACGTGCTCAGCGCCGGCTATTACGACGCCTATTACCTGAAGGCGCAGAAGGTGCGCCGCCGCATCGCCGACGATTTCGCCCAGGCCTTCGAAAGCGTCGACGCGCTGCTGACGCCGACCGCGCCGTCGGCGGCCTTCGGCCTGGGCGACCGGACCAGCGATCCGGTGGCCATGTACCTGAACGACATCTTCACGGTGACGGTGAACCTGGCCGGTTTGCCGGGGATGAGCATTCCGGCCGGGCTGGACGCGCAAGGATTGCCGCTGGGCCTGCAGCTGATCGGCCGGCCGCTCGACGAGGGGACGCTGTTTTCGCTGGCCGGGGCGCTCGAGCAGGCCGCCGGCTTCACGGCCAAGCCCGAGCGTTGGTGGTAGGCCTAATGCGGCGCGGCCGGGGCGACCGCGGCCGCCGTGGCGCCGGCCGGTTCGGTCGCGGCGGCGGCGGTCAGGTCAGCCTGGATCTGGTCCAGCTTGGCCTGGTCGATATTCGCCTGCGGGAACTTGGCGACCGAGCGGATGCTGAGCGGCTTGATCATCTCCAGATACTGGCTGGTCTGCAGGTCCGGCATGTCCTTGTTCAGCACCGCGTCGAGCACCGGGTCGGCCATCAGGTCCTGGATCGGCCAGTCGACCGACGGGGGGCCGGACTTAACGGCCGGCGGCGGCATGTCTTGCGCCTGGGCGACGCCGGCGGCGACGCCAAGGCCGAGCGCCGCGCCGATCAGGCCGATGGATAGGATCTTCCGCATTTGACGTCTCCCCGAGGCGTTCCGATTTCAATGACTGACCAAATGCGATTTTCGGCTGGCGCACAAGCCGGTGCGGCGATTTGAAGGAGCCCGCGGCGTCGGGCATCGCCACTTTCCCGTGAGCCATGACATGCTAGGAAGACCTCATGAGCGCTCAGACTGACCAGATTCAGGGCCGCACCGGTCCGTGGGAGATCGTCCTTGGCCTGGAGGTGCACGCCCAGGTGGCGTCGCGCTCGAAGCTGTTCTCCGGCGCCGCCGTCGGCTTCGGCGCCGGGCCGAACGAGCAGGTCAGCCTGGTCGACGCGGCCATGCCCGGCATGCTGCCGGTGATCAACGGCTATTGCGTCGAGCAGGCGGTGAAGACCGGCCTGGGGATCAAGGCGAAAATCAATCCCTGGTCGCGGTTCGACCGCAAGAACTATTTCTATCCCGACCTGCCGCAGGGCTATCAGATCAGCCAGTTCGCCCATCCGATCGTCGGCGAGGGCGAGATCAAGGTGGAGCGCGACGACGGCTCGACCTTCAAGGTCGGCATCGAGCGGCTGCACCTGGAGCAGGACGCCGGCAAGTCGATCCACGACATCGATCCCAACTGGACCTATGTCGACCTGAACCGGGCCGGCACCGCCCTGATGGAGATCGTCTCCAAGCCGGACATGCGCAGCGCCGAGGAAGCCTCGAGCTACGTCAAGAAGCTGCGCACCATCCTGCGCTATCTCGGCACCTGCGACGGCGACATGGAAAAGGGCAACCTGCGCGCCGACGTCAACGTCTCGGTGCGCCGGCCGGGCGATCCGCTGGGCACGCGCTGCGAGATCAAGAACGTCAACTCCTATCGCCATATCCGCGAGGCGATCGAGTACGAGGCGCGCCGGCAGATCGAGATCATCGAGGACGGCGGCAAGATCGCCCAGGAGACCCGGCTGTTCGACCCGGTGAAGGGCGAGACCCGCTCCATGCGCTCGAAGGAAGAGGCGCACGACTATCGCTACTTCCCCGATCCGGACCTTTTGCCGCTGGAGCTCGATCCGGCCTGGATCAAGGCGATCGAGGCGACCCTGCCCGAGCTGCCCGACGCCAAGAAGGCGCGGCTGCAGAGCCAGTACGGCCTCTCGGCCTACGACGCCGGGGTGCTGATCACCGAGACCGGGCGCGCCGACCTCTACGAGGCGGCGGTGGTCGGCCACGACGCGAAGCTGATGGCCAACACCATCACCCAGTCGGTGCTGACCTTCGCCAACGCCTCCGGCGCCGAGGTGACCGCGCAGGGGGTGCTGCACATCACGGTCGCCATGCTCGGCGAATACGCCCAGCTGATCGAGGACGGGGTGATCTCCTCGAAGATCGCCAAGGAGGTGTTCGAACGCATGGCGGCGGGCGAGGGGAGCCCGAAGGCCATCGTCGAGAAGCACGGGCTGGTCCAGGTCACCGACACCGGCGCGCTGGAGGCGACGATCGACGCCCTGATCGCCGCCAATCCGGGTCAGGCCGAGGCGGTCAAGACCCGGCCCCAGGCCATCGGCTGGTTCGTCGGCCAGGTGATGAAGGCGACCGGCGGCAAGGCCAACCCCGCCGCGGTCAACGCCATCCTGAAGGCCAGGCTCGGAGTCGACTGAAGCTCTGAGCCGGCCGCCCGCCGGTTCAGATTTCGCGGGTGTCGAAAATCAGCAGGTCCGCGCCGCCGGTGGCGAAGGTCCCGACGTCGGCCGCCGCGGCCTGGCCCTCCGGGCTCGACAGCGCCTTCTGCAACGCGCCCATGTCGTCGAAGTGCAGGGTGACGATGGAATGGAAACCGGACGGGCCGGCCGGGGTCATGACCGGGCCCTGGCTGACCTCGAACTTCCTGAGGCCGGGAATCTTCTTCGCCAGCGGCGCGTGGATCTCCGCGTAGTGCCTGTCGAAAGCGGCCGCGTCCTTGGGGGTGTGGTACATCACGACAAGCTTGGCCATTGTGTTTCCTGCATAGAGGCGGCGTCGGGCTTGCACTGTAGCCCGAACCCGGACGCCCAGGTCAAATTCAGCGGCCGCCGCCGGGGATGACCTCGAAGATCAGGCCGGCGGCGTTGGCCAGGATGAAATCGCCGTCGCACTGCATCCACGCATAGCCACGCGGCGGTCGGCGCAGATGGAAGCGCTCGTAGTCGGTGACCGTCACCGCGCCGGCCGTCGGCGGCAGAACCTGGCCGGGCGACCAGCGGCCATAGCTGGGCCGATAGGGGCGGCCAGGCTCGGCGGATTTCACCTTCGGCGCCGGTTCCGGACGCGGCGGCCAGGTCTGGGCGAGGCCGAGCGTCGGCCAAAGCAGGCCAAGGACCGCCAGGGCCGTCAACCGCCCGGATCGCCGGCCTCGAGAGGCGGCCCGATTCACGTCCGCTGTCCCACTGGAAAGCCTATGGGCGACCGCGTCTGAACCCGGCCTGAACATGTCCCCGAGGCGCATTTCGTCTTGCTCCGGGCCCAGCGGCGCCGCCATGATTCCATCCTTAACGCCGCAGGGAGCCCGTTCCGTCATGAGCCAGCCGATCGAAGTGCATTATTGGCCGACGCCGAACGGCCACAAGGTCACCATCGCGCTGGAGGAAATGGGTCTGGCCTACGCCATCGTGCCGGTGAACATCGGCCGCGGCGACCAGTTCAAGCCGGATTTCCTGGCCATCAGCCCCAACAACCGCATGCCGGCGATCGTCGATCCGGACGGTCCCGGCGGCGAGCCCATCGCCATCTTCGAATCCGGCGCCATCCTGCAATATCTCGGACGCAAGACCGGCCAGTTCTATCCGGCCGACGAGCGGGCGCGGGTGAAGGTGGACGAGTGGGTGCATTGGCAGATGGCCAACCTCGGCCCCAACGCCGGCCAGCGCAATCACTTCCGCAACTATGCGCCCGGCTTCATCCTCGATCAGCGCCAGGTGGCCTATGGCGCCATCCGCTACACCAACGAGGTCAGCCGGCTCTACGGCGTGCTGGAGACCCAGCTGAAGGGCCGCGAATTCATCACCGGCGACGACTATTCGATCGCCGACATGATGAGCTGGCCCTGGGTTTTCGCCCGCGACGGCCAAGGGATCGTGATCGACGATTTCCCCAACATCAAAGCCTGGCATGGCCGGGTCGGCGAGCGGCCGGCGGTGAAGCGGGCGCTGGAAGCGGCGGGTCAGCTGCGCAGCGCCGGACTGCAGGGGACGAGCCGCGAACAGGCCGAGGCGCGCAAGGTCCTGTTCGGTCAGCGCGCCCGCAGCTGAGCCTCTTCGGCGGCCGGCCGGCGCGTGAAGAATGGATAACGCCCGGCTTAACCATATGTTTATCGCGTCGGTTCTCTCATCGTAGCCGAGGGCAAGAACGCCTTTCGTGGTGATGGCGAATTGGCCCTTTGAACATTGGGGGTTCAGTCATGTTGGCACTTCGGGACACGCCCGACGCGCCCGAGTCGGTCCGGCACGATCTGCCGCTGCCGAGGTCAGACTCGTCGGGGGACGAGCTGTTCAAGATGGGGCTGCTCTATTCGACGGGTCAGGGCGGCGCGCCGCTCGACTACGTCTCGGCCCACATGTTGTTCAACCTGGCGGCCATGCGCGGCTCGCTCGAGGCGAAGATCTACCGCAAGGAACTCAGCCAGGAGATGGCCTCGGCCGACGTGGCCGAAGCCCAGCGCGCCGCCCGCGAGTGGCTCTCGCACGGCTGACCAGCTCCAACCGTCATTCCGCCGCAGCCGCGAAACGGCGGATGCGACCCATACCCGGCGGCGCAACCCATTGGATGGCCAGGCCAGGCGAATCCGAGCGGGCCTGGCTCTAGTTGACGCCGGTCAGCAGAGCGCCGCCGGCCGCGTACTGGAAGCCGAGCTGCACAGGCGTCAGGTCGCGGAAGTATTGCTGCACGAAGAGGCCCGCTTCGCTGACGGTGCTGCGCGGCACATAGACGATGTCGAAGCGGCGCAAGGGCACGAGGTCGACGGCCGGATCGCCCACCCCTCGCCGCAGATCCACCGTCCGCAGCATGGCGCGCCCGTCGGGCCCGCGGCGAATGATCACCACCTGGCTCCGCCTTGCCGACGGTTTGAAATCGCCGGCCATGACGATCGCCTGCAGCGCATTGATGTCGCCGGGCATGTCGTAGACGCCGGCCTTGTCCACCTCGCCGCCGACGAACACCTTCAGCGGCGCCGCGCGCACCGTCAGCGACACCGCGGGCCGCAGGAGTTGGGCCGCATAGGCGTTGGAGATCAGCCGCTCTGAATCCTCGATGGTCCGGTCGGCGACCATGACCGGGCCGGCCAGGGCCAGGTTCAGCCGTCCGTCCGGCTGCACGGTCAGCGTCTTGTTCAGCTCCGGCGCCGAGGGAATGGCCAGATCCACCTCGTCCCCCGGATAGAGCCGGTAGGGCGGCTCGGCGTTGGTCCAGGTGGCGTAACGGATGTCGGGGAAGTCGGCGCTGGGTTTCGGAGCCGGCGTGAACATCTCCGGGCCGCCGCTCTCGCAGGCCGAGGCGCCCAGGGCCAAGGCGACGGCGGCGCAGCGGACGGCGGCGGGCAGGGGCATCGGGGTTTCCAGCGCGAAAAATGACCTTGAGCCCGATGGTTAACGGAAATGGGTAATCAAGCGTTAATCGCCGCGAGGCGAAGGTCGGCTTCAGCAACCTCGCCTTGGGATTCTCATGTCGGAAAGCGCTTGGGCGCCAGCAAACGAGCCGATCGCGCCTTTCCGGCGGTCGCAGGCGCTGCGCATGCGGCCGCGCTACGATCCCGGCGACTTCATCGCGCTTTTGTGGCGCGAGCGGTTCCTGATGCTCGGCGTCTTCCTGGTGGTGCTGGCGCTAGGGCTGGCGGCGGCCTTTTCGATGAAGACCCTCTATGCCGCCCAGTCGAGCCTGCTCGTGCGGCTCAGCCAGGAATATGTCTACGAGCCCAGCGCCGGCGATGCGGCGCGGGGCGCGGTGCCCGAACCCGACCAGGTGCTGTCGTCCGAGGTCGAGATCCTGTCCAGCGCCCAGGTCAAGGAGCGCGTCCTCGACCGCATCGGCCTGCCGCGAGTCTTTCCGGCTCTCGGCAAGGGCTATGACGCCGCCTCGCCCGACGAGAAGCGCGAGAAGATGGGCAAGGCCGTCGCGGCGATGGAGAAGGGCCTGAAGGTGGTGACAGCGCCCGGCGCGCCGATCGTAAGGCTGAGCTATGAGCATCCGGATCCGAGGATGGCGGCGCTGGTGCTGAACACCCTGCTGGACGAGTACCTGGTCTACCGCCGCTCGATCCTGCTCGACCCGACGGCGCCGCTGGAAGAACAGCGCAAAGCCTTCGAGGCGCGCCTGGCCGAGGCGGACGAGGCCTATGAAGCCTTCCTGGGCTCGAACAACATCGGCGACTTCGAGGCGGAAAAGACCTCGCTCTCGCAGCTGCAGGCCAGCCTGCAGCAGCAGAAATACGCCGCCGACACCCAGCTGCAGGATCGCCAGGGCCGGTTGGCGGCGCTGGACGCCCAGGCGCCGCAGGTGCCGGCGGAGATCGGCCTCTATCGCGACATCGACCACACCGCGCAGGACAAGCTGTCGCAGCTGAAAGTGCAGCGCGAAGACCTGCTGGCCCGCTATCGCGCGGACTCCACGCCGGTGCGCGAACTGGACGTTCAGATCGCCGAGTTGGAGCGCGCGGTCGGCAACGGCAGCGTGCAAGGGGACGGGTCGCGGCGGGTGGGGGTCAACCCGGTCTACCAGACCGTGCAGAGCGACCGCATCCAGCTGACCGCCGAGGTGGCGGCGCTGAAGTCGTCTTCGGAAACCCTGGCCGACCAAATCCAGCAGGTCACCGACCGGCAGCTCAGGCTGGAACAGCTCGAGCCCCGCTATGACGACCTGGCCCGCGACCGCGACGTGCTGTCGAACAATGTCCGCGACTTCACGGTGAAGGAGCAGGAGACCCAGGCCGCCGACGCCATCGCGCGGCAGAGCAACGACAACATCGCCATCGTCCAGCGGGCGGTGACGCCGACCCAGGGCAAGAGCCTGAGACGGCCGGTGGCGCTGCTCAGCCTGGTGCTGGCCCTGTTCACCGCCCTTTGCGCCGGCCTGGCGCGGGGGCTGGCGCGGCCGGGCTTCGCCACCTCGGCGAGCGCCGGGCGCACCCTGGACCTGCCGGTGCTGGCCACCGCGGGCCTGAAGCCGGCCGGCGCGCGTTAGGGGTCCCGGCGCCGATCGTCGGCCAGGTTGTGTGGTAAGGGTCAGGTCGCCTCAAGGCGCGCTGCGATTCGGGTGATGGTCGATCTAACCTCAGAGATGGCGCAGTTGTGGACGACCCTCGGCGCGCCGTCGGTCGGGCCGGTGCGCGCCATCCAGTTTGTCGCCGCCCGGACCGGGGAGGGCGCCTCGACCGTCGCCCGCGAATTCGCCCATTTTGCCGCCTTGCGCGCCCGCCGCGCCGTCTGGCTGGTCGACCTGGACCTGATGAACGCGCCGCAGCATCGCGCCATCTCCGGCGACCCCGGCCGCTATGGCGTCCTCGGCCGACAGAGCGCCGCCTCGCCGGACGGATCGTCCTTTTTCACCGTGCAGCCGCCGACCCGCGCGCCGGACGGCCGGCCCTGGCCCGACGCGCGCTTCCTGGTCGCCCATCCGGTCGGCGGTCCGAAGCTGTGGGTGACCCGGTTCCGGCGCGAAGCGCTGCAGCCGCAGCAGACCCCGCACATCCTGCCCACCGGCGACTATTGGCGGGCGCTCAGGCGGTTCGCCGAGCTGGTGGTGGTCGATTCGCCGGCCCTGGACCAGGCGACGACGGCGCTGACGATCGCGCCGCAGATGGACTTCACCGTGCTGGTGGTCGCCGCCGATCGCGGCGACGCGGCCGCGCCGGCGGCGCTGAAGGAGGCGATCCTGAACGCCGGCGGCCGGGTGGCGGGCCTGGTGTTCAACCGCGCCGGCGCCGAGCCGCCCAGCTTCCTGAAGGCCATCATTCCGTGACTGCCGGCGTCGCCGGGACGGAACGGCGGGCGGCCGCTGCCGCGGCGCCCGCGACCAACCTGGACGTCCTCGCCTGGCTGGCCACCGTCGTCATGCTGCTGCTGTACAGCCAGGCTTGGATCGTGCCGGCGTTCGGCGAGACCATGGACGCCCAGGAGGGGCCGCTGGTCAGGGCGATCTACGTCCCCGCCTATCTGGCCGGCCTCTTCCTGGTGGCGCTGAAGCCCGGCGCGACCTTCGCCGGGCTGATCCGCCAGCCCTTCCTGATCGCCATCCTGTGCATCGCCGCCGCCTCCACCGCCTGGTCCATCTCGCCGGACCAGACCTCACGGCGGGCGGTCGCGGTGGTGCTGACCACGGTCTGCGGCGTCGCCATCGGCGCGCGCTGGCGCTGGACGGCCCTGGCGGAGACCTTCGCGGTGGTCTTCGGCATCCTCACCGTCAGCTCGCTGATCACCGGCGCCTTTATCCCGTCGATCGGACGGATGAGCAGCACCTTCCCGGGCTCCTGGCGCGGGCTCTGGCTGGAGAAGAACATCTTCGGCGATGAGATGGCGCTGGCGCTGCTGATCTTCGCCGCGGCCGGGGTCCTGAAGCCCGAACGAAGGCCTCTGTGGTTCGGCCTCAGCGCCCTGGCCTTCGCCCTGATCTTCTGCTCGACCTCGAAGACCTCGCTGGTCGCGGTGCTGCTGGGGTTCGCGGTGCTCTGCCTGGTGCTGGTGGTGCGCCGCGGCGGGACCCTCGCGGTGCTGGCTTCCTACGGCGCGGTGGTGGGGCTGATCGGGCTGGGCGCGACCATCGTCCTGGCCCCCGACCTCTTCCTCAACCTGCTCGGCAAGGACGCCACACTGACCGGCCGCACCAAGATCTGGGCGGCGATCATGCGGCAGATCCAAGTGCGGCCCTGGCTCGGCTACGGCTATGGCGCGGTCTGGAGCGAGGACACCGGTTGGGGTCCGCTGACCTGGATCATCAAGCAGTCGGGGTTTCGGCCGCTGCACGCGCACAACAGCTGGCTCGAGCAGTGGCTGGGCATGGGTTATTGGGGCCTGGGAGCCTGGGCGCTCTACTATCTGACGACCATGGTCAGGGCGATCGCGGCCATGTTCCGCTCCGACGGCGCGCTGGTCGCCCTGCCGTTCCTGGTGGTCTACAGCCTGACCACCCTGACCGAGAGCGTGGCGGTCAGCTACAACGACATGCGCTGGGTGATCTTCGTGGCCTTTTCGGTCGCGCTGGCCATGCCGAAGCGCGAGGCCCTTAGCCCGCCAGAGCCCGCGCGCCTTCCGCAACGGTGACGACCTCGGCCCCGGCGGCCAGGACGTGCCCGATCAGCCGGTCCAGCGCCCCTGGCGTGCAGCCGAACGCCGAGGGCGCGTCCGCCACGTCGTGGGTATAGAGGATCAGCCAGGCGCGGCGGGCGACGGCGCGGTCGATCCAGCGGTGCGCGAGCCTCTCGCCATCCGGCCCCTCGATGCCGACGGCCGGCGCCTGGTTCAGGTCGGTGCCGGCCTCGATCAGGCCGTGGTGCAGGCCGCGCAGCAGATCGTAGCGGCCGCCCAGCGCCGCCTTGGCCGCCAGGCTGACGTCGCCGTAGGGGTAGGCGAAGGTGGTCGCCGGCGCCGCACCCCAGGCCTTCAGCGCGGCGACGTTGCGGTCGACGTCGGCCGCGATGGCCGACCCGTCCGCCTGGCCGCAATCGAGGTGCGAAAAGGTGTGGCAGGCCAGCTCATGGCCGGCGGCGGCGGCCTCGATCAGCGCCCCGGCCGAAGCGTTCAGCCCCATGGGCCCGAGCTTGCCGGCCAGATCGGCGGCGACGAAATAGGTCCCGCGCAGGCCGCGCGCCTCCAGCGCCGCGCGGCCCTCGGTCACGGCGGTGACCGGCGCGTCGTCGAAGCTGAACGAGACCATGGCGCGCGCGGGTCCACGCCGGGCCGGTCGGCGTTCGGCCAGGCGCGCCAGGCGGCGGCGCAGCTTGCCCCTGATCGACCGGTCGGGACTGTAGGCCTCGATTCCCGTCATCAGACCGCCTCGGCGTAGAGGGCGGCGCGATAGAGGCGCATGGCGAAGGCCCGGGCGCCCAGCGGCGCGGCCTCGGTCAGGGCGAACGACTTCAGCGCCGGCCGCCAGGCGCCGCGCAAGGGCACCCGCTTCAAGAGCCGGGCGGCGCGGTAGCTGGGGTAGCGCTCGACCACGCTGGGGTGGCGGGCGACCACGCGGGCGAAATTGCTGGCCGACTGCTCGTACTTGGCGGCGATGGTCGCCGGCGGGTCGAGGCCCAGATGGGTGGCGGTGTTGTCGACATGGGTGATGGGATGGCGCCGCGCGATGCGCATGGCCCACTCCACGTCTTCCCAGCCCCAGCCGGCGAAGCTCTCGTCGAAGGTGCAGGCGGCGAAGACGTCGCGGCGGACCAGGAGGTTGGAGGTGAAGACGTGCTTTTCCGGCGCGACGCGGCGGACCTCGACCGGAGCGCAGTCGGAGGTCTGGGCCATGCGCCGGTGCAGGGCGTGGGCGGCCACCGCCGGCGCCTGGTCCAGCGAAAAGCCGCCGAAGGCCACGGCCGGGGCCGCCGTCGCGATCAGGTCGAGATAGGTCTTCAGGAAGGCCGGGCTGTCGGGCGCCATGTCGGCGTCGAGGAACAGCAGCCAGCCGCCGCGCGCGTGGGTGGCGAGCCGGTTGCGGCCCTTGGCCCGGCCGAGATTGGCGCGCGAGCGGACGAAGCGGCCGGGCAGGGGCGAGGCCGTCAGCGCCTCGGTCACGCGGCTCGCCAGGGCCAGGTTGTTGCTGCCGTCATCGAAGGCGACGATCTCGACCTGGCCGCGCGGGGCGCCGCGGCCGAGGGCGCGGATCAGCGTCGTCGGATCGTCGCCCAGGAAGGGGATCAGCACCGAGAGGGTCGGCGCGGCGTCTTTCCAGGCGCCGTTCTCGAACCATTTTTCGCCGGGACTGATCATGCGGTCCGCGCCTTCAGGCCACGCACCAGGCCGAGCCCGCGGCTGCGCGCGCCGGAGATGTCGAGCACCAGGGCCAGGGCGCCGTAGACGAGGGCGCCGACCGCGGCCTTGGCGAACAGCTCGACCGGTCCGCCGGTCCTCGGCAGCAGGCTGACCACCAGGGCCATGGCGGCCGAGGCCAGCAGAGCCTGGCGCAGCGTCGCCCAGGGCAGCGGCAGGGCTATGGCGCGGCGGCCGAGCGCGAAGGATGCGGCCGCGCCTAGGGCGTAGCTGGCCAGGGTCGCCCACATGGCGCCGTCCAGCCCGAAGCGCGGGATCAGCACCAGGGTCAGGACCAGGTTGCTCGCCGCCGGAATGGTCATGGCCAGCAGCAGCAGCCGGGTGCGGCGGCCGAGGGTGAAGGCGGTGTGGAAATAGTAGGTGGTCATGCCGCCGAAGAAGCCGCTGGCGGCGATCCAGGGCGTCACGTGGGCCGCGCCGAGGCGCAGGGCCGGGCCGATCATGACGTCGGCGAGCGGCCGCGAGACCAGGGCGAGGCCGACGGCGGCGGGCAGGGCCAGGGCGATCATGAACGACGACTGCTCGCGCGCGACCGCGTCCAGGGCGCTGCGGCCGCCGCGCTCCAGCGCCGCGACCGCGGCCGGACCGCTGGCCATGCCCAGCCAGATGAACATCACGTCCAGGGTGCGGTTCGCCAGGCTGTAGCCGGCGTGATAGACGCCGACGCTGCTTTCGCCGAGCCAGGCGGCCAGCACGAAGCGGTCGGTGGTGGCGATGACCAGGGCCAGGATCAGCGACAGCGACACCGGCACGCCGTAGGCCAGGTAGCGTGCGGCCAGGCCGCGCTCGAAGCGGCCGCCGCCGAGGCCCTTCAGCTCGATCGGCAGGGCCCAGACCAGGCAGATGGCCGCCGCCGCGCCGATCCCCGCCAGCGGCGCCGCGCCGCCCAGGCCGGCCCAGATCAGCCCCGCGCCGGCCAGGAAGCCGACCACGGTCATGAACATGTCCAGGAGCGCCGCGCCGCGCACGTCGCCGGCGGCGCGCCGCCGTTCCTGGCCAAGCTTGGCCAGGCTGCGGACCGGGATGATGGCCAGGCCGACGGCGATGGCGGTCTTCAGGTCGCCGGGCATGGGCCAAAGCCAGAGCGCCAGCGCGATCGGCAGGGCGAGGCCGAGGAAGAGACCCGCGAAGCTGCGATAGAGGGTGGCGAAATGGTCGGGCAGGGCGCCGGCCTCGGCCTCGGCCACATAAAAGCGCGCCATGGCCGCTTCCAGCCAGTTGAAGCTCAGGGTGTGGACCAGGCTCATGGCCGAGAAGGCCAGGGCGTAGACGCCGTACTGGGCCGGCGACAGCAGGCGGGTGAAGACCACCAGTCCGAGCAGGCCGGTGACCCCCTGGACGACATTGACGGGCAGGTAGCCGATGACGCCGCGCCAGAACATCGCGCGCCCCCGCCCTAGCGCGCCGCCCGGCGGTCGCCGAGCAGGCAGGGCAGGGTCATGGCCATGATGTAGAGATCCAGCCAGAAGGACTGGCGCTCGATATATTCGATGTCCAGGGCCACGCGCCGCTTGACGCGCTCGGGCGTGTCCACCGGCCCGCGCGAGCCCTTGATCGCCGCCCAGCCGGTCATGCCCGGCTTCATGCGGTGGCGATGGGCGTATTCGGCGACCAGGCGTGCGGATTCGACATTGCCGGTCTTCATGGCCGGGGCGTGCGGGCGCGGACCGACCAGCGACATTTCGCCGGCGAGCACGTTGAGGATCTGCGGCAGTTCGTCGAGGCTGGTCTGGCGGATGAAGCGGCCGACGCGGGTGACGCGCGGATCGCCGGCCGAAACCTGCCGTTCCGAGCGCTCGTCGCGCATGTCGTGGCGCATGGAGCGGAACTTCCAGATGACGATCTCTTCGTTGTTGAAGCCCTGGCGGCGCTGGCGGAAGAAGACCGGGCCGGGGCTGTCGAGGCGGATGGCCAGGGCGACGGCGGCCATGATCGGCGCGGCGAGGACCAGGGCCAGGGCGCCGATCGTCACGTCCTGGAGGCGTTTGACGAAGGCGCGGCGGTCGTCGATGCGGGCGCCGGAGATGCGCGCCAGCGGGATGTCGGCCAAGCGGTCGAGCACGGCGGCATGGCCGGGCTCGCCGCCGAGATCGACGAACAGGGTGATCTCGTTGGGCAGCACGCGCAGCCGATCGACCATCGCCCGCACCCGCGCCTGGGCGCTGGAGGTGACGGTGATCACCACCCGGTCGACATAGGGCATGATGCGGTGGCCGATCAGGGTGGTGGTGTCGCCCAGCATCGGCACGCCCTTGATGGAGTCCGGGGCGCGGCTCTTGCGGTCGTCGAACACGCCGAGCACCGCGACCTCGCGGCTGGCCAGAGCGTTGGCGATCAGCCGCTCGGCGTTGGCGGTCGCGCCGACCACGACGACATTGGGGGTGAGCCGACCCGATCGCCGCAGGCGCCGGACGCTGATCCACCACCAGACGTGCAGCAGGTAGAGGCTGGCGAAGGCGAGGCAGAACCAGACCGCCTCCATCTGCCAGACCGCGTCGGCCGAGCGGGTCACGGCCAGGGCCGCCGCCAGCAGCACGGCGGTGAGGCCGAAGGCGCCGCTGACCCGGGCCAGGTGGACCACCATCGACTCGCGCGAGCGGAAGCCGTGGGCGCCGACGGCGTGCAGGCCGAGCACCAGGAAGACCGCGCCGAACGCGAAGGGCATGACGGTGGCGACCGGGCTGGGCCAGATCCCCGTCGGATTGGCCAGGCCGCAGGCCAGCCAGCTCAGGGCCGCGACCACGACGGCGTCGACGCCGGCGAAGGTGCGGGCCAGCGCCTCGCCCTTCAGCCTTGAGCGGGTCGAAATGAGACGCCCCGGGCGCAAGGGGCCGCGCCGGTCCGCCGGCCGGCGAACCGCGGCCGGCATGGGACGAACCACGGGCTCGACGCCCGCCTCGGGCCCGGCGAACGGCTCGTCCAGTTCGGGAAGTGAGTTAAATGCGTGCGGCATGGCCTGAATGCCCGGGAACCAGCATCAACCATGCCAGTCGCGGGTGTGCCGCGCGTTAACGCGCCGTCCGTTGCCAGCCATGGCCGAACAGGCTATCGCATCGCCTGCGTGGTGAGGTGGCCGAGAGGCTGAAGGCGGCGGTTTGCTAAATCGTTGTACGGTCTAAAGCCGTACCGTGGGTTCGAATCCCACCCTCACCGCCACCCTACGCCTTCGGCTTCGGGTGGCGGGGCGGAGGCGTCCGGGCGGCCTCAGGTTCTCATCAATCCGCTAGACATCGCACCGTCCAGGGCGGACAGCATCCGGCAAAACGCCCAAGTGGAGGACAGCCCGATGAAGTCGGTCATCTGCGACATGCTGGGGATCGAGTTTCCCCTGTTCGCCTTTAGCCATTGCCGCGACGTGGTCGCCGCGGTCAGCCGGGCGGGCGGGTTCGGGGTGCTGGGCGCCACCGGCCATTCGCCGAGGAGCATCCACCAGGAGCTGAACTGGATCGACGAGCACGTCGACGGCAAGCCCTATGGGCTCGACGTGCTGGTCCCTGAGAACATGGCCACCGCCGGCGAGACCGGGGTGACCTACAACAGCCTGAAATCCCGCGTTCCGGACGAGCACCGGCGCTTCGCCGCCGGGCTCCTGGAAACCGCCGGCGTGCAGCTGGCCGAGGTCGAGGTGTCCGACGATCGGCCGCAGCCGTTCGATCCGGAGACCGCCCTTCGGGTGCTGGAGGCGGCGTTCGAGCATCCGATCAAGCTGATCGCCAATGCGCTGGGCGTGCCGCCGCCGGCGATGATCGAGATGGGCAAGAAACACGGCGTGCCGGTGGCGGCCCTGGTCGGCGCCCGCGAACATGCCGTTCGTCAGGTGGCGGCGGGCGTCGACATCCTGGTGGTGCAGGGCACCGAGGCCGGCGGCCACTGCGGCGAGGTGACCACCATGGTGCTGGTGCCGGAGGTGCTGCGGGCGGTGAAGAAGATCCGCGACGTGCCGGTGCTGGCCGCCGGCGGCATCATGACCGGCCGCCAGATGGCCGCCTGCATGGCCATGGGCGCGGCCGGGGTCTGGACCGGCTCGGTCTGGCTGGCGACCATGGAGAGCGAGACCAGCGAGATCTTCCGCGAGAAGATGATCGAGGCCTCGTCGCGCGACGCGGTGCGGGTGCGAAGCCGCACCGGCAAGCCGGCCCGGCAGCTGCGCAGCGCCTGGACCGAAGCCTGGGAGCGCAGCCCGGAAAGCCCCGGCGCCCTGCCGATGCCGCTGATGAGCCTGGTCAGCGAGAACGCCCTGCGCTCGGTGGAGCGTTCGGCGGCGGCGGGCAATCCGAAGGCCCGCGACATGGTCACCTATTTCGTCGGCCAGGGGGTGGGGCTGATCGACTCGGTCCAGTCGGCCGGCCAGGTGGTGCAGGACTTCAAGACCGAATTCCTGGAAGCGGTCGAGGACATGAACGCCCTGCTGGAGGAATAGCCGGCGGTTCAGCGGCCGTGGAAGACCGGTCTGGCCTTCTGCACGAAGGCGATGGAGGCGCCCTTGTGGTCCTCGGTCATCTGGGTGCGCACCATGTGGCTGGATTCCAGGTCCAGCACCTCGCTCAGCGAGCCGGTCTCGGCGGCGTTCAGGTTGCGCTTCATATAGCCGATGGCCACCGTCGGCAGGCCGGCGAGATAGCGGGCATAGTCGCCGGCGACGTTCTCCAGTTCGTCGAAGCCGACCGCCTTGTTGACGATGCCCAGCGTCTCGGCCTCGCGCCCGGTGATCACGTCGGCGGTGAAGTAGAGTTCCCGCGCCTTGGCCGCGCCGACCAGGTGGCTGAGGAAGTAGGAGCCGCCATAGTCGCCGGAGAGGCCGACCTTGGAGAAGGCGGTGGTCAGCTTGGCGTCTTCGGCGGCGATGCGCAGGTCGCAGGCCAGGGCGATGGAGAGGCCGGCGCCGGCGGCGGGCCCAGGGATCACCGCCAGGGTCGGCTTGGGCATCTCGTGCAGCCAGCGGCAGATGTCGGCGGACTGGCGCAGGCCGAAGGCCCGCTGCTCGAGACTGAAGCTGGCGCCGGTGGAGGCGCCGCTCTCGGCCGCGCGGGCGAAGCCCTTGACGTCGCCGCCGGCGCAGAAGGCGCGGCCGGCGCCGGTGATCACCACCGCCCGCACGCCGGGATCCGATCCCAGCCGCGGGATCGCCTCGGAAAGCGCCGCCTGCATCTCGCCGGTCAGGGCGTTGCGCGCCTCCGGCCGGTTCATGGTCAGGGTGGCGACGCCGTCGGCGAGGTGTTCGATCAATTGGTCGCTCATGGCGATCTCCCTAGCGGCCCAGGGTTGCTCGGCGCGAGCCTCACCCGGTCCCTTCGGGCCTCTGAAGGGCCCTGACGCCGTTTTTGCAGAGATCGGCTCCGGCTCCAACAAGGACTTGCCCAGATGGGGCGGCGCGGACGTATAGTCGGTGCATAATCGAGACGCTTATGGCGGCGCTCGCTCCCCTGCGAGGCCAGCCGGCGCCCGGGAGGTGAAGAGTGAGCGACGGTTCGATCGACCTGAAGCACGAGACCCGCGCCAGGGCCTATGCGACGCCCCTGGAGCTGCTGGATCCGGCCCAGCCGGAGCTGTTCCGCAACGACGCCATGTGGCCCTATTTCGACCGGCTGCGCGCCGAAGCGCCGGTGCACTATACGCCGGAAAGCGCCTACGGGCCCTATTGGTCGGTGACCCGCTACAACGACATCATGGCGGTGGACACCAACCACCAGGTGTTCTCCTCGGACGGCGGCATCACCCTGCAGAGCCTGGAATCCAAGGCCGAGATGGCCAAGCGGCCCTCGCGGCCGAGCTTCATCTCCATGGACCCGCCCAGGCACGACGAGCAGCGCAAGACGGTGAGCCCGGTGGTGGCCCCGGCCAACCTCGCCCAGATGGCGCCGGTGATCCGAGAGCGGGCCGGGCTGATCCTCGACGGCCTGCCGATCGGCGAGGAATTCGACTGGGTCGACCTGGTCTCGAAAGAGCTGACCGCCATGACCCTGGCGACGCTGTTCGATTTCCCGTTCGAGGAACGGCGCAGGCTGACCTACTGGTCGGACATGATGACCAATGCGCCGGGCTTCGGGCCGGTGACCAGCTGGGACCAGAAGCGCGACGAGGTCGCCGAATGCTTCCGGGTGTTCCAGGACATGTGGGACGAGCGGGTCAAGGCCGAGCCGAGGTTCGACCTGATCTCCATGCTGGCCCACGGCGAGGCCACGCGCGACATGGAGCAGATGGAATTCTACGGCAATGTCGGCCTGCTGATCATCGGCGGCAACGACACCACGCGGAACACCATCTCCGGCTCGATCTACGCGCTGAACAAGAACCCCGACCAGTACGACAGGCTGCGCGCCAATCCGGAGCTGATCCCCTCGATGGTGTCGGAGACCATCCGCTGGCAGACGCCGCTGGCCCATATGCGGCGCACGGCCAAGGAGGATTTCGAGTTCGGCGGCCAGCCGATCAAGTGCGGCGACAACGTGGTCATGTGGTACGTCTCCGGCAACCGCGACGACAGCGTCATCGACGATCCGAACGCCTACAGGATCGACCGTCCGCGGCCGCGGATGCACATGTCGTTCGGCTTCGGCATCCACCGCTGTGTCGGCAACCGGCTGGCCGAGCTGCAGCTGACCATCATCTGGGAAGAGATCATGAAGCGCTTCCCGACCGTGGAGTTGGCCGGCGAACCGACCCGCACCCATTCGGTGTTCGTGAAAGGCTACGAGACCCTGCCGGTGATCATCCCGCGACGGAATTAGGCACGATCCCAGGCTTGGGTTTCCCATCCGCTCATCCCCGCGGAGACGGCAATCCGGGGTTTTCACCGCCAAAGACGCCAAGCTCGCCAGACCGAAAACTCAGCGCCGCCCCCCCGCCGTTCCTGGCGGGCTCGGCGGTAAATCTTCGGCCCTGCCGGCCGCGCCGGGCCGCTCAGGCGCCGCGTCTGTGGCTGACCATCGCGATGCGCGCGGCAAAGCGGTCCGATCGATCGATCGCACGGCCAAACGGATAGCGGCCGGCCAGCCAGGCGGCGGCGGGCCTGGCGATGAGGTGGTGGGCGGCGAGGCCGGCGAGCAGGATGACCGGGAAGACGCCGCTCCAGACGATCCAGGCCAGGGCGCCGGTCGGGGTTCCGATCAGTCGCTGCATGGCGTGGAAATAGAGGATGTCGACCGGCAGATAGACCAGGTAGATCGAATAGGCGGCCTCGCCGAGATAGGGCAACGGAGCGAAGGTCAGGACCGGCTTGTCGCTCTTGGCGGTCTCGGCCGCGCTGAACACCAGGGCCCCGAAGGCCGGCCAGATGAAGAGGTCGCTCAACCGCAGGAGCGCGGCCGTGACGATCCATGCGCCCGCCACCGCGGCGACCAGGCCGCTCCAGTTGCGCGGCAGGCTCCAGCGCCGGCCGAGGCGGTAGAGCCCCGCGCCGAGCAGGAAGGCCGGCACGGTCTGCAAGGCGCCGATCTGGGCGGTCATGTCGGTGAAGAGCACATGCCTGGCGGCGGCGACCTCGAAGGCGATGGCGAACAGGGCGACGGCCCCGGCGATGACCAGAATGGGATTGAAGCGCTTCAGCGCGATCCAGGCGGTGACGGGCAGGGCGATATAGGCGAACCACTCGGCCGAGATCAGCCAGGAGGGGAAGTTCCAGCTCACCGTCGGCACGGTCCCCCAGGCCTGCACCAGGGCCAGGTTGGCGAAAAGGCCGCGCAGGTCGCCCACCCCAGGCGCCAGCGGCGCGCCGCTCAGGCGCGCGGCGACGATCAGCGCCGCCATGGCGGCGATCATGGCCAGGTGCAGCGGATAGGCGCCGATCAGCCGCGACCAGAGGAACGGCCCGTAGCGGAACCGTCCCCGGGCCCGCTCGGCGGTCCAAAGGTGCGCGGCCAGGAAGCCGGCCAGGACGAAGAACAGCGCCGCGCCCAGATAGCCCTTGAACACCAGGCCGCTGCGATCGCCGGCGTGCAGACCCAGGTGAAAGCGGAACTGGTTCAGCACCACCCAGGCCAGGGCGATGAAGCGCAGCGACACCAGCGGGCGGATTTCGGTCGGATAGGCCGCGCCCGCGGTCGGCCCGGCGGGCGGCGCGGGATCCGGTGCGGAGGCGGTCTTGGCCATTTGCGGCGTCCCAATCTGGCGCTGTCGGCCGGATCTCGCAGGAAGCGGGCCATGTTCCGCGGCGAATCGAACGGCGTGGAAACGACCGGTTCGACGCGGGCGCGCTCCTGGCGCTATGGTGCGTTTCGACTCGTTTCGCGCTAGGTCAGCCGCCATGACGTCCTTGTCGCCCCAGCCGGTCGAACCGGTCCCTGCCGCGCGGCCGCTCTATCGGCGGGTCCTGTTGAAGGTTTCCGGCGAGGTGCTGATGGGCGAACAGCCCTTCGGCATCGACCTGGCCACGCTCGACGCCGTCGCCGCCGACATCGCCGAAGTGGTCAATATGGGCGTCGAGGTCTGCCTGGTGATCGGCGGGGGCAATATCTTTCGCGGCCTGTCCATGGCCGGCAAGGGCATGGAGCGGGCCAGCGCCGACTATATGGGCATGCTGGCGACGGTGATGAACGCGCTGGCCCTGCAGAGCGCGCTGGAGAAGATCGGGGTCAATACCCGCGTCCAGTCGGCGATTCCGATGGACGCGGTCTGCGAGCCCTATATCCGCCGCCGCGCCTTGCGCCACCTGGAGAAGGGCAGGGTGGTGATCTTCGCCGCCGGGCTCGGGGCGCCCTTCTTCACCACCGACACCGGCGCGGCCCTGCGCGCCGCCGAGATGGGCTGCGAGGCGCTGTTCAAGGGCACCAGCGTCGACGGGGTCTATTCCGCCGACCCGAAGACCCACCCGGACGCCTTGCGCTACGACCACCTGAGCTATCTGGAGGTGCTGGCGCGGGACCTGCGGGTGATGGACGCCTCCTCGATCGCCCTGATGCGCGACAACGCCATCCCGATCGTGGTGTTTTCGATCCGCGCGCGCGGCTCTTTCCTCAACGTCCTGACCGGCGCCGGCGTGCATACGGTGATCGGTCCCGAAGCCTCCACCTGAAGGATACCGACACGATGGCCGACGCCGAAAAGCCCGTCCTTTCCCGCTATCGCGACCGCATGGACAAGGCGGTCGCGGCGCTGAAGGAAGAGTTCGTCAGCCTGCGCACCGGCCGCGCCAACGCCGGCCTGCTCGACCAGGTCATGGTCGAGGCCTATGGCGCGACCTCGCCGCTGACCCAGGTGGGCAGCGTCAGCGTGCCCGATCCGCGCTCCATCACCGTCAGCGTCTGGGACAAGGGCCTGGTGGTCTCGGTCGAGAAGGCGATCCGCAACGCCGGCCTGGGCCTGAACCCGGTGGTCGAGGGCCAGAACCTGCGCGTGCCGATCCCGCCGCTGACCGAGGAGCGCCGGCGCGATCTGGCCAAGCTGGCCAGCCGCTACGCCGAACAACAGCGGATCGCGGTGCGAAACGTGCGCCGCGAGGCCAATGACGACCTGAAAAAAGCCGAAAAGGACGGCGTCATCAACCAGGACGAGTTGAAGCGGATGAGCGACGAGGTGCAAAAGCTCACCGACGAGGCCGTCAAGCGCGTCGACGAAGCCTTGAAAACCAAAGAGCATGAGATCATGCAAGTCTGATGATCGCCATCGTCGCGGGGGTGCGAGGCTATAGGGGATTTCCATGTCGTCGAGGTCCGGCTTGAGGCCGCTTTCACGATCCAGCGCCCAAGCCCCCGCCGCGGCGGACGATCTGCCGTCCCTGCACGTCGCCATCATCATGGACGGCAATGGCCGGTGGGCGAAGGCGAGGGGCCTGCCGCGCACGCTCGGCCACCGCTCGGGGGTCACCGCGCTGAAGCGCACGGTCGAGGCGGCGCCGAACCTGGGCATCAACCGGCTGACGGTGTTCGGCTTTTCCACCGAGAACTGGCGCCGTCCCGCCCATGAGGTCTCCGAACTCATGGGCCTGCTCAAGCTCTATGTGGAGACCGACCTGCCCAGGCTGCAGCGCGAAGGCGTCCGCGTGCGCGTCGTCGGCCGCCGCGCCGGCCTCAGCCCCGACATCCTTTCGGTGATCGAGCGGGCCGAGACCCGCACCGCGCACAACGACCGCTTCCTGCTGCAGGTCGCCTTCAACTACGGCGGCCGCGCCGATATCGCCGACGCGGCGCGCAAGCTGGCCATGGCGGTGCGCGACGGCCGGATGGACCCGGCCGACGTCGACGAGGCGGCCTTCGAGTCGGCGCTGTCGACGGCCGAGGCGCTGGCGCCCGACCTGATCATCCGCACCAGCGGCGAACAGCGGCTGTCCAACTTCCTGCTCTGGGAGGCGGCCTATGCCGAGCTGATCTTCCAGGACGTGCTCTGGCCCGACTACGGTCCCCAGCATCTGGCCGAGGCCGTAGAGACGTACCGCAAGCGCGACCGGCGCTATGGCGGAGCTGGCGTCGATGACGTCCTCGCCGTCGGCTAGGCGCTTCGACTGGAAGAACCTCGGGCAACGGGTGATCTCGGCCGTTGTGCTGATCGCCGCTGTCCTGATCGCAGTGTTCGTCGACCAGATCTTCTTCATCATGATCGCCGTGGCGGTGGCGCTGCTGGCCATCGAGTGGGCCGGGATGAGCGCACCGCGTGCGGCAAATCGTCTGGCCATCGCGGTGACGCTGGCGGTGCTGGCGATGCTGTTCTGCGCGCATCTGAACCATTTTCCGCTGGCCTGGGCGCTGGTGGCGCCCGGCGCGCTGGCGGTCGCCCTGGTGGCGCGAGGCCTTGGCGCGCGGCCGGGAGACGGGGTTTTCGGCGTCGTCTACATCGCCGCGCCGTGCCTGGCCTTGAGCTGGATCCGCGCCATGCCCAACCCGATCAGCTGGACCATCCTGCTGTTCGCCGTGGTCTGGTCCGCGGACATTTGCGCATTTTTGGTCGGGAATGCCCTGAAAGGGCCTAAACTCTGGCCCCGATATTCGCCGAACAAGACCTGGGCGGGATTCGTGGGGGGGCTCTTGGGCGCAATGGGAGCGGCGATGCTGACGGCTGAATTGTCGACCGCCAAGCTCAGCCTGCTGGCCGCCGCCGTCATCGGCCTGGCGGGAGGGCTCGCGACCATGGCCGGGGACCTCCTGGAATCCATCCTGAAACGGCGATTCGGCGTGAAGGATTCCGGCGACCTGATTCCCGGCCACGGCGGGCTGCTCGACCGGGTCGATGGGCTGATGGTCGCGGTCATGGCCATAGCCGGGGCCCGGTTCATTCATCAGGCGGGGTGGGTGCATTGAGCCAGAGGAACACGCGCAAGACGCTCGCGCCGAAGACGATCACGGTGCTGGGCTCGACCGGGTCGGTGGGGACCTCGACCCTGGACCTGGCGGCCAAGGCGGTGGAGCACGGCTCGGCGGCGGTCGAGGTGGTGGCGCTGACGGCAGGCGCCAATGTGGCGTTGTTGGCCGAGCAGGCGCTGAAGTGGCGGCCGAGGCGGGTGGTGATCGCCGAGGAAGGCCTGCTGGAGGAGCTGCGCCAGCGGCTGGCCGGCTCGGGGATCGACTGCGCCGCCGGCGAAGCGGCGGTGATCGAGGCGGCCGGCATGGGCGCCGAATGGGTGATGTCGGCGATCATGGGCTCGGCGGGCCTGGCTCCGACCCTGGCGGCGGTGCGTAGCGGGGCGGTGGTCGGCCTGGCCAACAAGGAGAGCCTGGTCTGCGCCGGACCGGCGCTGCTGGAGGCGGCCAAGGCGGCCGGCGGGGTGATCATCCCGGTGGATTCCGAGCACTCGGCCATCTTCCAGGTGCTCGATCCG
>DATAYM010000089.1:0-27298 GCA_036272595.1 Caulobacteraceae bacterium
TGAACGAGGCCGGCGGCCGCCCGCCGAGCGCCGCGACCTGGCTTGGCCTCTACCACACCTTGCCCGGCCTGATGGAGACCGACCCCTGGACCGGCCAGGCGCTGCCTGACGCCGACTCGCCTAAGAACGCCAACATCGCCACCCTCGCCGGCCAGCTGCGCCGGGGCTTCATCGGCGATCCCTTGACCGGCGAGGGCGGCGCCATCCCCGGCTATGGCCAGGTGCACGCCGTGATCGGCGATCCCTTCTCGATCCGCGCCGCCCACGACGGCATGGACGGAGCGCTGTTCGGGGGCGACCCCAGCCGCTTCAACGGCGCCTGGTTCCAGGCCCAGACCCCGGCCGAGCAGGCCGCCGCCCGCGCCGCCGTCGCCAGCGAGATCCAGGACCGCATCGAGAACGGCCAGATCCTGCCCGGCCAGCTCGGCGCGCCGGATGCCCAGGACCGCCTGGCGACGATGTTCGGGCCGGACCAGGCCCGGGCAATCGCCGCCAATGGCGAGGCCGCGATCAACGGGCGGCTGGGGGTGCGAAGAGGCGGCCTGGCGCCGGGACAAGCCGGATTCAGCGGCCCATGGCTGGACAACGGCGTCGCGCCCGGCACGGACTTCGGCGATGGCGACGACCGTGGACAGTTCCTGCCCGCCAGCTTCATCGACCCTGCACCCGGCAAAGCGTCAGGACCCACCGTAGCGAACTACAGCACGCCGATAACGGGCGCAGGATCGTCCAGTGGGGACAAGGTCAACAAGCCGGCCGGTCCGAGCGGCGGAATCGCCGGAGTGCGGGCGGGCTCAGGGACACTGAACGACAAGGATGTATTCCCCGCGTTGGGTCCCAACCACTACACGCCTCAGCCAACCGATAGAACGTTGCTGGCGAGAATGATCTTTGCGGAAACCGGCGAAATTCCACAGGATTCAGTCGCTGTCGGATGGTCGATGATCAACAGGGCGGGCGACCGAGCTTATGGCAAGACCCTGGCGGACGTGATGAATCGGCACGATCAATTTGACTTCGCTCCGGGAGACCTCGGCGGTCCTAAAGGAAGCGGTCAATGGCAGAAGAGTGCAATCCGGCCGCGCTCAAGCCGGGCGATGCGGCTTCCTGGGCCGTGGCCGACCGGGCGGCCACGGGCATACTCAATGGATCTATCCCCGATCCTACAGGCGGAGCGACCGAGTATTTTACGTCCAGAACCTACAACGGGCATCCGCGGACAGCGGAGGGAGACTTCCCAATCAGGTTAGAGCAGGGTAGAATCGTGCCATCTCCCTACAGGAGCCAGTCGGCCATAGCGAAGAAAAACTACTTCTTTGTCGTTCCATCAAAAAAGAATTGACGAGCATAAACCAATGCGACGCCGACAGTGTTTATCGATCGCGCTTGTCGTCGCCTCAGTAGCGCTGGCCGTGTCTGAACCCGTCAAATCTCAATCCAATGCAACACGTTTCGGCATCGTCTGCCGCGTTCACGGTAGGGTAATTGCCGACCCACATCCTGATCACACCGGGACGTACCCAGCAAACGTCCGAAGGTGGAGATATGAACTACGATATTCTACAGACCTCCAGACTATGCGGTATTCTGAATATGCTGTGTGCACTCGAGCGGAATGGGAACGGATTGCATCAGTCACGCCCGACAAAATTGTGTTTTCAAATGCATCGAATGACACGGCAATCTATTGGAGACGCCGGCCCTACTGGGACAGCAGATTGGTTGATGGCGAGAAGGTGAGCGTCACCAAGGGGCCTTGCCGGATCACGAAGTTATCCAACTTGCCACCGACTGGTGCGCGGCCGGTCCGGTGATCATGAAACGGCTCTAGCTAGCCAATCTTTTGACACCCCGCCGCTTCCTGTAGCTGGCGTGACCTGACCGCTGGCGAGGCCTAAGCTGAGGCCACAAGCCTGGGGAGGCAGACGCCATGACGACCGTAGAGCCGCCGGTGATTTCGGCGTTCACCGCCGGCATCCTGATGTTGCTGCAGACAGCGCTGGTGCTCGGGGCGGTCAACCAGCGGCGCCGGCACGGGCCGTCGCTGGGCGAGAGCTCGGAACTGGACGTCACGCGGGCGGTGCGCCGGCACGGCAACCTGGCGGAGAACGCGGCGATCTTCATCGCCTGCGCGGCGCTGCTGGAGATGCTGGGCGGCGGGCGGCTGTGGGTGGGGCTGCTGTGCGCGATCTTCCTGGTCGCCCGGCTGCTGCACGCCTTCGGCCTGTCGCTGAAGAACACCGTCAACGGCTTTCGCGTGGTCGGCGTGGTGCTGACCGTCGCGGTGGGCCTCGCCCTTGGCGGTCGGCTGATCTTCGTCGCGGTCCAGCGGTTCGCCGGCTGAGCGTTCAGCCTTAAGTGACAACCACGTCGGCGTGCTCGGGGTGCCGCTTCAGCCAGGCGACGGCATAGGGGCAGAGCGGCAGGATCTTGCGGTGGTCGGCGCGGATGCGCTCCACCAGGCCCTCCATCAGCCGGCCGGCGGCGCCGCCGCCGCGCATTTCCGGCGGCGCCTCGACGTGCGGTATGGTCACCCGGTCCCCATGCACGTGATAGTCGGCGAAGGCGGTCAGGCCGTCCTCGGTCAGCTCGAAGCGATGCAGCGCCGCATTGTCGATCACGGGATTGGGGGCGTCTGCCATGCGGGCCTCACGGAAATGCGGGTGTTCCAGGGAATCGCTACTCTAATCCTCGATCGCTGACGCGGTTGCGTCAAAACCGTTCGACAGCCATGGCGACAGCCTCGCCGCCGCCGATGCAGAGGCTGGCCAGGCCGCGTTTGGCGTCCCGCGCCTCCAGCGCCGCCAGAAGGGTGGTCAGGATGCGCGCCCCGGACGCGCCGATCGGGTGGCCGAGCGCGCAGGCGCCGCCGTTGACGTTCAGCACCGCGTGCGGGATCGACAGCTCCTGCATGGCGATCATCGCCACCACCGCGAAAGCCTCGTTGACCTCGAACAGGTCGACGTCGCCGAGGTCCCAACCGGCCCGCTCCAGCGCCTTGCGCATGGCCGGGACCGGGGCGGTGGTGAAGAGGCCCGGCGCCTGGGCGTGGGCGGCGTGGCCGGCGATGCGGGCGATGGGGGTCAGGCCCAGCCGCTCGGCGGTCGAGACGCGGGTCAGCACCAGGGCCGCGGCGCCGTCGGAGATGGACGAGGCGTTGGCGGCGGTGATGGCGCCGTCCTTGGCGAAGGCCGGCTTCAGGGTCGGGATCTTGGCCGGGTCGGCCTTCAGCGGCTGTTCGTCGGTGTCGACGGTCACCGCGCCGCCGCGGGTCTCGACGCTGACCGGGGCGATCTCGCGGGCGAACCGGCCGGCCTCGACGGCGGCGCGGGCCCGGGCCAGGCTTTCCACGGCATAGGCGTCCATGGCGGCGCGGCCGATCTGGTAGTCCTTGGCGGTATCCTCGGCGAAGGCCCCCATCAGCTTGCCGGGCTCGTAGGCGTCCTCCAACCCGTCCAGGTACATGCTGTCGACCACCCGGTCGTGGCCGATGCGCGCGCCGCCGCGGTGCTTGGTCAGGAGGTAGGGGGCGTTGGACATGCTCTCCATGCCGCCGGCGACGATGATGTCGGCGGTGCCGGCCGCCAGGGCGTCGTGCGCCAGCATGGCCGCCTGCATGCCCGAGCCGCACATCTTGTTGACCGTGGTCGCCTCGGTGGACAGCGGCAGGCCGGCGCCCATGCCCGCCTGGCGCGCCGGCGCCTGGCCGAGACCGGCGGGCAGCACGCAGCCCATGATGATCTGGTCGACCGCCTCGGGCGAGACTCCGGCCCGCTCGACCGCCGCGCGGACGGCCACGGATCCGAGCTCGGTGGCCTTCACCGCGCCCAGCGAGCCCTGGAAGCCGCCCATCGGCGTCCTGGCGTAGCCGGCGATGACGATGGGATCGCGGTCGGTCTGGGCGGGCATGGAAGGATCCTCGGTTGAGCTGAGCGAAAGGTGGTAGGCCGGGTTTGCAAACGCAACGCGCTTGTCATCCCGATTTGTCGCGCGCAACATCGCATTCATGGGAAGAACAGCCGACTACTCGCGGCAAATATGTTCCGTCGCGGCCACCTTGGAGGTGGTCGGCGATCCCTGGACCCTTCTCATCCTGCGCGACGCCTTCGCCGACGTGCGCCGCTTCGAGCAGTGGCAGGAGCGGCTGGGCGTCGCCCGCAACGTGCTGGCGGCGCGGCTGAAGAGCCTGGTCGCCCACGGCGTCCTGGAAAAGCGGCTCTACAGCCAGCACCCGCCGCGCCACGAGTACGCCCTGACCGCCAAGGGGCGCGACCTGCACGGGGTGTTGCTGACCATGGCCGCCTGGGGCGACCGCCACGTCTACAGCCACGGCGGTCCGGTGGAGTTCGAGCACAAGGCCTGCGGCGCGCCGTTCGAGCCGCAGGTGACCTGCAAGGCCTGCGGCGAACCGGTGGGGCCCGGCGACCTGAAGCGCAACGCCGGCTGCGCCACCGCGACGGTCGGCGAGGCCCTGGCCGATTCGTCCGGCGCCTTCGCCTCAACCCCGCGGTAGTCAGGCCCGCTGCAGGGTCGCGCGGGCGCCCTCGACGACCTCCTCGGTCACCACCTCGAAGCCGGTCAGCCAGGCGGTGCCGAACGAGGTGGTGATGGCCACGTCGGCGGCGTCGCGCCCGTAGGCCATCAGGATGCGGCCGATGCGCGGGGTGTTGTGGCGCGCGTCGAAGGCCCGCCAGGCGCCGCCGAGATAGACCTCGAACCAGGCGCTGAAATCCATCGGCGCATCGATCGGATCGATGCCGATGTCGCCGAGATAGCCGGTGCAGTAGCGCGCCGGGATGTTCATGCAGCGGCAGAGCGTCACCGCCAGGTGGGCGAAGTCGCGGCAGACGCCGCAGCGCTCCTCGTGCGCTTCGGCCGCCGTGCGGGTCGGCCGGGCGTGGTGATAGCCGAAGGCGATGCGGTCGTGGACATAGTCGACGATCGCCTGCACCCGCGCCCAGCCCGGCTGGACGCCGCCGAACAGCGACCAGGCCATGGGCGACAGCAGCTCGGTCTCGCAATAGCGGCTGGCCAGCAGGAAGGTCAGCGCCTCGTCGGGCAGCTCGTCGATCGGGTGCTCGACCGCCGTCCAGTCCACCGGGTCGGGAAGGCCCGAGTCCTCGATCACGAAATCGGCGCGGAAGGTGGTGGGGCCGGCGGGGGCGACGAGCCGATGGGCGATGTTGCCGAACAGGTCGCGGTACTGGCGCAAGGGCGTCTGGCCGCTGGCGGCGATCCGGTGGGTGGTGACCAGATCGACCAGCCGCTCCGGCCGGACGCTGAGCAACAGGGTCATCGGCGTCGGCGCCGGGCAGTCATAGGTGATCTTGTAGCCGGCGCGGATGAGCATGGCGGGGCGGTCCTCTTGAACGGAAGTCGCCGGTCGAACGCCCGCACGCGGGTTTCGTTCGCGAAAATATCGCCATGCCTACGGTTTAGGCAGATCCGCCGCGTCAGGCGCGGATCGGCCGCCGTACCGGCCGGCCGACGCCCTGCTCGCCGATGCGGCCGCCCGGGATCTCGTCCTCCGGGACCACGTCGACCTCGACCTTCAGCGCCTGTTCGCCGGGCGACAGGGTCAGCCCGTCGATCGGGGCGACGTCGGCATAGTCGCGGCCGACCGCCAGGGTGATGTGGTCGTTCTGCGCCAGGATGGCGTTGGTCGGGTCGAAGCCGATCCAGCCGCAATCTTCCCCGCACCACAGGCAGACCCAGGCGTGGGTGGCGTCGGCGCCCTGCAGGCGCGGCCGGCCGGGCGGCGGATTGGTGCGCAGGTAGCCGCTGACATAGGCCGCCGGGAGGCCGAGGCCGCGCAGGCCCGAGATCATGATGTGGGCGAAGTCCTGGCAGACGCCGCGCCGCTCGGCGAAGGCCTCGGCGGCGGCGGTGGCGACCGTGGTCGCCTCGCTGTCGTAGACGAAGCCTTCGTAGATGCGAGTCATCAGGTCGACGGCGGCCGCGACCACCGGCCGGCCGGCCGGGAAGCTTTGCCGGGCGAAATCGGTCATCTCGGCTGTGATCGGCGTGCGCCGTGTCGGGTAGAGGAAGCTCGCCGGGCTGTCGGCGTCCAGGCCGGGGGCTTCCAGGGCGGCGGCGCGCACCGCCTCCCAGGCCGGGCTGTCGGCCGCCGGCGGGACCGGCCGGGCGTGCACGTCGACCCAGGAATTGGCCTCGATCACCAGGGTCCTGTGCGGCTTGTCGATCAGCACCGTCAGCGTCTGTTCTCCGAACGGGCCGATGCGCCGCAGGGCGTCCGACGGCTCGGGCGCGATGGCGATGAGGTTTTCCAGCAGGGTCTGGGCGGCGCTGGACGGCGGGGTCAGGCGCATGACGCAGCGCGCGAAGGTGACCTCGGCCTCGTAGGTATAGGTCGTCCGATGCCGAACCCAGTAGATCACGCGAGCGCGGCGAGCTTGACGGTGGGCACGGCGTTGGCGCCGTGCAGGAAATAGCGCTCGGCGATGGCGTCGGAGAGCCGCATCAAGGCCTCCTCGAACCCGACCACCCGATCGCCGTCCAGGTTGGCGGCGTCCTCCGTCTCGATCTCGGTGGCCAGCGGCAGCAGGATGCGGTTGGGCGCCTCCAGCATGCCGTCCTCGAGCAGCGACGGCAGCGCGGCCAGGTGGTCGCGGACGGTGAAGACCTGGAAGGCCAGGGAGCGGGTGTTGAACGGATCCAGCATGACCATGTCGCGCGCCGGAACCAAGGCCAAGCCGACCAGATAGCGGGCGCGGTAGGTGATCTGGCTGTCGGCCAGGTCGAGCAGCAGGTCGAGGTCGTCGATGCTGGCGTCGGCGTCGGCCAGGGTGCGGGTGTAGCGGCAGACATTGATGCCGCGCTCGATGCGCCGGCCCATGTCCAGGAAGCGCCAGCCGGCGCCGCGGTTCATGTTCTCCTGGGCGAGCCCGGACAGCGAGGCGAGCACCTGCAACGCGCGTTCGACCTGGCGCAGGATGCCGGCCTCGGACAGCACCTCGCCGGCGCTTTCCCGCAGGCGGCCCTCGAGGTTGAGCAAAAGGGTCCAGAAATCGGCCGACAGCCGCTCGCGCATGCTGGAGGCGGTGCGGCGGGCCGAGCGGACCAGGCCGATGACCGAGCCGACCTGCTCCGGGTCGTGCAGGGCGGCGTTGGCGGCGTCGAGGGCGCGGCCGCCGATCGCCTCCTCGTCCATGGCCCCCCAGGCGACCAGGATCAGCTGCAGCCGGTCGAGGGTCTCGCCGGTGGCGTGCACGGCGGCCTCGGAATCCATCAGGCTGGTGCAGAGGCTGCGCACCAACCGAAGCGTCGCCTCGGCCCGCTCAAGATAACGGCCGAGCCAGAACAGGTTGTCGGCGGCGCGGCTGGGCAGGTTGCCGAGGATGCGGCGCACCTTCACCGAGTCCGGCGCGGCCATCAGGCTCATGCGCGGCACCGGCCTGTCGGCGATGACCCAGACGTCGGAGGTGCGCGCGTCCTCGCCCATGGAGATGGCGCGCACGTCCGGGTGGTTGGAGGTGCGGCAGAAGCCGCCGGGCAGCACCCGCAGCCCGTCCGGAGTCGCCGCCACATAGACCCTGAGCACGAAGGGCGCCGGCCCCAGACGGCCGTCGCGCAGCACCGGCGTCGTGGACAGCCGCACCACCTCCTGGCCGACGAAATCGCCCGGCCGGTCGTTGAAGCGCTGGACGAAGGCTTCGCGCTGGGCGGAGCTGAGGTCGGCCATCAGCCGCGGTCGCGTCGTGGTCCCGTCCGGCCCGGGGCCGTTGAAGGCCGGGGCGATGGCCAGGGACGCGATCTCATGCTCGACCAGGCCGCGCTCGGCCGGCTGGCCGCACCACCAGGTCGCGACATTGGGCATCTTCAGCTCTTCGCCGAGCAGGCGGCGGCAGAGCTTGGGCAGGAAGCCGAGCAGCGCCTTGGACTCGACGACGCCGGAGCCCGGCATGTTGAGCACCGCGACCCCGCCCTCGCGGATGGCCTCCAGCAGGCCCGGCACGCCCAGGCGCGACTTGCTGTTCAGTTCCAGCGGATCGACGAAGTCGGCGTCGACCCGGCGCAGGATGACGTCGGCGCGCTTCAGGCCGGCGACCGTGCGTACATAGGCGCGGCCGTCATGGACCACCAGATCGTCGCCCTCGACCAGCAGGAAGCCCAGATAGCGGGCCAGGTGCGCCTGTTCGAAATAGGTCTCGCTGTAGGGGCCGGGCGTCAGCAGGCAGATGCGCGGGTCGCTGCGGCCGGCGGCGGCGGCCAGGCCCTTGCGCATGTCGTCGAAGAAGGGCGCCAGGCGCTGGACGTTCATGGCGTTGTAGAGGGCCGGATAGGCTCTGGAGAGCACCAGCCGGTTCTCCAGCGCGTAGCCCGCGCCGGACGGGGCCTGGGCGCGGTCGTCCAGCACCCACCAGCGCCCGTCCGGGCCGCGGCCCAGGTCGGCGGCGTAGAGCTGCAGATAGCGGCCGCCGGGCGGTCGGACCCCGCGCATCGGGCGCACGAAGTCGACGCTGCCGGTGATGGCCGCGGCCGGCAGGTCGCCGTTCTCGAACAGCCGCGCTTCGCCATAGATGTCCTGGAGCAGGGCTTCCATCAGGTTGGCGCGCTGCTCGACGCCGGCGGCGATCTGCGACCATTCGGTCTCGCTGAGCAGCAGCGGCAGCGGGTTGATCGGCCAGCTGCGCTCATTCTCCTCGCCATAGATGCGGTAGGAGACCCCGGTGTCGCGGATGTGGCGGGTGGCGAGGTTGAAGCGGCTGTCGAACTCGCCCTCCTCGTATTCGGCGAAATCGCCGAGGAAGCAGAGCCAGTAGTCGCGCGGGCCGCCGCCCGGCATCATCAGCTCGTCCGGCACGCCCATGTAGGGCCGGTAGTCGCGCAGCCAGCCGGAGAGCCGGCGGGCGGAGACCGACCCCAGGTTCTCGCTGCGGCGTACGGCGGGGGAAGGCTCAGCGGCCAACGGGCGTCCTCAAATCAAGCGTCAGGGGAAAGTCGTCGCTGATCTCGATCGGCGGCGGCGCCAGGATCCCCGGACTGTGCCCATGCGCCGCGAACCTCGCTTGGCGGCGCGCCTGGGCCTCATACGAATTGACCGGAAAGGTATCATAGCTGCGGCCGCCTGGGTGGGCGACATGATAGACACAGCCGCCGATCGACCGGCCGTTGGCGCGGTCGACGATGTCGAAGGTCAGCGGCGCGTCGACCGGCAGGGTCGGGTGCAGGCCGCTGGGCAGCTTCCAGGCCTTGAAGCGGACCCCGGCCACCGCCTGCATGGAGACTCCGGTCGGGGTCATCGGCAGGGTCCGGCGATTGCAGGTGATGACATGGCGCTCGGGATTGAAGCCGTCGGCCAGCACCTGCACGCGTTCCACCGAGGAGTCCACGAACCGCACCGTGCCGCCGCCGGCGCCCTCCTCGCCCATGACGTGCCAGGGCTCCAGGGCGTGGCGCAGCTCCAGGCTGACGTCGCCGTAGCGGACCTGGCCGTGCACCGGGAAGCGGAAAGCCCTCTGCGCCTCGTACCAGTGGGGATCGAAGGCGTAGCCGGCCCGCCGCAGCTCGCCGAGCACGCCCAGGAAGTCGTTCCACAGGAAGTGCGGCAGCATGAAGCGGTCGTGCAGGCTGGTCCCCCAGCGCACCAGCCGCCCGGCTTGCGGCTGGCGCCAGAACCAGGCGATCAGACCGCGCAGCAGCAGCTGCTGGGCCAGGTTCATGCGCGCGTCCGGGGGCATCTCGAACCCGCGGAACTCCAGCAGGCCGAGGCGGCCGGTGGGGCCGTCGGGCGAATAGAGCTTGTCGATGCAGATCTCGGTGCGGTGGGTGTTGCCGCTGACGTCGACCAAGAGGTTGCGCAGCAGCCGGTCGACCAGCCAGGGCGCCGGCGCCTCGCCCTCCCCCGGCGGCGGGATCATGGCCAGGGCCAAGTCCAGTTCGTAGAGCAGGTCGTTGCGCGCCTCGTCCACCCGCGGCGCCTGGCTGGTCGGGCCGATGAACAGGCCCGAGAACAGGTAGGACAGCGACGGATGCCGCTGCCAGTAGAGCAGGAGGCTCTTCAAAAGGTCCGGCCGGCGCAGGAAGGGCGAATCCGCCGGGCTGGCGCCGCCGACCACCACGTGGGCGCCGCCGCCGGTGCCGGTGTGGCGGCCGTCGATCATGAACTTGTCGGCGCCCAGGCGGCAGGCGCGGGCGTCCTCGTAGACTCCGGTGGTGATGGCCACCGCCTCGCGCCAGTTGGCCGCCGGCTGCACATTGACCTCGATGACGCCGGGATCGGGCGTGACCTTGAGGACGCCCATGCGCACGTCGTCCGGCGGCGCATAGCCCTCGATGCGCACCGGCGCGCCCTGGGCGGCGGCCTCAAGATGGGCGGCGAGTTCGAGATAGTCCTCCAGCCGCGCCAGTGGCGGCATGAAGACGTAGAGATGCCCGTCGCGCGGCTCGACGGTGAGCGCGGTGCGCACGATGGCCGGCTTGCCCGAGGCCTGGGCCGCCGCCGGCGCCGCCGGGAGCGCGTCGAAGTTCGGCAGGGGTCCGCGGTCCTCGTAAGGGTCGAGCGGGGTGATGTAGGGATAGTCCTTCGGCTTCACCGTCGGCAGGCCGCCGAGCGGCAGGCGAAGGCCGACCGGCGAGTCGCCGCCGACCAGGTAGAGCTGCTCGCGCTTGAAGCGCCAGGCCTCGCTGAGCCAACCATCGCCCTCGGCTTTCGACAGCGGCCGGCGCAGCGGCAGCACGTAACCGACCGCCTTGGACAGGCCGCCGGCCATGGCGCGGCGCAAGGCGTCGCGCGCCGGCTCGTCGTCGATCGCCGCGTCGGAGAGGAGCACATCGGCCGGCAGGTCGCCCTCGGCCTTGATCATGGTCAGCGGGTCTTCCCGCGCCGGCAGGATGCAGGCCGGATCGACCCCCAGCCGCGTCGCCAGCCGCTCGATCAGCGCCTTGGCCTCCGCCGCCGTCGCCACCCGCTTCGACGGCGCGACGTCGGCGCCCCGCCACACGGGCTTGCCGTCGCGCCGCCAGTAGAGGCCCAGCGCCCAGCGCGGCAGCGCTTCGCCCGGATACCACTTGCCCTGGCCGTAGTGCAGCAGGCCGCCGCGCCCGAAGCGGGTCCTCAGGCGCTCGATCAGCTGGGCGGCGATCGCCGGCTTGGTCGGCCCGGAGGCGTCGATGTTCCACTCGGCCGCCTCGAAATCGTCGATCGAGACGAAGGTCGGCTCGCCGCCCATGGTCAGGCGCACGTCGTTGTTGTGCAGCTGGGTCTCGATGCGCCGGCCGAGCCGGTCAAGGGCATGCCAGTCGTCGTCCTCGAACGGCTTGGTGATGCGGATGTCGTCGACCAGCCGCGAGACGTTCATCTCGAACTCGAAGGTGGTCTGCGCGGCGCTCACCGCCCCGGTGACCGGCGCCGAGGAGCGGTAGTGCGGCGCGGCGGCCAGCGGCAGGTGGCCCTCGCCGCAGAGCAGGCCGGAGGTGGCGTCGAAGCCGATCCAGCCGGCGCCCGGTATGTAGACCTCGGCCCAGGCGTGCAGGTCGGTGAAGTCGGTCTGCGTCCCTTGCGGCCCGTCGACGGGATCGATGTCGGCCTTCAGCTGGATCAGGTAGCCGGAGACGAACCGCGCCGCGAGACCCAGGCTGCGCAGCATCTGCACCAGCAGCCAGGCGCTGTCGCGGCAGGAGCCGGCGGCCTTGGCCAAGGTCTCGTCCGGGGTCTGCACCCCCGGCTCCATGCGCACCAGATAGGCGACCTGTCGCTGCACCTGGGCGTTCAGCCCGACCAGGAAATCCACCGTGCGCTGGCCGTCCGGGGCCAGGGACGCCACCGCCTCGCGCAGCAGCGGACCGTCCTCGTCGACCTGCAGATACGCTGCCAGATCGGCGCGCAGGTCGTCGGCATAGCGCAGCGGCATGAACTCGGCGGCAGGCTCGACGAAGAAGTCGAACGGATTGATCACCGACATCTCGGCCGTGAGGTCGACGGTGACGCTGAACTCGGCGGTCCGCTCCGGAAAGACCAGCCGGGCCAGCCAGTTTCCATGCGGATCCTGCTGCCAGTTGATGAAGTGGTTGGCCGGGGTGACGGTCAGCGAATAGCTGGGGATGCGGGTGCGGCAGTGCGGCGCCGGCCGCAGGCGAACCACCTGCGGTCCCAGCTCGACCAGCCGGTCGTAGCGGTAGCGGGTCACGTGATGCAGGGCGGCGGTGACCGACAGAGGCGATCTCCAGCTTCGAAAACCGGCGGAATACGCCCGCCGCGCCCAGTCCTAGCGATCAACCGGCCGCCGTCACAAGGCTTTGCCGTCGTTTAGGGCAGGGCGAACCGACGCATGGCCTTTTCTTGGGCGCCCAGGAGGGGCCGGGCCGGGCGTGGCTCAGCCGGCGGCAAGGGTGGCGGCGATGAAGCCGCCGCCGAGCACGCGCGACGGCGCGGCCGCGTCGTAGAGCACGCAGGCCTGGCCCGGCGAGACGCCTTCGTCCGGCCGCTCGAACACCACCCTCGCCTCGCCGCCGGCGACGATCAGGCGCGCGGGGATCGGATCGCGGGTCGAGCGGACGCGGGCCAGCACGGCGCGGCCGTCGGCCGCCTCGACCCCGGCCTCATCGCCCAGCCAGTTGATTTCCTTCAAGGTCAGCGAGGCGGTCAGCAAGGCCTCGCGCGGGCCGACGATCACCCGGCGGGTGTCCGGCTCCAGCCGGACCACGAACAGCGGATCGCCGACGGCGACGTTCAGGCCGCGCCTCTGGCCAACCGTATACCGGCTGACCCCTTCGTGGCGGCCGAGCACGCGGCCGTCCAGGTGCACGATGTCGCCCGCCGCCGCGCCTTGCGGGCGCAGGCGATCGATCACCGTGGTGTAGCGGCCCTGCGGCACGAAGCAGATGTCCTGGCTGTCCGGCTTGTCGGCGACGTTCAGGCCCAGTTCGGCCGCGACGCGGCGCACCACCGGCTTGGGCAGGCCGCCGAGCGGAAAGCGCAGGAAGTCCAGCTGGTCGCGGGTGGTGGCGAACAGGAAATAGGATTGGTCGCGCGCCGCATCGACCGCGCGGTGCAGCTCCGGCCCGCCAGGCCCGTCCAGCCGGCGCACATAGTGGCCGGTGGCCATGGCCGCGGCGCCCAGGTCGCGGGCGGTATCCAGGAGGTCGCGGAACTTGACCGTTTGGTTGCAGCGCACGCAGGGGATCGGCGTCTCGCCGCGCAGGTAGGCGTCGGCGAAATCGGCCATCACCGCCTCGCGGAAGCGGCTTTCATAGTCCAGCACATAGTGCGGCATGCCGATGGCCTCGGCGGCCGCGCGGGCGTCGTGGATGTCCTGGCCGGCGCAGCAGGCGCCCTTCTTCTGGATCGCCGCGCCATGGTCGTAGAGCTGCAGGGTGACGCCCACCGCCTCATAGCCGGCGCGCTTGACCAGGGCCGCGGTGACCGTCGAATCGACGCCGCCGGACATGGCCACCAGCACGCGCGCGCCCTTGGGCAGGGCGACCTCGGCGGCGGCCACGGCGATGGCGTCGGGTTCTGCGGTATCCAGCGGCATGGGCGCCAATCTAGCGATCGGGCGGCGGTTTTGCGAGGGTCGGCTGCGAAGACGCCTAGTGACCGCTGGCCTGCAGCACCGCCAGCAGCGAGCTGTTCTGCAGCGACAGGAAGACCTGAGCCGAAGCCTGGATGGCCAGCTGCGCCTGTTGCAGGTTGGCGGTGGCCTGGGCGACGTTGGCGCCGGCGATGCCGCCGATCATGGAGCCGAGGCTGTTCTGCTGGTTGCCGAGATCGATCTGGATGTTGGACAGCTGGCTCTGCATGCCGCCGTTCTGGGCCGCCTGGCCGTTCAGGGTGCTGGCCGCGGCGTTCAGGGCGGTGACCTGGGTCTGCAGGAAGGTGACCTGGGCGGTGGTCAACTGGCCGGTGAACGGGCCGTTGGCGTTGGCATAGGCCTGGATCGCCTGGAACGCGCCCATCAGCGGCGCGCCCAGGTTGCTGGCCAGGAAACCCGTCTGCACCGTGGTGTCCTGGTCGATCTGGTTGGAGGTGATCTGCTGGTCGTTCTGGAAGATGCTGGACAGCGGGCTGGCGCTGGCCAGGGCGCTCATCGACGAGGCATTGACCGGCGCCGTGGTGACCTGGCCGCCGGCGAACAGGTATTCGCCGTTGTAGGTGCTGTTCAGCCCCTCGGCGGCGTTCTGGAACTGCGTTTCCAGCGCCTGCATCATCTGGTCGCCCTGGCCGCCGGCGATGGCCGAGGTGATCGCCTGGCTGGCCCCGGTCGCGGCGCCGGCGATCTGTTGCAGGCCGCTGCTCTGAGCGGTCAGCTTGTTGGCCAGGAGGGTGTCCTGGCTGATGAAGCTGGTGACGTTGTTCTGCACCGTCTGCATGGCGGTGAGGGTCTCGGCGTGGGCCGCATAGCCCTGCAGGTCGGTCGCCGTCTCGCCGCTGGAGATCTGGCTCGAAGCCGTGTTGAGCTGGGTCTGCGCCGCCTGCATGTTGGCGATGACCGCGGCATAGGCGTCGGATGTGGAAATGCGTTGCATGACCTAGGGGCCCACCATGTTGAGCAGCGCCGTGAACATGTCCTGGCTGGCGGTGACCAGGCGGGCCGAGGCGCTGTAGGCCTGCTGGTAAGTGGTCAGGTTGACCAGTTCGGAGTCGAGGTTGACGCCCTGCGCCGAGCCGAGGCGGTTGTTGGCCTCGGTCTGCACCGCCGTGGCGTTGGTGCTGGCCTGGCTGGCCGCGGAAGCCTGGTCGCCGAGGGCGCCGGCCAGCTGGGCGGCGTACTGATTGACCGTGGTCGAGGTCGCGCCGAGGCTGCCCGCGGCGTCGAACTTCATCGTCGTGACGCCCGCCTTGGCCGCCAGGGTCGCGCCGCTGCCATCGCCGATCGCCAGCACCGGCGAGCCGGACGGCGCCGAGAGGTTCAAGGTGGCGAAGGCGACCTTGCCGGGGTCGGCGGCGATGTCGGAGCGCACGGAATAGCTGTCGAGCCGGCCGGCCCGCACCTGGGGGCCGATGCCGAACAGCTGGCTGACCGACTCGCCGCCGTCGCTGCTCTGGGTGGTGTCCTTGACCACCGAGAGGCTGGCCGAGCCGGGCGTGGTCGGCGAGAAGGTCAGCTCGCCGGAGCCGTTCAGGCTGAACTTGCCGTAGAGGCCGACGCCGCTGGTGCTGGAATTCAGCGAATCCATCAGGTCCTGGACCGTCCCCCCCGCCGGCGTCGTCACCGTCATGTCGGTGATCTGCGAGCCGCTGGAATTGGAGATGCGCAGGGTGAGCGACTGGCCGGCCGGAAAGCCGCTGGGGTCGCTTGCCGTCAGGCCGGTCGCATAGTTGGTGACAGTCGACGAACTGATCAGATTGTTCAGGCCAAAATACTGGCTGAACCCCTGTCCGTTGACGGATGACGAGGGGGTGGTCGCGTCGTCGGCGATGGAGACGCCGTTGCCGGCGCCGGTGGCGGCGATGCTGAGCACCCCGTTGGAGAAGCTGGCCGTGCCGAAGGCGCCAAGGGCGCTGTTCAGCGACGAGACGAAGGTCGAGGACGTGAAGCTGGTGGCGACCCCGCCAATGGTCATGGTGTGGGCGCCGAAGTCGATGGCGATGTTCTGCTGCAGCTGGCCCGAGGCGTTGACGATGGCGACGTTGGTCTTGCCGCTGAAGCCGCCGACGGCGGTGGTCAGGTCGATGCCGATGTTCTGGCCGGTGAGCTTGGCGGGCGGCGGAACGGCGGTGGAGGCGTTGTGCGCCGCGTTCAGGGCGTTGACCGCCTGGCTGACATATTCGCTGACCTGGTCCTGGACCGCCGGCAGTTGGGTGTTGCGCAGCGACAGCAGCCCTTGCAGTTCGCCGCTGGCCAGTTGCACGTTGTTCGGCTGCTGGCCGCCGCCGGGCTCGGTGACGGTCAGCTGGCTGGCCGCGGTCGCCGACGGCGCATAGGCGAGCTGGGCCGCGCCGCCCTTGCCGATCAGCGGCGTGCCGTTCTGGGTGGTCATGGTGACGCCGCCGGTCGAATTCGGCGCCACCTTGATGTCCATCAGCGAGCCGAGCTGGGTGATCAGCTCGGTCTGGGTCTCCTGGCTGTCGGTGGCATCGGCGCCCTGGGTGGTGGCGTTGGCGATGTTCTGGTTCAGCCCCGCGATCTGCGACAGCAGCTGGTTGGCCTGGGAGACATCGCTGTCGATCTGGCTGTCGGCCTGGCCGGTCAGGCCGTTCAGCTGTGAGGAGATGTCCTGCGACTGGTTGAGGAACTGGTTGACGTCATTGACCACCTGGATGCCGGAAAGGCTGGAGGCCGGATCGTTGCTGGCGGCGCTGAAGTCGGCCGACACCTGGTTGAGCAGATTGAAATAGCTGGTCCCGGTGCTGGGATCGCCGAAATAGCTTTGCGCCTGGGTCAGCATGCCGGAGATGACGCTGGCCTGGGACGCGCCGGCGTTGGCGGCGAGGCTGGCGTTCTGGAGGAACTGGTTGGCGGCCAGCGCCACGCCGCTGGCCGAGACGCCGACGCCGGTCCCGCCCACCGCCTGGCTGTTGAGCTGGACGATCTTCTCGACATAGCCAGGGGTGTTGAGGTTGGCGACGTTGTCGGAAACCACGTTCAACCCAAGCTGCGCGGCGACCATGCCGGAGGCGGCGGCGCTGGTGATCGAGCTCAGGGTCATGGGCGCGGACCCGCCGAATGGGCGCCGAGCGCGGCAAGGCTGGCCGCCTCACCCGGCAGATTTTGCCGGGCGCGCGCGGGCGCGCCGCCGAACCTCGCATTCAAGCCGTTGAATTTCATGGCCTTCCCCCTTCGAGGCGCACGCCTGGTCAAGGGGATGCGCAAGAGCCGCGCCAGCCGGCGGCGAAAGCCTGCCAAGGCGGCGGCCTTTGCCTATCGGGGATCGGCAAAAACCGCCGCACAGGGGGAGAGCCATCGGCTGGCGTTAAGCATTTTTCCCGTGATTTCAGCCAGTTCCATCGTGGCGCGGCCATTGCTTCTGAACGTCGGAATGTACGCGGCGCAGCATGCGCTCCCTCCCCCCGCCCGCTTTGAAGGTCCGCCAGGCCGAGCATGCAAGCCGCCGCCTTGTCCGTACCCGTTTCCAAGTCCTCCGCCGGTCATGCCGCCGGCGCGACGGTGCTCGATCCGACCAAACCCGATGACGCCGCCAACACCGGCGCCGCCGACGCCTTTACCCAGGCCCTTGCCGGATCGATGGGGGTGACGGCCGGCCCGGCGCCGGCGACCCCGACCGCGACGGCCAATGACGCGGTTGCGGCTCCCGCGGCCAAGCCCGCCGCGCCGAAGCCGATCCAGATCTTCGCCATCGTCGCGCCCACGGCGGTCCCAGCGGCCGCCGCCGCCGCGCCAACGACCCCCGCCAGCGGCTCGGGCGCCGCGGCCGGTTCGGACGGCGCCGCGCAGACGCCGCAGACCGTTCCGGCCTCCGAGACCACCCTCGCCGCCGCTTCGGCGCCGGCCGCCGACCTGTCCGCCGCCATCGCCGATGCGCTGCCGCCGGCGTCAGCCGCCTCCCCGCAGCCGCCGACAGCTCCGGCGGCGCAGGCCAATGCCGCTGCGACGGCGCCTTCGCCGGCGGCGGCCGCTGCGAGCGCTGTCGCCGCCGTGACCTTGGCGCCCGCCTCGGCGACACCCATCGCGTTCAGCGCCTCGAGCTTCAGCGTGCCGCCCTCGGCGACGCCCGCCGCCGCAACGACGCCGTCGGCCACTGTCCAGGCTCAGACGCCGCCGTCCGCTCCGAACGGATCTTCCGCACCCGTAAAGGCGCAGGTCGTTTCAGCCCAGCTCACCGCCGCCGCGACGCCGGCCGCCCAGGTTGCGCCTGACCAGACCGCGCCTGCTCAGGTTGCGCTTGGCCAGGCCGCCCAGGTCCAGGTCGGCGCCACGCAAGTTCAGCTTCAGGCGAGCGACGTAGCGCTGGCCGCCCTGCCGGTCGCCTCGATAACCCTCACCGCCGATGAGACGGCGGCGGCGCCGCCCAGCGCGGCGACCGCGCCGGTGAAGGCGACCACGCCGGCGGCGACCTCATCCTCCGCCAGGACATCGGCCAAGCCCAACGCCGCGGACGCGTCCGGCGACGCCAACGCGCCGGCGCAGGCGAGCCAGCCGGTGAGCGCCAATCCTGTAGCGCCGACGCCGCCGGCGCCCGCCGAGGCGACGGACCGCGAAGCCAAATCCTCCACCGATGCGCCCGCCCCCGCGCCGGACGGCCAATCGGCCGCCAACGCCGCGGACAGCACCGCGCTCAGCGCGATGGCGACGGCGCCGGTCACCGCACAAACCACCGTCCAGGCGCAAGCCCCGGCCGCCGCCGGCGCCGCGATCGTCAGCCAGATCGCGACCCAGGTGGCCAAGAGCGTCGACGGCAAGTCGACCCGCTTCGACATCAGCCTCGATCCCGCCGGCCTCGGCCATGTCAACGTCAAGGTCGAGATCGGCGCGCAGGGGCAGGTCACCGCCCAGCTGTCCTTCGACAACGCCCACACCGCCGCCGAGGCCAGGAACCAGGCCGGCCAGCTGCAACAGGCGCTGGAGCAGGCCGGCTTCAACATCGCCCAGGGCGGGCTGAGCTTCGACGTCAGCGGCCAGGGCGCCGGCTTCGCCGGCCAGGACGCCCCCGCCCAGCCGCAGGCCGGCGCAGCGCCGGTTCAGGCGCCCGACCCCGCGCCCAGCCTCGCCGCGGCGTTCGCGGCCGGCTCAACCCTTCCCGCCTCGGGCGTGGACATCACCATCTAGGACGCCTCCGATGACCGTCAGCGCACCGACGACCGCCACGACCGGGGCGACCAACACCGCCGCCAACAACGGCCTGGCGCAGCTGGCCGACAACTATCAGACCTTCCTGTCGCTGCTGACCACTCAGCTGAAGAACCAGGATCCGCTGTCGCCGCTCGACACCAACCAGTTCACCCAGCAGCTGACCCAGATGACCGGGGTCGAACAGCAGCTCCTGTCCAACCAGCTGCTGCAGCAGCTGGTCACCCAAAGCCAGGGCGGCGGCCTTACCGGCGCGGTCGGCCTGATCGGCAAGACCGTGAGCGCCAGCGACACCACCGCGACGCTGCAGAACGGCGCGGCCACCTGGCAGTTCAGCACCGCCAGCCAGCCCGCCAACATGACCGCGACGGTCACCGACTCGAGCGGCAACGTGATCTGGACCGGCGGCCTGACCCCGAACGGGTCGGGCGCGCAGAGCTTCACCTGGAACGGCCAGAACCAGTCCGGGGTGCAGCAGTCCAACGGCGGGACCTACAGCCTGTCGATCAACGCCACCGACGCCACCGGCGCGACCATTCCGGTCAGCACCAACATCTCCGGCCAGGCGACGGCGGTCCAGCAGCTCAACGGCACGACCATGGTCACGGTCGCCGGCGTCCAGGTTCCATTGAGTTCGGTGACCGCCGTGAACTAGCCGCCCCATCCCATCCAACGACCCCGCGCCGATCGGGGCCGCCCTAACCGGCGGCCGGGCGGCCGGGCCCTTGAACTTGAAGAGGATCAATCCATGAGCATCAACAGCGCCATGACCGCGGGCTCTTCGGGCCTGCAGGCCGAAGCTTCCGCCCTGGCGGCGATCTCCAACGACATCGCGAACGTCAACACCATCGGCTACAAGGGCACCCAGGTCGATTTCGCGTCCCTGGTGACTCCCGATACCGGCGGCACCTACGCCGCCGGCGGCGTCAACACCACCACCCAGCAGCTGATCAGCCAGCAGGGCACCACCACCCAGACCTCGTCGCCGACCGACCTGGCGATCAGCGGCCAGGGCATGTTCGTGGTTTCGACCCAGCCGACCCCTGTCGGCGGCGACGCCACGGCCGAATTCACCCGCGCCGGCTCCTTCACCCCCGATTCGAACGGCTTCCTGCAGAACACCGCCGGCCTCTATCTGCTCGGCTGGCCGGCCAACAGCCAGGGCCAGGTCAACACCAGCAACACCAGCATCAACAGCCTGCAGCCGATCAACGTCACCTCGGTCGCCGGCCAGGTCTCGGCGACCACCGCGGTCAGCGTCGACGGCAATCTGAACGCCAGCCAAGCGGTGTCCCCCCAGGCCACCGCCGCGGCCGCGAGCCCGCCCGCCGCCGGCGCTTACAACGCCTTGTCCAACAGCATGACCGCCTATAACGCCGGCGCCGGGACCGGCGTGCAGCCGGACTTCACCATGCCGATACCGGTCTCGGACTCGCTCGGCGGCTCGCACACCCTGCAGCTCGACCTGTTGAAGAGCGCCACGCCGAACCAGTGGTACGCGGAAATCCAGGCGGTGCCGGCCAGCGATGTGGTCTCCGGCTCGGGCCTTGCGGCGGGCCAGATCGCCGCCGGCACGATCGCCTTCAATTCCGACGGCAGCATCGACATGTCCAAGACCACGCTGTTCGGCACGCCGCCCAACCCGACCCTGACCATCGGCGCCTCCAACGCCGCCGCGCCCGGGACCACCGGCGTCAACTGGGCCGCGAATCTCGGCGTCGCCGGCCAACAGATCACCGTCGGCATCGGCGGGACCACCGGCGCCGGCGCGATCACCCAGGCGGTCAGCCCCTCGGTCGTCTCGTCGATCAATACCAACGGCACGCCGTTCGGCAGCCTCAGCGCGGTGTCGATCGGCCAGAACGGCATGGTCACGGCCACTTTCAACAACGGCACCTCCCGGCAGATCGCCCAGGTGGCGCTGGCCACCTTCCCGAACGTCGACGGACTGACCGCGGTCAACGGCGACGCCTACCTCGCCTCGGAACAGGCCGGCGAGTTCAGTCTGAAGGTGGCGGGCACCGGCGGGGCCGGCACGTTGTCGTCGTCGAAGCTGGAAACCTCGACCGTCAATCTCTCGTCGGAGTTTACCAATCTGATCATCGCGCAGCAGGCATACGACGCGTCTTCCAAGGTCATAAGCACGGCCGACCAGATGACTCAGGCATTGCTGCAGGTAATCCAAGGTTAACAAGGATGAATCGACCTTAACAAAGTGACCGCCAACCGCGACCATGAGGCGCCAGCGTGATTATCTGTCTCTTAACTGTCTCAATTAAGCGGCTGTTATGTCCGCACGGCTATGGTCCGGCCCAGCAGTGATGGTGGGAAAGGCGTAAAGCCATGTTGCAACAGCAACGCCTTAACAGCAAAGGTGAGAAGTACGTGATCGGTCCGACCGGCGCGCCTCTTACCTTGTCGGACCTTCCGCCGGAGAACACCCAGCGGTGGGTGATCCGCCGCAAGGCCGAGGTGGTCGCGGCGGTGCACGGCGGCCTGTTGTCGCTCGACGAAGCGTGCAGCCGCTATTCCTTGACCAGCGAGGAGTTCCTCGGCTGGCAGAAGTCGATCGAGCGGCACGGCCTGGCCGGCCTGCGGACGACGCGGCTGCAGCAATACCGATAGCCGGAGAACGACGGCCGAGCGGCTTATGCTTAAACCCGCGTTTACCAAGCGCTGGGTAAATCCTGCCTACCAGCGGCGCTTCGCGCCCTTTGGTTCGTGGGAAGGACGCCGGCTTGGAGCCATTCTTACTCGGCCTGCAGCGCTTCGGGATCGGCCGGTTGACGGCCATCCTCGGCGTTTCCGCGGGCGTGGCGGCGGCGCTGGTGGCGCTCGTCCTGCGTGTCGGCGCGCAGCCTGAAGGCCTGCTCTACTCGAATCTGGACCTGAAGGAGGCCGCCTCCATTAGCCAGACCCTCGACCAGGCCGGCATCAAGTACGAGGCCAAGGGCGACGGCTCGACCATCATGGTGCCGCGCGACAAGGTCGCCTCCACCCGCCTTTTGCTGGCCAGCAAGGGCCTGCCGACCTCCGGCTCGGTCGGCTACGAGATCTTCGACAATTCCAGCGCGCTCGGCCAGACCGACTTCGTGCAGAACATCAACCGCCAGCGGGCGCTGGAGGGCGAGCTGACCCGGACCATCCGCTCGCTGGAGGGGGTCAATTTCGCCCGCGTGCAGCTGGTGCTGCCCAAGCACCAGCTGTTCGAGGACGACACCGAGCAGCCCACCGCCTCGGTGGTGATCGGCGTCGCCGGCCGCGAGCCGTCGTCCGACCAGGTGCGGGCGATGCAGAACCTGGTCGCCGCCGCCGTCCCCGGCCTCAAGCCCGAGCACGTCACCATCGTCGACCAGAACGCCAAGCTGCTCGGCGGCGGCGACAGCGACGCGGCCGCCAGCCAGGCCGCCGACGACGCGCAGACGGCAACCGAGGACCGCATCCGCAAGCAGGTCAAGGAACTGGTCGAGGGCGTCGTCGGCCCGGGCCGCGCCCGCGTCCAGGTCACCGCCGACCTCGACATGAGCCAGGTCACCACCCAGGAGGAGAAGTTCGACCCCGACGGCCAGGTGGTGCGCTCGACCCAGACCGTCGAGGAGACCGCCAAGCAGAACACGCCGGACTCCACCACGCCCGCCTCCGCGTCGGCCAATATTCCCGGCACCCCGGGCGCCGCCGGATCGAGCGCCAACAACAGCTCCGACAGCGGCCGCACCGAGGAGACCACCAACTACGAGATCACCAAGACCACCAAGACCACGGTCGACACGCCCGGCCAGGTCAAGCGGCTGTCGATCGCGGTCGCGGTCGACGGGAACACCGCGATAGGTCCGAACGGCAAGCCCGGCGCCTATACGCCCCGCTCGGCCCAGGAGATGCAGCATATCGAGGAGCTGGTCCGTTCGGCGGTCGGCTACGACGCCTCCCGCGGCGACCAGGTCAGCGTGATCAACGTCCGCTTCGATGACGCCGTTTCCGACGCCGCCGCGGCGGGGGGCTCGAAGCTGCTGGATTTCGACAAGAACGACCTGATGCGCGGCGCCGAGCTTCTGGTGCTTGGCGTGGTCTCGGCCCTGATCATCTTCTTCGTGGTGCGGCCGCTGCTGGCCTCGACCGGCGGCGGCGGCGCGCCGATGGCCTTCCCCAGCCCGCGGTCGCTGGCCGGCGGGTCCGGCGGCGACGGCGGCGGCATGGCGCAGATCGGCCAGGAGCTGCAGGCGCCCCCATCGCTCGCCCTGCCCAGTCCGCAGCCGGCGGAGATCGAACAGCGCATCGACATGGCCAAGATCGAAGGCCAGGTGAAGGCGTCTTCGGTCAAGTCGGTCGCCGAGTTCGTCCAGAAGCACCCGGAGGAGTCCGTCTCCATCCTCCGCGGCTGGCTGCATGAAGCATGAGCGCACGCCTTTCCAAGAAGGCGGTGATGGACACGTCCCGGCTGACCGGGCCGGAGAAGGCGGCTGTCGTGCTTTTGGCGCTGGGCGAGGACCACAACAACATCTGGCAGGCGCTGGACGAGGAGGAGATCAAGGAGATCTCCCAGGCCATGGCCGGGCTCGGCACCGTCTCCTCGGCGGTGGTCGAGGACCTGCTGGTCGAGTTCGTTTCCGGCATGAGCGGCACCGGCACGATCATGGGGTCGTTCGAGCAGACCCAGCGCCTGCTCGCCTCCTTCATGGGCGCCGAAAAAGTCGACAACCTGATGGAGGAGATCCGCGGGCCGGCGGGCCGCACCATGTGGGACAAGCTCGCCAACGTGAACGAGGCGGTGCTCGCCAACTACCTGAAGAACGAATACCCGCAGACTGTCGCGGTGGTGCTGTCGAAGATCAAGGCGGAGCACTCCGCCCGCGTGCTGGCCTCGCTGCCCGAGGACTTCGCGCTGGAATGCGTCAGCCGCATGCTGCGCATGGAGCCGGTGCAGCGCGAGATCCTCGACAAGATCGAGGCCACCCTGCGCTCGGAATTCATGTCGAACCTGGCGCGCACCTCCAAGCGCGACAGCCACGAGATGATGGCCGACATCTTCAACAATTTCGACCGCCAGACCGAGGCCCGCTTCATCGCGGCGCTGGAGGAGCGCAACCGCGAGAGCGCCGAGCGCATCCGGGCGCTGATGTTCGTGTTCGAGGACCTGAACAAGCTCGATCCCGGCGGGGTGCAGACCCTGCTGCGCGCCGTCGAAAAGGACCAGCTCGGCTTGGCGCTGAAGGGCTCGTCCGACGCGCTCCGCGAGATGTTCTTCTCCAACATGAGCGAGCGGGCCGCCAAGATCATGCGCGAAGACATGGAGAGCATGGGGCCGGTGCGGCTGCGCGACGTCGACGCCGCCCAGATGGCCATGGTGCAGGTGGCCAAGGACCTGGCCGCCAAGGGCGAGATCATGCTGGCCGGCGCCGGCGGCGACGACGAGCTGATCTACTGATGACCGATCCCATCACCAGCGCGGACATCCCGCACCGCAAGTTCACCTTCGACACCGTCTTCGACAACGACGGCGGGATCGCCTACGCCGCGCCGCGGCTGAAGCGCGCCTTCACCGCCGCCGAGGTCGAACAGGCCCGCGCCGAGGCCTTCGCCGAGGGCGAGCGCTCGGCCGTGGTCCGCGCCGAACAGGCCGCCGCCGCCGCCCTGGGCGACATCGCCCAATCGGCGAGGATGGCGCTGGGCGCCCTGGCCAAGGTGGCGCACGAACACCGCATGGCCTGCGCCGAGCTGGCCCTGGCCTGCGCCCGCACCATCGCCGGCGCGGCGCTGGAGCAGTTTCCGCAAAGCCCGGCCCAGGCCGCGCTGGCGTCGCTGGCGCGAGAGATCGAGGCCGCGCCGAAGCTGGCGGTGCGCGCGGCGCCCGAGATGGTCGAACGGCTGCAGGCCGCCCTGAACGAAACCGCCATGGCCTGCGGCTTTCCCGGCCAGATCCTGGTCAAGGCCGATCCGGCCATGCCGCCCGCCGCCTTCGTGCTGGACTGGGGCGACGGGCGCGCCGCCTTCGACCCGGTCGAGGCGGCCGAGCGGGTCGCCGAGGCCCTGCACACCGCCCTGGCGGCCGAAGGCCTGCATGCCGAACCCCTGATCCCTCCAAATGAGGCCGACAATGGCTGAGAACGATATGCCCCCGCCCGGCGCCGATCCGGGCGGGACCCTGGCCCTGGAGGAGTTCGAGCCGAACGCCCCGCTGGCCGCCGAAATGCAGGTCGACGCCGACGACAAGAGCGCCAGCGACCTGGCGCCGGTGTTCGACGTGCCGGTGCACATCTCGGCGGTGCTGGGGCGCGCCAGCCTCTCGGTCGCGCAACTTCTAAAGCTGTCCCAGGGCAGCGTGCTGGAGCTGGACCGCAAGGTCGGCGAGGCGATCGACATCTATGTGAACAACCGCCTGGTGGCGCGCGGCGAGGTCGTCGTCGTCGACGAGCGGCTGGGCGTGACCATGACGGAAATCATCAAGGACGGCGACTCGGCGGTCTGAGGACCTTCGAGGGACGGGACAAGGGAGAAGACCCATGCGGTTACTGGTCGTCGGACGCCTGAACGGGCAGCTCGCCAACGCGGTGAAGATGGCGATGGCGGCTGGCGCCAAGGTGGCGCACGTCGAGACCTGCGCGGCGGCGACCCATGCCCTGCGCGCCGGCCAGGGCGCCGACCTTTTGATGGTCGACTTCGAGCTGGACATCGCCGCCCTGATCGCCGCCAACGAGGCCGAGCGCATCCGGGTGCCGGTGGTGGCCTGCGGCGTCGGCGCCGATTCCAAGCGCGCGGCGGACGCCATCCGCGCCGGGGCCAAGGAGTTCATCCCGCTGCCGCCGGAGGCCGACCTGATCGCCGCGGTGCTGGCGGCGGTGTCCGACGACAACCGGCCGATGGTCACGCGCGATCCGTCGATGCAGTCGGTGATGGCGCTGGCCGACCAGGTGGCGCCCTCGGACGCCTCGATCCTGATCACCGGCGAGAGCGGCGTCGGCAAGGAGGTGATGGCCCGCTACGTGCACAAGAAGTCGCGCCGGGCGACGCGGCCCTTCATCAGCGTCAACTGCGCGGCGATCCCCGAGAACCTCCTGGAGAGCGAACTGTTCGGCCACGAGAAGGGCGCCTTCACCGGCGCGGTGGCCCGGCGCATCGGCAAGTTCGAGGAGGCGGACGGCGGCACGCTGCTGCTCGACGAAATCTCCGAAATGGACGGCCGGCTGCAGGCCAAGCTGCTGCGCGCGCTGCAGGAGCGGGAGATCGACCGGGTCGGCGGCTCGCGGCCGGTCAAGGTGGACATCCGCATCCTCGCCACCTCCAACCGCGACCTTGCCGCCGCCGTGCGCGACGGCTCGTTCCGCGAGGACCTGCTCTATCGGCTGAACGTGATGAACCTGAAGCTGCCGCCGCTGCGCGAGCGGCCCGGCGACGTCATCGCCCTGGCCGACCACTTCATCCGCAAATATTCCGCCGCCAACGGCATTGCCGAACGGCCGCTGGCCGCCGTCGCGCGCCAGCGGCTGCTCGCCCACCGCTGGCCGGGCAATGTGCGCGAGCTGGAAAACGCCATGCACCGGGCGGTGCTGCTGTCGACCGGCGCGGAGATCGAGGAGTTCGCCATCCGCCTGCCCGACGGCCAGCCGATGAGCGCCGCTCCCGACGCCCAGACCGCGCGCACCGCCTCGATGGCGGCGGAAGCCACCTCGCGCGCCTTCGTCGGCCAGACCGTCGCGGTGGTCGAGCAGCAGCTGATCATCGACACCCTCAGCCACTGCCTGGGCAACCGCACCCATGCCGCCAACATCCTCGGCATTTCGATCCGCACCCTGCGCAACAAGCTGAAGGAATACACCGAGGCCGGCGTCGCCGTGCCCGCCCCCCAAGGCGCCGCCAGCGCCGCCTAAGCCATGGCCGACGCCGCCCTTCCCTATTCTTCGACCAACCGGCCGACCGCGCGCGACGTCTGGAAGTGGGTGGCGCGTGGGGATGTAGGCCTGGCCATCGGCGTGGTCGGGATCATCGTCCTGCTGATCCTGCCGATCCCGCCGTTCCTGCTCGACATCCTGCTGTCGATGTCGATCACCAGCGCCGTCCTCATCCTGATGACCTCGCTGATGATCAAGAAGCCGCTGGAGTTCACGGCCTTTCCGACCGTGCTGCTGGTCACCACCCTGTTCCGGCTCGGCCTGAACCTGGCCTCGACCCGGCTGATCCTCGGCCACGGCCACGAGGGCACCCAGGGCGCCGGCCACATCATCCAGGCCTTCGGCCAGCTGATGATGCAGGGCAACTACATCATCGGCGTGATCGTCTTCGCCATCCTGGTGTTGGTGAACTTCGTCGTCGTCACCCGAGGCTCTGGCCGGATCGCCGAAGTGGCGGCCCGCTTCACCCTAGATTCCATGCCCGGCAAGCAGATGGCCATCGACGCCGACCTGTCGTCGGGCCTGATCGACCAGGAAACGGCGAAAACCCGCCGCAAGGAGCTGGAGCAGGAATCCACCTTCTTCGGCTCCATGGACGGTGCCTCGAAGTTCGTGCGCGGCGACGCCATCGCCGGGCTGGTGATCGTCGGCATCAATATCGTCGGCGGCATTCTGATCGGCGTCTTCCAACACGGCCTGCCGATC
>DATAYM010000090.1:0-24581 GCA_036272595.1 Caulobacteraceae bacterium
TCACCATCTGCAGGGGATCGACCTGGATATGGCAGCCGGTTGTCGGCGGCGTGAAGGACCGCTCATCCATCCACATCGACAGCACCGACCCGGCGAAGCCGCCGGTGTCGATAAGGAGTCATGGCGACCCGGCGGGCGGCGGGCTCGAGGTGGTCTCGGGGAACGGAACCGTGCCGGCGGGGGTCGGCGACACGGTGGTCGAGTTCACCGTTTTTGAGATCGACCATCCACACGAGCGGAAAAAGGTGGTTTTGAAGATCCACGTCGTCGATTGCGACTAGGACGCCTTGCCTAACCTCGCCCCGCCGCCGGCGGGTCGTCGCCGAGGAAGTCGCGGTTGAATTCCGGCGCATCGCCCTCGTCGAGCGGGTCCTCGTCGTCGGCGGCCGCGACGTCGGGCGCGGTGAAGTTGAACGGCGCGTCGCCGCCCAGCAGGCCCAGGGTCTTCATCTCCTGCGCGCCCGGCAGGTCGGCCAGGCTGGCTAGGCCATAGTGCTCGAGGAAGGCGTCGGTGGTGGCGAAGGTGATCGGCCGGCCGGGGGTGCGGCGACGGCCGCGCATGCGCACCAGCCCGATCTCCAGCAGCAGGTCCAGGGTGCCGCGGCTGGCCTGCACGCCGCGGATGGCCTCGATCTCGGCGCGGGTGGCGGGCTGGTGATAGGCGATGATGGCCAGGGTCTCCTGGGCGGCCTTGGACAGCCGCCGGGGCTCCTGGCGCTCCTCGGTCATCAGGAAGGCGAGGTCCGGCGCGGTCTGCAGCCGCCAGCGGTCGGCGACGCAGACCAAGTTCACGCCGCGCTCGGCGTAGCGCGCCTTCAACGCCATCAGGGCGCGGCCGACATCGGCGCCTTCGGGCAGGCGCCGGGCCAGCTCGGCGGCGCTCAAGGCTTCGGCGGCGGCGAACAGCAGGGCCTCGATGCGGCGTTCGGTCTCGTCCAGATCGCACACCGGGTCGCTCATTCGGCCGCCTCCAAGCGCAGTCGCGCACGCAGATAGACGTCGGCGAACTGCTCCAGCTGGCGGGCCTCCAGCTCGCCTTCGCGCACCAGTTCGAGACCGGCCGCCAGGGTCGAGGCGAGATAGGAGGCGCGGGTCGGGCCGTCGTCCTCGGCCGGGCCGGCGAACGGGGCGACGGCGGTCAGCGCGGTCCAGGCGCGCAGCTCGGGCAGCTTGCCGCGCAGGCGGTTGCGCGCGTCCTCCAGCGGATAGGCCTTCGGGACGGCGGGGCGATAGTGGTGGTCGGCGCGGCGCATGCGCTGGGCTACATAGGCCTGGATCAGGCTGTAGAGATCGCCCTCGAACCGGGTCGAGGCGGTGATCTGGACGGCCTGCGGATCGCCGCGCGGGAAGACGTCGCGACGCAGCAGCGCCCGCCCCTGCAGCGCCTCGGCCGCCTTGCGCAAAGCGTCCAGCCGCGCCAGGCGGATGGCCAGGTCCTGGGCCAGCTCCTCGGCCGGCCGCTCGTCGCCGTCGCGGGGTTTGAGGCTGGGCAACAGCAGGCGCGACTTCAGGTAGGCGAGCCAGGCGGCCATCACCAGGTAGTCGGCGGCCAGGATGAAATTGGCCTGCTGGGCCTTGGCGACGAAGGCCAGGTACTGGTCGGCCAGGGCGGTGATGGAAAGCTGCAGCAGATCGACCTTCTGCGCCCGCGCCAGGGCCAGCAGGACGTGCAGCGGGCCCTCATAGCCCTCCAGGTCGATGACCAGGGCCGCCCCCTCCTCGGCCGCCAGCTCGGCGGCGGCGAAGTCGAGCATCGGCTGTTCGGTCAGGCTCATGCCGCCCAGCGCCCTTCGAACGCCGCCTCGAATCGGGCGCGGGCTTCGGCGGCGTCGAACGGCGCGGACGCCGGCGCGATGCGGGCCAGGGCGGCGGCCGCCCTCGCCTCGGCCGCGCCGGCCAGCCCGCTCGAGCCTTCGACCACCGCGCGCATCTCGCCCATGTCGCCGTTGCAGTGCAGGACGATATCGCAACCGGCGCGCAACGCGGCGTGGGCCAGGGCGCCAAGGTCGCCCGACAGCGCCTTCATGGACACATCGTCGCTCATCAGCAGCCCCTTGAAACCGATCCTATCACGGATGATCCGGTCGATCACATGAAGCGAGGTGGTGGCGGGCTGGTCCGCATCGACGGCGGCGTAGACCACGTGGGCGGTCATCGCCATCGGCATGTCGGCGAGCGCGCGGAAGGGCGCGAAATCCGCTTCCAGCTCGGCCAGCGGCGCCGCGACGATCGGCAGGGCGTGGTGGCTGTCCGCGCCGGCGCGGCCGTGGCCGGGGATGTGCTTGATCACCGGCAGGACGCCGCCGTCCATCAGGCCTTCGGCGGCGGCGCGGCCCAACTCGGCGACCCCGTCCGGCGTCGCGGCATAGGCGCGGTCGCCGATCACGTCGTGGGCGCCGGCGGCCGGGACGTCCAGCACCGGCAGGCAGTCGACATTGATCCCGACCGCGGCCAGGTCATGGGCGATCAGCCGCGCGCCCAGCCGCGCCGTCTGGCGCCGGACGGCGGGCGGCAACTGGCCATAGGCGCGGCCCGGCGGGTAGACCGGCCAGTGCGGCGGGCCCATCCGCTGCACGCGGCCGCCCTCCTGGTCGATCAGCACCGGCGCGTCGGACCGGCCCACGCAGCCGCGCAGCGCCTCGGTCAGCGACCGCAGCTGCTCCGGAGTCTCGACGTTGCGCCTGAACAGGATGAACCCCCAGGGCTGGGTCTCCCGGAAGAAGGCCCGCTCCTCATCGGAGAGCCGGGCTCCGGCGCAGCCCAGGATGCAGGCGGTGGTCATCGTCTTCGCCTATTTCACGAAGCAGGGCTTGCCCGCGGCCCGCAGCGACGCACAGAAGGCGACCGCGTCGGCATGGCTGGCGAAGCCGCCGACGAAGGCGCGGGTGAAGGTCTTGCCGTCCCTGGTCGCGGTCTCGAACGACCGGCTCTTGCCGCCAGCGCCCGGGACCGCGTGGACGGCGTCGCTCCAGCCCTTTTCCGCCAGGGCCTGGGACGAGAAGGCGCCGATCTGCACCGTCGTGCCGCCGCCGGCGGCCGGCTTGGCCGCCTCGGCCACGGCGACGGGAGCCGGCTTCGGCGGCTTGGCGGGCTTGGCCGACGAAGCGGCCAGCACCGGCGCCGGCTTGGCCGCGACGGGGGCGGCTTTCGGCGCCTTGGCGACGACCGGCGCCGGCGCGGTCGCGGCCGGCAGCGGCTTGGCGGCGACCGGCTTGATCGGAACCACCTTGACCGGGACCGGCTTGACTGGTGCGGCCGGCGTCGGCTCGGCGGGGCGCAACGGCGTGACGCTGACCGGCGGCGGCGCGGACGCCTGGGCGACCGGCCTCGGCAGCGGCTGTTCGGGCGCCGGCGCGAAGGTCGGCGCCGGCGGCGTCGCGCCCTCCCCGGGCGGCGGGGTCTCGGTCTTGTAGACCTGCAGGCCGGCGGTGGCGTCGGACGGCGCCTCCGAGGACAGCGGCGCGGACTTGGTGTCGCCGATCGGCGCGCCGACCACCTGCGGGGCCTGGCCGGGCTTGCGCACGCCATGCCGATAGAAGACCACCAGGCCGGCCGCCAGCGCGATCAGCACCAGGACGCTGACGATCAGGGCCAGCGGCGCCGGGCCGCGGCGTTCGCCGTCATGGCGCGGATCGAAGGCGAGCGGCGCGTCGTTGGGAGGCGCATAGGCGCCGCGATCTTGTTCGCTCATGACTAGGTTCCGACGCCCGGCTCTGGCGGCGCGAATCACCGCCGTTCGTCCACTTTACCGCCGTTTCAGGCGAGGTTGTGGCGCGTCAAATCGCTCAGTTCCACACATCGAGGTTGAACAGTTTGCGGTGTTCCTCGATGGCGAAACGGTCGGTCATGCCGGCGATGTAGTCGCAGACCACCCGCGCGCGGGTCGCCTCGTCGCAGCCCTGGACCCGCTCGAACCATTCGGTCGGCAGCACCCCCGGCTCGTCGATGAACAGCCGGAAGAGCTCGGCGAGGATGCGGCGGGCCTGGCTGCGCGTGCGGTTGACCCGGAAATGCCGGTACATGCGCTCGTGCAGGAACAGCCTGAGGCGGCCGAGGTCCTCGGCCATGTCGGGCGAAAAGGCGACCAGGGCGTGGCCGAGCCGCCGCACGTCCTCGGGCGAGTTCACCTTGTCGGCGGCGACATTGCGCAGGGTCTGGTCCAGCACGTCGTCGACCATGGCCCCGATCATGCGGCGGACCGCTTCCATGCGGACCATCTGGTCGTCCAGCTCCGGCCGCTCGTCGCGCAGCCGGTGCAGGATGGGGCCGATCAGCGGCACCGCTTCCAGCTCCTCCAGGCGGAACAGGCCTGCCTGCAAGCCGTCGTCGACGTCGTGGTTGTTGTAGGCGATGTCGTCGGCGAGGGCGGCGACCTGGGCCTCGGCCGAGGCGAAGGTGTCGAGGCGAAGGTCGTATTCGGCGCTGAACGCGGCGATCGGCCGCCAGTCGGGGCGGTCCAGCCGGTCGATCACCGGGCCGTTGTGCTTGATCAGGCCCTCCAGGGCCTCCCAGGTCAGGTTCAGCCCGTCGAAGTCCGGGTAGCGGCGCTCCAGCTCGGTCACCACCCGGAAGGTCTGCACATTGTGGTCGAAGCCGCCGAACTCGGCGGTGGCCGCGTCCAGCGCCTCCTCGCCGGTGTGGCCGAACGGCGGATGGCCGAGATCGTGGGCCAGGGCCAGGGCCTCGGCGAGGTCGTCGTCCAGCGCAAGCGCCCTGGCCAGCGAGCGGGCGATCTGCGCCACTTCCAGCGAGTGGGTGAGCCGGGTGCGGAAATGGTCGCCCTCATGGGCCACGAAGACCTGGGTCTTCTCCTTCAGCCGGCGGAAGGCCTGGGTGTGGATCACCCGGTCGCGGTCGCGCGCGAAAGGGGTGCGGGTGCGGCTGGGCGGCTCGGGATAGAGCCGGCCGCGCGAGACCGCCGGGTCGGCGGCGAACGGCGCGCGGGCGGGCGCGGATGAAACCTCGGCGGGCGCCATCAAGGGCTCCTTCAACGCGAGCCCTCTTTCGCACAGGCCGCGCCGGCCTCATATAGAGGCGGCGAGTCCATGGAAACACATGCGCACACCAGTCACCCTCTCTGAAACGGCGGCCCGCCGGCTGCATAGCCTGGCGGAGAGCGAAGGCCGCCCGCTGATGCTGCGGGTCGCGGTCGAGGCCGGCGGCTGTTCCGGCTTCTCCTACCGGTTCGACCTGATCGACAAGGCCGAGCCCGATGACCTGAAGATCGAGCGCGACGGCGCTTCGGCGGTGGTCGACGTGGTGTCGCTGGCCCTGCTTGGCGGCGCCGAGATCGATTTCGTCGATGAACTGGCCGGAGCCGAGTTCCGCATCCGCAACCCCAACGCCCGCTCCAGCTGCGGCTGCGGCGTCAGCTTTTCGATCTGAGAGCTCGGACGTCAGAGGTTTGAGGCGGGCCGCCGTGCTCGCGGCATCTGTTGTTGGATGCGACCACCGCCGCAGGTTATGTTAAGCTAGCTTAAGCTGGTTTGAGAATTCATCCATGTCCAAAATCGGAGCCTTTGAGGCCAAGAACACGCTCGGCGCCTTGCTCGACAGGGTCGAACGGGGCGAGGAGATCGTCATAACCCGCCACGGCAAGCCCGTTGCCCGTTTGGCGCCCTGCGCGGCGACGGTGGATCAAGACATGGTCGCGGCCGTTTTGGGCCGTGTCCGCGAAAGGGCGCGCACCCTGATCGGCGGCCCGGTTGATTGGGAGACGTTGAAACTTGATCGGGACGCCGGACGGCCATGAGCGTTGTGCTCGACGGCTCGGTGACGCTCGCCTGGGTCTATGGTGACGAGACCACCGAAGCCGTCAGCCGTGTGTTCGACGCGATCGGCGACGGGGCCTGGGTTCCCGGCCTCTGGCGGCTGGAGGTCGCCAATGTTCTGGAGATGGGCGTGCGGCGCGGCCGCCACGACGCCGGCTTTCGCGATTCCACCCTTGCGGACCTGGCTCTGTTGCCGATCCAGATTGACGGCGAGACCGATCTACATGCCTGGGGGGCCACGGCCCGGCTGGCGAGCCGTCACCGTCTTACCTTGTATGATGCGGCCTATCTGGAACTTGCTCGACGCCGGGAAATCCCGCTCGCGACCCTGGACAAAGAACTTCGCGCCGCCGCGGCCGACGAAGGCGTCCCGCTGCTGGGGGAGGAGGCTTGAAGCAAGCCCCTACCCCTGCGCCTCGAAGAAGGCGTCCGGGTCTTCCACCTCGACCAGCCGGCCCTTGCGGATCTCCACGAACCGGGTCGCGGCGGTGCGGGTGAAGTAGCGATCGTGGCTGACGAACAGGCAGGAGACCTCGGTCTCCTCCAGTTCGGCCTCCAGCGCCTCCTGGCCTTCGATGTCCAGGTGGTTGGTCGGCTCGTCCAGCAGGTAGAAGTTGGGCGCCTGCAGCTTCATGCGCAGGAAGGCCAGCCGCGCTCGCTCGCCGTGGCTCAACAGGGCGATCGGCTCCTCGACGCGGCGAAAGGCGAAACCGGCCTGGGCCAGCAGCCGCGCCGCGTCCTTGGTGGTCGCGCCGTCGACCGAGGCCAGGTAGTCGACGATCGCCTCGTCCAGCGGCAGTTCGCTCATCGCCTGGTCGAAATAGACCAGCCGCGTCGCCGGATTGAACCGCACCGCCGCCTGGCCGTCATAGTGGCGCTGCTTCGGGTCGTAGGCGGCGGCCAGCGTGGTCAGCAGGGTCGACTTGCCGGCGCCGTTGACGCCCAGCAGCGCCACCTTGTCGCCGGCCGCGATGGAGAACCGCTCGATGGTGATCAGGGTGCGCGCGCCGCCTGGCGTCGTCACCTTCAGGTCGGCGACGCGCAAGGCGACCTTGGCCTCGATCTCGCCGTCGGCCAGCTCCAGCCGCCGCTCGCGCGCCTGGTAGACCTGGGTCTTGCCGGCCTCGATGCGGGCGACGCGGGTCTCGATGGCGTTCTTGCGCTTGTTCAGCGCCGGGTTCTTCACCGCCCAGACCTTGTAGCGCGCCGCGGCCTTCTCCAGCCGCCTGATCTCCTTCTCCTCCAGCTTCCGGTGCACGGCGGCGGCCGCGTCGCGGCGCAGCAGCTGCTCGCGCGCCTCGGAAAAGCCGGTCTTGAACGCATGCACGCCGTCGCCGCGCAGGAATAGCGTCCGGTCGGTGACCCGGTTGAGGAAGGCGCGGTCGTGGCTGACGATCAGCATCGGGATCTTGAACTCGACCGTCAGCCAGCGCTCGAGCGTGTTGATGTTGGCCAGGTCCAGATGGTTGGTCGGCTCGTCCAGGACCAGGATGTCCGGGTCCTCCAGCCGCGCCGCGCCGGCGATCAGGACCAGGCGCCGCCAGCCGCCCGACAGCGCGCCGAAACGCTGGTCGGCGGTCTCCGGCGAAATGCCGATCTCGTCCAGCAGCACCTCGATGCGCCAGTCCTCGTCGCCGGCGCCGATCTTTTCCAGCGAGCGCTGCAGCACCTCGCGCACGGTCAGGTCCGTGAGGCCGGGCGGCGTATCCTGCGGCAGCGCGCCGACCCGCAGGTTGCGCGAGCGGATCAGCTTGCCGCGGTTGAGCTCGAGTTCGCCCGACAGGCATTTGAGCAGGGTCGACTTGCCGGCGCCGTTCTCGCCGACCAGCGCGGTCTTGGCCTCGTCCAGCAGGAAGGACACGTCCGCGAACACCTTCGCGGAGCCGTAGAAGAAACTGCCCTGATCCATGCCGAGAACGGCCTGCCGGGACGCCATGGTTCACAAGTCCGCCCGCCCCTAGCGGCGGAGGGCGGGTTCTGGCGCCGCGCGGCCGGGACCGTCAAGCCGCCGCGTGGGCTGCGTGCGATCAGCCCGACTTCTTGGCCGCCTTGCGCGCCGCCGGCGGCTTGGCGGCCGGTTCGCCGGCTTTCCTTGCCTTGGCCGGCGACGACGGCTCGGCGACTTTTTTCATCGTCTCCGGCGCGGTTTCCATCTCTTCCACGGCCGGGGGCGCGGCGGCGGCCTCTTTCAGCACCGTTGGCGTTGGAACGATGACGGCCGGCGCCTCGGCCATCGCCCCGACCGCCTCTTCAATGACCGCCTCTTCAACGGCCGCCGCTTCAACCGCCGCTGGGGCGGATGCCGGAAACGCCACCACGACCGTGTCGGCGGCCTTCGCCATCGCCTCGGCGACCATGGCCGGCGCGGGCAGAAGCTCGGCCGCCGCCTCGATCGCCTCTTCCACCACCGCTTCCATTTCGGCCGGCGTCGGCGGCGTCAGGGCCATGGGCGGGATCAGGGCGGCGAGCGTCTTTCGCTGGGTCTGCGCCACCGCCGAATAGGTCTGCAGGACTTCAAGCGAAGCGTCGGTCCAGGCCTTGCAGCCTTTCTGGGCCAGCTCCACCCACCTGAGCGCCGCCTCCGTGGGGTTGACCAGCTTGCCGGGAAGGAATGCGACATCGGCCATTGTCAGGTCTCCAGCTGCGCGCCGATCGCTCGTCGATCGACGATCGGCGCCGATGATGCCCCGCAACGATGACAGCTCAAGCCTCGCCGCGATCATTTCGCGTTTCGGATCGAAGGCGCCGATTTAATCCGCTCGTCCAAGCCGCCGATGACCCGATTGCGCCCTTCATCCGCGCCGCGGACGCGGCTAACGTGACGCCATGCGCATCGCCACCTGGAACGTCAATTCGGTCAACGCCCGCCTGGAGACCGTCCTCAAATGGTTCGAAGACGCCAATCCCGACGTCGCCTGCCTGCAGGAGATCAAGTGCGTCGACGAGAAGTTCCCGGCCGAGGCGTTCGAGCGGCTGGGCTATAACGTCGCCGTCCACGGCCAGAAGACCTACAACGGCGTCGCCATGCTGTCGAAGACGCCGCTGGAAGATGTCCGCAAGGGGCTTCCCGATGGCGAAGGCGACGATCACGCCCGCTATCTGGAGGCGGTGGTTTCGGGGCCGAAGCCGGTGCGGGTGGCGACCATCTACCTGCCCAACGGCAACCCGATCGGGACCGAGAAGTTCGCCTACAAGCTGGCCTGGATGCAGCGGCTGAACGCCCATGCCCGCGCGCTATTGGCGCTGGAGGAGCCCCTGGTGCTGACCGGCGACTACAACGTCATTCCCGAGCCCGAGGACGCCGACAATCCCGCCGCCTGGCTGGGCGACGCCCTGTTCCAGCCGGAAACCCGCGCCGCTTTCCGCGCCCTGAAGTGGCTGGGCCTGACCGACGCCTACATGCAGGCCGACGGCGCCGCCGGCGGCTACACCTTCTGGGACTACCAGGCCGGAGCCTGGCAGCGGAACCACGGCATCCGCATCGACCACGCCCTGCTCTCCCCGCAGGCCGCCGACCGTTTGCGCGGGGTCACCATCCATCGGGACGTGCGCGGCTGGGAGAAACCGTCGGACCATGTGCCGGTGGTGGTCGAGCTTGATCTGGATGAAGCGCCTTGAACCGTTGCGCTGAACGGCGCTGGGGGTACAAGTGCCTTGCGGGGGATCAGGATGCGAGAAAGGCCAACCCGTGCGTGCGATGATTTTAGGTTTCTGTTTCTGCCTGGCGATGGTTTCGGGGGCGGTCGGCCAGACGACGACGGCGCAAAGGCTCGAGCGCCTGCACGATTCCCTGAACCTGAACGCCAGCCAGGACGACGCCTGGCGCAGCTACACGGCCGCCGTCGGATCCAACGGCGCCGCAGTGGCGCGGCATCAGGCGACGCAACAGCTGCTGCCGCAGCTGAAGACGCCGCGGCGCATCGCGCTGATCGACGCGACCATGGCGCAGGACGTGGCCGACCTCCGCCGGCAGGGCGAGGCGGTGATCGCCTTCTATAACCGCCTCACGCCTGACCAACAGGTGATCTTCGACAAGGAGACCCTGCCGTCGAACACCGGTCAGTCAGGCCATTGAGCCGCTGAGCTCAGCAGGGAACCCAGTCGTACTTGGACTGGCTGGCGTCCCACGACCAGGAGCCGCAGGCCTGGCCCTGGGCCTGACCTTGCGGCGGCGGGCCCGAGTATTGCCCCGGCGGCGGGCCCTCGTCCCCGTCGTCCGCATAGGGCGGCGGCGGACCATCGTAATAGTCGTAAGGATAGGGCGCGCCGTAGGGACCCCAGTAGCCGTAATAGGCCGGGTAGTCATAGGAATCGGCGATCGCCGCGCCCAGGAACAGTCCGGCCGCGAGCCCGCCGAAGCCCCAGCCATAGCCGCCACGCCAGCCGCCGCCTCGGCCGAAACCGCCGTGGCCGAAACCGCCGCGGCCGAAACCACCGTGGCCGAAGCCGCCACGGCCGAAACCGCCGTGGGAGAAGCCGCCGCCATGGCTGTGCTGGGCCATGGCCGGAACCGGGCTGAGCGCCAGCGGCGCGGTCAGGAGCGATACGCTGGCGAGCGCGGCGAACAGGGTCTTCATCAGGACCTCCTTCAAGAGGCCGCGGGTCACATCGGGCCAACGGTCACGTTGTCGCCGCTTCCGGTGAAGCGGCGTCTATAGAGATAGACAGCAAAGCCCCCAAAGCCATAGGTCGCGAAGAGAATGCGGACCCGGGACAAAGGGTGTGACGCCGGCCACTGCAAGACGGGGGATGTCCGGACCGGCGTCACTTTCCCTGAGGAGAGGGAAATGAGGATGAACCTCACCTGAACGCTAGCAAGCCCGTTATGCCGGGTTGTGTCGCTCGTGTGTCGCGCCCGTTACGCAAGGTCGTATGGGGAAACCTTGTCCTAGCCGCGTTCGTGGCCCTTGGCCCTGGCGGCCAGCACGTAGGCCAGCTTGCGCAGCGCCGCCATCCGTAGCGGGTAGTCGCCGCCGGCCGCCGGGCCGACCAGGGAAACCTCGGTGTCGGTGGCGACGTGGACGGCGGAGACCTTCACCGAGGCGCCGATCCGCCGGAACTCGAACAGCACCTCGCCAAGGCTCTCCGGCCCGTCAGTCAACCAGCACCTCTTCAGGCGGCGGCTCGGCCGGCGCGCCGTCGGCGATATAGCGGGCCAGGATGTCGGCGATTCCGCCCGGGACGAAGCGGTCGGCCGAAGCGCCGATTTCAGCGAGCGGCCACCAGCGGAAGGCGTCGACCATCGCCGCCTCCTCCTCGTCCGCCATCACCGGCTCGAACCTGTCCGCGTGCACGACGTGGAAGACGTCGCTTTGCGCCACCCGCCACTTGCCCCAGCTGAACGTATGATGTCGTCGCCAGATCAGCGCCCCGAGCGGAACGTCCTTGAGGCCCACCTCTTCCTCCAGCTCGCGCAGCAGCGCCGCTTCGGCGGTTTCATCGCCCTCGATGCCGCCGCCGGGCGTGATCCAGAGCCTCAAGCCATCCGGCGTGCGGATCTGCATCAGCAGCACGTGGTGGTCGGGGGTCAGGATGAAGGCGCGGGCCGCGCTGCGGCGAACCGGGGTGCGCTCGGGCGGCTCAGATGTCGGCATAGACCTTTCTTTCGCCCTTGAAGCCAGGATGGGTCACGGCGCCGAGATGGGCCGGCCCGACGCCCTGCGCAAACTTCCACAGGGCTCCCGAACCGTAGTCGGTCTGGCGGGGCTCCCAGTATTTGCGCCGCTGGGCCAGGATGATCGGGTCCACCTCCAGCTCGATCGTGCCGGCGTCGGCGTCGATGGCGATGATGTCGCCGTTCTCGATCAGGGCGATCGGACCGCCGTCCTGGGCTTCCGGTCCCACATGGCCGACGCAGAGGCCGCGCGTGCCGCCGGAGAACCGGCCGTCGGTGATCAGCGCCACCTTGTCGCCCCGGCCCTGGCCGGACAGGGCCGCGGTGGTGGAGAGCATCTCGCGCATGCCCGGGCCGCCCTTCGGCCCCTCGTAGCGGATGACCAGGACGTCGCCGTCCTTGTAGTCGCCGGCCTCGACGGCGGCGAAACAGGCCTCCTCGCCGTCGAACACCCGCGCCGGGCCGCGATGGGCGCGGTGCGAGGCCATGCCGGCGACCTTGACGATGGCCCCGTCGGGGGCCAGCGAGCCCCAGAGGCCGACGACGCCGCCGGTCGGCGACAGGGGATTGGAGACCGGCCGGATGACCACCTGGTCGTCGCGCCATTTCACGTCGGCCAGGTTCTCGGCGATGGTCTTGCCGGTCACGGTCATGCAGTCGCCGTGGATGTAGCCGCCTTCCAGCAGGGTCTTCAGCAGCACCGGCATGCCGCCGGCCTCGCCCATGTCCTTGGCCACGAAGCGGCCGCCGGGCTTCAGGTCGGCCAGATAGGGGGTGCGTTTGAAGATCTCGGCGACGTCGCGCAGGGTGAACTCGACGCCGCATTCATGGGCCATGGCCGGCAGATGCAGGCCGCCGTTGGTCGAGCCGCCGGTCGCCGCCACCACCACCGCCGCGTTCTCGAACGCCTTGCGGGTGCAGATGTCGCGCGGGCGGATGTTGCGTTCGATCAGCCGCACCACCGCCTCGCCGGAGGCGCGCGCATACTGGTCGCGGCTCAAATAGGGGGCCGGCAGCGCCGCCGACAGCGGCAGGGCAAGGCCGATGGCCTCGGAGACGCAGGCCATGGTGTTGGCGGTGAACTGGCCGCCGCAGGCCCCCTCGCCCGGACAGGCGTGCCGTTCCAGATCGCAAAGGTCGTCCAGGCTCATCCGCCCGGCCGAATGCATCCCGACGCCCTCGAAGACGTCGACCACCGTCACGTCGCGGTCCTGCCAGCGGCCGGGCAGGATGGAGCCGCCATAGAGGAAGACGCTCGGCACGTTCAGCCGCAGCATGGCCATCATCATGCCCGGCAGGCTCTTGTCGCAGCCGGCGACGCCGACCAGGGCGTCATAGCCATGGCCGCGCATGGTCAGCTCGACCGAGTCGGCGATCACCTCGCGGCTGACCAGCGACGACTTCATTCCCTCGTGACCCATGGCGATGCCGTCGGTGACGGTGATGGTGCAGAACTCGCGCGGCGTCGCGCCGGCCGCCTTGACCCCCTCGCTCACGGCGTGAGCCTGGCGCATCAGCGCGGTGTTGCAGGGCGCCGCCTCGTTCCAGCAGGAGGCGACGCCGACGAAGGGCTGGGCGATCTCGCGGCTGCCGAGGCCCATGGCGTAATAGTAGGACCGGTGCGGGGCGCGGCTCGGCCCTTCGGTCACATGCCGGCTCGGCAGTTTGGACTTGTCCCAGCTTCCGTCGGGTTTTCTGGTCATGGCGGGCTCACGCGAAAAAGAGGTTCTCCCTAGCCGAGCCGCCGCCTGAGCGCAAAGGCGGCAGGGCGCGAAGGCAGGGGCGCGGGGGGCTGGCCGGCGGCGCGCCGCTCGCCTAAGAGCCGGGGGCCAGCAGCGAGCGCCGGAGACTTGTCGATGAACCTTCAGGCCGTGCCCATCGGAGCCAATCCGCCGCACGAGGTGAACGTCGTCATCGAGGTGCCGATCGGCGGCGAGCCGATCAAGTACGAGATGCACAAGGCCTCGGGCGCCCTGATGGTCGACCGCTTCCTCTATACGGCCATGCGCTATCCGGGGAATTACGGCTTCATCCCCCACACCCTGTCCGAGGACGGCGACCCCTGCGACGTGATCGTCGCCAACACCCGCGCCATCGCGCCGGGCGCGATCATGAGCTGCCGCATCGTCGGCGTGATGATGATGCGCGACGAGGCCGGCGGCGACGAGAAGCTGATCGGCGTGCCGGCGCCCAAGCTCACCCAGCGCTACGACCACATCACCAACTACACCGACCTGCCGGAGATCACCCTGAAGCAGATCGAGCACTTCTTCATGCACTACAAGGACCTGGAGCCGGGAAAGTGGGTGAAGATCAGCCGCTGGGGCGATGCCGACGAGGCCAGGGCGATGATCGTCGCCGGCATGGAACGGGCGAAGGCGGCGGGCTAGGGCCGCTTTCCGCCCCCGCGCCTTCCTATCCGCCGCCCTTCCCGCTAGACACGGGGCCGAAACGGGAGGGAGGAACCCGATGACGAGCGCGGAACCGACGGCGCGCGAGACCGGCGTCGTGGCGCGGGCGGCGACCTGGGCGGACGCCGATCCGTTGTCGCAGACCCTGGGCCGGGCCTTTCTGGACGACCCGATGATCTGCTTCCTGTTGCAGGACGAGGCGACCCGGCCGGTGAAGATGCCGCGCCTGTTCAAGCTGTTGTTCAAGCTCGGCCTGCCCTATGGCGGCTGCGACGTCACCAGCGGCTATGAGGCGGCGGCGCTGTGGCGGCCGCCGGGCCAGTGGGAGATTCCCTGGTGGCAGTACATCGTCAACGGCGCCGATTTCATCGGCCTGTTCGGCCTCGCCGGCGCGCGGCACGTGACCTCCGTGATGGACGTCATCGAAAAACGCCACCCGCACGAGCCGCACTGGTACCTGCAGGTGCTCGGGACCGATCCGGCCAAGCAGGGCAAGGGATACGGCGGGGTGGTCATCCGCCGGCAGCTGGCCAACGCCGACGCCAAGGGCATGCCGGCCTATCTGGAGTCCAGCAAGGAATCCAATATCCCGATCTATTCCAGCTTCGGCTTCGAGGTGACCGGCGAGATCAAGCTGCCGGATGGTCCGACCCTCTGGCCGATGTGGCGCAAGGCGAGAACCCCGACCTAGGCGTTTGCAGGAGTTGAGCAACATGGCTGCGTCCGAAGCGCCGACCACCGCACCCTACGGGACCTGGGCCTCGCCGATCTCCGCCGAGAGCCTGGCCAAGGGCGCCATTGGCGTCTCCGACCTGCGCACCGAGGACGGCCGGCTGTTCTGGCTGGAGAACCGGCCCGACCAGGGCGGGCGGATGGTCGCCATGACCGGCGACGCGTCCGGCGTGACCGAGCTGACGCCGGAGGGGTTCAGCGTCCGCACCCGCGTGCACGAATATGGCGGCGCCGCCTATGTGGTGGTCGGCGAGACGCTCTATTTCTCCAACTTCACCGACCAGCGCCTCTACGCCCAGCCCATCGGCGCCCAACATCGGGGCGAGGCGCCCGTGGCGCTGACGCCGGAGGGCTACCGCTATGCCGACGCGGTCGCCGCGCCGGACGGCGGCCTGATCGCGGTGCGCGAGGATCACACCGACCCGGCCGACGTGAAGAATGCCGTCGTCCGGCTTTCGGGCAAGGCGGGCGACGCCGGCCAGGTGCTGTTCGGCGCCAGCGACTTCGTGGCCTATCCGCGCGTCAGCCCGGACGGAAAACGCCTCGCCTGGATGGCCTGGGACCATCCGAACATGCCCTGGGACGACACGCGGCTCTATGCCGCCGACTTCGGCGCCGGCGGCCTCACCCGCGAGGAGATCGTGGCCGGCGGCGGCGCGGAATCGGCGATGGAGCCGAAATGGGGCGCAGGCGGCGCGCTCTACTTCATGTCGGACCGCAGCGGCTTCTGGAACCTCTATGTCCGCCGCGGCATGGAGACCGTGCCGGTCCTGGCCAAGGACGCCGAGTTCGCCGGTCCGCTCTGGGGCCTGGGCCAGTCCAACTACGTGCTGATGGACAACGGCCGCGTCGTCGCGACCTACGCCGACGCCGGCGGCGACCATCTCGTCGTGATCGATCCCGGCGTCGTCCGCGAGATCGCCCTGCCCTTCACCGTGATCGGCGCCCTGCACCGGCTGGACGAGCGCACCGTGGCCATGGCGGCGGCTTCCGGCCTGCAGACCGGCGCGGTGGTGACGGTGGATATCGAGACCGGCGCGGCGACCGTCGTCCGCCGGCCCTCCCCGGCCGCGGTCGAGCCGCGTTCGATCTCGCTGGCCGAGCCGATCACCTTCCCCAGCGCCGGCGGCCTGGACGTGCACGCGCTGTTCTATCCGCCGGCCAACGGCGACTTCGCCGCCCCGGCGGACGAGAAGCCGCCGCTGATCGTGCAGGTGCATGGCGGGCCGACCGGCAAGGCCTCGTCCTCGCTCAGCCTGGCCAACCAGTTCTGGACCAGCCGCGGCTTCGCCATCGTCGATGTCGACTATGGCGGCTCGGCCGGCTACGGCCGCGCCTACCGCCAGCGGCTGAACGACAAGTGGGGCGTCGTCGACGTCGAGGACGTCATCGCCGCGGTGAAGTTCCTGGCCGGCCAGGGACGGGTCGACGCGGGCCGGGTGGCGATCCACGGCGGCTCGGCCGGCGGCTTCACCGTGCTGGCGGCGCTGTCGCAGAGCGACGTCTTCAAGGCCGGGGCCAGCTTCTACGGCGTCGCCGACCTCGGCGCCCTGGCGCGCGACACCCACAAGTTCGAGAGCCGCTACCTGGACAACCTGGTCGGACCCTACCCGGCGGCCAAGGCGGTCTACGACGAACGCTCGCCGCTGAACCACCTGGAGGGCTTCCGCGCCCCGCTGATCATCTTCCAGGGCTCGGAGGATCCGATCGTGCCGCCGAACCAGGCGCACATGATTCTGGAAGCCTTGCGCCAGCGCCAGCAACCGGTGGCCTACATGGAATTCGCCGGCGAGAGCCACGGCTTCCGCCGCGCCGAAACCCTGATCGCCTCAAAAGAGGCCGAACTCTATTTCTACGGCCGTGTCTTCGGCTTCACGCCGGCGGACGACCTGCCCGAGGTCCCCATCGAGAACCTGCCGAAGCCCTGAACAGGCCATTATTTTATCCGCTCATTCCCGCGAAGGCGGGAATCCAGGTTTTTCTGCTGGCGGCTCGCCGGGGAGGCCGACGACTCACCGCCAAGCAGCGGCGCTGACCTTTCTCTTCTTGGCGTCTTGGCGGCCTTGGCGGCCTTGGCGGTAAAAAGCCTGGATTCCCGCCTACGCGGGAATGAGCGGGTTACAGAGCCTACCCTCCCGCCGCCTGCTCGATCGCCAGCGCCAGATCCAGGGCCCGCGCGGCTTCCTCGGCGGTGACCGCCGGGCGGGGCGCTTCGCCGCGCACCGCGTCGAGGAAGGCCTGCAGGGAGGCGCCGAGCCGGTCCTTGCCCGCAGGGGTTTCGGCGAAGCCGGCGTCCAGCACGTAAGGGGTGGTGTTGCTGAATTCGCCGGTCAGGAAGTCGATCTCCACCTCGCCGGAGGCATAGACCAGCCGCATCCGCCGCTCGCGGACCTCGGCGATGCGCGAGGCTTCGAGGATGACCGTCGAGCCGTCGCCCAGGGTGACGTCGGCGCGCACCTCATCGAGGAAGGGACCGTGGCTGGTGCGGGCCTCGGCCTCCACCGCCAGCGGCTCGGCGCGGTTCAGCGCCAGCGCCAGGTCGATGTCGTGGATCATCAGGTCGAGCACGCAGGAGACGTCGGCGCTGCGCGGGCTCCACGGGCCCTTGCGCACCGCGAACATGGCGGCCGGCGACTCCGGGACAGCCAGCAGGCCCATGGCGGCGAACATCACCCGCTCCAGGTGGCCGCAGGCCAGCACCGGCCCGCCCCGCGCCGCGGCGGTCAGCCGGTCGGCGTCCTCGAGCGAGGTCGCCAGCGGCTTTTCCACATAGACCGCGCGGCCGGCCTTCAGCGCCGCCAGCGCCTGTCCGGCATGGACGGTGGCCGGCGAGGCGATGCTGACCACGTCGCAGGCGGCCAGCAGCGCCGGCAGGTCGTCCGCCGCTTCGACGCCCAGCTCCCGCGCCAGCACCCTCGCCCGCTCCGTGTCCGGATCGAACACCGCCGCCAGCTCGACATCGGCCAGGGCGGCGTACTTGTGGGCGTGATAGCCGCCGAACACGCCGGCGCCGACGACGCCCGCCCTTAAGACTCGACTCAAAGACCTGATCCTTTCCGGGGCCGCATCGGCGCACCTCTGTCGGGACAGGGCTGATTTGTCCATGGCCGATGATGGAGCGGACGACGGCGCCGATGACGCGGCCGAAGGCTTGGTCTAAACAGACGTTTGATTTTCCATAAGGTCACATAGGGACATTCGACCATGCCGATCAGCTCACGCGAAGTTCGCCTGAAGGCGCGGCCGCAAGGCATGCCGACCCACGAGCATTTCGAGATCGCCACCGTGCATCTGCCCGATCCGGGGCCGGGCGAGGTGCAGGTGAAGAACCTCTGGATGACCGTCGATCCCTACATGCGCGGCCGCATGAACGACGTGAAGAGCTACAGCCCGCCCTTTCAGCTGGGCGAAGCCCTGCAGGGCGGCGCCATCGGCGAGGTGGTCGCCTCCAACGATCCGAACTTCAAGCCCGGCGACCTGGTCTCGACCTTCTTCGGCTGGCGCGAAGCCTTCAACGCCCCGGGCGGGGCGCTGCAGAAGCTCGATACCCACGGCCTGCCGCCGCAGACCTTCCTCGGCGCGGCCGGCATGCCGGGCCTGACCGCCTATGTCGGCCTCCTGAAGATCGCGGCGCTGAAGGAGGGCGATGTGGTGTTCGTCTCCGCCGCCGCCGGCGCGGTCGGCCAGATCGCCTGCCAGATCGCCAAGCTGAAGGGCCATACGGTCATCGGCACGGCGGGCGGGCCGGACAAGATCGCCTATCTGAAGGAGATCGGCGTCGACCACGCCATCGACTACAAGGCCGAGACGGACCTGACCGCCGCCCTGATGCGCGCCGCGCCGGACGGCATCGACGTCTATTTCGAGAATGTCGGCGGAACCCATCTGGAAGCGGCCCTGGTCGCCGCCAGGCCGTTCGGCCGGTTCGCGCTCTGCGGCATGATCTCGGACTACAACGCCACCGACATGGGCAGCGGCGTCCACGGCCTCACCGCCGCGGTCGGCAAGCAGCTGCGCCTGGAAGGCTTCATCGTCTCCAGCCATTTCGACATGATGCCGGCCTTCGTGCGCGACCTGGCCGGCTGGGCCGCCGAGGGCAAGATCAAGTGGCGCGAGACGGTCGAGGAAGGCATCGAGCGCGCCCCGCACGCCTTCCTGAAACTGTTCAACGGCGAAAACACCGGCAAGATGCTGGTGAAGCTCTGCTAAGCGTTTCGCCCCGCGCCAGCGGGAACGACCTTTTTCACCACCAAGCACGCCAAGGTCACCAAGGGGCGGCGCTGACCTTTTCTCTTCTTGGTGTGCTTGGCGTGCTTGGCGGTAAAAGGCCAAGGGTCCCGCCGTCGCGGGGGGTGAGCGGAACAGAGGGAAGCGCCGATGGACTGGACCTCCGGCTATGTGGCCGAGATCGACTACACCTACGGCTATTATCGCGACCTCGCGCCGGGGCTGATCGATTTCAGCCTGCTCTCGAGCGGCCACCTGCCGCCGCGCCGGGCCGGCATGCGCTATCTGGAGCTTGGCTTCGGCCAGGGGATCTCGGCCAGCATCCACGCCGCCGCCTCGCCCGGCGAGTACTGGGGCACCGACTTCAATCCGGTGCAGGCGGCGCACGCCCAGGGCCTGGTCCAGGTCGCCGGCGCCGACGCGAAATTCTTCGACGACAGCTTCGCCGACTTCGCCGCCCGCGATGACCTGCCGCAGTTCGACTACATCATCCTGCACGGCATCTGGAGCTGGGTGTCGGACGAGAACCGCCGCATCCTGGTCAACATCTTCCGCGACCGGCTGAAGGTCGGCGGCATCGTCTATTTCAGCTTCAACACCCTGCCCGGCTGGGCGGCGGCCATGCCGCTGCGCCACATGATGTCGATCCACATGGAGGCGGCCGGGACCCACGCCGAGGGCATGGTCAGCCGCATCGATTCCGCCATCGGCTTCGCCAACCAGCTGGCCGACGTCGGCGCGCGCTACTTCACCGCCAACCCGACGGCCAGGGACCGCCTCGCCAACATCGCCAGCCAGAACCGGCAATATCTGGCCCACGAGTATTTCAACCGCGACTGGGCCCCAATGTATTTCGCCGAAGCGCACGAATGGTTGGCCGACGCCAAGCTGAAGTTCGCCGCCCCGGCCGTCGCCCTCGACCAGCTGCTGGCCTACAACCTGACCGCCCCGCAGCGCGAGGTGCTCGGGGGAATTTCTTACGATGTGCTGCGCGAGACGGTGCGCGACTACATGCTCAACAACCAGTTCCGCCGCGACCTCTATAGCCGCGGCGCGCGGCTGCTGACGCCGCTGGAAAGGCTGGACCGGTTCAACGACCTGGCGGTGACCTTGACCGTCGACCCGGCGGACATCCCCTTCGAGGTCGACGCCGGCCTCGGCAAGGTCGGCCTGCGCGAGGACATCTTCCGCCCGGTCATCGAGGCGCTGGCGGCCGGCGACGGCGCCCCGAAGCGCATCGGCGACCTGGCCGAGCAGCCGGCGATCATGGCGCTGCCGCCCGGGGCGCTGATCGAGGCGGTCACCGTGCTGGTCGGCGCGGGACGGGCGCACCCGGCGCAGAGCCCCGAGGACATCGAGATCGCCCTGCCCCGCTGCCAGCGGCTGAACGCCCACCTGATCGAGCGCTCGCGGGTTTCCGGCGACGTGACCTGGCTGGCCTCGCCGGTCACCGGCGGCGCCGTCGAGTCCACCCGCTTCCAGCAGATGTTCCTCGCCGCCCGGGCTCGCGGGCTGAAAAAGCCGGAAGACTGGGCCAGCGATGCCTGGAGCATCCTGCAGAGGCAGAATCAAACCCTGATGAAAGATGGGCAAGTCCTTCACACGGATGAAGAAAACCTCGCCGAGCTGACGTCTCAGGCCAGGGGTCTGGCCGACACGCGCCTGCCGCTGCTGCGGCGGCTGCGGGTGGTGAGCTAGCCCTATGCCCTCGAAGTGAACGCCGGGCGCGTTCCCACCCGGCCCGCGAGCCGCTACAAGCTGCCGTCCCTTGATCTTGGAGCCCTGCGTGGCCCGTCTTTTCAACGCCTATGTCATCGTCGACTGGAGCGCGGCCTCGAAGCCGAACACGGGCGCCGATTCGGTCTGGATCGGCGTCTTGAAGCGCGACGTGCGCTTTCGCCTGACCTTCGAGGCGTTCAACCCGGCGACCCGGGCCGAGGCCGAGAAGAAGCTGGTGGCGGTGCTGGACGACCTGAAGAAGCGCGGCGAGCGGACCCTGCTGGGCTTTGACTTTCCGCTGAATTTTCCCCGCGGCTTCTCCGCCGCCCTGAAGCTGCCGACCGCCGCGCCGCCCTGGCGTGCGGTCTGGGACCAGATCGACCGCATGGTCAAGGACAAGGCCGACAACACCAACAACCGCTTCGGGGTCGCCTCGGAGATCAACCGCCGGGTCACCGGGGGGCCCTTCCCCTTCTGGGGCTGCCCGCCCAAGGACACGCTGACCACCCTGCAGCCCAAGCGCACCCGCGACCATGCGCCAGAGGATCTGCCTGAGTTCCGCCACGCCGACCTGGCGGCCAAGGGCGCCTCGTCGATCTGGAAGCTCTATTACAACGGCTCGGTCGGCGGCCAGGCGATCCTCGGCATCCCGGTGGTGCGCCGGCTGAAGCTGGCCTATGGCGAGGCCATGCGGGTCTGGCCGTTCGAGACCGGCTTCCGGCCGCTGGACGCGGCGCAGCTGGACGGCGTGGCGATCGTGGCGGCGGAGGTCTATCCATCCCTGGTCAAGGCCCAGCCGGCCGCCGGCGAGGTCAAGGACCTGGCCCAGGTGCGCGCCACGGCCGAGCATTTCGCCCGCCTGGACGAGGCCGGCAAGCTCGGCGCGGACTTCGGGCATTCGAAGACGGCGCCGGCCGACCTGGTGGTCGACGCCGAGACCGAGGAAGGCTGGATCCTGGGCGCGGCGATCTAGGCCGCCGCCCGGCGCAGCATCCAGAAGCGGCCGAGCAGGAGGCCCGCCGAGATCAGGCTGGAGGCGATCACCGACCAGACGATGCCGTTCACGCCCATGCCGAACGGAATGGCCAGGACCCAGGCCAGTGGCGCCATGACCAGGATGTAGCTGACGAAATGGGTCCCGCTGGGGACCCAGACGTCGCCCCGCGCCCGCAAGGACTGCGCCACCACCACCTGCAGCGCGTCGGGCAGATAGAACAGGCAGGAGAGCACGAGCGCCGCTTGGCCCATGGCTAGCACCCGCGGGTCGGTGGTGTAGGCCGCCGCGATCGGCCCGGCCAGCGGCCAGACCAGCAGCGACACCGCGATCCCGAAGGCCGCGGTGACGGCGAAGCCGATCGCCCCGGCGCGGTTGACGCCGCGCGGGTCGCGGGCGCCGTAGGCGCGGCCGACCAGCACCGAGGTCGCCGTCGCCAGGCCGAGCGGGACCATGAACACCAGCGAGGCGACGGTCATCACCACGGTGTAGCCGGCGACGGCCAGCGCGCCGATCCAGCCGGCGACGATGTTCATGCCGGCGAAGGAGGCCACCTCGAAAAAGCCCGAGGCGCCGGCGCCGTAGCCGATCTTGCGCTGCTCGGCCTCGGCGGCGGCGTCGCGCGCCGGCTTGTCGAACACGCCGAGGCCGCGCGCCTCCTTCATGGTCGCGATATAGGCGAAAAGGGCCGCCATCAGCGCGGTCCGCGAGCCTAGGGTGGCGCAGGCGCCGCCGACGGCGCCCAGCGCCGGCAGGCCGAAATGGCCGGGCACCAGGACCAGGTCGATGGCCAGGTTGACCAGGTTGGCCAGCCACATGGCGACCGTGGCGACGCCCGGCTTGCCGAGCGCCTCCAGCCACATGCTGGCCGCCGTGCCGAGGCAGAGCGGCGTCAGCGACAGGGCGAAGACGATCAGCACCCGTCCGGCGCCGGCGGCCAGCCCGGGCGACAAGCCCACGTGCTGCAGGAACCACGGCCCGCCGCCGGCCAGCACCAGGGTCGAGACCAGGCCGATCTGGCCGCCATAGGCCAGGCCGCGGCGCAGGACCGCGCCGGCCAGGTGACGGCGGCCCTCGCCGATCGCCCGCGAGGTCATCACCGGCACGCCGCTGAGCAGGCTGATGGCCACGGTCAGCACCACCGCCGTCGGAGCCCAGCCCAGGGCGTGATAGCCCAGCTGCACCGCCGAATAGCGCCCGACCACCACCGTGTCGGTCAGGCCCATGGTCATGATGCCCAGGCGCGACAGCACCACCGGCCCCGCCAGCCGCAGCAGCGCGCTCAAGTCCTGGAAAACGAGCTCGGCCGGCGCTCCCGAGCGGGAGACCGTGCTGGCCGCCGGGGCGTCCATGGGTCGATGCCTTGATGTTGAGGGCGGGGAACCTGAGCGTTCGCGGGTCGATACGCAAGCCATGGGCGCCACGAAATCAGGCGCCCGTGACCAGCCGGCCACTAATGAAAATCAGAGGACGCCCTCCAAACCGTCATCCCCGCTGGAGCCGAAGGCGGGCCATGACGGTAAAATTGAGGGCGCTATTCCGCCGCCTGGTGCCTTAGCCCGGCCAGGCGTTCGGCCTTGAGGCGTTCGGCGACCAGGAAGGCCAGCTCCAGCGCCTGTTCGCCGTTCAGGCGCGGGTCGCAATGGGTGTGGTAGCGGTCGGCGAGGTCGCCCTCGGTCAGTTCGCGGGCGCCGCCGATGCATTCGGTGACGTTCTGGCCGGTCATCTCCAGATGCACGCCGCCGGGATGCACGCCCTCGGACTCGGCGATCTCAATGAAGCTGCGGACCTCCGACAGGATGCGGTCGAAGGGCCTCGTCTTGTAACCGTTGTTGGCCTTCAACGTGTTGCCGTGCATCGGGTCGGTGGCCCAGACCACCTGGGCGCCGGCGGCGCGGGTGGCGGCCATCAGCGCCGGCAGCCGCGCGGCGATCTTCTCGGCGCCGAAGCGGCCGTAGAGGGTCAGCCGGCCGGGCTCGTTGTCCGGGTTCAGCGCCTCGACCAGCCGCATCAGCTCATCCGGCTCCAGCGTCGGGCCGACCTTCAGGCCGATGGGGTTCTTGATACCGCGCATGTATTCGACGTGGGCGCCGTCCAGCTGACGGGTGCGCTCGCCGATCCACAGCAGGTGGGCGGAGACGTCGTACCAGTCGCCGGAGGTGGAATCGACGCGGGTCAGCGCCTCCTCGTAGCCGAGCAGCAGGGCCTCGTGGGCGGTGAAGAACTCGACCCGGTGCAGGTCGGGCTGGCTCTCCGGCGTCACCCCGATGGCGGCCATGAAGGTCAGGGCCTCGGTGATCTTGTCCGAAAGCTCCCGATAGCGGGCGCCCAGCGGACTGTCGGCGACGAAGCCCAGGGTCCAGCGGTGGATGTTGTAGAGGTCGGCATAGCCGCCGCCGGCGAAGGCGCGCAGCAGGTTCAAGGTCGCCGACGACTGGCCGTAAGCCTTCAAGAGGCGCTCGGGATCCGGCGTGCGCACCGCCGGGTCGAACTCCATGCCGTTGATGTTGTCGCCGCGATAGGACGGCAGGGTGACGCCGCCGATGGTCTCGACGGCCTCCGAGCGCGGCTTGGCGAACTGGCCGGCCATGCGGCCCACCTTCACCACCGGCTTGCCGCCGGCGAAGGTCAGCACCACCGCCATCTGCAGGATCAGGCGGAAGGTGTCGCGGATGTTGTTGGCGGTGAACTCCTTGAAGCTCTCGGCGCAGTCGCCGCCCTGCAGCAGGAACGCCTTGCCCTCGGCCACCTGGCCGAGCAGCTCCTTCAGCCGGCGCGCCTCGCCCGCGAACACCAGCGGCGGCATGGCGCGCAGCGCGTCCTCGACGCGCGACAGGGCGGCCGCGTCCGGATAGTCGGACGGGATGTGCTTGGCGGGCTTGGCTCTCCAGGACGTGGGCGTCCAGTGGTTGGTCATCGCAGTACTCAGGTGCAAAAGAGGGGCGGGTTTAGCTCAAAATGCTCCACCGTGGAACGGGGGAGCTGTCACGGAGTGACTGAGGGGGCGTTGTTCAAGCGCGGCGGCGGCTGAACGCCCCCTCCGGCCCTCGAGGCCACCTCCCCCGCGAGCGGGGGAGGACGCGATCACGCCACGCTGATGGACAATCCCTGCC
>DATAYM010000091.1:0-95114 GCA_036272595.1 Caulobacteraceae bacterium
CTTGTCATCGGCGTTCTCGGCGGGGCCGTAGCCGTGGCCCTTCTGGGTCACTACGTGCACCAGCACCGGCCGGTCGGTGATCTCATGGACGTTCTTCAGCACCGGGACCAAGTGGTCCATGTTGTGCCCGTCGATCGGGCCCACATAGTAGAAGCCCAGCTCTTCGAAGAAGGTGCCGCCGGTGGCCATGCCGCGGGCGTATTCCTCGACCTTGCGGGCCGCTTCCTTGATCGGGCGCGGCAGGCCGTCGACCATGCGGCTGCCGAACTTGCGGAACGACTGGTAGGCGCCGCTGGAGACCTGGCGGGCCAGATAGGCGCTCATGCCGCCCACCGGCGGGGCGATCGACATGTTGTTGTCGTTCAGGATGACCAGCAGCCGGGTCTTGCGCGCACCGGCGTTGTTCATCGCCTCATAGGCCATGCCGGCGCTCATGGCGCCGTCGCCGATCACCGCGACCACGTGATGGTCGCCGCCGTCCATCTCCCGCGCCACCGCCATGCCAAGGCCGGCCGAGACCGAGGTCGACGAGTGGGCGGCGCCGAAGGGATCGTAGGGGCTCTCGGCGCGGCGGGTGAAGCCGGACAGGCCGCCGCCCTGGCGCAGGGTGGTGATGCGGCCGCGCCGGCCGGTCAGGATCTTGTGCGGATAGGCCTGGTGGCCCACGTCCCAGACCACCCGGTCGCGCGGCGTCTCGAAGACATAGTGCAGGGCGACCGTCAGCTCGACCACGCCGAGGCCCGAGCCGAAGTGGCCGCCGGTGACGGACACCGCGTCGATGGTCGCGCTTCTCAGCTCGTCCGCCACCTGGCGCAACTGCTCCGCGGGAAGCCGGCGCAGATCGCCTGGCGATCCGATGCTGTCGAGGAGCGGTGTGCTGGTCGGCATGGAATCTGGCGCTCCACAAACGGGACTGAGCTAAACGCCTTCACGGGGGCGTGTCGAGGTCGAGAAGGGTTGGCGGTGAGATTCGCGCGCTAGTGTGACGTTGGGGACGCGGGGGGCGGGTCGTGCGGCGCCCCCGCGGCCCTGATCACGCCGCGGCAGGCGTCGGAAATCCGGTCGAGGTTGCGAATCAGGCAATCGCGCACGCCGGGCACGTCATAGGCCAGCGCGTGCAGGCGGCAGTGGGCGAAGGCGTCCTGCCGGCACGCCGCGCTCCAGGCGCGAGGGTTGCTGGTGTCCGCCGCGGCCGATCCCGCCCCGGTTCCGATTGCGATCAGCAAGGCCCCGGCGGCGATCGCGGTGCGCACTATACTCATTCACGTCTCCAGCACCCCGCTCACTTGAACCGGCCCCTTGCTTCCAAGCCATCGCGGCGCCCTTGGGTCGCCGATCGAATTCGAAGGTTTTCAGAGGTAGTGATGAGGGGGACCACCTTCAATCGGTTGTCCTTCATCGAGCGGCGTTTAGGCGAAGGCGCCTGGAAGATCAACAGCTTGGATGACGGCTGTTTGTGGATAGAGGACCAGGGGTCTGCGCGGCCGGCGCCTGCACTGGCGAAATCTTGTGACTCGTCGCCCGTCAGATCCTGATGACCGGCGGCGGAACGTAGGCGTGCGACAGCAGCGCCGGCTTCGGCTGATAGGCGCGCAGGACCATCGCGAACGGACCCTTGGCGGGCGCGGGCAGCCAGTTGGCCGAACGGGCGCCGCCGGGATCGGTGCGCGAGATCCAGATGTCGAGCAATCCGTTCCGGCCGCGGATCAGCCCCGGGGTCCGGTCGCCGATCGAATAGCGGTTGATCGGGTTGGCGGTCAGGAAGAACTGCCCGTCGGGCGTCGCCTCGTACAGGGTCAGCGACCAGGCGGCGTTGACCGGCGGGGTCTGGCCGCCGGCGAAGCTCAGCCGCCATGGTCCGTCGCCGTCGAACCGGCGCCCGCCGTCCGGGCTGAGCGCCGACATGGACATGGCCTCGGGCGGCGGCAGGGCGCCCAGGCCGCCGTGGGCGACGCGGGCGCGGGTCTCGTAGTCCTGGCCGAAGTTTCCGACATCGTCGGGCTCGATCCCCCATCCGGTGGCGGCGTTGGCGCTCCGGCGGGGCGTCAGCAGCAGGGCGCGGGCCTCGTCGACGCCGGCGGCGATCTGGGACGCGGCGGCGGGGTCGAACCGGCCGGGATCGAACCGGTCCGAGCCGAGCCCCAGCGGCGCCATGCGCTGCAGGATGTCGTGGTCGGCGGCGAGCGGGGGATTTTCCAGCAGCAGGGCGTTGGCCGCCTTCAGATAGTCGGCCCACGGCGCGGTGAACGCCGCGCCGGCCGCCGGCGGACGGGCCGGCGCCGCCACGACCCTGAACCCGTCAAGCACCTCGCGCGCCTTGCCCAGGTCCTTGGGGCCGTCGACCAGCACCCGGGCCACCGCCCACACCCAGGGCGTCGGCGCCCTCAGCGCGCCGGGGCGGCCCTTGTCGTTCGGGCCGACCAGCAGCACCTCGCGGCCGACGTCGCCCGTGGTCCGCGTGCCGAGCACCGCGAAGTCGTTGCTGAACATGTCCATCAGGGCGAGCGAGGCATAGCGCCCGCCCAGCGGCGGCAGCCGCAGGCGCGCCGGACCCCGGGCGAGGTCGATGAAGGCCTGGGCGTTCAGGGTGTCGTTGTTCGGCTTGGTTACGCCGCGGCTTTCCGGCGTCGCCAGGCCTTGGCGTAAGAAGCGGCCGGGCTTCATCCCCCGGTCCGACGCACCCGCCCGGACATTGGCGATCTCGACCAGGGGCAGGGCATAGAGGAACGCCTCTCGGGCCGCCCGGCGAAACGGCTGCTCCGCCGCCATCGCCGGCCCGCTGGCCAGCAGCGCGGCGGCCCCGATCAGAAGCTCTCGCCGACGCATCCCTGGTCCTCCCCATGCTTCGCCCGTCGAAGCGTTCCTCGCCGCACGGCTCGAGAATCGGTCGATCCGGCGCCGGCCGTCCAGCCTAGCGTTGGGCGACCAGGAACAGGCGCGGAAACTGCAGCAGGACGCCGCCGTCGGCCAGTGGCGGGTAGGCCGCGGCGATCTTGGCGGTATAGGCGGCGAGGAAGGCCTGGCGTTCGTCTTCGGACAGCGGATCGAGGAAGGGCCTGAGGCCGGTGCTGCGGATGAACTCGACGATGGCCGCCGCGTCGGCCAGCGGGTGGTTGTAGGCGGTGCGCCAGATGTCCAGCCGCGCGGCGTGAGGCCTCAGGGCCTCGTAATAGACGCGGGCCGGCGGCAGGGGATCGCGCGCCGCGCCTTTCAGCCTCTCCGCCCACGGCCCGGCGTCAGCGACCTCCCGCATCAGCCGGTGGGTGGGCTCGGCCAGGTTGTCCGGCATCTGCACCGCCAGGACCGCCCCCGGCCGCAGCGCCCGCAGCACCCGCGGCAGCTGCTCCAGATGGCCGGGGATCCACTGATAGGTCGCGTTGGCGTAGACCAGGTCGACGTCCGCCTCCGGCGTCCAGACATTGGCGTCGGCGACAGCGAAGCGCAGCTTCGGCAGGCGCTTGCGCGCCTCGTCCAGCATGGCCGGCGAGGTGTCGATGCCGAGGATGTCGGCGTCCGGAAACCGTTCGGCGATCAGCTCGGTCGAATTGCCCGGGCCGCAGCCGACGTCGACCGCCTTGCGCGCCTCGGCCAACGGAACCTGGGCCAGCAGGTCGCGGGCCGGGCGGGTGCGTTCGTCTTCAAATTTCAGGTAGGTGGATGGGGACCAGTCAGCCAGCGAAGGCCGCGCCGGTCCCGGCGAGGGAATGGTGGTCATTCATCGTCTCCAAGCGCCGACCAGAGGGGCGCACAGGGCCCCAAAGCGTCGCAATGGGCGGCAAACTGCGCCGCGGAGCCCGGCATGGCAAGTCCGGCGGCCTTGCGGAGCCGGCCGCCGCCGGGAGTCAGGCGGTCTGTCTTCGGTCCCGTGCCGGCGAGACGCCATACCGGGCCTTGTAGGCGCGCGAGAAGTGGCTGCTGCTGCGAAAGCCGCAGGCGATGGCCACCGACGTCGCCGACTGACCGGTCTTCCTGAGCAACTGCGCCGCCTGGTCGAGCCGGATGCGCCGGTAGCAGTCGTTCACGCTTTCACCGACATGGGCGACGAACAGCCGCTCGAGCTGGCGCAGCGACACCCCGGCGATGCGCGCCAGCGCCGCCCGTGTCTCCGGTTCCTCGACGCTCGCCTCCATGCGCGACAGCACCTTCAGCACCCGGTCGTTGGCGACGCCGTAGCGCTCGCGCAGGCTGGCGCGCTGCGGCTGGTCGGCGGCGCGGGCTTCGGTGTGGATGAACCAGTCCCCGACCCGGCTGGCCAGCGCATGGCCCTGCTCGCGCTCGATCAGTTCGATGGCCAGGTCAAGGCCGCTGGCGCCGCCGGCGCAGGTCACCCGCCGCCGGTCGATCACATAGAGGCTGGGCTCGATCGCGATCTCGTCGAAGGCCTCGGCGAAGGCCGGCCTGTGATCCCAATGGATGGTCGCGCGATGCCCGTCGAGCAGCCCGGCGTTGGCGAGCAGGAACGGCCCCCCCGAGACGCCGGCCAAGGTCGCGCCGCGCCGGGCGAGGCCGCGCAGCCAGGCGAAGGTCGCCGCGTCCCGGAAGCTTGCCGGGTCCCCGGCGGCGAAGACGAAGAGGGTGTCGCAGGCCAGCGGCCGGCCTACGGCCAGGTCGGCGGCGATGCCGGCGCCGTTCGAGGCGCGCACCGGCCGCCCGTCGATCGAGACATGGACCCAGCGATAGAGCTCTTCGCCAGCCAGCACATTGGCCGCGCGATAGGGCTCGACGATCGAGGCGTAGGACATCAGGGCGAAGCCGTCGATCAGCAGCAGGCCCAGGATCCGCGGCGGGGTCATTGTCCTTCACAGGCAAGCAAACGTCGCTCCTGGTAAAATCCTTTCGTCGGACCAGCCCTATCATCCCGGCGTCGCGCTTACCAATCCGCCGCGAGGTCATGGCCCGCTTTTCCATCTTCAGCCTCGCCAGCAACGCCCTGACCGGCCACCGGCGCTGGGATCGGACCTGGCGGGATGCGGCGCCGCGGGACGCCTATGATGTGGTCATCGTCGGCGGCGGCGGCCACGGCCTGGCCACCGCCTACTACCTCGCCAGGGAGCATGGCGTGAGCAACGTGGCGGTGGTCGAGAAGGGCTGGATCGGCGGCGGCAACGCCGGCCGCAACACCACCATCATCCGCTCCAACTACGAACTCGACGGCAATGCGGGCTTCTACGAATGGTCGATGAAGCTGTGGGAGGGCCTTGAGCAGGACCTCAACTACAACGCCATGGTCAGCCAGCGCGGCGTCCTCAACCTCTATCATTCCGACGCCCAGCGCGACGCCTTCGCCCGGCGCGGCAACGCCATGCGCATGAACGGGATCGACGCCGAACTGCTGGATACGGCGGGCGTGCGCGGGCTGGCCCCCTTCCTCGACTTCGACCAGGCCCGGTTTCCGATCCAGGGCGGTCTCCATCAGCGGCGCGGCGGCACGGCGCGGCATGACGCGGTGGTCTGGGGCTACGCCCGGGGCGCTTCCGACCGCGGCGTCGACATCGTCCAGAATTGCGAGGTGACCGGCTTCATGCGCGGCGCCGACGGCCGGGTCACCGGGGTCGAGACCACCCGAGGCGCGATCGCCGCCGACAAGGTCGCCGTCGCCGTCGCCGGCAATTCCTCGAAAGTCGCCGCCATGGCGGGCCTTCGCCTGCCGATCGAGAGCCATGTGCTCCAGGCCTTCGTCTCGGAGGCGCTGAAGCCGTTGCTGCCCGGGGTCATCACCTTCGGCGCCGGCCACTTCTACGTCAGCCAGTCGGACAAGGGCGGGCTGGTCTTCGGCGGCGATATCGACGGCTACAACAGCTATGCGAGCCGGGGAAACCTGCCGACGGTCGAGGACGTCTGCGAGGGCGGCATGGCGATCATGCCGATGATCGGCCGCGCGCGCCTGCTGCGCAGCTGGGGCGGCGTCTGTGACATGACCATGGACGGCTCGCCGATCATCGACCGGGCGCCGGTCGACGGCCTCTATCTCAATGCCGGCTGGTGCTACGGCGGCTTCAAGGCGACGCCGGCCTCGGGCTGGTGCTTCGCGCACCTGATCGCCACCGGGGCGGCGCACCCGGCCGCGGCCCGCTTTCGCCTGGACCGGTTCGCCAGCGGCCATCTGATCGACGAAAAGGGCCAGGGCGCCCAGGCCAATCTGCATTGAGGACGCCATAGAAGTGCGCATCCCCTGTCCCTATTGCGGCGATCGCGACGCCGCCGAGTTCGTCTACCGCGGCGACGCCAGCCCGGTGCGGCCGGCGGACGGCGAGGGGTTCTACGACTATGTCTATCTGCGCGAAAACCCGGCCGGGCCGATGCGCGAGCACTGGTACCACGCCCAGGGGTGCCGCAACTGGCTGGTGGTGGTGCGCGACACGCGTAGCCATGAGATTTCCGGGGCCGTCATGGCCCGGAGCGACCGGCCATGAGCCGGCTCGCCGCCGGCGGCCTGATCGACCGGACCCGGCCGCTCGCCTTCAGCTTTGACGGGCGGCGGCTCGGCGGCTTCGTCGGCGACACCCTGGCCTCGGCCCTGGTCGCCAACGACGTCAGGCTGGTCGGCCGCTCGTTCAAATATCACCGGCCGCGCGGCATCCTGACCGCGGGACCCGAGGAACCCAACGCCCTGGTGACCATCGGCGCCGGGGCCAGGGCCGATCCGAACAGCCGCGCCACCACCGCGAGCCTTTACAACGGCCTTGAGGCGACCAGCCAGAACCGCTGGCCGACGCTCGCGCTGGACGTGCTGGCCGTGAACCAGCTGGCCGCGCCCCTGTTCGTCGCCGGTTTCTACTACAAGACCTTCATGTGGCCGGCGAAACTGTGGGAGCGGCTCTACGAGCCGGCGATCCGGCGCGCCGCGGGCCTTGGCCGGCTGTCGGGCGAGCCCGATCCGGATGCCTACGACCGCGACCACGCCTTCTGCGATCTTCTGGTCATCGGCGCCGGAGCCGCCGGCCTGATGGCCGCGCTGGCGGCCGCGCGCGCCGGGCTGCGGGTCATCGTTGCGGACGAGGACGCGCGAATGGGCGGCCGGCTGCTGGCCGAGCGGCATGAGGTCGACGACAGGCCGGGCGCCGACTGGGCAGGCGAGGTTGCGGCCGAACTGGCGTCGCTCGGCGCGCGGCTGCTGGCGCGCACCACGGTGTTCGGTGTCTATGACGGCCAGGAATACGGCGCGATCGAGCGACTGACCGACCATCTCGCCGCACCGGCCAGCGGGGCGCCGCGCCAGCGATTTTGGAAGATCCTGGCGCGCCGGGCGGTGCTGGCCTCGGGCGCCATCGAGCGGCCGCTGGTCTTCAGCGGCAACGATCGGCCAGGCGTGATGATGGCCGGCGCCGTCTCGGCCTATCTCAACCGGTTCGCCGCCGCTCCCGGCCGGCGCGCCGTGGTGGTCACGGCCACCGACAGCGGCTGGACCACGGCGCGCGATCTGCTGGCCGCCGGGGTGGAGCTGGCGGCCGTGGTCGATGCCCGGGACGCCGCGCCGCCGGCCGCCGCCGACCAGGCGAGGGCTGCGGGCGCCGAGGTGCTGCTTGGCGCCAGGGTGAGCGCCGTGGCCGGCCGTTCGGTCAGGGCGGTCGAGGTGGCGGCGAGCGATGGGCGGACGCGGCGCATCGCCTGCGATCTGCTGGCCATGTCCGGCGGCTGGAACCCGGCGATCGGGCTTGGCGCCAACCTGGGCGCCCGTCCGGTCTGGTCCTCCGCGATCCAGAGCTTTCTCATCGAGACGCCGCCGCCGGGAATGACGCCGGCCGGCGCCGCCGCCGGTCATTTCGCCCTGGCCGAGGCGTTGCGGGATGGCGCGCGGGCCGGATCGGCGATCGCGGCCGATCTGGGCGTGAGCGCGCCGGCGATCCAGCCGCCGCCATGCAGCGACGATCCCCGCGGCGTCGCCGCGCCCGGCCCGAGCCCGGCGTCGAAGAGCAAGGCCTTCGTCGATTTCCAGCACGACGTCACCGTTTCCGACATCGAGCTGGCGGCCCGCGAGGGCTTCGTCTCCGTCGAGCACCTGAAGCGCTACACCACGCTCGGCATGGGGACCGACCAGGGCAAGACCAGCCAGCTGAACGGGCACGCGGTGCTGGCCGAGGCGACCGGTCGCCCGATCGCCGAGGTCGGGACCATCCTCTCGCGGCCGCCCTATCTGCCGGTCGCCATCGCGGCCTTCGCCGGTCATCATCGCGGCCGGGACTTCCGTCCCGAGCGGCGCACCGCCGGCCACGACTGGGCGGTGGAGCAGGGCGCGCGCTTTATCGACGCCGGGCTCTGGAAACGCCCACAGTGGTTCGCGCGGCCGGCCGACGGCGACTGGCAGGCCACGGTGAACCGCGAGGTGAACACGACCCGGGGCGGCGTCGGGATCTGCGACGTCTCCACCCTCGGCAAGATCGACGTGCTCGGCCCCGATGCGGCCACGCTGCTCGACCGGCTCTATATCAACACCGTCTCGACCCTGGCCGTCGGCAAGGCGCGCTACGGCCTGATGCTGCGCGAGGACGGTTTTGCGATGGACGACGGCGCCGCCAGCCGGCTCGCCGAGGATCGCTTTTTCGTCACCACCACCACGGCCAACGCCGCCAGGATCATGCAGCACATCGATTATGCGCGGCAGGTGCTCTGGCCGGACCTCGATGTGCAGGCGACATCGGTCACCGAGCAATGGGCCACCTATTCGATCGCCGGACCGCAGTCGCGATCGCTGCTGCAGCGGGCGCTGCCGGAGCTCGACCTTTCGGATGCGGCGCTGCCGTTCATGGGGGTCGTCGAATTCCGCTGGCGGGGCGAGCGGGCGCGCCTGTTCCGTATCTCCTTCTCGGGCGAGATGGCCTTCGAGCTCAGCGTGCCGGCGGCGCTCGGCGACGGGCTGGTGCGGATGCTATTCGACGCGGGCCGGGCTTTCGACGCCGCGCCCTATGGGGCCGAGGCCCTGGGCGTGATGCGGATCGAAAAGGGTCATCCGGGCGGCGGCGAGCTGAACGGACGCACCACGGCGGCCGATCTCGGCATGGGCCGAATGATGTCGCGGAAAAAGGACTTCATCGGGCGCGTCCTCGCCCAGCGGCCGGGCCTGATCGATCCCGACCGGCCGGCCCTGGTCGGACTGAAGCCGGTCGAGCCGGGGGCGCGCCTGCGCGCCGGCGCCCACCTGGTCGATCTGGCGGACCGTCCGACGGCCGAGAGCGACCAGGGCTACGTCACCTCGGCGGCCTGGTCTCCGACCCTCGGCCATTCGATCGCGCTGGCGCTGCTGCGGCGTGGGCCGCGGCGGCATGGTGACCGGGTCTGCGTCCACGATCCGGTGCGCGGCGCGGACGTCGAGGCCGAGGTCTGCGCGCCGGTCTTCGTCGATCCCGAAGGGGAGCGGTTGCGTGGCTGAGGCGCTGCGGATCATCCAGCCCGGCGGGCTGGCGCTGGCGGCCGTCATGGCGCGCAAGGGCGTGGACGCCAGCACGATCGGCGAACGCCTCGGGCTGACGCCGCCGACCGATCCGACGGCCGCGCGAAACCCGTCCATGACCCTGATCGGAACCGGGCCGGGGACCTGGCTCGCCGTGGGTGAGGCGGGGCAGGGCGATTGGGTCGCCGGACTTGAGGCGACCTTGGCGGGGATCGCCTCGGTCTCCGACCAGAGTTCGGGCTATGTGGTCCTTCGCTTCAGCGGCCAGGGCGCCGGCGCGCTGCTGCAAAAGGGCGCCTTCATCGACCTCGATCCGGCGGCCTTCGCCATCGGCGCCGCGGCCACCACCGTCATCGGCCATCTCGGCGTCATCCTCTGGAAGGTGGACGACGCGCCAAGCTTCGATGTGGCGTTGTTCCGCAGCTATGCCAAAAGCTTCCAGGCCTGGATCGCGGCGAACGCCGGCGGCCAGGCCCTCCCTGTTTCCATTGCCTGAGCCCCCGATGACCAGTCCCGCCTATCTCCTGACGCTCACCTGCCCGAACAAGCCCGGCATCGTCGCCGGCGTCACCGCCGAGCTGTTCCGCCACGGCGGCAATATCCTCGAGGCGCACCAGTTCGACGATGTCGAGGGCGGCCTCTTCTTCACCCGGATCGTCTTCAACTTCGCCGAAGCCGACCGGTCGGCGGCGGTGATCGAAGGCTTTCGCCCGATCGCCGAGGCCTTCGCCATGGATTGGGCCATCCGGCCGCGCGACGAGCGCCGCAAGGTGCTGCTGCTGGCCTCCAGGTTCGACCACTGCCTGGTCGACCTGCTCTATCGCCGGCGGATCGGCGAGCTGAACATGCAGGTGGTCGGCATCGTCTCGAACCATCCGCGCGAGACCTATGCGGGCGCCGATTTCGGCGACGCGCCGTTTCATCACCTGCCGGTGACCAAGGAGACCAAGGCGCTGCAGGAGGCCCAGATCAAGGCGATCGTGGACGAGACCGGCGCCGAGCTGGTGGTGCTGGCGCGCTACATGCAGATCCTGTCTGACGATCTCGCCCGTTTTCTGGCCGGCCGCTGCATCAATATCCATCACAGCTTCCTGCCGGGCTTCAAGGGCGCCAGGCCCTACCACCAGGCGCACGAGCGGGGGGTGAAGCTGATCGGGGCCACCGCCCACTATGTGACCGCCGACCTCGACGAGGGGCCGATCATCGAGCAGGACGTCGAGCGCATAAGCCACCACGACCGGGCCGACGACCTGGTCCGCAAGGGACGCGACATCGAGCGTCGCGTACTGGCCCGGGCGGTCGGTTTCCATCTCGAGGGCCGGGCCTTCGTCAACGGCCGCAAGACCGTGGTCTTCAGGAACTGAGCGGGGACGTTAGGATGGCCTGATGTCCGAACCCTCGCGCGATCCCGTCAGGCCGCCGCTGTCTCCCGGCCAAAGGATGTGGGCGCGGCCGGCCGGCGATCTGCGCATCGCCATCGGACTGGCGAGCCGGACCGGACGGCGTCCTGACAACCAGGACTTCGTTCTGGCGCACGAGCCGACCTCGACCGAGCGCGTCACCCATGGCGCGGTGGCGGCGCTGGCCGACGGGGTCGGCGGCGCCAAGGGCGGCCGGATCGCGGCGGAACTCGCCTGTCGGACCTTCATCGACGCCTATTATGGCCTGCCTGCGACCTTGGGGGTGGCGGCGGCGGCCGAGCGGGCGCTGAGCAGCTTCAACAGCTGGCTGCACGCCATGGGCGCGGCCGATCCGCGGATGGCCGGCGCGGCGACGACCTTCTCGGCGGTGGTGCTGCGCGGGCGATACGGCCACCTGCTGCATGTGGGCGACAGCCGCATCTGGCATCTGCGCGACGGCGTGCTCGACCAGCTCAGCACCGACCATAACCTGCGCCAGCCCGAGCATGGGCATATCCTCTATCGCGCCGTCGGCCTGGAGCCGACCGTGCGGCTCGACTATGCGGTGCGCGCGCTGGAGCCGCACGACCGGCTGTTGCTGACCAGCGACGGGGTGCACGGGGTCGTTTCGGAGGCCGCGATCGAGGACCTGGTGGGGCGGCGCGGGCCGCCGGAGCTGGACGCGACGGCGATCGTCGAGGCGGCGCTGGCGTCCGGCTCGCCGGACAATGTCAGCGCCGTCGTCATCGACATCATCGCGCTTCCCGATCCCGATCACGACGGCCTGGCCGCCCTGGCGGTCGGGCTGCCGCTGCTGCCGCCGCCGAGCGTCGGCGCCGGCATCGACGGCTTCAGGATCGAGCGCCAGCTGGCCGTCGGCGAGCTGAGCCGGTCGTTCGTGGCGCGCGGCGGGGCCACGGGCGACGAGCGGTTCGTCATCAAGTTCCCGAGGCCCGACCGGCTGGGCGAGCATGCCGCCAGGGAGATGTTCGTGCGCGAGTTGCTGATCGCGGCGCGGGTGGAAAGCCCCTATGTCGCCGAGATCATCCAGCGCGCGCCCGAGACCCAGAGCCAGGTCTACACCGTGGCGCCCTTCTACGAGGGCCGGACGCTGGAGGCCGAGCTGCGCCGCGGGCCCATGGCGTTCGCGGCCGGCCTTGGCGTCGCGGCCAAGCTCGCCCGCGGCGTGATCGCCCTGCACCGGCTGGGGGTCATCCATCGCGACATCAAGCCGGAGAACGTCCTGGTGGACGATCGCGGCGGCCTTCGCCTGCTCGATCTCGGCGCGGCGCGGATTCCCAACATCGACGATCCGCTCGGTGCGGAGATGCCGGGAAGCCAGGGTTATCTGGCGCCGGAGCTCTACAAGGGCGACCGCGGCACGGAGGCCAGCGACCAGTTCGCGCTGGGCGTGACCCTCTATCGGATCTTCACCAACCGCTTTCCGTTCAGCGACCTGCAAGCCTTCAACCGGCCCGGTTTCGACAGCCCCGCCGATCCGCTCGCGTTGCGCGGCGACATGCCGGCGTGGCTGGCCCACGCCCTGCGCCGCTCCGTGCAGGTCCGGCCGGAAGATCGGTTCGAGGATGTCACCGAACTGCTGCACACGCTCGAGACCGGCGGGGCCAAGGCGACCCCGAAACCGCCGGGACCCTCGTTGACCGAGCGCAATCCCGTACTGCTTTGGCAGCTGATCGCGCTCGGGCTCGCGATTGCCTTGATCGCCGCGCTCATCGCCCGCTGAAGGCGGTCTTCCCGGTCCGGCGCCCGGACCGGGACCACCGCCTATTTCGCGCCCGCCAGGGCGACGCCTTCCAGGTCCTGTTCGATGCTGAGCAGGATCTGCGGTTGGCGGCGCTTGAGGATCAGGAACCAGACCACGCCCACCAGCATGTAGGCGGCGAAGCCGTAGGGGAAGTAGACCAGGGGCGCGGCTGGGATCGGATAGACGCTGCCGGCCAGCGACAGCACCATCAGGATGCAGCCGATCACGCCCATGGTGTAGACCATCGCGGTCGCTTCCCCGGTCTTGCGCAGCAGGGCCGGCGCCGCCACCGAGCACAGGAAGTAGACGATGATGAAGCCGAAGCTGGCGATGGTGCCGAACCAGCCCAGCAGGTCGGTGTTGGAGTGGCGCCAGAAGACGGCGCAGACCACGAAGTTGATGATCACCCCGATCGCCACGGCGATGTGCGGCGTCTGGTGCTTGGCGTGGATGTTGCCCATCGTCCTGTGCACGAACTGGTAGCGTCCGAGCGAAAACAGGATCCGCGAGAAGCTGTTGATCGAGGCCAGGGCGCAGGCGAAGCAGCTGACCATGGCGCCGATATAGACCAGGATGGTCAGGAAGACGCTCTTGCCGGGCACGATGTCCGCCAGCGGGCTGGTGCTGGCTCCAAGCTTGACGGTGTCGTCGCCGAAGCCCTGCACGATGAAATAGGTGGTCATGATGAACACCGCCCCGGCCAGGATCGGCGTCAGGATCACCGCCCTGGGCAGCACCGCCTTGGGGTTGCGGGTTTCCTGGCCCAGCGTCGCGGCGCTTTCGAAGCCGACATAGGAGAAGATGCCGAAGACGATGGACTGGGCGATGGCGCCGAGGTTGGCGCCCGCCAGGTGGTTCTGCTTGGCGTCGAGCGCGAAGCCGTGGGCCTTCCAGGACAGAAAGCAGACCAGGGCGATGATCGCCACCGAGACCACCTCGAGCCCGAGCCCGAGCCGGGACGAGAAGCGGATGTCTCGCACCGCGAAGAGGTAGACCAGCACCGATATGCCGAAGAACAGGATGTAGTTGGGGATCACCAGCGAGGGGACCATGGCGGTGACCAGGGCCTGGACGAACAGCGCGGTCGCGGCGGTGAGCGCCATGGCGGTGAAGACGTAGGCCGCCAGCATCGCCCAGCCGGCCAGCATGCCGGCGGCCGGGCTGAGGCCGCGGGAGATATAGATGAAGAACGAGCCGGCGGCCGAGATCTTGCCGGCCAGCTTGCCGATATTGTAGCCGACCACCACCAGGGCGATGGTCGCCAGCACATAGACCAGCCACGACGCCGTCCCGGCGGTCGCCACCACCACCGCAACCGCGATGGCTGGCGTCAGCGTCGGCGAGACGTTGGCGACCGACTGACCGATCGCCTCGATGAAACTCAAACGGTCCGCGCGCAGCTGGGACATGTGGGACGCTCTCCAATAGTTTCCCGAGAGTGAAGTGAATTGCTTGAGGCTAAACACGGCCTCGCCGGGCCGTCAACCGTCCCTGGCGGCCTGAAACGGCCTGCCCGGCGACATGCGCAACGGACGGGCGCCGCATTTGATCTGCGAAGGCTTCCGGGACTAGGTAGCCTCGGACGGCCCCGCTTTCAGGGGCTGGCGCGACCCTGGGAGCTTGCGAAGAATGGCCGGGAAGAAGAAGGCCGCCCCTGCCGCATCCGAGGACGGCGGCGAGTACCTGACCGGGTCCAACGCCCCGCCGACCGACGAACGGGCGCTCGAACGGGCCCTGGGCTCACAGGTGCGGGCCCTGCGCCGCCAGCAGGACCTGTCCGGCGCCGACCTGGCCGCGGCCGCCGGCATTTCGCTCGGCATGATGTCGAAGATCGAGAACGGCCAGATATCGGCCTCGCTCGGAACGCTGAAATCGCTGGCGGCGGCCCTGTCGGTGCCGCTGAGCTCGCTCTTCGCCATGTTCGAGGAGCGGCAGGACTGCTCGTTCGTGCGCGCATCGCAGGGCGTGGTCATCGACCGGCGGGGAACCAAGGCCGGCCACGTCTATCAGTTGCTCGGCCATGTGCTGCGCGGCGACGTGGTGGTTGAGCCTTATCTGATCACCCTGAGCGAAGGCGCGGTGCCGCACACCAGCTTCGCGCACGGCGGCGTCGAGTTCATCTATATGCTGGAAGGCCAGGTGCGCTATCGCCACGGCGCCGACAGCTACGAGCTCAATCCAGGCGACGCGCTGCTGTTCGATTCCAGCGCCCTGCATGGCCCGGAGGTGCTGCTCAAGCACCCGATGCGATACCTGTCCATCATCGTCTATCCGCGCCAGCCGTCCTGACGGTCGTTCCTGAGAGGAAAGTTAAATTCCTCACAGTTGACGGCGTCCAAGGGCCCGCGCTAGGAGTGGGGCATCGTCAACCCCTCCCGGAGCCAGCGTAATGTGCGGCATCGTCGGTCTTTTCCTGAAAGATCCGGAGCTTGAGCCCCAGCTCGGCTCGCTGCTCGCCGGCATGCTCGAGGTGATGAGCGATCGCGGTCCGGACAGCGCCGGATTCGCCGTCTATGGCGAGGGGACGTCCGAACGGCTCAAGCTGACCGTCAGGGGCGTGCGGCTCGACGAGGTGGCCGAAGCGCTCGGGCCCGAGGTCGAGGGCCGGTTGCGCGACACCCACCTGGTCCTGTCGTTTCCCCGCGCCAGCGAAGCCGAGGTTCGCGCGTGGCTGGCGGTCGAACGGCCGGATCTGGCTGTGACCGGAGCCGGCGAGCGGATCGAGATCTACAAGGATGTCGGTCTGCCCGCCGCGGTGGCGCGCCGTTTCGACCTGCCCGGCATGTCGGGCACCCACGGCATCGGCCACACCCGCATGGCGACGGAAAGCGCCGTCACGGTCGACGGCGCGCACCCCTTTTCGACCGGCGCCGACCAGTGCCTGGTCCACAACGGCTCGCTCTCCAACCACCGCAGCCTGCGCCGGGTGCTGGAGCCGGCCGGGATGACCTTCACCTCCGACAACGACAGCGAGGTCGCCGCCGCCTATCTCAGCGTCAGGATGCGCGAGGGCGCCAGCCTGCCCGAGGCGCTCGAGGCCGGCCTGAAGGATTTCGACGGTTTCTACACCCTGGTGGTCGGCTCCAGGGACGGCTTTGCGGTGATGCGCGACCCGGTCTCCTGCAAGCCGGCGGTGATGGCCGAAACCGATCGCTACGTGGCGTTCGGCTCGGAATACCGGGCGCTGGTCGACCTGCCGGGCATTGAGGCGGCGCGGGTGTTCGAACCCGAGCCCGCCCGCGTCTATGCATGGGAGCGGCGCTGATGCAGGTCGTCGATCTGGCCGAGACCCGGCTGCGCGATTTGAATGCACGGCTGCACGCGCTTTCAGCAGACACCAACGAAACCCTGTGGCGGGTCGAGAATCCCAATGGCCAGCATGCGCTGGCCGTCGGTCTTGATGCGCCGATCACCGTCGAGATCGCCGGACATGCGGGCTACTACTGTGCGAGCATGAATATGCAGGCGACGGTCATCGTCGAGGGCAACGCCGGGGTCGGCGTCGCCGAGAACATGATGTCCGGCCTGGTGCACGTGAAGGGCGACGCCAGCCAGTCGGCGGGCGCCACGGCGCACGGCGGCCTCCTCGTCATCGACGGCAGCGCCTCGGCGCGTTGCGGCATTTCGATGAAGGGGGTCGATATCGTCGTCAAAGGCTCGATCGGCCCGATGAGCGCCTTCATGGCCCAGGCCGGCGCCCTGGTCGTCCTGGGCGACGCCGGCGAGGCGCTCGGGGATTCGATCTACGAGGCGAGACTCTATGTGCGCGGCGACGTCAAAAGCCTCGGCGCCGATTGCGTCGAGAAGACGATGCGCGAGGAGCATCGCAGCGAGCTTCGCCAGCTGCTCGACGCGGCCGGGCTCGACGGCTCGGTGAGCGTCGACGCCTTCAAGCGCTACGGGTCGGCCCGCCAGCTCTACAACTTCCACGTCGACAACGCCGCCGCCTACTAGGCAAGGTCCAATGGATTCCACCAATATCCCCCGCACCCTGCCGCGTTTTTCGGCGACCTTCGATCCCTATACGATCTCGGAGATCCGTCGGGCGGCGGCCACCGGCATCTATGATATCCGCGGCGGCGGCGCGAAGCGGAAGACGCCGCATTTCGACGATCTGCTGTTTCTCGGCGCCTCGATTTCGCGTTATCCGCTCGAGGGTTACCGCGAGCGGTGTGCGACCGACGTCTGGCTGGGCGCGCGCAACGCGACCAAGCCGATCCACCTCCAGATCCCGATCACCATCGCCGGCATGAGCTTCGGCTCGCTCTCCGCCCAGGCCAAGGAGGCGCTCGGTCGCGGCGCGACGCTGGCTGGCACCTCGACCACGACCGGCGACGGCGGCATGACGCCGGAGGAACGCGGCCAGTCGCGGATCCTGGTCTACCAGTACCTGCCGTCGCGCTACGGCATGAACCCGGACGACCTGCGCAAGGCCGACGCGATCGAGATCGTGGTGGGGCAGGGGGCCAAGCCCGGCGGCGGCGGCATGCTGCTCGGCCAGAAGATCTCCGACCGCGTCGCCGCCATGCGGACCCTGCCCAAGGGCATCGATCAGCGCTCGGCCTCGCGCCATCCCGATTGGACCGGTCCGGACGATCTGGAGATCAAGATCGAGGCCCTGCGCGAAATCACCGACTGGGAAAAGCCGATCTACGTCAAGGTGGGCGCGACCCGGCCCTATTACGACGTCGCCCTGGCGGTGAAGTCCGGCGCCGACGTCGTCGTGCTGGACGGCATGCAGGGCGGCACCGCCGCTACCCAGGACGTCTTCATCGAGCATGTGGGCATCCCGATCCTGGCGGCCATCCGTCCGGCGGTGAAGGCGCTGCAGGATCTGGGCATGCATCGCAAGGTCCAGCTCATCGTCTCCGGCGGCATCCGCAACGGCGCCGACGTCGCCAAGGCGCTGGCGCTCGGCGCCGACGTCGTCTCGATCGGCACGGCGGCCCTGGTCGCGCTGGGCGACAACGATCCGGCCCTTGAGGACGAATACAACGCGCTCGGCGCCACGGCCGGCGCCTATGACGACTGGCACGAGGGCCGCGACCCGGCCGGCATCACCACCCAGGACCCTGTGCTCGCCGCGCGGCTCGACCCGGTGGCCGCCGGGCGCCGACTGGCCAACTACCTGGCGGTGCTGACCCTGGAGGCGCAGACGATCGCGCGGGCCTGCGGCAAGAGCCACCTGCACAATCTGGAGCCCGAGGACCTCGTCGCCCTGACCATCGAGGCGGCGGCGATGGCGCGTGTCCCCCTGGCCGGGACCGACTGGATTCCCGGCGGATCGACCTTCTGAACGCGCGACGGACGAGAGTAAGCCCATGCCCCTGGACCTAGCGGACATCGCCAAAGACAAGGGCATCAAGTATTTCTTGATCTCCTACACCGATCTGTTCGGCGCCCAGCGCGCCAAGCTGGCGCCGGCCTCGGCCATCGCCGGGATGCAGAAGTCCGGCGCCGGGTTCGCCGGCTTCGCCACCTGGCTCGACATGTCGCCGGCCGATCCGGACCTGTTCGGGCGGCCCGACCCGGAGAGCCTGATCCAGCTTCCCTGGAAGCCGGAGGTGGGCTGGCTGGCCGCCGATCTCTGGATGGACGGCAAGCTGGTCGAGCACGGCCCGCGCAACGTGCTGAAGGCCCAGCTCGCCCGCGCGGCCGAGCAGGGCCTGCGGATGAAGACCGGCGTCGAATGCGAGTTCTTCCTCATCGCGCCGGACGGCTCGACCATCGCCGATGGCGCCGACACCCAATCGAAGCCCTGTTACGACCAGCAGGCCCTGATGCGGCGCTACGACGTGATCACGGAAATCTGCGATTCCATGCTCGCCCTGGGCTGGGAGCCCTATCAGAACGACCATGAGGACGCCAACGGCCAGTTCGAGATGAACTGGCTCTACGATGACGCCCTGGTCACCGCCGACCGCCAGGCCTTCTTCAAGTACATGGTCAAGGCGATCGCCGAGAAGCACGGCCTGCGCGCCACCTTCATGCCCAAGCCCTTCGTTCACCTGACCGGCAACGGCTGTCACATGCACGTCTCGATGTGGAAGGGCGGGACCAATGTGTTCGAAGACGGCGCCGGCGAAAACGGGCTGTCGCCGCTCGGCCTGAACTTCATCGGCGGGGTCATCCATTCCGCCCCGGCCCTGGCCGCCATCCTCAATCCCACGGTCAACAGCTACAAGCGGATCAATGCGCCGCGCACCACCTCCGGCGCGACCTGGTCGCCCAATACGGTGACCTGGACCGGCAACAATCGCACCCACATGATCCGCGTGCCGGAAGGCGACCGCTTCGAACTGCGCCTCGCCGACGGCGCGACCAATCCGTACCTGATGCCGGCCGCGGTCCTGGCGGCCGGGCTCGACGGCCTCGCGAACGGCCGCGACCCGGGCAAGCGCCTGGATATCAACATGTACACCGAGGGCCACACGGTCAGCGGCGTGAAGACCCTGCCGCTCAACCTGCTCGACGCTCTGCGGGCCCTGGAGGACTCGGCCGTGCTCAAGGACGCGCTTGGCGCGGTGGTGCCGGCCTATCTGAAGCTCAAGCACCTCGAATGGGCCGAGTTCTCCCGCCACCTGACCCAGTGGGAGCGCGAAACGACGCTGGACTGCTGAACGGCGCGGGGCGGCGAGCAGCGGGGGCGCGTTGCCGAGGTCCGACCGCTATGAAGGGCCGAGGCCGCCGTCTCCGTCGTCCTGTCTCCAAGATAGCTGGTTCTTTGCAAGCTTCCCGGTCGGATCGTACACCATGACCTTGTGCGGCGGATCAGGTCCCCAGCGCCACAGCACAAGGTTCCGATCATCCGCCGTTGCGCCGTTGGCGAAGCTTGGGACCAGGGCCCCTGCGTAGCGGTCTGCGATCAGACGCCTGACCACGGCCCAGGATTCCGGCTCCCGTCCCGCGATCAGCGTATCGCCCCACGCGCAGGCGAGATGGCCCAGGTCGATGCCAAGGGCGGCCCGGGCCGCGTCGGTTCGGAGATCGGCGATGTCCTCGCAGTCGACGTCGTAGCTGCACAGCACATAGGGGGTCAGGCGATGCGCGAATCCGCCGGACACCTCGCGGAACACGGTGTTGAAGCTGAGCGAAAGGTAGAGAGCCTCCAGCCCCGGCCAGTTGAACCGGCGCCCTTTGAGTGCGGCGCCCGCGCCCGACAACGGGCTCCAGGCCCAGTTGGGATCATGGGCGCGGAAACACTCGCCCTTGAACCTCAAGCGTACCCGCCGGTCGCCAGGTGATCCACGTATTCGCGGACCGCCGTAGCATTGCCGGATTTGACCAGGGCCTCGGCCGTCCGGCCGCCGAAGGCCGGAATGGGCTCGGCGCGGTACCAGGCCATCGCCTGCGCCGGGCCGCCCGCCCAGCCCTGGACGAGGTTGATGATCTCCAGCATCTCGCGCACCCGGCTCTGGGCCTTCGGACCGTCGCGGCGACTGGCCTTCTGGAAAACTTCCCGGGCGAGCCCGGCGGTGTCCGCCAGCTGCGCTTTCGACATGCTGAAGGCTTCGGCCACGTCATCGACCTTCACGGAACCGCGCTCGTCCATCAGGGACGTGATCGAGAAGCGTCCGGTCGGAACGGGGCGGACAAGCGTGGCCGCGCGCCGACGCCTGCCGGGTATCGTCGTCACCTTGGCTGCTTGCGTCATCTGCCGCTCCATTGACCTATATAACGGTCAATATGTAGGCCTGTGCCCTTCGTTGCAAGCGTTGAAGCCGAGCGCCGGCGCCGGTCGGAACGGCGACTTCCGCCTGGCTATGGGCTCTCTCCCGCGGCGAGCCACCACCTGGCCCGGGCGCAGAGGACCAGACCAAGCACCGCGCCGATGGCGATGTTGTCGGCGATCCAATCGCGGACGTCGCAGTCGCGGCCGACGATCGGAAGCGCCTGGACCAGTTCGATCCCCCCGCCGGCGGCGCTGACCACCAGCGCGATGCGCCACAGCGGTTGCCTTGGGAACGAGACGATCGCGGCGGTCGTGATGGCGAAGAAGCTGGCGAAGTGGTCCGCCTTGTCCCACGGAAACAGGTGCATTCCCGCCCTGGCCGGCGAAAAAGCAAAGACAGCCGTCACCAGGCTGCAAGCGACCAGTCCTGCGCGCGCCGCCCAGGTCAAAACGCGCATTCAAGCTTATGCAAATTCAATCCCTCGACGCCATCGGCCGGCGCGCGACCGGTTCGATCGCCACCCATCGCTCCGGCCCCGCGTCCGAAGCGTCACCCCGTGGTGCAACTCCGCGCCCCGCCGCGCGGTCGCCGCTGGCCCCAGGCCAACGGCGCCGCCATGCGGGGGAGATGGTCCGCCCGTCGGCCTCAGGGGCTGACGGGGCAGTGGGGGTCGTGGCTGTGGCCGCGTCCGTGGTCGTGGTCCCGGTCGCAGTGATGGCCGCCGTCATGGTCGTGGTCATGGCCACCGCTATTGCCACCGCGGCCGCCGTCATTGCCGCGGTCGCCGTCATTGCCGCCGCGGTCGCCATTCTGGTCGTATGCCGCCTGGGTGGCGGCCTGGGAGTCGTTGGCGGCGACCTGGAAGCTGGAGGAACTGCTCGCCGTGCTTTGGGCATTGCTCGCAGCGAAGCTATGACCGACTGCGATGGTGTTGCAGGCTAGGGCAGCCACCGCTCCGAAGGCTAGGGGGCGCAGCCACGCCCTGTACTGAATCGCACTCGGCATTTCGATCTCCGTTGACCTTTTGGAAGATGAGACCCCAGTCCACGCCCCCGCTCAACCGCCCGCGCGCTCTGGCGGTTCCTAAGGCCAAGCCGGGGTTTTCGATTTCAGCCGAAAAAAAACATAGGCGGCGGAACGGGTTGGCGGCCGTCGCGCTAAGGCTGTCGACGACCGGCTGCTTGGAGCTGCGCAAATGCATCGGCGCATGGCGAACCCGCGCCCGGGAGTTCCCGCGGCGCTTGCCGGCCGGATCGGCCCCGGAACGCCTCGCATGCCGATGCCCCAACCGCGCAGGCTCGAGCCGGGGCTCCTCGCGACCCTGCTCTTTCTGTCCGCGGCGCTGCTGCTCGGCGGCTCCTCGGCGGCCGCGCCGGGGACGGACGTGGTCCGGCTCGCCTCGATCCCGGTAATGCTCATCGCGCTCTGGCGGCTGCGCGAGCTGCCGCCGTCGGCCGAAGCCTGGTGGCCGCTGGGCATTTTCGCCGCAGCGGTCGCGCTGACGATCGCGCAGCTGATTCCGCTCCCCCCGGCGCTGTGGACCCATTTTCCCGGTCGCCAGACGGTGCTCGACGGCTTTCGCGCGGCGGCCATCGCTCCGCCGTGGGCGCCGCTCAGCCTGACGCCCGACGCCACCTTCGCCGGCCTGCTCGGATTTTTGCCGCCTGCGGCGATGTTTCTGGCGGTGCTGACCACCGATGGCCTGGGGCGGCGCGCCTTGCTGGCGACGGTCCTGGTCATCGGGGTCCTGGCGGTGATCGCCGGCATGATGCAGATGGCCACCGGCCCCTCGGGCCCGTTCAGACCCTATGTGGTCACCAATCTCGATTCAGCCGTCGGCTTCTTCGCCAACCGTAACCACCAGGCCGCCTTTCTGCTGTGCGCCGTACCGCTGGCGGCCTACTGGGCGGTCAGGCCGGCCGGTGGCGGCGGCCAGCAAAGCGCCTTCCTCGCCGCCGTCGCGGTGGCCCTGTTCACGGTCCTTGTCGTCAGCCTGGGCCTGACGCGCTCGCGCGCCGGCGTCATCCTTCTGGCCCCGGCGCTGGCCGGCAGCGCCCTCGTCGCCGTGCGGCGCAGGACCGGCGCCTATACGCTGGTCTCGCCGGCGATCCTCACCGCGGCGGGCCTGACGGGCGTGGCGCTGGTCGGCCTGTTCGCCTTCACGCCGATCGCCAACCGGTTTCACGCCGAGCTCGATCAGGATCTGCGGGTGCGGCTGACGCCGGTGGTCGCCCAGGCGGCGATGGCCTATTCGCCGCCCGGCTCCGGCCTGGGCTCGTTCGAGACCGTCTACCGGACGATCGAGCGTCCGCCGGCGATGGTCGCCGATTACGTCAACCACGCCCACGACGACTATCTCGAGACCTGGCTGGAATTCGGCTGGCCAGGCCTGGCGATCATGGCCGGCTTCATCGCCTGGTGGCTGGTCCGCTCCATCGGCATCGCCCGTCGGCGCGACGGCGCGGCCAGCATGGCGATGGCGGGCGCGGTCATGGTCGGCATCCTCATGGCGCACTCGATCGTCGACTATCCCCTGCGCACGCCGGCGCTGGCGACGCTCTTCGCCCTGGGCTGCGGGCTGATGATCGCGCCCCCGGAACGGCGAGGCCCCAGCCGCGGACCGGCGATCAAGCGGCCTGGGGAGCCCACCGATCGATGATCTCCACGATGCGCTCGGCCGCGCGGCCATCCCATTTCTCCGGTCGCCGCGCCGGAGCGGCGCCCTGGGCGATCGCCTCGGCGGCGGCGGCCAGGATGCCGTCCCGCGTCACGCCGCCCAGTCGATTGGTCCCCTCCAGCACGGTGATCGGCCGCTCGGTGTTCTCGCGCAGGGTGACGCAGGGCACGCCGAGCGCGGTGGTCTCCTCCTGCAGCCCGCCGCTGTCGGTGAACACGATCCGCGCCGAGCGGTTGAGGCTGAGGAACTCGAGATAGCCCAGCGGGTCGACCGCGCGCACGCCGGCGGCGGTCGGGTTCTGCGCGTCGATCAGGCCGGCGGATTCCAACGCCCGCCGGGTGCGCGGGTGCACCGGGAAGATGATCGGGATCGCGCCGGCGGCGGCCGTGACGGCTTCGACGATCCCGGCCAGCCGTTCCGGGCTGTCGACATTGCTCGGCCGGTGCAGGGTCAGGGTCGCGTACCGGCCGCGGGCGAGGCCGCAACGGCCGGGGTAGTCGAGCGCTTCAGCCTGGGCCAGGTGGGTCAGCAGGGTGTCGATCATGACGTTGCCGACGAAATGGATGCGTTTGGCGTCCACCCCCTCGGCGATCAGGTTCGTGTCGGCGATCGGGTCGGTGGTGAACAGCATGTCCGAGATCGCATCGACGCAAAGCCGGTTGATCTCCTCCGGCATGCTCATGTCGCGAGATCGCAGCCCGGCTTCGACATGCGCCACGCGCAAGCCGAGCTTCTTGGCGGTGATCGCCGCCGCCAGCGTCGAGTTCACGTCGCCGACGACGATCACGACGTCGGGCGCCGCCGCCTCCAGCACCGGCGCGACGGCTTCGATCACCCTGGCGGTCTGCTGGGCGTGGGTGCCGGAGCCCACGTCCAGATTGACGTCCGGGGCCGGCATTCCGAGCACGTCGAAGAAGTCGCCGCTCATCGACCGATCGTAGTGCTGGCCGGTGTGCACCAGGGTGTGGCCAAATCGGTCCGGGCGCCGCGCCAGGGCGTGGATGATCGGGGCGGCCTTCATGAAATTCGGGCGCGCGCCGACGACGGTAAGCAGCCTGATCATGGCGAGACGACCTCCGCGACCGGACCGGCATGCATCGCGCCGGCGCCGGCGCAGGCGCGCAGGACCTCCAGCATGCGCCCCGCCAGCACCTGGCGGTCGTAACCGACGGCGGCCCGGGGTCCGCGATCGGCCAGCCGCCGGCGGAGGTCCGCATCGCGCATCAGCCGCACCACCGTCTCGCACAGCGCCTGGGGATTTTCCGGCTCGAAGGTCAATCCGACCTTTTCCCGCTCGACGATCTCCGCCGATTCGCCGCGCACCCCGTGCAGCACGGGAATGCCCATGGCCATGCACTCGAACAGCTTCGACGGGATGACCGTCTCGAACAGCGGCGTCTTCTTCAGATGGATGACCGCCGCATCGAGCAGCGACCAGTAGCGCGTCACTTCAACGCGCGGAACACTGTCCAGGAAGATGACGTTGGTCAGGCCCGCGGCCCGCGCCGACGCCATCAAGGCCTTCTTTTCCGCTCCGTCGCCCAGAAGCAGCAGACGCACCCGCCTAGTCTCCGGCGTCTGCCGCAACCTCGCCGCCGCCTCGAGCAGCGTGGTCAGTCCATGGGCCATGCCATGGGTGCCGACATAGCCGATGACGAAGGCGTCGCTGAGCCCAAGCTCGGCCGCCAGCGCCCGGTCGCGCGACCCGGGCGCGAACCGGGCCAGGTCGGCGCCGTTGGTGACCACGTGGATCTTCTCGCCGTCGACGCCACGGGCGATCAGGGCGCGCCGAAACGAGTTGGTCACCGGAACGATCGCCGCGGCGTTGCGGTAGAGCTGGATTTCCAGCCGCTCGAGCGCGTCCAGGATCCTCCCGCCCCGCAGCGCGCCGACCGCCCGGATCGACTCCGGCCAAAGGTCCCTGAGTTCGAACACGAACGGCTTGCGCAACATCCTCGCCGCCGCCAGGCCGGCGCAGGCGGCGAAGAACTGCGGCGAGGTCGCCACGACCACGTCGACTCCCCGGACGAAGGGCGCCGCCGCGATCGCGCTGGCCATGTAGCTCGCATAGTCCAGCGACCGCTTCAGGAAGCCCTCGTTGGCGGTGATGTACGTCCAGACCCGCCTGACCTCGATCCCGTCCATGATCTCGCGTTGAAACAACCGATTGCGGTAGCCGTCGAACACCCGGCCGGTCGGAAAGTTGGGCGCGCCGGTCAGGACGGTGACCCGCTCGCCCGCGCGCACCCAGGCGCGCGCGTGTTCGAAGGTGCGCGCCGCGGGCGCGTTCACTTCAGGTGGAAAATTGTCGCTCAGGAACAGGACATGCATGCGGCTACCACTCGAAGACCACGTCCAGCCCGCCGGGCCCCACCGGCGCGGCCAACTGGACGGTCGGCAGACGGACGCCGAATTCGGGCCGCCATTCGGAGGGCTGGGCGCAGGCGCGGCCCGAGGCGCGCCAGCGGATTCTTCGGCCCCCCGGCGTGAGCAGCACCCCCTGGCGCCCCTCCGCGTCCGCGGCGACCTCGACGCCCGGCGCCAGATGGTAGCGAGCCCATCCCGCCGGCGCGTCGCCGGCCTCGATGGTGTCGCTCACGGCCAGACCGCCGGCCTGCATGCGCCAGCGCCGGCGGTGCAGCGGCGCCCCCGGCAGGCCGCGGTAGCCGTCGTGAGCGGCGGCGACCTCGAGCGGCGCGCCGCCGCGAACCTGCACATCGCGCGGGCGGGCGCGGCGGCCGACCCGAAACCCCGCCCAGACCTCCGACGAATTCTCGCCGCCGATCTCCACCGTGCTGTGCGAGGCGGTCGAGCGTTCCGTCTGCCGTCGGGCGTCCTCGCCGTAGGCCGACACGCCGCCGTTGACGATGACGCGCTCCTCGCCCAGCGACAATTCGAATGAAAGGGTATCGGCGTGGGCGTGGCCGGGCAGGTGATCCGGTCCGATCGGGGCGATGTCCAGCAACGCCGTCGCATCGCCGGCCGACATGCGGACATAGCCGGACTCGGGCAGGGTCTCCAGCGGGGCCGGCGCATCCTCGGCGGCGCACAGCCCCAGCCGTCCGGCATAGGCCCGCAGCGCCGCCGGCCTCGCCGCCACGCCGAACGCGGCGTCGTTGAAGAAGCCGATCTCGCCGTCCGGGTGGGTCATCACGGCCAGCCAGCGTCGCATGGCCGCGGCCGTCGCCGTCCAGCCGGCCAGGTCGACCAGGGTCTCGCAGCCCGTGGCCCTGACCAGGTTGATGAGATCGAGCAGATCCTCCAGCACGATGGCGTGATACATCGGCGATCGCTCGAAATGGCCGCCGTCGGCCAGGACCTGCTCGCCCAATTGCCGCCGCATGAGGCCGAGCCCCTTTCTCCGCCAGCGCTCGGCTTCCGGTCCGTCGAAGAACAGGCCCGCGAAGGCCAGCGCCTTGGCGTTGGCGATCAGGTGATTGCCGAGCAGGCGCCATTCGATGCGCCGCTCGAGCCAGCGCGCCTGGACGGCGAGGCTGTCCAGCCAAGAGGGTTCGAAGGGCTGGCCGGCGAGGGCCCATTTGATCCAGTTCACCATCCGCAGCGAGACCGGGTACGGCTCCCACCCGGCGCCCTGACCGGGCGGATTTTCCACGATCCAACGCTCCACCAGCGCCCGCGCCCAAGCCGACTGTTCCGCATTGGCGCGCGAGGCCAGCATGTCGAAATAGTGCAGGTTGTAGAGCCAGAGCCTGGATCGGCGCGGATCGTTCCAGGCCGCGGCCGCGGCCACCTCGTGCTCCTCGTTCAACAGCCGCAGCCGCGCCGGGCCGACCAGCGACGGCGCTCGTTCGGCCGGCGGCGCCCAGGGCCGGGCAAGGCTTCGCCGGCCCGGCGCGGGCGCCGGCGCGGGCGCCGGTCGGGGCAGCGGCTCGACCAGCCGGCCGAAGACCTGGATCGGCTTCAAGTGCCGCACGGTTCGCAACAGCCGGAGCCCATCCATGGCCGCTACCCCGCCAGTCGGGCCGCTTCGATGGCCAGCCGGCTGACCTCGAAAATCTCGTCCGGCGGGATAGGCGGCGGGCCGCCGGACGCGACCGCGTCCACGAAGGCGCGCGCGCAGGCCGATTGGCCCTTGTCCTGCCGCCAGCTTCGCGCCGAAGCCCGGCCCGGCCATCCATGCGCGGTCAGGCTGCGGAAATTGTCCAGGACCAGCGTACGCCCGGCGCAGAAGACCTCCAGGCGCTCCTTCGGGTAGGCGCGATGGCCGTTGGCGAGGTAGTTGACCACACCGACCGAGCCGTCCTCGAACCGCAGCGTGATCGTCGCCACGTCGGTCCGTGGCGGGCCGCCCGGCCGGTGCAGGCCCTCGGCGGCGATCGACGTCGCCGGCGCGCCGGCCAGATGGCGAAGCAGGTCGATGGCGTGGCAGGCTTCGCCGATGAGCCGGCCGCCGCCCAGCTCGGGGTCCTGCGTCCAATGCTCATTCGGCGCCGCGCCGGCGTTGAAGGTCATCACCATGGCCTTGGGTTCGCCGACGGCCGCCAGCAGCCCTTTCGCGCGCACCGCCAATGGCGCGAAGCGGCGGTTGAAGCCGACCATCAGAACCGGTCCCTGGCCTGCGCCGCCGGCCTGGTCAAAGGCTTGGCGCACCTGCTCCAACTGGTCTGACGTCAGGCACAGGGGCTTTTCGACGAAGACCGAACGGCCGGCCTCGAGCGCGGCGATGGCATAGGCGGCGTGGCTGTCGTGCCGGGTGGCGATGCAGACGGCGTTGACGCCTTCGGCCCCGATCGCCGCGGCGGCGTCGGTGGCGGCGCGGCGGAATCCCTGGCGGCTCCCATGATGGGCCGCGGAGACCCCATTGGCCGAAACAAGCGTATGCAGCTCGGCCCCGGCCGCGCCCATGGCCTTGATCAGCACCCGTCCGGCATAGTTGCCGGCGCCGATCACCGCCAGGCTGGCGCGGCCGCCCGCCTGGCCCGGGCCGGGCCTGAGCTCGATCCGGCTCGCGGCGCCGGCCGCCTCGTCCGCCCGCGGATAGGTCAGCAGGATGCCCAGCGACGGCTCGGCGCCCGCAAGCACCTCGTAGGCCGCATCCGCCTGGTCGATGCTGAAGCGGTGGCTGACCAGGGCGGCGGCGTCCAGGCGGTCGGCGGCCATCATGTCCAGCACCGCTTCGAAATTGCGCTGTTCGGTCCAGCGCACGTAGCCGAAGGGGTAGTCGCGGCCTCGCTGTTCGTATTCCGGGTCGTAGCGGCCGGGGCCGTAGGAGCAGGAGACCTGGAATCGAATCTCCTTCTCGTAGAAGTCGGCGCGGTCCAGCGACAGTCCGGTGACCCCGACCAACACGATCCGGCCGCGTTTGCGGCACATCCGCGCCGCCTCGGCGACCGGCCGGTCGCTGTCCGAGCTCAGTGTCAGCAGGACGCCGTCGACGCCGCGGCCGCGCGAGAAGGCCTGCGCCTTGGTCAGCACGTCCTCGCCTTTCGACAGGTCGGCCGTCTGCGCCCCCAGGCCGCTGGCCAAGGCCAGCCGCGCGGGGTCGGTATCGATCCCGAGGACCCGGCAACCGCTGGCCAGCAGCATCTGCACGGCAAGCAGGCCGACAAGGCCCAGGCCGGTGACGACAAAGGCCTCGCCCAGGGTCGGCTCGGCCAGCCTGACGCCCTGCAGGGCGATCGCGCCGAGGACGGCGAAGGCCGCCGCCTCGTCGTCCACCGCCTCGTCGATCCGGGCGCACAGGTTGGCCGGCGCAACGACGACCTCGGCATGGGCGCCATTGGAGACCACCCGGTCGCCGACGCGAAATCCGCTGACGCCGGCGCCCACCTCCAGCACCCGGCCGACGTTGCAGTAGCCCATGGCCATGGGCTGATCGAGCTTCGAGCGCACCGCCTCGAGCGTCGCCGCCACGCCGTCGGTGCGCGCCTTCTCCAGCACCTCGCGGACCCGTTGCGGCTGCTGGCGGGCCTTGGCGATCAGCGATCCCCTGGCGAAGTCGACCAGCGTCCGTTCGGTGCCGGCCGAGACCAGGCTGACCGTCGATCCGATCCGCAGGCAGCCGGGGCGGCAGAGCGGCGCGGGCGTCTCGACCACCAGCGTCTCGCCGCCGCGAAGGTCTTGCAGGACCTGTTTCATTCGGGGCGGCTCCCTTGTTCGATCAGCGGCTTCTTCCACAGCACGAAGCGGAGGCTGGGGGCGCAGAGGGTCCAGAGCGCGCGCGGCACGATCGGGTCGAAGCCGGTCGCGATCGCCGGGACCAGCCCGTGCGCCTCGCCCAAGGCGTCCAGTTCGCGCGGAGTCCAGCTGGTGTGCGAGCTGTCGAGATAGCTCGACCCGACCATGCCGAGGCCCCTCGCCAGGCGCAGTCGCCAGCCTTGCACCCGCCGCAGCAGCGATCGCCGGTCGGGCGCGGAGATGACGATCTGCCCGCCGGGCCGGGTGATCCTGGCCATCTCGGCCAGACATCGCTCCGGGCGGATGACGTATTCGAGCACGCTGAGGCAAAGGCAGCCGTCGACGCTTGCATCGTCCAAATCGATGCGCTCGACGGTCGGGACCACGGCGAAGTCCAGCCGGTCATGGCCGCCCGCGCCGCGGGCCGCCCGCGCGGCCTCGATCATTGCCGGGGAGCCGTCGAGGCCAAGCACGCTGGCCCCGCGGCGCGCCAGCAGCCGCGCGAAAAAGCCGCTGCCGCAGCCGACATCGACCCAGCGCCGGCCGTCGAGGGCGAGCCGTGGCAGCACCTTGCGTTCGAACAGCGCCGCGCGCCGGCGAAACCCGCCGGACGCGTAGCGCCGGTCCCAGTCCGCCGCGAGGCTGTCGTGGTAGGCGACGGCGTCTGGGATATCGATCGTCTGGACGGCCTGCATGGGCATGAACTCGCTAGTCGAATTGCTGGATGTCGGGGCGTGGACAGCCGCGTGGACGCTCGGGCCGGGGCGGCGGCGCGCCGCGAAGGCGCATCTCGCGCAGCTTGAAGTCCACCTGCCGGTAGAGATCGGAACGCAGCCTGGCCCAGATGAACCCCACCCGTCCGGCCCGCCACGCGCCCTGGACCAGCAGGCAGTAGAGGCCCATCGCCTCGGCTCGCAGCGGCGCGCGATAGAACAGCCGCTTCAGCCACGCCCGCCGCTGGGTCGGGCCGCCGCCGAACGCGCGGGCCGGCGGGCCGGCGCCGTGGAACAGCTGCAGGGCCTCGCTGGTGGTGTAGCCGTTCTGTTTGTCGAACCAGGCGTGCAGGTCCGGGCTGTCGTGGTGCTCGAGGTCGCCCTGCAGCCGCGCCCAGGCTCCGGCCACCGACGGCTGTTCGTTGACCAGGACGTCGGTGAAGCGGCAACTGCCGGTGCGCCAGGCCCGCAGAAGGTTCTGCCGCACGGGCAGGGGGCGACCCATGAACCACAGCCGCCGCCGCACGACCAATCCGTCGGCCGCGCCGGCCGCGATGGCGGCGCGGATCGACGACTTGAGCCGATCGGTCAGCCGCTCGTCGGGATCGAGCTTCATGGTCCAGGGCTGGCCGAGCGAGAGACCGCCGACGGCGAAGTTCCACTGGTCGCCGAAGCCGCGGAATCGCCGCTGGACGACCCGGGCGCCGCCGGCCAGGGCCAGGTCGACGGTGGCGTCGGTGGAATAGCTGTCGACCACCACCACCTCGCGGGCGAAACCGCGCAGGTTGTCGAGCACGGCCGGCATGTTGTGCGCCTCGTTGAAGGTGATCATCACCACCGTCAGCGGCGCCGAGCGGGCCAGGACGTCGGCGTCGGGCGTATCGCGGGCCATCAGTCCAACCTCACGCAGGAGGGTGCGGTCCCGCCGGCGATCAGCCACCGGTAGGCGGCCTCCATGTCGCCGGCGATCGGCTCCCAGCCGAAGTCGCGCCTCATCCAGTCGCGGGCCCGCGCGCCCATGACCGCCAGCTCGTCCCGCCCAAGGGCCATGGCCTGCGACAAGGCTTCGGCGAGCGGTCCGGCCGCCGCGGGCACGCACCAGCCGCAGCCCGCGGCCGGCAAAGCTCCCCACGGCGTCGTGGTGGTCGTGACCACCGGCAAGCCGGCCGCCAGCGCCTCGGCCACCGACATGCCGAAATTCTCGCTTTGGGAGGGCAGGACGAAGAGGTCGGCGGCGGCGTATTCCGCGTCCTTCTCCCGGCCGAAGCGCGGGCCGGCGAAGTCGATCCTGGCCAGGCCGAGCGCCAGGGCCCGCCGCTGCAGCAGCTGGCCGTAGCCGTCCTCGTCGGGGCCGACGAGGCGCAGCTCCCATTCGGGATGCCGCTGGGCGAGCGGCGCCCAGGCCTCCAGTAGCGCGTCCAGGCCCTTGATCGGATGGAGCCGTCCCAGATAGAGCAACCGCCGTCGGCCGCCGCCCGGCTTGCGCGGCGGCGCGGGCGCGGGCAGGTCGACCCCATTGGGAATGATCGCCACCGGCTGGCCCAGGTTGAAGGCGCGCAGGTCGCGGTACTCTTGTTCCGAGGTGGCGTGCAGCAGAGCGGCCCGGCGGACGGCGGGGCCTTGCAGCAGCCGCCAGAACAAGGATTTGCGCCGGGGTGAGCGCCGCAGCGCCACCGGGCTCAGGGTGCCGCGCGGGGAGACCACCAGTAAAGCCCCGGTTCGCGCCGCCGCCCAGGCCGGATAGACGTTCGGCATCATCCAGAGGCTGTGCGAGTGAACGACGTCGGCGCTCGCGGCGCGGCGGGCGAGGGCCTGGCGCAGCCCTTCGGACAGGCCGACCCCGCCGATCCTGGGCGCCTCGGCGAAGGTCTCGTGCGCCGGCGTCGCGAACGGCCGCGCGCCCTCGCGGGCCAGGCTGAGCAGGACGACCTCGTGGCCGCGCTCGGCAAGCGCCTGGCAGAGCCGCGGCGCGCTGTAGGACGGGCCGCTGGCCTCGTCGTCGACACGGGGGAGGGCGTGGACCAGGCGCATCGTCACGCGGCCCTGCGGATCGGCGACTCGCCGAGGAAGGCGGCTGCGATACGGAGCGCCCAGCGGCGCGACCAGCCCTTGCCCATGGAAAGACCACGCCGCGTGGAGTCGTCGCCGGTATCGGACAGCCAATGGGAGAGCGGCACGCTGAAGCCGGTCTTGCGCCGCTCGATCAATGTCTGCGGCAGCGGCGGCTGGGAGGATACGCCGAGCAGCTGCTTGCCGGCGCCGCCGGCGAAAGCCGGCCCATGCGGCGCGAGGGCGGTCAGCAGCGCCGCATCGACAAGCGGGGTTCGCAGTTCGATGGAGTGCGCCATGCTGGCCCAGTCGGCGTCGCGCAGCAGCTGATTGCGAAGATAGTGGCTGGACTCCAGCACGCCGACCGCCTGCGCCGGTTCCAGCCGGCGCGGGGCGAGGCGTTCGCGGACGACGGGTTCGAGCTCTTCAAGCCCGTCCCTGGCCGCCGCCGCGCCCATGAGTTCGGCGAGGTCGTCGGGCAGGTAGAGACCGCGCTGAAGCAGGTAGGCGTCGACCAGATTATCCGACAGGGCGCCCATCGCCCGCAGCTTCGGCTGACGCGTCATTCCTGACAGGGCGCCGAGGATGGGTCCGATGCAGGGCCGCAGGGGACCGAGCGCGCTCAGGGCGCGGCCGGCGCGGGCGAGGGACGGAACGCGCTGAAACGTCGAATAGCCACGGAAAAGCTCATCGCCGCCGACGCCGGAGAGCGCCACCTTGTAGCCGCTCTCGGCCGCCGCCTTGGCCGCGAACCAGGTGTTGACCCCGTCGATGGAGGGCTGGTCCATCGCCTCCAGCAGGGCCGGTAGATCGGCGCGGAATTCCGCGATGCCGATCTCGCGGACGGTGTGGCCAAGGCGATGGCGGCACGCGGTCGCGCGCGCCATGGGGGTCTCGTCGTCCGCGCCGCCGCGGAACTCCGGAAATGCGATGGTGATCCCCTGCAGCCGATGGCCCTGCTCGGCGGCATGGGCGGCGATGGCGGCGGAATCCACGCCGCCGGAGAGAAAGGCGCTGATCGGCACGTCGCCCACCATGTGCGCCCGGATCGAGTCGCTGACCGCGCGCCGGACGAGGGATGCGACCGGCTCGTGCGCCGCCTCGGCTTGGGGCTCCGACCAGGCGTCGGCGATGTCGGCGAAGAGACCCCTTGTCTCGGCGCCATCCGCGGCGATGCGGATCCAACCGCCGGCCGGCGCCTCGGTGATCTCGCGATAGAGGGTGAAGGGCTCCGGAACGCTGCCCCAGAGATAGAAGCCGGCCAGGCCCGCCGGGGCCAGGGTCGCCGCAACGGCGCCGGAAGCCAGCAGCGCCTTGACCTGGGAGGCGAACAGCACCGCCCCGCCCACCCGGGCGACATAGAGCGGCTTGATGCCGTAGGGGTCTCTGGCGAGAAGCAGATCTCGTCGCTGGCGATCCCAGATCGCCAGGGCGAACATGCCGCGCAGACGGCGCAGGGCGCCGATGCCTTCGCGCTCGACGAGGGCGAGGATCACCTCCGTGTCGCTGCCGGTGGCGAAGACCACGCCGGCCTGTTCCAATTCCTCGCGCAGGCTGCGGAAGTTGTAGATCTCACCGTTGAAGACGATCACCGATCGGCCGCTGGAGGAGATCATCGGTTGGTCGGAGCGGCGATCGAGGTCGATGATGGACAGGCGCCGATGTCCCAGGAAGACGCCCGCCCGACCATCGCTCCAGAAGCCCTCGGCGTCGGGTCCGCGGGCGGCCATGCGCTGGGTCATGCGCCGCACCGCCGCGGCCCCGTCCAGGCCCCGGTCCTCCGTCATCATCAGGCCGGCGACGCCGCACATGCTCAGCCTCCGATCCGCGCGGGAACGCCGGCGAGCAGCGTCTCGTAGACATCCAGGAAGGTCCTGGCGGCGACCGGTTCTGCGTACCGGGCCTCGACCGTGCGCCTGGCCGCCGCGCCCATGCCGCTGGCGAGTTCCGGCGAGTCGATCAGCCTCACCAGGCGATCCGAGAAGGCGGCGGGATCGGCCAGGTCGACGAGGAACCCGTTCTGCCCATCGTGGATGATCCCATCGGGTCCGCCGCACCGCGTCGAAACGACCGGCACGCCGGAGGCCATGGCCTCGATCACCACCATGCCGAAGCCTTCTTCGTCGGAAGGCAAGGCCAGGCAAAGGGCGTTGCGGTAGAGGCGGGCCAGGGCGTCGGAATCCGGCCGGTGCACGAGCCGGACCCGTCCGCCCAGCCCGAGCACTTCGACGCGCCGGTGGAACTCGGGCCCCGCCTCGGTCGCGCCGGCCAGCACCAGATCCGGCGAGCCGCCGACGGCGGTGGTCGTGCGGGCGTAGGCGTCCAGCAACAGGCCGAGATTCTTCCGCGGATCGGAGAATCGTCCCACGGCCAGAATGTAGGGCCGCGTCGCGTCGCGCTCACCTGGCGACAGCGGCCGGAACAGTCCGGTGTTCACGCCCGGCGGACCATAGCGGATCAGGGCGTGGCCGTCCGCGACCCGTCTGACATGGTCCAGCATCCAGGGGTTCTCGACCAGGATGGCGTCGACCTTGGTCAGGGCGGTCTGGTCGGCGCGGCTGGCCATCGCGGTCATGACGCGCCGCCATGCGCCGAGCGGACCCTTGTCCTCGCGCTGCCGCTGCCGGCGCTCGACGGCGGTAAGGGTCGCCACCTGCAGCGCCACCGGCTTGCCCAGCCCGACCGCCGGCCACGCCCAGGCCGGCGCGCCCGCCACCACCTGCACCAGGTCGCACTCGGCGAGCAGCCGCCGCAGCAGCCCGTTGGAGCCATAACGGGAGAATTCGAATTCGCCGAAGCGCGCGCCGACATGGACATAGGCCTGGCCGTCGAGGACCCGCGGCTCGGCGCGCGCGCCGGTGCGCCAGGTCCTCGGCTGGCTCAGCGACAGATTGCAGGGGTCGCGCCAGGAGGTGGCCAGGGAGAACATCCGCACCTCGAAATCGGAATAGCGCTCGATCGATCGGCGCAGGAATTCGGCCACCGCGCGCAGTCCGCCGATATGGCCATAGTCGGGGGTGACCACGCCGATGGTCCGCCGCCGCGGCGCGCCTGCCGTCCTCGGCGCCGCTTGTCGCGCGGTCTCAGGCATTGGAGGCCGCCAGACCCGGCGCGCTCAAGCGCAACAGCCGGCGTTTCAGGGCATCGGTGCGTCGTTCGAAGACCACCGAGAACAGGCTCGCCACCATGAGGGCCGCCAGACAGATGCCGAGCCAGCAGGCCAGCCCCGCCGCGCCGAACGGCAGCCTGGCGAGCGGCGTCGCGCCGGCCCGCCACAGGCAGAACACCACAAACGTCAGCACCGGCATGTGCACCACGTAGAGCGAGTAGGAGATGTCGGCGAGACGCCGGTCCAGGGTCAGCCCGAGGCGGGCGTTCATCACCGGCGGCCAGGCGAGCAGCAGCGCCATCCCCAGACCCTCCGCCGGATCGACAATCCGCGGATCGGCGAACGGCGTGGCCAGGAAGGCGCCCAGGCCGATCAGGCCGCCGGCCAGGGCGACCATCCGGGGAGCCGCCACCCGGCTGGCGGCCGCGCCGGCGAGCCAGATGAGCCAGAAGACAGCCAGCCAGCGCTGTCCCAGGGCGGCCAGGCCGATCGCCAGGGCCGCGCAGAGCAAAAGTTGCCAGTGCAGGGAGCCGGTGAGCTTGCGGGCTGCGACCAGGGCGGCGGGAAAGAGGAAATAGAAGAACCACTCGAGCCCCAGCGACCAGAGCGGTTTGTCCGAGCCCATCGGCCGGCCGATGATGCTTTCCAGCGAGAGCAGCGAAGCGATCACCTCGCGCCAGCCATAGGAGGAGAACACCGCCTCATGCAGCCGCGCCCAGGGCGCTGCGTAGATCGGGGCGGTGGGCGCGAGGACATGGGCGATGCCGTCGAGCCCGGCGGTCAGCAGCAGGGCGGGCACGATGACGATGTAGATGCGGGAGAAGCGCGAGATGGCGTAGTGGCGCCAGCGGAACGCATCGCCGGCGCGGATGACCCCGCCGCCGACCAGGTAGCCGCTGATCACGAAGAAGACGATCACCGCCCCGCCGCCGAGGTCGAGCAGATATTTCAGTCCGGTCAGGGCGATGGCGGACTGCCGTCCGTTCTCGTTGATGGCGAAGGACCAGGCGACCGCATGCCCGAACAGCACCACGAAGGCGCTGGTCCAGCGCAGCGTGTTCAGAAAGGGCTTCTCGGCCGTGACCGGCTGGTGACGCGCGGCGGGCGGGTTCCCGGTCGGCGGCGCGCATGCGGGCGGCGGCGGTGGCCGCGATGGTGAAGCGGCGAGGCGATCCGGGTGCGGGGCTGGCCTGACGTTCACGGGCGGATTCCCGTGTAGCCCATGTTCAGTTGGCGGCCGGCCGGTCTGCGCGATCCGAACGTCGTCCGTCCGGCGATGTCGAGGATGGTGATCAGCACCGCCAGGGTCAGGAACCCGCCGATGTAGGTGCCGCCGATCCAGGCTTCCACCAGCACCCCGAACAGCGCCGCCGGGATGGCCATGATCAGGATGCCGATGTCGCGCGACGCGCCGCTGGACAACAGGAGCCACTTGCGCGTGAGCCAGCCGAGCTCGAGCCCGACGATTATCGAAACCACCACCAGCGCGACCCAGCCGCCGTTCCAATAGGCTTCGGCGGTATAGGTGGGCGCGAGCGCGCTATGCGGATCGGAGGTGCCCTCCACCAGGCCGTACAACTCGCGACCGAACCGGGTGACGTCCGGCTTGTCCGCCCACAGCACGCGCGGCACGGCCGCGGCCCATGCGTTTCGAAGACTGTCCCCGGGACGTCCCTCGTTGAACTGATCGATCATGAACGCCTGAAACGGGGCGGCCGAGAGGCGCGCCACGAACGACTGCTCCTCGGCCGCATCGGTTCGGCCGTGGACAAAGTCGTCCCAGCCTTCGGAAAGATACTGGACCGCATCGGCCCGGTTTGTGACGCCTTCGGTGATGATGGCGTGCCGGCGCGCGTCCGTGGTCAGCGGCGCCAGAACCGCGAAATAGCCGATGGCGCAGGCGGCCACGAGCAACATGGCCGCGAGCCGGCTCCTGCGATTGAGCCACAGGCCTATGGCGACCCCCACCAAGGGAAGGATCGTGTCGGTCTTGGCCTCGCGAAGCAGACCGATCGCGGCGGCCCCGATCGCCATGGCCGCGGCGATGGCGAGCTGGGCGGCCCCGCTTTTCCCGGCGCGCGCGAAGGTCACGGTGATCGCGATCAGCGGCAGAGGCGACACCGCGCGCAACGCCCCCGCCAACAGCAGGTTGGAAGGGGCTGGAAGCGTGAGCGCTTCGGCCGCCAGCACGACGACCGAGATGACCATCAGCGGCAATTGAAACCGGCTTATCGCATCCAGCAACAGGCCGATCGCTTCGCCGGCGCCGCGGTTGGCCCGCTCCACCATGCACAAGGGCCAGGCGGTCAACAGGACGATGAGCACGGAAACCGAATTGAGCAGGTTGATGTTGCGCAGTTGCTCGCCTTGCGACCAGACCGGGAAGAAGGCTCGGAAATCGCTGGTATCGACGACCGTGGCGAACGCCGTGCCGAAGCCGAACATGACGCCCGCGCCCAGGACGAAGAAGCCGATGAACGCCAGGCCGGCGCCGGTTCGGGCCAGGCGCACGAATGCGATCAGCGAACCGAGACAGAACAGGCTCGCGACGCCGGCTTCCCAGACGATGGAGTTCACCGACAGCGCCGCGTCCACCGCCGACAGCAGGGCGAACACGACGGCGTTGGCGACCGCGAAGCCATAGGCTCTGCGCCAAGTGTCTTGCTTGCCGGGCAGGATGTTCAAGGCGGCGGTCATACGTCGCCCCACGCGCGCGACGGCGCATCGTCGCGGCGCCTCGGCGGCGCGAACCGCGCGCCCATTGCTGGCCAGGCTCGGGCGATGGCCAGCCAGCGCGGCTCGGCGAACAGCGCCAGGGTCGCAACGCCGGCGAGGCAGAACAGACCGGCGCGAACCACCAGTCCGGGGCGCAGCCAGACCGCCGCCGCGGCGCAGCCGGCAAGCAGCGCCAGGCCAAGCGCCCAGCGCCACAGGATCGTCCGGCGCAGATCCGGGTAGCCGATCCTGCCCAGCATGACGACCGACGCAATTCCCGCCCCGCCGATGACCAGGGTTCGCGCCAGCGCCGCGCCGGCGATGCCGAGAAACGGCGCCAGCCCCGCGGTCAGTCCGACCAGCAGGCCGACCCCGAGCAGGTTGACGTTTCGTTGGAAGCGGCCGTCGGTGGCGAACTGGACCGCCATGCCGGCGGGACCCGCTCCCGCCGCGCTGACGCCGAAGACGATGATCATCAGCGCGGGGGCCGCGCCGGCGAAACGGGCTCCGAAGAATCCCGAGACGATCTGCGGGGCGAAGAGGACGATCAGCAGTCCGCCGCCGATCGAGGCGGCGAAGGTGAGACGGCTCAAGCCGCCCAGCAGAGATTCGATATAGGCCCGGTCGTCCTGCGCCCAGGCCTTGGCGAGATGCGGCGTCAAACCGCCCTGGAACAGGTTCACCCCTTGCATGATCAGCCCGCTCAGGGTCGTGGCCGCGCCATAGCGGGCGATGTCGGCGGGCGGCTCGAAAACGCGCAGGACGCCGATCTCGCCGCGTGTCCAGAGCTGGCTGGCCGCCAGGCCGCCGATCCAGGTGTTCACCGCGTAGCGCCCGATGTCGCGGAAGCCCGAGAGCGGCCTGGCGGCGCCCGCCGCCGGTCCGGACCGCCCGACCCTGAGGCCCAGAAGCATCGCGCCAGCGCCCGTCAGGCTGGCCAGCACCCACACGAGCATCGCCCCGAGCGGATCGCCCGGATGAACCAGCAGGAAGGTCGCTCCGAGCCCGACGGCGACGAAGACCAGGTTGGAGAACAGAATGAGGTCGAACCGCAACAGCCCGTTGCCCAGCGCGTTGGTGAGCATCAACACCAGGGTCCCGAGCGTCCAGGCGATCGAAGCCGCGATCAGATAGCTGCCCCTGTGTCCGAAGAAGCCGAACACCACGGCGCTGGCGACGAGGGCGATGACGAATGTCGCCGCCCCGGCGGCGAACAGCTGCCGGACGCGGGCGCGCCGCGCCGTCGCCGGCGCGTCGGCGAGTTCCGGGCAGTAGCGCGCGAGCACGTTCGGCAGGCCGACGGTGGCGACAGCGGCGATGGTTTCGGCGCACCATTGGGCGAAGATCAGCACCCCGAACGCTTCGGGACCGATGCGGCGCGCGATCAGCGTCGTCATCAGCAGCCGGCCCAGCGTCGTCGTCACGGTGGCCACGGCGTTCAGCGCGGTGTTCCGGATAAAGCTCATCGGCCCGCCGCCGTCAGCGCCGCCGCCCGGCGGTCGTCCCGCCTCGCCGCCATCGGCGGCGCGACCGCCCCCTCGAGCGCGCGGTGAAAGCCATCCAGGCATTCCCGATAGCTCCAGCTGGATATCTGCTCGGCGCTCGCACGGCCCTGCGCGGCGCGCAGCGCGGGGCTGGCGACCAACCGACCGAGCGCCTGGCTCCAGGCGTCGATGTCCCCGGTCTGCGGCAGGAAGCCGTTGACGCCGTCGACGACCAGGTCGGCGGCGCAGCCCACCTGCCGCGACACCACCACCGGCAGGCCGGCGGCCATGGCTTCGTTGACGGCGAGCCCCCAAGATTCCTCTCCGTCGGCGGGAAAGGCGAAGATGTCGGCGGCGGCGTAGAGGCCGGGCAGGGCGGCCTGGTTGACGAACCCGGTGAACACCACCTTGTCCAGCCCGGCGCCGGCGCATCGGCCGCGGAGTTCCGCTTCCAGTTCGCCGGAACCGCAAAAGACCAGCGAGCAGCGGGCGTCCGTCTGTGCGCGCAGCCGCGCCATCGCCTCGATCAGGTCGGCGGGGCGTTTCTGCGGCGTGAGCTTGCCGACGAACAGCACGGCCGGCCGATCGGCGTCGATGCCATGGCGAGCCCGCGTCCGCGCCCGCTCGCCGGCGCCTTGCCGCCGGGCGGCGGCGAAGCGTTCGTTGTCGACCGCGAACGGCGCCAGCACGATACGATCGGCGGGCATGCCCAGATCGCGGTAAAAGGCGGCGTTGCGCGAGCCGATCGCCAGGTAGCGATGGCAGGCGTGATAGAAGGCCCGGACGATCGGCCGGCGCAGCGCGGCCTTCAGGCCTCCGCGCTCCAGGTCCGCGTGGGAGTCGCCGCGCGCCAGCACGGTCAGGCCGGCCGCCCGGGCGGCGGCCAGGGCGATCCAGTTGGCGGCGAAGTTATGGCCGTGGATCAGCACCGCGTCATAGCGGCCGGACGTCAGTTCCGGCCAAAGTCCCGGTGCGATCAGCGAGAAGAACCCCCGCGGCGTCCGCGCCTGGGCCGCCCCGATGAAGCGGCTTGCATAGCCGTCGAGCAGATCGATGTCCCAGGAGACGCTGAGCCCGAAACCGGGGTCGCGTCCGCCGCGCAGGCTCACGTCGCTCAGATAGAGGACCGTCGGCTCGATCAGGGGCGATTGGTCGAGCACCCTGTAGAACGGCGCGAAATATTGGATGGGGTGCGTATTCAGCACGGCGAGGCGGATCGTTTTCATCGGCCGGCCCGCTGCTGGGCGCCGTTGCGGCTGGGCTGCACCGCCAGGCCGGTGAACCAGGCGCCCACCGGATCGAAGCTGTCGCCGGCGCGGCCGACGATCTGCAGGCGCTGGGCCGCGCAGCCGCTTGGCGCGACATCGAAGGGCAGGGAGATTGCGCGCCAGGCGCCCGGGTCGCCGCCGAGCCCCGCGTCCAGCATCGGCTGGCCTGTTCCGTCGGCGCAGAGGAGGGCGAGCCGGAACTGCCCGGCCTCGGCCGGCGTCTCGAACATCACCTGTCCGGTCAGCCGGTAGGCGCCCGGGGCCAGCAGAAGCGTCTCCGACGCCAGCTCATCGGTGATCGTCGGCGTAAAGCGGACATAGAGCCCGGTGGGCGGACCCGACGGCGGGCTGCTGCGCTCGGCGACGACGCGGGAATTCGGATTCAGGCGCCAATTGAACGGCGTCGCCCCGGGGGCCGGCGCAAAGTCGCCATCGTAGAGTCCGCCCGGCCTGAGCGGCGCCTTGGCCGGCAGCAAGCTGGCCCAGGCCTGATAGGCGCGCGCATAGGCGCCGTCGTGGATCAGCCGCCCCACCAGGAAGCCCGCCTCTTCATCGGTCGGCGGCGCGGAGGTCTGCTTCAACTGGCCCAGCACCCGCAAGGTCAGGTCCGGATCGCCGCCCGCGGCGAGCGCGCGCAGGAAATCGGGCCGCCACAACGGCTTTGCCGCCAGCCGCCAGACCAGGGGCGGGACGGCGCGCGGGTCGCTCGCCGCGTCGATGATCAATGGGTAGAGGGTCGTGTCCATGCCGTCGTCGAGACGAAGCATGGCGTCCGCGCGGTCGAAGGCCGCCGGGTAGTCGTCCCGCGACAGGGCGTCGTCGAACAGCCAGGCCTGGGTGAGCAGGTCGCGGTGGCTGCGGGCTCCAGCGGCCGCCATCAGGGCCTGCGCCTCGCGCGGACGGCCCTGGCGCTGAGCGCTGAAGCCGAGGATCCGCAGCGGCGCCGCCGCCAGCGGCGCCTCGACCAGCGCCCTGCGCGCCAAGCCCGCCGCCTGCTCGATATCGGCGCTGGTCCTGGCCGCCCTCAGCCGCGCGTCGGCTTCGGCGGCCAACGCGTCGGGGTCGTTCGGCCGCCAGTGCAGGACGGCGGCCGGCGAGGCGTCGACCAGCCCGTCGGCCATCAGCTGCGACACGCAGCCCCAGCCCAGCCCGATGGCCAGCACGGCCAGCAGTCCGCCGGCGACCAGGTCGTGAACCCGATCCGGGGAGGTGGGCTCCCGCGTACCGGCATGACGGAGAGACGCGACGCTCATGAAGGCTATTTCCGCTGGAACCAGCGATCCGGTCCGGCGGGGGCCAAGCGCGGCTTGGGCGGCTTGTGTCCGCCTCCGTACTCGTAACTGTATGCGTAGCTCGCCCCCGCGCCGTAGCCGTAGCTGCTCGCCGTCTTACGGGCGTCGAACTTGGTGAGCACGGCGCCGAGCAGGCGTGCGCGGCTGCCTCGCAGCCGAGCGATGGTCGCCTTGATCACCGCTTGCCGCATCGATCCGGCCTCGATCACCAACGCGGTGGCGTCGACCGCGTTGGCCAGCAGCGGCGCATCCGCCAGCCCCATGATCGGCGGCCCGTCGAGGATGACCAGATCGAACTGCCGCGCGGCCTCGGCCAGGATCTGGGCCATCCTGCGGGCCGCGAGCAGTTCCGCCGGGTTGGGTGGCAACGGACCGCTGGTGATGATCGAGAGGTTGGGCTGGCCGCTGGGGTGCACGGCTTGGCCGAACTCGCAGTTGCCGACCAGGAGGTTGCTCAGGCCCTTCGACTGATCGCCGGTGAACAGCCTGTGCAGCGACGGGTTGCGCAGGTCGGCGTCGATCAGCAGCACCCCCAGGCCGAGGCGCGAGAAGGCCTGGGCGAGGGCGGCGGCGGTCGTGGACTTGCCTTCGCCCGGCCCGGCGCTGGTCACCAACAGGCTCCGCGGCGCGCCATCGGCCATCGAGAACTGCAGCGCCGTCCGCAGCGAGTGATAGGCTTCCGTCAAGGCCGAGCGTGGATTGGCCAGCGCCGCGGCCGGCGCCTCGCGACCCATCATCGGCACCGCGCCCAGCAGCGGCAGGCCGAGCTTGGTCTCGATGTCCTCGGGCGATTTTACCGATTGGTCGAGTTGCTCGATCCCGAACGCCAGCAACACGCCGGCGAGCAAGCCGATCAGTCCTGCGACCGCGAGATTGAGCACCGGCCTGGGCTGGAATGGCGCGGTCGGGACCATCGCGCGGTCGACGACGGAGATGTTGTTGGCGCCGACGGCGCCGGCGACGCCGACCTCCTTGTAGCGCTGCAGCAGGCCGTCATAGAGGGTGCGGTCGGTGTCCACCTCGCGCTGGATGATATTGTACTGGATGCTGCGGTTGCGCAGATCGAGCACGTCGCCCTTCAGCTTGTTGACCTGACCGGCCAGCATGCCCTCCTGCCGCTGCGCCACCTGATACTGGGCGGCCACCGACTGCTTGATGGCTTGCACGTTGGCGGCGATCTGCCGGTCGATCTCCGCGATCTTGCCGCGGATCTCGATCATGGCCGGAAAGTCGGGTTTGTAGATGGCCAGCTTGTCCTGGTAGTCGGCCTGCAGGCTGGCCTTGGACTGTTGCAGCGCCTGTATGGTCGGGCTCTGCAGGATTTCAGGCAGGCCGAGGCCTGAGGTCGCCTGGGCTTCCCGCCAGTGTTGTTCGGCCTGGATGCGCTGGTTCTTGGCCTGGTCCAGCGCCGTGTCCATGGCGGCCAGGTCGGCCCCCGGCAGCGATTGCGGTGTCGGCGGCGCGGGGGTCTGGCCGGCGACCGCCGGCGGACTGACGCCGTCCGACAGGTTGATGATCTGGTGGGCCGTCGCATAGGCCACCAGCGCCCGTTCGGAGTCCTCCAGCTTCTGGCGGATCTCGTTGATCCGACCTTCCAGGAATTGTCGCGCATAGGCCGAAGCCTGGTAGCGGCGCTCCAGGTTGGAGGCGATGAAGTTGTCGCTGACGGCGTTGGCGATCTTGGCCGCCTCGACGGGGTTCTGGCTCTGGTAGCTGACCTGCACCAGCTGCGAGGTGCGCACCGGGTTGATGGTCAGGCCTTTCAGCAGCTTCGCCGTCGCCTTCTGCTCACGCGCCGGGCGATCCTTGGCCGGGCCGGAGCCGCCCTGCATGAAGGCCTTGTCGTCGGCCAGGTTGAGGCTGGTCACCACCCGCTGCGCGAGGGACTGGCTTTTCAGCAGGCCATATTGCGTCTGGTAGAACTGCTCGTTGTCGAAGACCTGCGTCGGTTGCACGGCGCCGTTGTCGACCACCTTCGGCGCCTCGCGATCGATTTCGAGGGTGGCCGTGGCCCGGTACAACGGCGTCATCAAAAGGGTGGCGACGACGCCCAGGATCAGCGCCACCGCGACGCTGCCGGCGATCAGCCAGCGCCAGCGCGAGAGCACCTGCCAGTAATGCAGCAGGCTGAACTCCGACTCCGGTTCGCCGCCGTCCCGGGCGGGAACGACCACCGGCTGCCAGGGGTCGCTGGGCCTCTCCGGCGCCCGCCGCCCGCCACCGAACCGCTGCGCGGCCAGAGCCGGACCACGCCGTTCCAGTTCGTTATCGCCTGCGGTCATGGGACAGCCTCGCCGAAGTTGCGAACAGTTGGCTAGAAGGGGCGGAAGAGCGTGAAGAAGGGCGTGATCGGCGCGAAATCCCGGATGAACCGCCGCATGGCGGACGTTCCCACCACGACGATGTCGCCGGCGTAGATCTGCGGATCGTCCGCCTTTCCGGCGTTGATCGCCGCGAGGTCATAGACCGCGCCGACGCGCCGGTTGCCGGCGGTCCGGAACACCGCCACGTTTTTTTGATTGGCGTACTGATCGGCGCCTTCGGCGAGCGCGACGGCCTTCAGCAGCGTCGTATCGCCGGTGACGTCGAACTGACCAGGCTTGGTGACCGCGCCTTCGACGGTGAACTTCTGGCTCACCGCCGTCTTCACCGAGACGGTGACCTGGGGCGATTGCAGATACCGTTCGCCGAGCAGGTGGGCGATGTCCGCCGCCAGTTCGCGCGGCGTCTTCCCGGCGGCGGCGACGTCACCGATCAGGGGCAGGCCGATATGGCCGTCGGCGCCGACCAGGATCGGATGATCGACGTATTGAACCTGAAAGACCGTGATCTCCAGCGTGTCCAGGGGGCCGATGCGATAGTCGAGCTGCTTGTTCACCTCCGTCGCGGTGGCGTCCGGGGGCGGCAGCGGCGCGTCGTGCACGATGGCGACGCCCGCCGCGGCCCGGCCGGCCAGCGCAACGGCGAGCAAGGCGGCGATGGCGGCCGGCGCGGTCCGACGTCTGCGGTTCATCGGTAGCTCCCATGCTGGTTGGCGCTCGAGCGGCCGAACCCGAACTGCGCGAGCAACCCTTCGAGCCCGGACTTGCGCCGTTCCTCGACCTTGCCGTCGCTCAAGGCCGGCGGCAGGCTGGCGGGCGGCGCGTTGTCGAGGATCCCTTGCGGCCGTGTACGGACCATGTGGTCGGCCTCCTCCTCGCCGACGCGTTCGGTGACCGCCTCACGGGCTTCGGCCAGGAGCGGCGGCCGCTTTTTGAGATCGTGGGCGTCGGTGGCGATGATGTGGACAAGGCCCTCGTCCACCATGCGCTCCGCCCAGTAGCGCGGGCGCCGGCCGAACCGGCCGGTAAAGGATCCGGCGGTGATCTGCATCCACACCCCGGCCCGCATGAGCCGGCGCATCAAGTCATAGTGACCCTCGATCCAGGTGAGCCGCTCCGGATGGGTCAGCACGGGCTGGTAGCCCGCCGCCATCAGATCGAAGGCCGCATGGTCCAGCCTGGGCGGCGCCACATGATGCGGCGGCTCGAAAAGGAAATAGCGCGTGTCGTTCAGCGCCGGAACGCGGCCCGAGCGAAGGCCCTCGCAGAGTCCGGAATCCAGGTGGGCGTCCGCCCCGCAGACCACCTTCAGGCCGATGCCGGCCTCGTCCAGCGCCCGCTGCAGATCGCCGACGGCCCTGCGGATGTCCTCGCCGCGGTTGTCGTAGATGCCGGGCATGATGTGCGGCGTGCAGGCGGTGATCCGGATGCCGTCGTCAAACGCCATGCGGGCCATGCTCAGCGACACGTCGATGTCCGGCGCGCCGTCGTCGATACCGGGCAACATGTGGCAGTGCAGATCGATCATCTGGCCCTGTCTCAATCGCCGCAGTCGGCAAACCCGCATGGCGCGGTGGCTGGAATCCACGTCAACTCGTCGGGGAGGGATCGCCCGCCCCGACCGCAGTCTCATGGCTTCGATCTAACCCATCCGCATAAGATTTGTTCCCGCCGCCGCGCCCATAACTACTGCTCAGTCTGTACCAAATCCGGCTTTTTACAGCAAAGCTGCCCTTAGCATGGCCCGCAATGTGGCGACTTTTGGGCAAAAGCACGTCATTATCGTGTATTGCTACGCTGATATTCTTTAACCATCCGACCATCGGCCAACAAATATTGAATTTCTCCGGATTTAATTGAAACAAAGCTAGTCCTGATCGGTTTAGGGGCCGGGGGTAAGCAGCCTCGGCTCCATCGAGGACGGGTGGCGTTTCATGGAAAAGGCGTTGTCGGAAGTCGGCCGCGGAGGGCTTGAGGCCGCCGCGGCGGCCTTCATCCTGACGGTCCTGCTCATCCCGTTGCTGGTTCCCCTGGCGCGGCGGGTGGGACTGGTGGACCATCCGGGGGGCCGTAAGACCCACGCGGCGGCGACGCCCATGGTCGGCGGCGTGGCCATCGCCCTTGTCTCGATCCCGCTGGCCCTGGTGATGTTTCACCCCTCCGCCCCGCTGCTCGGGCTGGGCGCGGCGACCCTGATCCTGTTGCCGGCCGGGGTGCTGGACGATCGGTACAATCTGAACTGGGTCTTGCGCCTTGCCGCTCAGTCGGCCGCCGCCCTGGCCATGATCTATGTCGGCGGCGTGCGCGTGGAGCTTATCGGTTCGGCCTTCGGCCTCGCCCACCACACCCTGGGCATGCTCTCGGTCCCGTTCACCGTGATCGCCACCGTCGGCCTGATCAACGCCTTGAACATGGCCGATGGCGTCGATGGCCTGGTCGGGGGGCTGACCCTGGCGGCCCTGGCGATGCTGACGGCGGCGGCCGTGTACTCCGGCGCGGCCGACCTGGCCTGCGTCCTTGTACTGATGATGGGATCGACCGCCGGCTTCCTGGTCTACAATCTGCGCACCCCGCTGCGGCCGCGGGCGCATGTCTTCATCGGCGCCGGCAGCGAGTTCCTTGGCCTTCTGATCGCCTGGGCCAGCTTCCGCCTGACGCAGAATCCAGCCCACCCGGTCAGCCCGGTGCTGGCGCCGTTCCTGGTCGCGCCTCCGGTGGTCGATTGCCTGGTCCTGATCGCGCGGCGGCTGCGCAGCGGCCGGTCGCCCTTTTCCGCCGATCGGAACCACATCCATCATCTTCTGCTCGACGCCGGGTTCTCCACCACCGGGGCGGTGAGCACGCTCGTCGCCCTGTCGGTCGGGCTCGGCGCGGCCGCGGCCCTGGCCATGCACGCGCATGTTCCACAGGGCCTGTTCGTCACCGGATTTCTCGGGCTGACGGCCGCCCACTACGGGCTGACCTCCCGGCGCGAGCGCTCCATCGGCCTGTTGGACCGCCTGGCCAGGGTGGCCCGAAGGCCCGGCGGCCGAACCGCCGTGGCCTCACGGCGCGACCGCGCCGGCCGAGACGCGCGCGCTCATCATCTCTGAAGCGGTTTTCACCTGTCCCCCCCGCACCCTGTCCCCCGCATAATGTCGAGAGGTCGTCCATGAGTACCGTTTCGCCGCTCCACTCCACGCCGCAGCGCGGCCGCGATGACGCGCCGCCCCGCCGGCCGCGCGCCCCGGACTTCAACCCCGGCGCCCGCCTGGCGGCCTTGATCAGCGAACGGCGGGCCATCGTCGGGGTGATGGGCCTTGGCTATGTCGGCCTGCCGCTGGCGGTGGCGTCGGCGCGGTCGAGCTTCCACACGGTGGGATTCGACATAGACCCCGCGAAGGCGCGGATGATCAGCGAGGGCCGCTCCTATATCGGCGCGGTGGCGTCGAGCGACCTCGGGTCGGTGGTCGACCAGCGGGCGCTGGAGGCGACCATCGACTTCCGCCGCCTCGCCGAGTGCGACGTCGTGATCATCTGCGTGCCGACGCCGCTGACGCGGCATCGCGAACCGGACCTCTACTTCATCGAGGCCACGGCCGAGGTGCTGGCGGGCCAGTTGCGGCCCGGGCAGCTGGTCGTGCTGGAATCCACCACCTATCCAGGCACCACCCGCGAGGTGCTGAAACCCATTCTGCAGCGGTCCGGGCTGGTCGCCGGCGAGGACTTCTTTCTGGCCTTCTCGCCGGAACGGGAGGATCCGGGCAACGCCGCCTTCGACACCGCCACCATACCCAAGGTGGTCGCCGGCGACGGAGCCGAAGCGCTCCAGCTGGTGCGCGCCTTCTACGGCGCGGTGGTCGAGCGGGTGGTGCCGGTCTCGTCAACCGATGTGGCCGAAGCGGTCAAGCTTACCGAGAACGTGTTCCGGGCGGTCAACATCGCCCTGGTCAACGAGCTGAAGATGATCTTCCAGGCGATGGGGATCGACATCTGGGAGGTGGTCGATGCGGCCAAGACCAAGCCGTTCGGCTACATGGCCTTCTATCCGGGCCCGGGCCTGGGCGGCCACTGCATTCCGATCGATCCGTTCTACCTGACCTGGAAGTCGCGCGAACAGGACATCTGCACCCGCTTCATCGAGCTTGCCGGCGAGATCAACGTCGCCATGCCGCGCTACGTGGTCGACACGCTGGCCAGGGCGCTGGACGACCGCTTCCATCTCTCCCTGAGCGCGGCCCGCGTGCTGGTGATCGGCCTGGCCTACAAGAAGGACGTGACCGACACCCGTGAGAGCCCGTCGCTGAAGCTGATCGAACTTCTCGAGGAACGCGGGACCTCCGTCGACTACCACGATCCGCATGTGCCCGAGGCGCCGCTCACCCGCGAACATCCCCGCCTGGCCGGTCGCGGTTCGGCGCCGATCGATCCGGAGCACTTGGCCGCCTATGACGCGGTGCTGATCGCAACGGACCATGACGCCATCGACTACCGGCCCATCCGCGACCACGCCCGGCTGATCGTCGACACCCGCAACGCCATGCACCGGCGGGGGCTGGATTGTCCGCAGGTGGTCAAGGCCTAGGGCTAGGCGGCGTTGGGCGGCGGTCGCCGGAACAGGAACGAAATCGGCTTGTCGGCGACCGTCGCCGCGGCGGGATGGGCAAGCAGGAGCGCGCCGGGTGAGCCGGCCGAGGCGCTGACGACCTCGTCGCCGCGCGATCCCTGACCGAGCGTCGCGTCGGTGAACGGGTTCTGGTAGAGCCAGTCCCCGGTCTGGATTTCACCGGCGCCGCCGACATAGCCGCCATAGCCGTCGGCGCGGCCGACCCGGGCGACCTTCCGCGAGCCGGCGGTGAACTGCCCCTGCGTCGACTGGGCGGGCATGTAGAGCCGGGTGTTGAGCACGAAGAACACGCCGGCGCGGGGCTTGAACGCGTCGAACAGGCTCGCCGCGCCGTCGCGGATCCGATGGTTGTTCCACAGATCGGCGACGACGGTCGCAAGGCCGGCGCCGCTGACCGACCGCACCCGGAAGATCGAACGGCTGTCGCTGTCATAGATCAGGTCGCCCGGCGCCGGCCCGGCCAGCGCCTGCTGGGCGGCTGAGAGGCTGGCGAACCGCGCGGTCAGGCGGCCGCTCGACGGCGCGACCGCCGCCTCGACGATCACGTCCGCCCGGCTCTTGTCATAGGCCGTCCAGCGCACCGGGCAGAGTTCGGCCTGGCCCGGCGTTTCCCTCGGCTGCGCCAGTTGCGACCAGGCGCAGATCGGATAGGCCCGCCGGCCCGAAGCCGTCCGCCCGATCTCGCTGGGACCTTCATAATCGCCCGTATCGATATTGAAGACGCCGGTTCCCATGCTGAAAGCCTGCGGGCGCGCGGGGCCGAGGCTGGACGGCGTGAAGCAGATGCCGCCCGCCAGGGCGTCGTGGACCAGCTTGTCGCAAGCCAGCGGGCGCGCGTCGGGCACGGCGCCGCTGGTCGAGTGGACCTGGATCGTGCAGTTCTCGACCGTGTAGTAGGCGACGTCGCCGCCGAACAGCATCACGTTGGAGAAGTTGGCGAAATCGCAGTTGCGCAGCGCCACGGGATTGGGCGCCGCGGCGTCCAGGATCGTCGATGGGATTCCGCGCCAGGGACAGTCCTGCTGGGCGGAAAAATGAAACAGGTGGTCCTCGATCGCCAGCGGCGAGTCGGCCTCCGCGCCGGGATGGCCCCAGTTCCCGATGCGCCAGATGTTCTCCGAGTAGCAACCGGTGAACTTGAACGGCGCCGCGAAGGCCGCGCCGCCGATATCGAAGATCTGGATGCAGCTTTCCCAGGAGGTGGCGTCGGACGTGAAGTCGAGTTGGCCCTGGCGGCGTCCGTGCACGCTGTTGACCACCCCCGTATGGAAGAGCTGCGCGCTGCACTGGGCCAGCGAGACCTCGCGCCCCTGGCCGTCGCCGGCGCTGACCACATAGGCGCAAAGCTCGATCAGGCTGTTGCGCATGCGGATGAAGTCGCCGTTGCCCGACGCATCGCTGGGGTGGATCGCCAGCGCGACGACGAAGCCGCCGATGTAACAGTTCTCGATCAGCACGTCGGAGGAGAACGCCTTGTCGTACTGGCTCACCGGTCCAAGGAAGGCCGGATAGCGCACCTCGGGATAGGCCTGACTGGGCTTGGCGCCGGAATAGGGGTCGATGGCGATGGCGGCGTAGGGGGCGTAGCGGCTGTCGGCATTGGGATGCAGGTCGGCGGCGAGCCAGTTGGCGAGGATCGTGTCGTCGGCGGCGGGCGTCCGGCCCATCAGGCCCCGGTCCAGGATCCAGCCGGCGTTGCAGCCCATCAGTCCGAGGTCGCGGATACGGCTCATGCGCGCGCCCTGGACGGCCAGGGCCGGACGGTCGGAGAAGCTGGCCAGGAGCAGCGAGCCGCCCATCTGTCCGCGATAGTTGGGGCCGTCGCCCTCCAGCGTCACGCTCTCGAAAGATCCCGCGCCGTAGCCAAGGTGCAGCACCTCGTCGATGCGATAGACGCCGGCCGGCAGGTAGACCGGCCGCCGCGCGCCATAGATGGCGAAGTCGATGGCGTTCTGGATGGCGGGGCTGTCGTCGGTTCCGCTGACCAGCCGAAAGGTCTTCGGGTCCGCGACGGCGTCGCCCCGGGCGCCGAAGGCCCTGGCGTTGACGCCGCGCGCATCGGGCGCGTAGCGCCAGCAGGCCCCGTCGGCGGACCGGAACCAGGCGCCGGCGTGCGGCGGGGGGGAGTCGGTTCGCTGATAGCTCCCATCGCCGCCGTCGCCCGGCCGCGCGAACCCGGCGGTGCGAACCAGCTGCACGTCGGGGCCGATCGCCGATCGTGCGGCCGCCGATACGCTGTCGTAATCCAAGGAGCACCCGAAAGATCGAAGCCGTCGCCCCCGGCGCGAAACGAAGCAGCCCCCTTGATCGTTCCGCAGTGGGGCGTCTGGCTAAGGGCCACTCCATGCATGGACTTGCTTCAATCGATCGCCGTCGTGCGCTCGCGGGCGGGGGGGCGGCGGCGCTGGCCTCCAGCCTGGTGGCGGCGCCCGCGGCCAACCACGCCCTGCATGCGCTCGCCGCCGGACCGGTGCGCCGCCGTGCGCCGCTCGCGCCGCGGCGGAGCATCGCCGTCGGACCCATGGCCGGGGCCTTGTCCGCCGCCGCCGGCGCCAGGATTCGTCGCCGGCTCGCGGACGCCCTGAGCGCCAGCGGTCATTTCGCGGTCGTGACCTGGCCGAAGCTCGCCTCGCCGCCGCAAGCCCAGCCAGCGCCGTCCGGCCATGCGCTTCTGCCGGCCGAATACCTGCTGACCGCCGAGATCGGCGGGCCCGGAGCCGGGAGCCGGACCGCCTGGAGCGGCATCCAGTTGCGCCTGATCGACGTCCGCAGCGGCGAGACGATGGAGAGGCTGGATGCGGCCGACGGCGAGCTGGTCGACCGGCTTGGCCTGGCCGTCGCCGGCCGCCCATGGCGGGCCCAGGTGGTCAGGGTCCTGGGCTCGCAGCTGTGGTTGGGCGCCGGACGCGCCGCCGGCGTGCGGGTCGGCGATCGGATGCGCCTGATGCGGGTTTGCGAAACCCTGTCCCCTGCCTCGGCGGGCGGCATGCTCGCGGAGAACGCCGTCGAACTCGGCCTGCTGACGGTCGCCCATCTCGAGGCCAGGGTCGCCGCCGGCCCCTATCGGCCGGTCCTCGACGTCAAGCCGGCGATCGGGGATTTTCTCATCCTGGCCGACGCCGCGGGTTGGTGAGCATGCTGCGCGGGATCGTCGAGAGGCTGGTTCGGAACCGTCGGATCAAGCGGCGGCTGCCGAACGGCGTGGAGATTTACGTCTCGCCCGACAGCCAGCTCAAATACTTGCGGCGGACCTTCGATGTCGATCTAATCCAGCTCGCCGCCGAATGGGTCACGCCGGAGTCCTGCGTCTGGGATATCGGTGCGAACTGCGGCGTCTTCGCGTTCTCGTGCATCGGCGCCAGGCAGATCGTCGCCGTGGAAGCCGACCCGTTCCTCTGCAACCTTCTGATCGACTCGGCGGCGCTCGGCGGGCGCGACGTTGACGTGGTGGCGGCGGCCATCTCAGGCTCCCCGGGCCTGGCCGGGTTTTCGATTGCTCAACGCGGACGCGCCTCCAACCACCTGAGCACCGCCGGCGGCCGAAGTCAGGCCGGCGGATCACGCGGGCGGCTGACGGTGCCCATCGTCACGCTTGATGATCTGCTCACCCGGTTTTCCGCACCCAGCTTTGTGAAGATCGATGTCGAGGGCGCCGAAGTCGGCGTCCTCCAGGGCGGCCGCAGAATCCTCGAAGAATGCCGCCCCATCATATATTTCGAGGCTGACGACGATACCTATGTCGCCTGCGCCGATATACTGAAGACAGCGGGTTATCGCATCGCCCCAGGAACCGGCATGAACTGGATCGCCTCGCCGGCCTAGTGTACAGGCATGGCCGCCGAACTGACGGCAGCGTTGCTGGACGCGCCAGGAGCCTGGTGAAAGTGGCGATTCATCGTGGAACGTCGCAAAGTCGCGCCGCGTTCGAGACAGCTGGAAAAGTGACTGAGTTTCAAGCACATAGATTGTCCGTGGCCCCGATGATGGACTGGACCGACCGGCATTGCCGGCGGCTGCATCGGTCGCTGTCGGCGCATGCGCGGCTCTATACCGAGATGCTGACCGCCCAGGCGGTGATCCATGGCGACCGGGCCAGGCTGCTGGCCGGTGATCCGGCGGACGGGCCGGTGGCGCTGCAGCTCGGCGGCGCCGATCCGGCGCAGGTGGCGGAGGCGGCGCGGATCGGCGCGGGGTTCGGCTATGACGAGATCAACCTGAACGTCGGCTGCCCGTCGGACCGGGTGCAGAGCGGCCGCTTCGGCGCCTGCCTGATGCGCGAGCCGGAGCTGGTGGCCGCGTGCATGGCCGAGGTCCTGGCCGCCGTCTGCGTGCCGGCGACGGTCAAGTGCCGGCTGGGGGTCGACGACCAGGACCCCGAGGCGGGCCTGTTCCGCCTGGTCGAACTTTGCGCCGCCGCCGGGGTGACCACCTTTATCGTGCATGCGCGCAAGGCCTGGCTGCAGGGCCTGTCGCCGAAGCAGAACCGCGACGTCCCGCCGCTCGACTACGGCCTGGTCTACCGGCTGAAGGCCGAGCGGCCGGACCTGACCGTCGTCCTCAATGGCGGTGTTGGCTCGCTGGACGAGGCGCAGGCGCATCTGGCCCATGTCGACGGCGTCATGCTGGGCCGCGCCGCCTACCATGAGCCGGGCCTGCTCGGCCTGGTCGACCGGCGGCTGTTCGATCCCGCCGCGCCGGAGGTGGACGGCTTCGAGGCCGTGGCCCGCTACCGTGGCCACATCGCCCGCGAACGGGCGCGCGGGACCAGCCTGCACACCCTGATCAAGCCCATGCTCGGCCTGTTCCACGGCGCGCCGGGCGCGCGGGCCTGGCGGCGCATCCTGACGGTGGAGTCCACCGCTCGCGATGCGGGCCTGGAGGTGGTGGACCGGGCCCTCGATGCGCTGCGCACCGCCGCCGAGCGGCGGCTGGAGCCGGCCTAGCCGCCCGTCGGCGGCGACGATCAGGGCCGGCCGGACTCGATGACCACCTTTATCTCGGAGTCCGGGCGCCGCAGGGCCTCGAACGCATCCGCGACTCCGCCGCGGCCGACCACCGTCGAGCCCATCGCGTCCACGTCGATGCGTCCTTCGGCGATGTCCTTCAGCGTCATCGCGAACTCGCGGACGCCATAGGCGGCGACGAAGCGCAGGAGCAGGCGCTTGTTGATCGCGGTCATCGGCTCGAACCGGTCCTGCTCCATGCAGACGCCGACCACGACGATCTGCGCGCCCGGCGCGACCGCCTCGATCACCCCGTGCAGCACGCCGGGCGCCCCGACGCACTCGAACACCACCGGCTTGCGCAGCTTGCGGCCGATCTCGGCCGCCGCCTCGCGCTCGACGATCGGAATCCACGCCCCCATCGCCGTCCAGTGCGCATGCGGCGACTCCATGGACGGATCGACGACGACGTCGGCGCCCAGCCGCTCGGCGGCGCGCCGGCGCGCGGGGGAGAAGTCGGCCGCGACGATCGGGCCAAGGCCGCGCGCCTTCAGCGCCGCGATGACGGCCAGGCCCACCGGCCCGCAACCGATCACCATGGCCACGCTATCGGCGTCGATATCGGCCTGCGCCACCGCGTGGGCGCCGACGGCGAAGGGCTCGACCAAGGCCGCCTGGCGATCGTCGAGATGGTCCGGGACCGCCATCAGCATCGAGGCGTCGACACAGAGCCTTTCCCCGTAGCCGCCTGGAAAGCGAGGCGAGAAACCGACCGTCTCGCGTCCGGCGGGACCGGTCGCGTAGGGCAGCGCGACCACCCGGGTTCCCGGTTCGAAGGGTCCGCGACCGCCGCCGCCGTAGGCCAGCACCTCGCCACAGAACTCGTGTCCGAAGACGATGTCCTTGCCGGGCGCGATCGCCGAGGTCCGGCCGGCCTTGGCGGCGAGCTCCGCATGGCGATCGGCGTAGAGATGGACATGCAGGTCGGAGCCGCAGATGCCGCAGGCGAGGGTGCGCAGCAGCGCCTGGCCGGGTCCCGGGACCGGGTCCTCGATCTCGGTGCAGACCAGGCTTGAGGCGCGTCGAACCACGGCGTGCATCTAGCTCTCTCCCTTCAGGATTCGCTGGGTGATGGCGGCGCCGAGTTCGCGGGTGCTCGCCGCGCCGCCCATGTCCGGCGTCAACGGCGCCCCCGGCGTGGTCAAGGTCGCTTCGATGGCCGACAGGATGGCCGCGCCCGCCTCCGGCTCGCCGAGATGCTCCAGCATCATCGCCGCCGACCAGATCTGTCCGATCGGATTGGCGACGCCCTGGCCGGCGATGTCGGGCGCGGAGCCGTGCACCGGCTCGAACATCGAGGGATGGCGCCGCTCCGGATTGATGTTGGCCGACGGCGCCACCGCGATGGTCCCGGTCAGGCCGGACCCGAGGTCGGAGAGGATGTCGCCGAACAGGTTGCTGGCCACTACCACTTCGAAGCGCTGAGGCTGCAGGGCGAAGCGCGCCGCCAGTATGTCGATGTGGTGCTGCTCGGTGGCGATGTCCGGATAGCGAGCGGCGATCTCGGCGAAGCGTTCGTCCCAGTAGGGCATCGAGTGGTAGAGGCCGTTCGACTTGGTGGCCGAGGCGACACGGCTCTTGCCGCGGCGGCGGGCCAGCTCGAAGGCGTAGGTCATCACCCGCTCGCAGCCGTGGCGGGTGAAGACCGCCGTCTGCAGCATCATTTCACGCGGGCCGCCCTCGAACTGCAGTCCGCCGATCTGGGAATATTCGCCTTCGCTGTTCTCGCGCACGATCCAGAAATCGATGTCGCCCAACGCGACCCCGGCCAGGGGCGAGCGGACGCCCGGCAGCAGGCGCACCGGGCGCAGGTTGACGTATTGATCGAAACTGCGCCGGATCGGGATGAGCAGGCCCCACAGCGAGACGTGGTCCGGCACCCCCGGAAACCCCACTGCGCCCAGGAATATGGCGTCGTGGTCGGCCAGCCGCGCCAGGCCGTCGGACGGCATCATCGCGCCGGTGGCCTTGTAGGTTTCGCAGCTCCAGTCGAACGGCCGCGCCTCCACCTCGAATCCGAACTGACTGGCGGCGGCCGAGAGCGCGTCCAACCCCTCGGCCATCACCTCGCGACCGATGCCGTCCCCGGGGATCACCGCGATCCGGTATCGCTTCATGCGCCGCGGCTCGCGCGGGAGGCGGGCGAGGGCGCCGTCATCGCCAGTGGTCCGAATTCATCCGTTCGAGTTTCCGCAGCATGGCGGGCCAGAGATACTGGTCCGCCACCGGTTGCGGATCGGCCGCGCCTTGCTCGCGCGTCACCTGGCGCACGGCTTGGTTCGGCACGGTCAGCGGCCGGCCCCCCGCCAGCGCCGCGATCTGCATTTCGCAGGCGCGCTCCAGCCGGTACATGCGCTGGAAAGCCGTGGCGATGCTGGGCCCGCAGGTCAGAGCGCCATGGTTGCGCAGCAGCATGAAGCTCAGCGAGCCGAGATCGGCCACCAGCCGCGGGCGCTCGTCGTGGTCGAAGGCGACGCCTTCATAGTCGTGGTAGGCGAGCTGGTCGCAGATCAGCATCGCCTCCTGGTGGAGCGGCAAGAGGCCCTCCTGCTGGCAGGAGACGCCGGTGTTGGCCACCGTGTGCAGGTGGATGACGCAGTGGGCGTCCTCGCGCGCGGCGTGGACCGCCGAATGGATGGTGAACCCGGCCGTGTTGATCAGGTAGGGGGAGGGGGCGACGATCTCGCCGGCCAGGTCCACCTTCACCAACGACGAGGCCGTCACCTCCTCGAACAGCAGGCCGAAGGGGTTGAGCAGGAAATGGTGCTCAGGGCCGGGAATGCGCACCGAAAGGTGGGTGTAGAGCAGGTCGTCCCAGCCCATCAGCGCCACCAGCCGGTAGCAGGCCGCCAGGTCGCGGCGCAGCCCGGCCTCCGCTTCGCTGATCTCCCCGGACACGGCTTCCTCCTTAAATAGTGTAATAATACTATCGATACGACGCTATATTGCAAGCGCGAGTCCGGCTCGCTCCTACAGCGCCGCGAACCGGGCGAGGTGGCTGGCGGTGTCGCGACTGATCTCCGGGCAGGCGAGGGCGAAGATCTCGGTGGCGTGCAGCGTGCCCATCACCTGCCGGCACCGGGCGGACGCGCCGGCGGCAAGCAGGCGGCGGTAGAAGGCGACGCCCTCGTCGCGCAGGGGATCGCACTCGTTGACGCTGATCACGGTGGGTGGGAAGCCCTTCAGATCCTCGTCGGAGGCGAAGGCCGGCCAGGCCAGCGGGTTCTTGTCGTTGAATGCCTCGATGCCATAGGCCATGGCGGCGCGATTGTTGTGCAGGTCGGCGAAGAGGCCGAAGTTCTCCTGCGAAGACGGATACTGCGCCTGCGGCCAGAGACCGGCGATATAGGGGCAAAGCGCGTAGAGGCCCTTGATCAGGTGAAGCTGGCCTTCCCGCTTCAGCTTGAGCCCGGCGGCCAGGGTCAGATTGCCGCCGCCGCTCTCGCCGGCGACGACGATCCGCGCCGCATCGACGCCCAGTGACGCCGCGTTGGCGTGCAGCCATTTGACTCCGGACACACAGTCGTTGAGGCCCGCCGGGAACGGCGCCACCTCCGGCGCCGACGAGGCCTGCAGGGCGTTGCGGAAATCGATCATCGCCACCGCCACGCCCTCGGCCGCCAGCATCCGGGCCCAGGCCCGGTACTGGCCGTCGAACGCCGAGAGGGACGTCATCCCGCCGCCATGCAGATAGGCGACGCAGGCCAGGGTCTCAGCGTTGTCGGGCCGGGTGAACAGCACCTTGATGCGGTTGCCGTCCGGCCGGGAGGTGAACTCGAGCGTGCTGATGGCCAGGCCTTTGGAGGGCGCCGTCTCCTCGTTGTCGACGGGGCCGAAGATGGCCGCCATCTGGGCGATCCCGTCGCGCGCGGCCTCAGACTGCTGCTCTTCCAGCAGCTGTTCGCGGCTCGCCGCATCGCCGGCGCTCGGTGGGGTGGGGAAGTGGCCGAAGATGGCCTTTATGCGGGGATCGACCCGCGGATCCTGCATGAGCTTGTCGGGCATCGGTTCGCTCCCCGTGTCGCGTCCAGCATCCTATGGGCGGTTGGCGCCCGTTGTATATAGTGTAATAAATGGCATCAAGCGCGTGTGAGCGCATTGGGAGGATGCCATGGAGCTGAACGTGGGACGCGCCGCCGAGGGCTTCGAGCTTCCGCCGGGGGTCAGCCACCGGGCCTTCGACGCTCACGGGCTGCCGCTGATCCTCGAGCCCGTCGCCGGCTCGCCCCTGGCCTCCGACCCGACGGCGGTGCAGGCCTGGTACGCCGAGCATCACACGGCGCTCGAGGCGCTGCTGCCGACGAGCGGCGGGGTGGTGCTGCGCGGCTTCGCCATCCCCGACACGGCGTCGTTCAACGCCATGATCGAATGCTACGACACCGACCCGCACGGCTACGCCGGCGGCCTGACGCCGCGCAAGAACATCGCCGGCAAGGTGTTCGAGGCCTCGCGCGTCCCGGCCGACCAGAAGATCATCCTCCACCAGGAGATGGGCTATCTGCCCAACTATCCGAGGATGGTCGTGTTCTATTGCCTGGTTCCGGCGGCGAGCGGCGGCTGCACCACCATCGGCGACATCCGCCGCTTCCAGCGGCAGATCCCCGACGCCTTGATGGCCTCCGTCCGCGAGCGCGGCGTGCTCTACCGCCGCAACTACCGCGCGCCAGGTCCGGAAGCCGATCCGATCAAGGCGCTCTTCCGGCGCGAGTGGACCGACGTGCTGCAGGTGACCACCCGGGAGCAGGCCGAAGCGGCCTGCGCGGCCGTCGGCTGCGAGGCGGTCTGGGAAGACGACGGCTCGCTGTCCATGCGCTACCGGTCCCCCGGTTTCGTGCGGCATCCGGTCACCGGCGAGGAGGTCTGGTTCGCGCAGGTGCAGGGCATGCATTTCAACGAGGCGCGCCTGGAGGGCAATTTCCCCATGCTGGCGGAAGCCTTCCCGGGCGGGCGGCCGCGGCCGATCGAGATCCTCTACGGCGACGGCGGCGACATCCCGGAGGCGCTGGTGACGCCGCTCTATCCCATCCTCGACGCCCTGGCGGTGAACCTCACCTACGAGCACGGCGATTTCATGCTGCTCGACAACATCTTCACCGCCCACGGCCGCGAGCGCTACACCGGGGAGCGGAACGTGCAGGTCGGCCTGGTGTTCTGAGCCGCCGAGGCGGCGCCCGGGATCAGAGCGCGCCGGCCGCCAGGGACGCGGCGGGCGGCTGAGCCGGGCTCAGCGCCGCCTCATCGCCCTTCGCGGCGATCAGCCGGGCCATCGGCTTGCGCAGCGCCAGGACGCAGGCGGCCGCCAGCGGTCCGCAGACCGCCGCCACGACGGCGATGCCGCCGCCGAGGTGGCTGGCCTGGTCGCCGGGCAGCAGCCGGGCCGCCAGCACGACAGCCGTCGGGCCGAGGGCGATGCCGGTCAGGGCGTTCCCGAGCAGGCCGGCGGCCAGCATTTCGCCGCGCAGCCGCGAGGGCACGGCCCACTGCACGCAAATGAACGGCATCACCCCCGTGCCCATGATGAAGATCATGCCGGCGCCGAAGAAGGCGAGGAAGCCGACGGCGCTGGGCGCCAGGGCGGCGGCCACCACAAGCGGAAAGCCGAGCATCAGCCCGCCCGCCAGCACCAGGTTCGGCGCGTCGGGCCGGCCCCGCGCGCTCCAGGCCTCGGCGATGCGCGGCGCCAGCAGCATGCCGGAGACGCCCATCACCATGCTGATCAGGCCGATGGAGATTCCGGCGTCGCCGGCGGCCCAGTGGAAGCGGCGCACGAGGTAGGTCGGCGCCCAGCCGCCGAGGCCATACACGATGACCTGGCCGATCGCGGCGGCGACGAACATCAGGAAGACCGGCGCGTAGGGCTTGCGGATCCAGGCGAAGGTCAGGCCCGGAGAGGCCGGCGCTGCATCTCGCTGGGGCTCCTTAACGGTCAGCGCCACCAAGGCGGCGAGCAGCAGGGCCGGCGCGCCAACCGCGAGGAAGACCGCCTGCCATGGCCGGACGAGCCCGGTCAGCGGCAGGACGATGCGCGGCAGGCCGGCGGCTGCGTTAACCGCCATGCCGCCGAGGATGTAGGCTCCCGTGGCGCCGGCCGCGCCGAACGCCATGTAGACGCTGCTGGCGTGAGCCCGGCGCTCGGGTGGGAAGAGGTCGCAGATCAGCGACAGGCTGGCCGGCGTCAGCGCCGCCTCGCCGATCGCAACGCCGATCCGCAGCGAGCAAAGCAGCCAGAAGGTCCCCGCCAGGCCCGATCCAAGCGTGCAGGCGCCCCAGACCACGGCGGCCGAAACCACCAGCCACTTGCGGTTGCCGATGTCGGCGACCCGTCCGAGCGGCAAGCCGACGACCGAATAGAACACCGCGAAGGCCGCGCCCATCAAAAGGCTGATCTGGGTGTCGTTGATGTGCAGGTCGTGGCGTAGCGGCTCGACCATGAGGTTCAGGATCAGCCGGTCGACACCGGCGACGACATAAAGCCCGCCAAGCACCACGACCGCGTACCAGCCGCTCCAGACGCTCCGAATCTCGCGCACCCCGCCCCCCTTGTTTTGGCGGCCGAGCCGCTCCTGACAAATATTATACTAATTGACGCGGGGCAAACGTCATCGCCGGGCGGGGCGGAGCAAAACCCGCGCCGAAGTTTCCGCGTGACTCCGGCTTCGCCTTGGATATAGGATAATAATTATTCCAATGGAGCGGGATCGGTGCGCGCGGTTCTCAACGAAGAACAGGAGATGCTGAAGGGCACGGCGATGCGGATCGCCGCATCGGCGGCCGTCACGACGCCCGCGGACCTGGCCCGGATCGACCGCGACGCGGCCTGGAGCGAACTGGCCAAGGCCGGTCTCCTCGGCATGCGCCTGCGTGACGACCAGGGCGCGCCGATGACTTCCGGCGTCGAACTGATGCTGGTCGCCCAGAGCCTGGGCGAGGCGCTGTCGCCGAGCCCGTTCATCGGCGTCGCCCTCGCCTGTGAACTGCTGGCGCTGGCCGAGGCCCCGGCCGAATGCCTCGCCGATATCGCCGAGGGCCGCGTTCGCTACAGCCTGCTCCTCGGCGCCCGACTCGAGGGCCCGGCCGATGGCCTGAGCGGCGCCTTCTGCCTCGATGCGGAGGGGGTCGCCTACGGATTGGCGATCAGCGGCTCGCAGCTCATGCGCGTCGGTCTCGATCCCGGCGCGGCGCGGGACGGCGTCGACCTGACCCGCCGGGTCGGAATGCTCCCGGCCCCGGGCGCGGCGGCCGAGCCGGTCGGGCGGCCGATGACGCCCGCCGATCTCCAGCGCTGGACAGCCCTGGCGCTGACCCTGGTCTGCGCGGACATCGTCGGCGTGCTGAGCGCGGGCCTGACGCGGCTGGTCGATTATTCCAAGACGCGCATCCAGTACGGCGCCCCGATCGGGTCCTTCCAGGCCGTGCAGCACATGTGCGCCGAGATGCTGGTGGACACGCAAGCGGCGGCCAGCCTGGTCAACTACGCCGCCTGGAGCATCGACGCGCTGGCGCCGGAAGAGGCCCTGATGGCCGCCCGCACCGCCAAGGGCTATTGCGGTCCGGTGGCGCAGAAGGTCAGCGAGACCTTGATGCAGGCCTATGGCGGAATCGGCCAGGTCTGGGACCACGAGGGCCATCTGCGCGCCCGGCGCGCCATGTTCGACCGCAAGCTGTTCGGCGACGAGCACCACCAGTTGCTCGAGATCGCCGCCGCGCGGATGGGACGGGCCTGATGGACTATTTCGAGACAGCGGCCGAAACGGAGTTCCGCCTGAAGGTTCGCGACTGGCTGGCCGGCAACGCGCCGAAGAATTGGCGCGCCGAGGCGAAGACCGACGCGGAGATGGGCCCGCTCCTCCGCCGCTGGCAGCGCACGCTTTACGACGGGGGCTTCGTCGGCGTCACCTGGCCGGTGGAATACGGCGGCCGGGGCCTTGGTCCCACCTACGAGGCGATCCTCAACGATGAGTTGGGCAAGGCCGACACGCCGCGGATCTCGTTCCACAACTATCTCGGCCGGGCGCTGTTCACCTACGGGACCGAGGCGCAGAAACAGCGGTTCCTGCCGCCGATGCTGCGCGGCGACATCCAGTGGTGCCAGGGCTTCTCAGAGCCGAACGCCGGCTCCGACCTCGCCTCGCTGCGCACCTTCGCCGAGCTGAAGGGCGACCGCTACGTGGTCAACGGGCAGAAGCTCTGGACCAGCGGCGCCCAGCACGCCGACTGGTGCGTGCTGCTGGTCAGGACCGACCGTGAAGCCGCCAAGCACCGCGGCATCAGCTGCCTGCTGACACCGGTCACCGTTCCGGGCGTCACCATCCGCCCGATCCGCATTTCCGACGGCCAGCCGGAAACCTGCGAGATGTTCTTCGACGACGTCGAGGTGCCGGCCGACCAGCGGATCGGGGATGAGGGCGCCGGGTGGCGGATCGCCATGACCGTGCTGGCCTACGAGCGCGGCCCGGCCGACATCGGCCTGATCGCCACCTTCCAGACGGCGCTGCGGCGCCTTGAAGCCATGGCCGTCGAGCGCGGGCTGGCGCGGGACGCCGAAACGCGCAAGGCGATCTCCCGCGTCTATGTGCTGGGCGAGGCGCTTCGATTGAATGTGGTGGAGCAGCTCTCCCAGCGTAGCGCCGGCAGGCCGCCCGGCCCCGAGGGCTCGGTGGCGCGGCTGCTGCTCACCCAGGCCGAACAGGCCTTGCGGACGCTGGAATTGGACATCGCCGGCGCGGCCGCCTTCACCGACCCCGAGGACGGCGCCTTCGCCAGTTATCTGCGATCGCGGACGATCAGCATTTTCGGCGGCACCTCGCAAATCCAGAAGAACATCCTCGCCCAGCAAGTGCTCGGAATGCCGAGATAGGGTCGGGGAGGGGAGGAAAAACACCATGGACTTTGACTGGAGCCCGGAAGACGCCGCCTTCCGCCGTGATCTGACCGCCTTTCTGGAGGCGGAGCTGCCCGAGGATTTCGACGCCTTCGCCCTGGAACCGCCGGAGCAGAAGCGTTTCTCCAAGGATTTCGCCGCCAAGCTCGCCGAGCGACGCTGGCTGACGCCCGCCTGGCCCCGCGAATACGGCGGGCTTGAGCAATCGGCTTGGCAGCAGCTGATCCTCAGCGAAGAGATGGTCGCCCACGGCGAGCCCAGGACCGCGCAGTACATGTGCGTGAACTGGGTCGGCCCGGCGCTGATCATGGCCGGGACGGAAGAGCAGAAGGCCTATCACCTGCAGCGCATCAGCAGCGGCGACGTTGTCTGGTGCCAGGGATTCTCCGAGCCCGGCGCCGGTTCGGACCTGGCCAACCTCAGGACCAAGGCGGTCTGGGACGGCGAGGCCTATGTGATCACCGGCGAGAAGATCTGGACCTCCTACGCCGACACGGCCGACTTCTGCTTCCTGCTGGCCAGGACCGACCCGGACGCGCGCAAGCACCACGGCATCTCCATCTTCCTGGTGCCCACCGACGCGCCCGGCCTGACGATCAGCGAGATCCCCTCGGTCTTCCCGAAAGGCGCGTTCAACCAGTGCGTCTTCAACGAGGTGCGCGCGCCGGAGAGCTGGAGACTTGGTCCCGAGAACGGCGGCTGGCCGATCATCCGCAAGCTCTTGGTCAACGAGCGGGTGGGCGTCGCCCGCTTCCGCCGCGCGGCGACGACGCTCGATCGGGTGGCGCAGGCGGCCAGGCAAGCGGGCCTGCTCGAAGACCCGATGGTCTGCGAAGCGATCGCCAAGGCGCAGGCGGCCTGCGACGCCGCGCGCGTGCTGATCTACCGGGTGGTGGACGAGCGCGCCAGGCAGCTGGCGCCCGACCTCACCGCCTATGTCTACCGCGTCGCCACCATCCGCGCCGAGCGCGCGGTCTATGAGGCGACGATCCAGGTGGAAGGGGCGGGAGGGCTGCTCAAGGGCAGCTGGAGCGCCACCCAGTTCGGCCACGCGCTGGCGTCGGGAACCGCGACCGGCACGCTCGAAATGCAACTCAATCTGATCGCCCGCGAAGTGATCGGCGCGGCGGCGGCCGGGAGGTGATCCGATGGACATGCAACTGAATGAAACCCAGCGCGTGATCGAGGACGCCTGTCTCAAGCTGCTTGAGCAGCGGGCAGGGCCGGGCCGCGCCCGCGAACTGCGCAAGACGGACGACTTCGACGCTCGCCTGATGATCGAACTCGAGGAGGCGGGTTTCCTCGACCTGTTCCACGAGCCGGAGGCCGGGCCGCTGGTCGCCGCCCTGGTCACCGAGTGGGCCGCCAAGGCCGCGGCGCTCGCCCCGGTGGCCCAGCGCCTGCTGGTTGCGCCCGCGGTGATGGACGACAAGCCGCCGGCGCTGGTCGCCGTCGCCGACGCCGCGGAGCTGCGCGCGGTGCGTTTCGCCGCCGAAGCCGACATCCTGATCCTGGTGGATGGGGACGAGGCGCGCGTCGCCGGCCGCGGCGCCTTCGAGGCGATCCCGGCGCGCACCAAGTTCGGCTATCCGATGGCCACGGTTTCAGGCGTGCGCGGCTCGCCCCTGGCGCCGGGCGCCGGGGCCGTGGTGAAGCGCTGGTGGCGGGTGGCCCTCGCCGCGGAGATCGCCGGCGCGGCGCGGGCGGCGGTGGACCTGACCATCCGCTACCTGCAGGACCGCGTCCAGTTCGACCGCCCGATCGCCAGCTACCAGGCGATCCAGCACCGCCTGGTCGAGTGCCACGTGCTGGCCGACGCCGCGCAGTGGGCGGCGCGGGAAGCGGCCTTCCAAGGCGCCCCGCCGGACCTCGCCGCCAGCGCCGCGATCACCGCCTGCGAGGCGGCGCACCGGATCTTCTACGAGCTGCATCAGCTCACCGGCGCGATCGGCTTCACCACCGAATACGACCTGCACCTCTACACCATGCGGCTGCAGGCCTTGCGCCTCGAAATGCGTGGAATCCGGGGCCACGCCCGCGCCCTCGTCGACGCGCGCTGGCCGGCCGAAAGCTGAGAAGAAGGCGACCCTGAGGATGACATCGTACGACACCTTCGCCAGCGTGCTGGCCAGCAAGGAGGGGCATGTGCTGACCGTGTCTCTCAACCGGCCGGCCCAGCGCAACGCCATCAACGCCGAGGTTCACGAGAGCCTGCGCCAGATCCTGGCGCTGGCGGCCGCGGACGACGAGGTGCGCGTCATCGTCCTGCGCGGCGAAGGCAAGGCCTTCTGCGCCGGCGGCGACGTCAACACCATGGAGGGCGCCGGCGACGGCCCGGGGCCGAGCCCCGCGCTGACGGTGCGCTCAACGCTGGACGCGGCGCGGATGCTCGACATGCTGCTCGCCGTGCCGCAGCCGATCGTCTGCGCCGTCCACGGGTTCGCCATGGGCCTCGGCGCGACCATCGCCCTGCTCTGCGATGTCGTGGTGATGGCGGAGGACGCCCAGATCGCCGACACCCACGTCAATATCGGCCTGGTCGCCGGCGACGGCGGCGCGGTGCTCTGGCCGCTGCTCGCTCCGCTCGGCGCGGTCAAGTGGAGCCTCCTGACCGGCGAGCGCATCTCCGGCGTCGAGGCGGCGCGTCTCGGCCTGGCGCTGAAGGCCGTGCCGGCCGCCGAACTCGACGCGGAGGCGCAGGCGCTCGCGGGCCGGCTGGCGCAGTTGGCGCCGCTCGCCGTGCGCGGCACCAAGGAGACCCTGAACAGGATCATCCGTGATCGGATCAACCTGGTTCTCGATACCGGGCTGCTGCTGGAAGGCGCGACCTTCGTCAGCGAAGACCATCGCGAGGCGGTCAGCGCCTTCATGGCCAAGCGGCCGGCTACTTTCGTGGGGCGCTGAGCATGCTGGCCACCGCCGAACATGGCGCCGGGATGTCCGGACTGCAGCGGCTCCTGCGCCCGCGCTCGATCGCCGTCGTCGGCGCCTCCAATCGCATGCCCAGCATCGGCGGCTATGTCACGGCCAACGTCGCGCGGGCTTTCCGCGGTCCGGTCTATCCCGTCAATCCGCGTGAAGCCCAGGTGCAGGGGCTGGAGGCCTGCGCCGACATCGCCGATCTCCCGGCCGATGTGGATCTCGCCGTCGTCGTCGTGCCGGCTCGGGCCGTCCCGGAGGTGCTGGAAGCGTGCGCCGCCCGCGGCGTCGGCGGCGCGGTGATCATCACCTCCGGCTTCGCCGAGGTCGGCGGGCCCGGAATCGACCTGCAGGCTGGCGTCGCCCGGCTGATCGCCGGCAGCGGCTTGCGGGCGATCGGGCCAAATTGCATCGGCTTCATGAACCTGGCCGACGGCGTGATGGCCAATTTCGTGCTCGATCCCACCGATCCGTTGCCGCGCGGCGGCCCGGTGGCGCTGGTCTCGCAGAGTGGCGGCCTTGGCGGCTACATGGTGCGCAAGGCCTTGACCGCCGGCCTGGATCTCGGCTGGTTCGTCAGCACCGGCAACGAGGTCGACGTCGGCGTCGCGGCGACGCTGCGGACACTGGTCGAACTCGACGAGGTGCGGGTGCTGCTGGGCGCGTTCGAGGGGCTGCGCGACCCGGAGGCGTTCGTCGAGACCGCCCTGCGCGCCGCCGAGCTCGACAAGCCGTTCGTGGTGCTGAAGGCGGGGCGCTCGGATGCGGCGGCGGCGGCGGCGTTCGCCCACACCGCTTCGGTGGTCGGGTCGGCGGCGACCTTCGACGCCGTGTGCCGGCAGTACGGCGTCTTCTCCGTCGGCAGCCTGGAGGAGATGCTCGACCTTGGAGTCATCTTCCAGGGTGGCCGCCGCGCGCGGGGCCGGCGGGTCGGCATCGTCACCGGCTCCGGCGGCGCGGGCGTGATCCTGACCGACGCCTGCGTCCTGGAAGGCCTTGAGGCGCCGCACCTGCCGCCGGACGAGCAGGCCGCCCTGCTGCAACTGATGCCGCAGCCGTTCATGGGGTCGCTGGCCAACCCGGTCGACGTCACCGCTCAGGCCCTGGCGACGCCAGGGGTGCTCGACGGGGTGCTGTCGGGAGTCTCGGCCAGCGCGGCGGTGGACATGATCGCACCCGTCATCATCGGGAACCCGACCCAGCCGGAAATGTACATCCGCGCGCACGGGTCGACCGACAAGCCGATGGCCTTCGTCTCCACCTTGCCGCCCACCAACCTGCTCGACGCCGGGGTGCCGGCCTACACCGACCCTCGCCGCGCCGCGCGCGCCCTTTCGGCGCTGGCGGAGTTCTCGCTGCGCACGCCGAGCACGCGGCGTTTTCGCTCGCTCGATCCCGCCCGCCGGACGACGGCGCGGGCGCTGCTTGCCGCCGCGCGCGCGGGCGCCTTGCCTGACGAGAAGGCTCGCGGCCTGCTTGGCCTCTACGGTGCGCCGGTCGCAGCGGCGGCCGAGCCGCCCGGTCGCCCTGCGGACGAGGTCCGGGCGAGCGTCGCAAGAGATCCGGTGTTCGGCGCCACCGTCACCGTCGAGGGCCGCGATTTCAACCAGGCCTTCGTCATGCAGGCGCCGTTGGGGCAGGCGGCCGCGACCTTGGCGCTCGGGGCCGCGTCTGGCCCGCGCAACGGCGGCATCGGCCCTGACAATCTGGCCGCGCTGGCGCGGCTGGCGATGGCTTTGGGGGACGCGATGCTGGAACTGCCGGAGCTGGAGCGGATCGAACTCAGCCCCGTCAGCCTTTCCGGCGGCGCTATCGTCGGCGCGGCCGGCTTTGTCACGACGGCCGATCAGCCCACGGCCACGCCCGTCGAGGAGCTGTCATGAGCCCCGCGCAGGACTTTCTGGGCTTTCCCGACGGCGCCGTCGGGGTCGTTTCGGGCGTCGCCAGCGGCATCGGCAAGGCGCTGGCCGGCGTGCTGCTTGGCCAAGGCCTGACCGTCGTCGGCCTGGACATCGACGCTGCGCGTCTCGAGGCGCTCGAACTCGGCCCGCGGTTCTTTCCGCGCCTGCACGATACGGCGGACGGCGAGGCCACGGAGCACCTCTTCCCCGCGCTGCTCGCGGAGTTCGGCCCCATCGCCTACCTGGCGAACAACGCCGGCCCGCCGAGTTCCGCGGCGCTCAGCCTCGAGGAGGGCATGGCCAAGACCGCCGGCAGCGTGGGGATGATGACCACGGCCTGGGCTCGGACGTCTCCGCCCGAGGGCGCGGCGGTGGTGAACGTCGCCTCGGTCGCGGGGACCCTCTCCGGCGGCCCGCCGCCGGCGGTGATCGCCGGCCGAGGCGTTGGCAATGGCTGGTATGGCGCCGGCAAGGCGGCCATCGCCGGTCTCACCCGCTTCCAGGCCGTCTCGGCCGCCGGCCGCTATCGCGCCAACGCCGTCGCGCCGAGCGTCATCGAGACCCCGCGCGTGGGGGATATCTCGCAGGCCGCCTACGGGCAGATGCTGATCGAGCGCACGCCGCTTGGACGGATCGGACAGCCGGAAGAGGTGGCGCGGGTCATCGCCTTCCTGCTCAGCCCCGCCGCCTCGTTTGTGAACGGGATCACCTTGATCATCGACGGGGGCGGAACGATCGTCTTCTAGTCGCCAGGCGCGACAGGACGGGATGGCGGTCGGGGAATCAGTACACCGCCAGCGGCGTATTCTCGCCCAGTTCAGCCAGGATGACGTTGCGCGATTGCTGCATGTGATAGCGCCAGGTGGTTTCGGCCGAAGCCCCATCGCGCGCCGCGATGGTTTCGACGAGCTGACGGTGGATCGACAGGGCTGACTGGTTGAGCTGCAGCTGGTCGGGCCGGTTGCGGGAGACGAACCGCGTCAGGTGACGCAGATAGAGTTCGTCGAGCATGCTGACGACCAGGGCCAGGGTGACGTTGCCGGCCATGCGTGCGAGCAGCTGATGGAACTCGGCCGCCGCGCGCGCAAAGACGGTCCAGTCGCTGAGGTGCGCGGTCTCGAAATCCAGATGGGCCCTCAGCTCGGCCAGATGCTCTTCCGTGCGGACGCTCGCCAGCTGGCTGACCAGCGGCGGCTCGATGACCAGCCGGGCGTCGAACATCTCGCGCAGCGTCGCCCCTCGGATCTGCAACAGCATCCCCACCGACTTGGCGGCGCTGGTATCGGTCGGCAGGGTGATGCGGGCCCCGCCATGGGCGCCGCGCTTCACCTCGATAAGCGATTCCGCCTCCAGAATCCGGAAGGCCTCGCGCAGAGAGGCGCGCGAGACGTGGAACTCGGCCATGAGTTCGACCTCCGAGGGCAAGGCGTCGCCGACCGTCAGATCCCCCTGCACCACACGGCGGCGAATGGTCTCGGCGATCAGCTCGGCGGCCTTCGGCACGCGGATCGCCCGGTCGTAGCGCGTGGCGCCGCCGGGGGGCGCCTCCGTTGCCTCGGTCTTCAAGCAAATTCCTCTGATCGGCCGGTGACGTCGACCGCGCAGCGGATCGCCGCCCGGCCGAGCGCCTATTTGCGGTAGAGTAATAGAGTATAATGAATGATAGACAAGCGGGGACCTTCCGGCCCCGCCGCCGTCGCCTCAAAAAGCCTTGCGAACCTCGACCCCAACGACCCGCGGCGCGCCGACATAACCAACATAGACTCCCGTCGAAAGCGGCGCGAGGAAGGTGTAGTTCATGTATTTGGTTTCGGTGACGTTGTTGGCGAACAGCGAAACCTGCAGGCCGTGGTGGTCGTTGACGCCGATCCGGGTGTTCAGAACGGCATAGGGCGGCTGATACGTGCCGGGGTCCAGGTTCTCCGCCACGTAGATGCCGCTCTTGTAGGAAACATCGAACCGAGCGAAACCGTCCCACCCGTCGGCGATGGGGTGGATGTACTGCCCCGATGCGTTGAAGGTCCAGGTCGGCGCACCGTAGAGCCTGTAACCTGACAGGTTGCACGATCCGCTCTGGCCGACCGGGCACTGGCCGTTCGGAAAGGACGTATAGTGGGCGTCGAGATAGCTGCCGTTGGCGGAGAGCGTCAGGCCCCTGGTCGGATAGGCGTCGATCTGCACCTCGATGCCGCGGCTGAGGAACGCGCCGGCGTTCCGGGTGATCAGGTTGGTGCCGTCGAAGGAGAGCGCCTGGAAGTTGGTGTAGTTGGTCCAGAACAGGTCGGCGTCTATGGAGAGCCGCTGGTCCAGCAGGCTCGCCTTCACGCCACCCTCGTAGTCGATGTTGGTCTCCGGCCGGAACTGGAACCCGGAGAGATTGCCCAGCCGGGTCATGTCGAAACCCCCGGGCTTGAAGCCGCTTGCGGCGTTCGCATAGAGCATCACGTCCGGCGTCCACTTGTAGGCGATCGCCGCCTGCCAGGTCAGAGCGCTATCGCTGCGCTTCTGCGTCACCGGCCCGAGATCGGGGAAGACGAAGTTCGTTGACCGCTGCACGTAGCTGCCGGTCTGCGGCTCGTCGCTGTAGCGAAGGCCGCCGGAGATCGTCAGCTTGTCGGTGAGGTGATAGTCCGCGTGTCCGAAAGCGGCGTACGAGACGTCGTCGACGCTCTCGGCGTTGGCCGTATTGCCCGGCTGGCCGGGCATGATCAGGAACGAAGCGTCCGGGCCGACCGGCAGGTTGTCGGCTTCGTTGGAGTGACGCCAGAAGTAGAAGACGCCGAGGACATAGGCGAGCTTCTGGTCGCCGGGCGAAGTAAGGCGCAGTTCTTCGCTCGCCTGGGTATGGGTCTGGTGCTGGCTGAACCCGTCGAGGAAGTTGTACGACAGTTCGTCGACGTCGGCGATCGGGAAGGCGTCCCAGGTCCTCCACGACGACACCGAAGTCACGGTGAACTGGGACAGGCGCCAGTTCAGTTCGGCGCTGACGCCGCCGCCGCTGTTCGGATTGGTGTTTACGCCGTCTTCGATGGTCTGGCGGCTGTAAGGATAGCCCTTCGGCGCAATCGGCGCGATCGGAATGCCGAAGACGTTGGCCCCGGGGTCGAGCTTGGAGATCACCACCGAGCAGCACTGGCTGGTCTCGTGCTGGTAGTCCGCCGTGAACGTCGCGTCGAAATCGCCCTGGCTGTATTCGATCTTCGCCCGGCCGCCTTCCTTGCGCTCGTTGTCGACATGCTGATGGGTGACGGTGTCGTAGGTGTAGCCGTCGTGGCTGTCGCTGTAGGCGGCGAGGCTGAAGCCCAGCGCGCCGGGGATGATCGGCCCGGTCACCATGCCCCTGGCGCGCACGTCGTTGTAGCTGCCGTAGCTGAGGTCGACGTTGCCCTCCAACGCATTCAGGTTCGGCTTGCGGGTGATGATGTTCATCAGGCCGCCAGCGGTGTTCATCCCGAACAGCGTGCCCTGCGGCCCGCGCAGCACCTCGATGCGTTCGATGTCGACGAAGTCCTGCGTCGTTCCCATGCCGGTGCGGGACATGAAGACGCCGTCCACGAACACGCCCAGCGAAGCCTGCTGTCCGATGTCCGCCTGCTGGGTGGTGACGCCGCGCATCGCGATCGTGCTGGTGCGTGAGTCGCCCAGCTGCAGCGCGACCATGTTCGGAGCAATCGAGGCGATGTCGTTGAAGTTGACGAAGCCCTGCCGCTGCAGCGTCGCGCCGGACACGGCCGTGATCGCCAGCGGAACGTTCTTGATGCTCTCCGTCCGCTTCTGGGCGGTGACGACCACCTCCTGAGCCGCGCCGGGCGCGGGGTCGGCCAGCGCCCGGGCCGTCGGCAAGAGCGCCAGAGCGACGGCTGAAGCCGACGCGCCAAGTACGATTCGTCTCCGCTGAGTGCGAGCCACCAGAACTTCCCCCCGTCACAGGCCGCCTCCACAGGCGGTCAATTTTGTTTCGGTATAAATATCACCCTAATTAGACCGATTGTCAAAGGGCACGGGGCCGGCGTCCGTTTCATGGCCGGTGGCGGATCTGCTGGAAGGGCGGCTGGCGGCCGACGGTGCGGCGCGCGTACGCGGCAAGGAGGTCGGCGGCGCGCCTCGGGGCGACGCCGGTCGCGGTGTTCAGGGCCGCAGGATCAGCGAGGTCGGGGTGGCCTCGAACTGGCTCAGCCGGCCGAGATAGGTCATGCCGAGCAGGGAGTTCTTCAGGCCGCTCTCGATCACGTAGGCGTCGACGTTGTCGACCTCGGCGCCGGCGACCGCGACGCTGTTCAGCCTGATCTCGGCGGCGCGCGCCTGGCCGCTGGCGGTGCTCACCGTGTAGCTGTAGTTCAGGGCCTTCGGGTCGAAGCCCAGCCGCTGGGCGTCGTCGGGGGTCAGCGCCACCGCGCTGGCGCCGGTGTCGACCAGGAAGCGCACCTCCTCGCCATTGACCGCCGCCTCGGCCCAGTAGTGGCCGTCGTCGGACTTGACCACCGAGGCGGCCTCGCCGATCGCCGGCGCGGCGTCGCTCTGGGCGACGGCGACCTGGGCCTCGGCCGGGCGCAGCACCGGCGCGGGATGGTCGCGCGACAGCGAGATCACCGCCTCGGCGCTGGCCGCGGCGGAAACCGCGCCGATCACGGCGATCACGGCCAGCCTCAACATTCTCCGACACCCCGCCATATTGGCTGCGTCAGGCCGTTTCTCGGCCCCTTGGCGGCGACTATGCGCCGGCGACGGTTTGCAACCGATGAATCAGCGGGATTAGTCTGATCGGGTCATGGCTCCTCCCCGCCGCATCGAAGGCTACGCCATCGTTTCCGAGGACGGCATGCTGGCCAATTCGGTCGGCGTCATGCCGCAGGCGCTGAAGTTCGAGGCCGACAAGCGCTTCTTCGAGCGCGGGCTGGACGGGGTCGACGTCGTGGTCCATGGCCGCCATTCCCACGAGCGGCAGCCGCACTCGCCGCGGCGCAAACGCCTGGTGCTGACGCGGACCGTCCCGGCCCTGGCCCCTGATCCCACCAACCCCAAGGCGCTGCTCTGGAACCCGGCCGGGGCGAGTTTCGAGCAGGCCCTGGCCGCGCTCGAGCTCGGCGATCCGGTCGTCGGGATCGTCGGCGGCACGGAGGTGTTCGGGATGTTCCTGGACCTGTACGACGTCTTTCATCTGTCGCGGGCGCCGGACGTGCGGCTGCCGGGCGGGCGGCCGGTGTTTCCGGAAGTCCCGGTCCTGACGCCGGAGGCGGTGCTGGCCGCGCACGGCCTTCGGGCTGGGGAACGGCAGGTGCTGGATCAGGCCGCCGGCGTGACCCTGGTCAGCTGGCGTCGCCGCCAGCGCGGAGCGCTTCGCCGCGCGCCGGCAAGGCCTGCATGATCGCCTCGCGCTCGGCGTCGGTCATGCGGCTCCAGCGGGCGATCTCGGGCAGGGTGCGGTAGCAGCCGACGCAATGGCGGCTTCGGCCGGCGACCAGGCAGATGCGCAGGCAGGGGCTGGCGATCGGTGCGGGTTCGGTCGAAGACATGCGGGGGCCTTGTCGCCTGTTTGCGGCCGCGACGGCAAGATGGAACGACCTGGCGCGGCCTGCTTTAAACTCGGGCGGCGGGGGGACCCTGAACAGCGATGACGGCCACGATCCTGCAACCGGGCGCGACCTGCTGGCGGATCGAGCCGGCGCGCCGGGCGACCTTCCTGGTCGACGGCCTGGACTATTTTTCCGCCGTGCGGCTGGCGCTGGCCAATGCGCGCCGTTCGGTGCTGCTGCTCGGCTGGGGGTTCGACCCGCGCACGCGGCTGCAGCCGGACGGCATCGAGCGCGGCGACGAGGCGGACGGGATCGGCCAGGTGCTGCTCGACCTGGCCAGGCTGCGGCCGGACATCGACATTCGCCTGCTGATCTGGAAGTCGGCCCTGCCGATCGCGGCCTCGCAGCACTTCTTCCCGCACCGGGCGCGGGCCTGGTTCGCCGACACGCCGGTGCATTTCCGCCTGGACAACGCCACGCCGCTGGCCGGGTGCCATCACCAGAAGGTGGTGGTGATCGACGACGCGGTCGCGTTCTGCGGTGGGGCCGATTTCGGCGTCGACCGCTGGGACAGTCCGGCCCACCTGGACAGGGACGCGCGCCGGCTCGATCCGACCTACAGCGTCCATCCGCCCCGGCACGAGGTGGGCATGATGGTCGACGGCGCCGCGGCCCGCGCCCTCGGGGACCTGGCGCGGGAGCGCTGGCGGCGGGCCACCGGTGAGGTGCTCGCGCCGCCGCCGGCGGCGGAGGACGATCCGTGGCCGGCGCCGATCAAGCCGGATATCGTCGATACGGCGGTCGCCATCGCCCGCACCGAGCCGGCCTGGGCCGGCCGGCCGCTGGTCGACGAATGGAAAGATCTGACCCTGGCCTCGATCGCCCGCGCCCGGCGGGTGATCTACCTGGAGAACCAATACTTCACCTCGCCGGTGATCGCCGAGGCCATCGCCAAGCGGCTGGGCGAGCCGGACGGGCCGGAGGTGGTGTTCATCTCGGCCGAGCGCAGCCCGAGCTGGTTCGATCGGCTGACCATGGACCGCACCCGCACCCTGGTGCTGCGCCGGCTGCAGCGGGCCGACGTCTTCGGCCGCTTCCGCGCCTATCACCCCGACACCAGCGCGGGACGGCCGATCATCATCCATGCCAAGCTGGCCATCACCGACGACGTGGTGCGGATCGGCTCGGCCAACCTCAACAACCGCTCGTGCGCGCTGGACACCGAGTGCGAGCTGGCGATCGAGGCCTCGGACCCGGCCATGGCCGGCGCGGTCGAGCGGCTGCGCGACCGGCTGGTCGGCCACTATCTGCACCGCACCCCCCAGGACGTCGCCGCCGCCGTCGCCCGGCATGGCGGCCTGATCGGGGCGATCGAGGCGCTGAACCGGCAGGGGCGGCTGAAACCCATCAGGCCGCTGAAGATGGGCGCGTTCACCAGCCTGATCGCCACCTGGCATCTTGGCGATCCGATCGGCGTCGGCGACGCCTGGAAGCCCTGGCGGCGCAAGGCGGTGCTGCACGCTCAGGTGCAGGCGGTGCTGCGTGGCGACTCCGGCTAGCCGGTAAGCTCGAAATCCATCACCAGCGGCAGATGGTCGGAGGCCAGGCGCGTGACGGCGTTGAAGGGCGCGGCGATCGAGGTCACGCGGATGCCCGGCGTCACGAACACATGGTCGATCCGCAGCACCGGAAAGACCGACGGAAAGGTCGAGGTCGGCGGCCCACGCGGCGCCAGGCGCCGGGCGTCGCGCATCCGGGCCGCCAGGGTGCGATAGACGATCGAGGGGGCCGTGGCGTTGAAGTCGCCGAGCAGGATGGCCGGCGCGGTGCAATCGGGGCAGTCCAGCCAGTCCGGTCCGGCCAGGGTCGCCGCCTGGCGGCGCTGCTCGCGCGGCACCAGGCCCAGGTGCGAGGTGACGATCTGCACCTCGGTCTCGTCGATCTCGACGACCACCCACAGCGCCCCGCGCGGCTCGACCTGCACGCGGCCGTTCAGGCCGGGCAGGGGACCGGCCTTGACCAGCCGCTCCGGCAGCGAGGTCAGGATGGCGTCGCCATAGCGCTCCTCCTCGACCTGCAGGGCGGCGTTGAAGTGGCAGACCATGTCCAGGCCGCGGGCGATCTCGTGCGCCTGGTCGACGCCGCCGCTGCGGGCGCGGCCGACGTCCAGTTCCTGCAACGCCACGATGTCCGGCTCGTAGGCGGCGATGGCGTCGACGATGCGGCCGACGTCCAGCCGGCGGTCGGTGCCGATGCAGCCGTGGACGTTGTAGGTCAGGATGCGGGTCATGGCGGCCTCAGGTTGACGCAAACGTCATGATTGCGCACCGGCGCCGGGGCCTTATCATTGCGGACCGGCCTGGAGACGACGCATGGACCTCGATTTTTCGCCCGAAGACCTGGCTTTCCGCGAGGAGGTGCGCGCCTTCATTGAACAGAACTATCCCGACCACCTTCGAGGAAAACACGTCAACGAGGATTCGTTCCAGAAGGAAGACTACGTCTCCTGGCATCGAATTCTGGCGAAAAAGGGCTGGATCGCGCCCAGCTGGCCGAAGGAGTTCGGCGGCACGGACTGGACGCCGACGCAGAAATACATCTGGTCGGAGGAACTGGCCCGCGCCGACACCCTGCCCATCCTGCCCTTCGGCATCTCCATGGTCGCGCCGGTGATCTACACCTTCGGCACACCCGAACAGAAGGCCCGCTTCCTGCCGCCCACCTACAACGGCGACATCTGGTGGTGCCAGGGCTATTCCGAGCCGGGTTCGGGCTCGGACCTGGCCTCGCTGCGCACCCGCGCCGTGCGCGAGGGCGACCACTACATCGTCAACGGCCAGAAGACCTGGACCACCTATGCTCAGTATGCTGACTGGGGCTTCTTCCTGGTCCGCACCAACCCGGACGTGAAGCCGCAGGCCGGCATCAGCTTCCTCTTGATCGACATGAAGTCGCCCGGCGTCACCGTGCGCCCGATCATCACCCTGGGCGGCGAGCACGAGGTCAACGACGTCTTCCTGGACAATGTGAAGGTGCCGGTCGAGCAGCGCATCTTCGAGGAGAACCAGGGCTGGACCGCCGCCAAGTTCCTGCTGGCCAACGAGCGGTCCGGCATCGCCGCCGTCGCCCGCTCGCGGCGCGGCATCGAGCGGGTGCGCGACATCGCCTCCGCCGAGATGGGCGACGACGCCGCGCCGCTGCTGCGCGACCCCCTGTTCAAGCGCAAGGTGGCCGAGCTGGAGATCGACCTGATGGCGCTGGAATATACCGAGCTGCGCACCCTGGCGGCCGAGAGCGCCGGCAAGGGGCCCGGTCCGGAATCCTCGCTGCTGAAGATCAAGGGCACCGAGATCCAGCAGCGGGTCAACGAACTGGCGCTCGAGGCGGTCGGCCACTACGGCGCCCCCTATTTCCGCGGCTTCCCGCCGGGCGACAACCGCTATCCCATCGGCCCCGACTACGCCCACGACGCCGCCCCGACCTACTTCAACGGCCGCAAGACCTCGATCTACGGTGGCTCCAACGAGATCCAGCGCAACATCATCGCCAAGATGGTGCTGGGTTTGTGAGCCACAGCGAAGAAAAGCCCCTTCCCCTTCGGGAAAGGCTCAGCGACCTTCCTTCAGCTCATCCAGCAGACCGCAAGGCCATGAGCGATGAGGCTGGACCGCAAAAGCCCCTTCCCCCTCGCGGGGAAGGGGTTGGGGATGGGGGCGCCGACGCGAGCCTTGGGGATGTCCCTCTGATCTCGGAGGGGATTGGCCGGAGACGTCGGCGCGACACCCCCACCCCTGACCCCTCCCCGCAAGGGGGAGGGGAACAGCTCAGTCCCCCAGCTCACGCACCACGCTTACCAGTGCGAGCCCGTCCGCGACCGTCAGGCGCCGTCCAGACCTCCGAGCGCGGAGAGCGCCTCGCGCCGCGTCTGAGATCGAACGCCACCCCCACCGAGAAAAGGCTTTGGGGCGCGCTTCGCAGACTCGATCTGGATGGAACGCACTTTCGCCGCCAAGCCCCGTTCGGTCCTTACGTCGTCGACTTCGTCTGCCACAAAGCGCGCCTGATCATCGAGGTCGACGGCGGCATCCACCGTCATCCGGCCGTCGCCGTTCGTGACGCGGAGCGCCAGATATGGCTGGAGCAGCGCGGCTATCGTGTGGTCCGGGTCCGGAACCAGGATGCGCTCTACGAACCCGTCGCCGTCGCCGCGCAGATCGCGGGCCTGATCGGCGCTCCCACCCCAACCCCTCCCCACAAGGGCGAGGGGCTTTCAGAGTAGGTCCCTCCGATGGATTTCAACTTCACCGAAGAACAGTCGATGCTGCGTGACACGGTCACCAGCTTCCTCAACGACAAATACGATTTCGAAGCCCGCAAGGGCATCGTGAAGTCGGAAGCGGGCTGGCGGCCGGACTATTGGAAGGCCTTCGCCGACGAGTTGGGCATCCTCGGCGCGCCGTTCTCCGAAGAGCTCGGCGGCCTGGGCGGCGGGGCGGTCGAAAACATGATCGTCATGGAGGCGTTCGGCCGCGCCCTGGTGGTCGAGCCCTATCTGGGCACGGTGGTGATCGGCGGCGGCTTCCTGAAGCACTCCGGCCACCCGCGCGCCGCCGAACTGATCGGCGGCATCGTCGGCGGCGATGTGGTGATCGCCTTCGCCTATGCCGAGCCGCAGGGCCGCTACAACTGGGCGGACCTGAAGACCACGGCGAAGGCCGACGGCGGCGGCTATGTGCTGAACGGCCACAAGGCGGTGGTGGTCGGCGCGCCCTGGGCCACCCACCTGATCGTCACCGCCCGCACTGGCGGAAGCCAGCGCGAGGCCAGCGGCGTCTCGGTCTTCCTGGTCGACAAGGCCGCCAAGGGCGTGGTCACCGTCGACTATCCGACCGTCGACGGCCAGCGCGCCTCGGAAGTCTATCTGGAGAACGTCCAGGTCCCCGCTGAGGCGCTGATCGGCCCCGCCGACGCCGGCCTGCCGCTGATCGAAAAGGTGATCGACGAGGCGACGGCCGCGTCTCTCGCCGAGGCCATGGGCGTCCTGGCCAAGCTGCACGAGGGCACGCTGGACTACACCAAGCAGCGCAAGCAGTTCGGCCAGCCGATCGGCGCCTTCCAGGTGCTGCAGCACCGCATGGTCGACATGTTCATCGCCGTCGAACAGTCGACCTCGATCACCTACATGGCGACGCTGAAGCTGGACCAGGCCGACGCCGAGCGGGCCAAGGCGGTTTCCGCCGCCAAGGCCCATGTGGGCAAGGCGCTGCGATTCGTCGGCCAGAACGCCATTCAGCTGCACGGCGGCATGGGCATGACCGACGAGCTGGCCATCGGCCACTACTTCAAGCGCGCCACGGTCCTGGAAAGCCTGTTCGGCTCGGTGGACCACCAGTTGCGCCGCTACGAGGCGCTGTCGTTCGACGTCGCCGCCTGAGTCGGCGATTTTCCCTACGGTCACAGTCACTTAGGGACGGATTGCGCCACTGAATAGCGCCGTTCGGGCATCTATGCGGGCCGGCGAATCCCGGATTTCCGCAGGGAGTTCAAGCGGTTCACAAGGGTCGCCATGCGACAAAATGGTCCGAACCCTGATCTTTTCCTTGCAATTTGTCGCAAACCTGTCATATTTACCCTCGACGCGCTGACGACTTTACGAGGGCTGACCTTACGAGAGCCGCGACGTGTCTCTTTCTGGCTTCCACGCTGGTTAAGGAGACGCAGCAATGAACCAACTGAGCCTGAACACGGCCATCATGTCCTTCGCCTTCTCGGGCATGCTCGCGCCGCATCCGCGCGGATACGAAGCTCCGCGCCCGGCGACGCCGCCTGCGCAACCGAAAAAGAAGTAGGCTTTTCGGCCAATATGACGAGGGCCCTCCGGAGCGATCCGGAGGGCCTTTTCGTTTGAACTTGTCGCACGGCTCGGTTTTTGCGCTTGTTCCGCCGCCATCTCGAAATGCGGAGCCGCCCCATGACCCTTCTCACCCTCGAAAAGCGCGGCCATGTCGCGATCCTGACCTTAAACCGGCCGGAGAGCCTGAACGCCCTCGGCGCGCCGGGGGACGGCGATGCGGTGGCCGCGACCTGCGAGCAGGTGAACGCCGATGCGGACGTGCGCTGCGTGGTGCTGACCGGCGCCGGCCGGGCCTTTTCCGCCGGCGGCGACGTCAAGGCGATGAAGGCGCGCGAAGGGGCCTTCGCCGGCAACGGCATCGCCATCCGCGACGGCTATCGCCGCAACATCCACCGCATCGTGCGGTCCATCTACGGACTGGAAGTCCCGGCGATCGCGGCGGTGAACGGCGCGGCCATCGGCCTGGGCTGCGATGTCGCCTGCATGACCGACATCCGCATCTGCGCCGAGAATGCCCGCTTCGGCGTCACCTTCCTCAAGCTCGGCCTGATCCCGGGCGACGGCGGCGCCTGGCTGTTGCCGCGCACCATCGGCATGAGCCGCGCCGCCGAGATGCTGTTCACCGGCGACGTCATCGACGCGGCCACCGCGGTGGCCTGGGGCCTGGTCAGCCGCGCGGTCCCGGCCGAGAGCCTGCTGGACGAGGCGCTGGCCCTGGCTGGGCGCATCGCCGCCCAGCCGCCGCACGCCCTGCGCCTGGCCAAGTCGCTGCTGCGCCAGGGCCAGTCGGCCTCCTACGACACCCTGATGGAGATGTCGGCGGCCGCCCAGGCCATCTCGCACCTGACCGAGGACCATATGGAAGGCGTCGACGCCATCCTCGAAAAGCGCGAGGCGGTGTTCAAGGGCGCCTGACGACCCCACGGCGAGGCCTTTTCGTCGAACGCCGATGGTCGTAGCCTGCCCCTATAGGCAGCCATGACCAAAGAGCCGCCGTGATCGTCAGGGAGGCGCGGGAGACCGCCATGAGCATCGCCACGACCCAGGCCCTCGCCGACGCCGACGCCATGTCCGATCTCGAGCGGCTGGAGGCCCGGGTGGACGCCGCGGCCCAGGTCGGCATGCAGCCGGCGGTATGGGCGCAGCTGCAGCCGGACCGGGTCGCGATCTACGACTATACCGGCCAGAACCGCACCTTCGGGGCGCTGAACGCCAACGCCAACCGGGTCGCCAGGCTGCTGCGCGACGCCGGCCTGAAGGCAGGCGACTCCGTGGCGCTGGCCTGCAGCAACCGGGCGGAGTTCTGTGACGTGCTGCTGGCGGTCTTACGGGTCGGCATGCGCTGCACCCCGGTCAACTGGCACCTGACCGGCGAGGAGATCGGCTACATCGTCAAGGATTGCGAGGCCAGGGCGGTCTTCGCCGATGTCCGTATCGCCGCGGCGGCGCAGGTCGCGGCGGCGCAGTGCCCGGACCTGGTGCTGAAGGTGGCGATCGGCGGGCCCATCGATGGCTTTAAGGACTATGACGCCGCGCTGGCGCCGCTCGATCCCGCCGACATTCCCGATCCTGCGCGCGGCTACACCATGCTCTACACCTCCGGCACCACCGGCCGGCCCAAGGGGGTGTTCAAGCCGCAAGCCGCCTACGGCGCCTTCCAGGCGCAGGCCGACCGCGAGCACGACATCTATCTGTGCACCGGGCCGGCCTATCACGCCGCGCCGCTGGCCGGGAACGTCCGCGCGCCGCTGATGAACGGCCTGCCGGTGGTCTTCCTCGACCGCTGGGACGCCGAGGAGGTGCTGCGGCTCATTCAGCGGCGCCGGATCACCCACTCGCACTTCGTGCCGATCATGTTCCAGCGCCTGCTGGCTTTGCCGGCGCAGGTGCGGGCGAAATACGACCTCTCGTCGCTGAAGCGGCTGAACCATGGCGCCGCTCCCTGTCCGCCGGAGGTGAAGCGGGCGATGATCGAGTGGCTGGGGCCGGTGCTGTCGGAATACTACGCCGGCTCCGAAGGCGGCGCGGGCTTCACGGTGACGTCCGAGGAATGGCTGCGCAAGCCCGGCACGGTCGGGCGCATGCCCAGCCCGGACGCGGCCCGCATCGTCAACGACGCCGGCGAGGACTGCCCGACGGGGGTCGCCGGAACCATCTACATGAAGGTCCCGTCGGTCGGCTTCCAATACTACAAGGACGAGAAGAAGACCGAAGCCTCGCGGCTGGGCGAGTATTTCACCCTGGGCGACATCGGCTATTTCGACGCGGACGGCTACCTCTTCCTCACCGGCCGCAGCGCCGAGACCATCATCGCCGGCGGGGTGAACATCTATCCGCAGGAAATCGACAACGAACTGATCAAGCATCCGGCGGTGGAGGACAGCTGCACCATCGGCGTGCCGCACGACGAATATGGCGAGGAGGTTCGCGCCGTCATCCAGCTCAAGCCCGGCCACCAGGCCAGCCCGGCGATGCGCGACCAGATCCTCGCCTTCGCCGTCGCCAACCTCGCCCGGTTCAAGGTCCCGCGCGGGCTGGATTTCGTCGAGGAGCTGCCGCGCAGCGCCGCCGGCAAGATCCTGCGCAACCGCGTGCGCGAGCCGTATTGGGCGGGACGGGCGCGACAGATCTGAGCCGGATCGCCGAAGCGCGCCAGGCGAGCCCGCGCATCCGTTCAGGAAATCCCTGACACCCCTTCGCCGCGTGCTTTACTCTCGGCATGCTCAGCCGTCGCAGCATCACCCCATCGATCCGTTCGGACAGCGCGTCTGCAGCGCGCGGTTCGGCGGCGCCGGTTCGGGATGTTCTGAGGGCTGGCCAGGCGCGGAAAGCGCGGGCGGGCGATGCGGTGCGGTTGAATTCGGACGGCGCGGTCATGACCGCCGAACGGGCCAACCGCCGTGGTCTCGACGCCTTCGCGCTCGCGAGTGCGGAAGCGTTCACCAACACCGATTGTTCAGAGGCAAGGATGGCCGGCGGCAACCACCACCACCACCACCACCACAACCACACACGACGCTAGCCATCCTTTCCCCTGGACAATCGCCAACGCCGCACGGCCAAGCCGGGCCGCCGGTCGCGGCCGCGCGCCTTGTCGTCCGCCACCCTGCCTGACGCCACGTCCGCCTTGCCGCCGTGCGGCTCCGCCGTCTAACGTCCGTTTGAATTCATCATCGGAGAGCAACGGCATGATCGGCGTCATCGCGACCTTGAAGGTCCAGGAAGGCAAGAACGCGGAGTTCGAGGCGGTATTCACCGAACTGGCCGGGCAGGTGCGGGCCAACGAGAAGGGCAACCTCGCCTACGCCCTGACCAGAAGCCGCGCCGATCCCAACACCTACAAGGTGCTCGAGCTCTATGCCGACCAGGAGGCCCTGACCGCCCACGGCCAGAGCGAGCATTTCAAGGCCGCCGGCCCGAAGATGGGCCCCTGTCTCGGCGGCCGGCCCGAGATCGAATATCTCGACGGCGTCTGACCGCGGCTGAACAGGTCGGTAGTTTTTCTGGACTGTCTATATGGCGCCCGCGAGGCTAGCTTCGCGGGCGCACCTTTAAGAGGAATATCCATGGCCGCCGACGCGCTCTTCCAGCCTTTCGCCTTCAAGGGGCTGAAGCTCCCCAACCGGGTGGTCATGGCGCCCATGACCCGCTCGAAGTCTCCCGGCGGCGTCGCGACCGAGGACGTCGCGGCCTATTATCGCCGCCGCGCCGAGGGCCAGGTCGGGCTGATCATCTCCGAGGGCACGGGGCCGGCCCGCCCGGCCTCGCTGAACGATCCGGACGTGCCGCGCTTCCACGGCGACGCCGAACTGGCCGGCTGGAAGACGGTGATCGACCAGGTGCACGCCGCCGGCGGCCTGATGGCGCCGCAGCTCTGGCACGTCGGCGCGGTGCGCAGCCGCCACGAGACCTGGGCCCCGGCCGGGCCCTATGACAGCCCCTCGGGCCTGTCGCGGCCGGATCACCAGTTCGGCGAAGGTATGAGCGACGAGGACATCGCCGACGCCATCTCGGCCTTCGCCGCCGCCGCCGCCGACGCCAAGCGCCTCGGTTTCGACGCCGTCGAGCTGCACGGCGCCCACGGCTACCTGATCGACCAGTTCTTCTGGGCCGGCACCAATGTCCGCGACGACCTGTTCGGCGGCCCGGAACTGCCGCAACGGGCGCGGTTCGCCGCCGAGATCCTGAAGGCCACGCGCGCCGCGGTCGGGCCGGACTTTCCGGTCATCATCCGCATCTCGCAGTGGAAGCAGCAGGACTTCAACGTCAAGCTGGCCAACACCCCGCACGAAATGGAGGCCTGGCTGCAGCCGCTGGTCGACGCCGGCGCCGACGCCCTGCATTGCTCGCAGCGCCGGTTCTGGGAGCCCGAATTCGACGGCTCCGACCTCAACTTCGCGGGCTGGGCCAAGAAGCTGACCGGGGCGGTGACCATCACCGTCGGCTCGGTCGGCCTCTCGGGCGAGTTCATCGCCGCCTACGCCGGCGAAGCCTCCAAGCCCGCCTCGCTGGACGAACTGCTGCGCCGGCTGGACCGCGGCGACTTCGACCTGGTCGCGGTCGGCCGGGCCCTGCTGCAGGATCCGCAATGGGCGGTGAAGGTGCGCCAGGGTCGCAACCACGAACTGATGGACTTCGACCGCTCGGCGATGGCGACGCTTTCCTAGCGCTAGGGCACAAGCCGGACCCAGGCTTCGCGCGCCCAGATGCGGCCCGCGGCGGCGCGCTGCAGGAACCCGTCCACGCCGGCGCCCGGTTCGATCGGAACCAGGCCCGGGTCGTTGTCCGGCTTGGCGTCGATGCCGGCCTTGACCAACATCGGCGCGGCGGCCGGCAGGTAGCCGATCACCTTCAGGTGGCCGTAGGCGTCGCGCAGGAAGTTCACCGCCTCGGCCTGCAGGGCGAGCGCCGCCCCGCCTTCCACTGAGGGGGCGATCACCACCGCGTCGAACAGCACCGAGGGGCCGCCCTCGACCTTGTGATCGGCGGCCAACAGCTCGCCGGCCGCGGTGAGCACGCCGCCGACGGTGGGGGCGATCACCTGCACCTTGGCGCCCATGGCCTCGGCGCCGGCCATCAGGGCGTCGACCAGCCCGCCGTCGACACCATCGCTGACCAGGCAGCCGATCTTGCGGCCTTCCAGGGTCGGCTTGGCCTTGGCGATGATGCTGAGAGCGGGCGAGGGCGCCATGTCCAAGACCGGCGCGGCCGGCTCCGACGGCTTTATCGGATCGCGCAGGCCAAGACCGGCGGCGACCCTGGCGGCCAGGGTCTCGTCGATATTGGCCAGCCGCGACAGCACCGCGGCGCGCACTCGCGGCACGACGCATTTGCTGAGTTCGAACACCAGGGCCGAGACGATGTGGTTCTGTTCGGGCTCGGTCTGGCTGGCGAAGAACAGCCGCGCCTGGCTGTAGTGGTCGGCGAAACTCTCCGGCCGGATACGCAGCTGTTCGCCGGCCTCGGGGGCGGGGAAGGTGCGATAGCCGTTTTCCGCCGATTCATGGGCGATGTCCGGCCCCAGGCTCGACGGCTCGTAGTTCACCTGGCCCGCCGGCACGCCCATCTGCATATGGCCGTCCCGCTGCAGGTTGTGGAACGGGCACTTCGGCGCGTTGATCGGGATCTGGTGGAAATTCGGGCTGCCGAGGCGCTTCAGCTGGGTGTCCAGGTAGGAAAACAGCCGTCCCTGCAGCAGCGGATCGTTGCTGAAGTCGATTCCGGGCACGACGTCGCCGGCGCAGAAGGCGACCTGCTCGGTCTCGGCGAAGAAGTTGGTCGGGTTGCGGTCCAGCACCATGCGGCCGACGACGCGAAGCGGGACCAGCTCTTCCGGGACGATCTTGGTGGCGTCGAGCACGTCGAAGTCGAAGCCGTCGGCCTGCTCCTGGGTGAAGGTCTGCAGGCAGAACTCCCATTCCGGGAAATCGCCCGACTCGATGGCCTCCCAGAGGTCGCGACGGTGGAAATCAGGATCGGCTCCGTTGATCTTCAGGGCCTCGTCCCAGACCACCGAGGCCATGCCCAGCTTGGGCCGCCAGTGAAACTTGACGAAGGTCGAGACGCCGTCGGCGTTGACCAGCCGGAAGGTGTGGACGCCGAACCCTTCCATCATCCGAAAGCTGCGCGGGATCGCCCGGTCGGACATGATCCACATGATCATGTGCATGCTCTCGGGGGTCAGCGAGATGTAGTCCCAGAACGTGTCGTGGGCCGTCTGGGCTTGGGGAAACTCGCGGTCGGGATCCTGTTTGGCGGCGTGGATCAGGTCTGGAAACTTGATCGCGTCCTGGATGAAAAAGACCGGAATGTTGTTGCCGACCAGGTCGAAGTTGCCTTGGGCGGTGTAGAACTTGACCGCGAAGCCGCGAACATCGCGGGCGAGGTCCGACGAGCCCTTGTTGCCGGCGACCGTCGAGAAACGCGCGAAGACCGGAATCTTCTCGCCGGGCCGCTGCAGGAAGTCGGCGGTGGTGACGTCGGCGCAGCCGTCCAGGCACTCGAAGAACCCATGCGCGCCGGAGCCGCGGGCGTGGACCACGCGCTCGGGGATGCGCTCGTGGTCGAAGTGCATGATCTTTTCGCGCAGGACGAAGTCCTGCAGCAGCACCGGCCCGCGCGGACCGGCCTTCAGCGAGTTTTGATTGTCGCCGACCGGCACGCCCTGGTTTGTGGTGAGCTGATCGCCCGCCGCCTCGGCCTGCTGGTGCAATTCGCCGCCGGGCCCTGTGGGAATCGCCGCATCCGTCGCGGGCGGAGCGCCTTCGGTGAGCTCGCGCGCCGTCTTCGGATCGGCGGGTTGCAGCGCGGACGTCTGAGGGTTGGACTTCCTGGCCATGGGGGTCCTTTCAGCCGCAATCGGCGGACGGGGTTGGCGGAGTGGGTCGATCAAGCCGCGCTGGCGGGCGCGAGCCGGGCAAGCAATTCGCTCTTGCGCGCGCTCAAGGCCGCGCCGATGGCGACCAGGTCCATGCCGGCCTCGCGCGCCTCCGGAAAGAGTTCGCTTTCCTCTTCCTCGACGTGGTGGCGGATCTGCTCGCTCAGCACCTTGACCTTGGCGTCGTACAGCGGCTGGCCGGGCTTCATCGCTTCGATCTGGGCGATGAGGGTCTTGGCGCCCATGTGCTCGACCACCGCTTCGTCGACCAGATCGGCGTCGCCGGTCTCGTCGCGCGCCGGCGGATAGAACAGCTCTTCCTCGATCTGCGCATGGACCTTCAGCGCCAGACAGATCTGCGCGGCGATCTCGCCCTTCTCCGCGTCGCCGCTCGCCGCTTCGTAGCGATCGAACAAGGCTTCGACCGCGCGGTGATCGGATTCCAAAAGGGCGATCGCGTCCCGCGCGGCGCCGGCATCCGGCGCGGGCTTGCGCTTGGCCGCCCGCTCACTCGCTTTGGCGGCTTTGGTCTTCTTGGTCGTGGCCATGTGGGTTCTCTCCCCTGGGTTGGACCATGAGAACCCTCGGGCGGGCGCCGGGTTGCGGGCGCTCAACCGAGATCATGTCGATTTCAGCAGGCTTTGAGGCGGGCGATCGGTCTCGGCTTCGCCCCGCGGCCGCGATCGGCGGTCGCCGTCGTTGACAGGCCCGGTCCCGTTGATATCAACCTAACTGCTGGCGAACCTGCCTTCGAGGGAGATGCGGACATGTCCTGCCGTTTCGTATGGTACGAGCTGGCCACCACCGATGCGAAGGCGGCGGGGGCCTTCTACGGGTCCGTCGTCGGCTGGAAGGCCCAGGCGATGGGCGACCGCTACACCACCTTCCACGTCGGCGAGGCCAACGGCATGGCCGGCATGGCGGAGCTGTCGGCCGAGGATCTGGCCAGGAGCGAACGACCGGGCTGGACCGGCTATGTCGGGGTTGACGACGTCGACGCCTACGCCGATCGCTTGGCCAGCGCCGGGGGGACGGTGCGCATGGCGCCCGCCGACATCCCAGGCATCGGCCGCTTCTCGATGGTCTCCGATCCGGGCGGCGCTCCCTTCATGCTGTTCAAGGGCTCCAGCCCCGAGGGGCCGCCTGCCGGCGCGCCGGGCGAGCCGGGCTATGTCGGCTGGCACGAACTGATGGCCGGCGACGGGGCGCGCGAGTTCGAGTTCTATTCCGGCCTGTTCGGCTGGGAGAAGACCAACGTCTACAACATGGGCGGCGAGATGGGCGGCTACATCCTGTGGACCGACGGGCGCGGCGCGGACGCCGGCGGCATGATGACCAAGCCGCCCTTCCTCCCGGTCCCGACATGGAACTACTACTTCCGTGTCGACAGCGTCGACGCCGCCGCCGAGCGGATCAAGGCCGCCGGCGGGGCGGTGACCAACGGGCCGATGGAGGTGCCCAGCGGCGACTGGATCGTCCAGGGCGCCGACCCGCAGGGCGCGGCCTTCTGCCTGCTCAGCGCCAGGCGCTGACGGCCTGGCTCAGGCGTTGAAATTCAGCTTCAGGCCCGGCCTTGGCCAGCGGGTCTTGAACAGCTTGCCGGTGGCCGAGGCGGTGATCCAGGCGTCGCGCATGTCCTCGCCGCCGAAGCAGATGTTGGTGGTGATGAAGTCGGGCGCCGCGAAATGCTCGAAGCTGCCGTCGGGATCGAAGGCGGTGATGCCGCCGTTGATGATGGTGGCCACGCAGACCTTGCCGCCGGCCTCCACCGCCAGGCTGTCCAGCAGCTGGTAGCCGGGCAGGTTGCAGATCACCCGGCCGGGCTGGAAGCCCAGGTCGGCCACCTCGCCGGGGGCGGTGATGTCGAAGGCCCACAGCCGGCCAAGATTGGTGTCGGCGGCGTAGACCACCTTTTCATCCGGCGAGAGGCCGACGCCGTTGGGCGAGATCAGGTGGTCGCGCACCCGCACGATCTTCGAGCCGTCGGCGAGAGCATAGTAGAGGCCCCCGAACTTGCGCCCCTCGGGCGTCCCGCAGCCGTGGTCGGTGAACCAGAAACCGCCGGACCTGTCGAAGACGATGTCGTTGGGGCCGATCAGCCGGCGGCCCTCGCAGGCGTCGTAGAGGGTGGTGAAGGCGCCGGTCTTCAGGTCGACCCGCTGGATCATGCCGCCCTGATGGCTCGGCGGGGTCGCGCCGGGCACGTTCATTCCGTTGATCTTCATGAAGTGAAAGGCGCCGCCGTTGTTGCAGACATAGACCGCCCCGTCCGGCCCGATCGCCGCGCCGTTCGGGCCGCCGCCCAGTTCGGCGATGACGCTGGTCCTGCCGTCCGGCTCGACCCGGGTCAGCGTCTGGCGCTCGATCTCCACCAGCACCACCGCGCCGTCCGCCATGGCGATCGGGCCTTCCGGAAACTGGAAGCCCTCGGCGACGAGTTCGAGATCGAGATCCATGGCCGTTACTCCCGGTGATTTTTTGAGGCATTATGCTGATCGAGCGTCCCGGACATAGCCCTTGAACAAGCTCTACGACCAAGACTTTTTTGCCTGGACCCAGGAACAGGCGGACGCGCTGAAGCGCCGCAGCGCCAACGCGCTCGATTGGGAAAATCTGCTCGAGGAGGTCGAGGACTTGGGACGCAGCGAGCGGCGCGAGCTGCGCAGTCGCCTGATCGTATTGATCACCCACGTGCTCAAATGGGAGTTCCAGCCTGAGCAACGGTCGCGAAGCTGGATGGCGACGATCCGAATCCAGCAACGCGAATTGCAGAACCTGCTCGGCGAAAGCCCCTCCCTGAGAGCCACGCTCGATCAGATCTGGACGAAGGCTTACGAAGACGCCCGGGAACTCGCGGCGATCGAGACGGCTCTGCCGCTCGATGATTTCAGACGCGCGCCGCCGTTGAGCTTCGAGGCCGTCATCGGTTACCAGGCCGACCTATCCTCAGGCTGACTTTCGTTCCAGGGTCCTGAAGACGAACGGGTGCTCGTCGCCGTCGCCGGCCGGATGGGCTTCGCGGCTGACCTCGACCCATCGGCCTTCGTCGAAGGGCGGCAGGACCACGTCGCCGGGCACCTCGGCCTCGACCTCGGTCAGGTAGATGCGGGCCGCCTTTGGCAGGGCGAGCGCGAAGAGGGCCGCGCCGCCGATGACCAGCACCTCGTTGGCGCCGTCCTCCTCGGCCTGCTCGCGGGCGATCTGCAGGGCTTCGGAGAAGTCTTCCGAACGCACGGCGCCCTTCGGCTCGAACGAGCCGTCGCGGGTCAGCACGATATTGGTGCGCCCGGGCAGCGGCCGGCGCGGCAGGCTATCCCAGGTCTTGCGTCCCATGATCACCGGCTTGCCGAGGGTCAGGGTCTTGAAGTTGGCCAAGTCCGTCTTCAGCCGCCAGGGCAGGGCGCCATCCTTGCCGATGACGCCGTTCCTGGCGCGCGCGACGGGACCGAGAGTCAGCTGGACCGGCATGCGAGACCTCTACCATGGCCGCGCGAGAGGCAGGGCCCATGATTGTCGGCGGCCGCGGCCAGAGGTCTCAAACCCAGGCCTCACACCGCGATCGGGGCGCTGATCGCCGGGTGCGGGTGGTAGCCGTCGAGCTTGAAGTCCTCGTACGCGAAGGCGAAGAGGTCGGTCTTCGGCGCCAGCGTCAGGGTCGGAAACGGTGTCGGATCGCGGCGGAGCTGCAGCTCGGCCTGCTCCACATGGTTCAGATAGAGGTGGGCGTCGCCGAAGGTGTGCACGAATTCGCCGGGTTGCAGGCCGGTGACCTGGGCCATCATCAGGGTCAGCAGCGCATAGCTGGCGATGTTGAACGGCACGCCGAGGAAGATGTCGGCGGAGCGCTGGTAGAGCTGGCAGGACAGCCGCCCGTCGGCGACGAAGAACTGGAACAGGCAGTGACAGGGCGGCAGCGCCATGTCGTCGACCTCGGCCGGATTCCAGGCGGTGACGATGTGGCGGCGGCTGGTCGGGTTGGCGCGGATAGAGGCGACCACATTGGCGATCTGGTCGATGCTGCGCCCGTCCGGCGCGGCCCAGGAGCGCCATTGCTTGCCGTAGACCGGGCCGAGCTCGCCGTCCGGGTCGGCCCATTCGTCCCAGATGCTGACCCCGCGCTGCTGCAGCCAGCGCACATTGGTGTCGCCGCGCAGGAACCAGAGCAGCTCCAGGATGATCGACTTCTTGTGCAGCTTCCGCGTGGTCAGCAGCGGAAAGCCCTTGGCCAGGTCGAAGCGGATCTGCCGCCCGAACACCCCCAGGGTTCCGGTGCCGGTGCGGTCGGCGCGCCGCGCGCCGGTGGCGAGGATGTCCGCCAGCAGGTCGAGATACTGCCGCTCGGGGTGGATGGTCATGGCCGCGTGAGCGTTCATCAGGATCACAATGTGGGGCAGAATCGGGCGATCGGCCACCCAAAGGCGAGCCGCTCCACAGGTTCGTGACGCTAGCCGGCGAAGCCGCCGGCGTCGAGGAAGGCGCGTTCCTCGGGGGTGGCGGCGCGGCCGAACATCGGGTTGCGGTGCGGGAAGCGGCCGAACCGGCGGATGATCTCGCGATGCTCGACGGCGTATTTCAGATTGCTCAGTTCGCCGGTCTCGGCGTCGTAGGCTTCGAACAGGGCCACCGCCATGTCCTGGTCGGCCAGGTCCTCCGAGTGCATGAACGGCATGTAGATGAAGGTGCGCAGCTCGGCCGCGGTCGCCCTGTCCTTGCTGGTCTCCACCGCCCGCCGCGCGACGGCCCTGGCCAGGGGGTCGGTGGCGAAGGCGTGGGCGGAATTGCGGTAGAGGTTGCGCGGGAACTGGTCGAACAGCAGGATCAGGGCCAGCGCGCCGTCGGCGGTCGCCTCCCAGGCGGCGTATTCGCCGCGCGCGGCGGCGTGGTGCACGGGCTCGAAGCGCAGGCGGATGGCGTCGTCGAAGGCGTCCGAGCGGGTCCACCACTTGGCCGGCCCGGCGGCGGTCCAAAACCCGGTGACATCGGCGGGGGTTGCGGCCATGGTGACGCTCCTGGCTAGGCGGGGAAGGTGAACCTCAGTCCGGCGCTCCGTTCAAGCCACGTTCAGAGCATCGCCGCCACTGTCGCCACAGCAAGGCTCATGCGTTCACCAGCATGGGCTTTAGAGGAGTGAGACCCATGAAAAGGATCGCGGCGGCGGCGCTTGTGCTCTGCCTGTTGGGCGGCACGAGCGCGCTAGCCCAGAACGATGACCACCACGACCATGGAGGCCCGCCTCCGAAAGGCGCCGGCGGCCCGCCGAAGGGCGGCGCTCCCGGCGGCGCACCCCACGCCATGCCGGTCAACCCGGGCGGACCCAATCGGCCGGCCGTTGTCGGCAATCCGGGCAATCCCGCCTATGGGGGCAATCCGGGCTATCGGGGGGGCCACCCCGGCAATTCGGGCAACCCTGGCAATTCGGGCAACCCTGGCTACCGGGGCAATTCCGGCTATCAGGGCAACCCTGGCTATCGGGGCAATCCTGGCTACCAGGGCGGTCAAGGCGACCAGGTCAATCCGGGCGGACCTAATCGACCGGTCGCCGGCAATCCCGGCCGTGCCGGCTACGGCGCGCCGGGCTACCGTCCCGGCGGCGCACGGCCCCGGTACGACGCGCGCACCTTCCCGCGCACCTTCAATCCCGGCAACCGCTTCCGTTGGCGCGGCGGCAATTGGTACGGGCCGCAGGGCTACCACTATCGCCAATGGGGCTACGGTCAGGTGCTTCCGTTCGGCTGGTTCACGCCGGAGTGGTACATCAACGACTACTACGACTACGAGCTGCCCGACCCGCCCTATGGCTATGAGTGGATCCGCAACGGGCCCGACGCCCTCCTGGTGGACGTCACCAGCGGCATGATCGTCGAGTCGGTCCCCGGCATCTTCTACTAGTCTGAGCTTTTGCAAGATCGCAGCGAAGCCCCCGGAGCACCGCTCCGGGGGCTTTGTCGTCGCGGCGCGCGCTTGACGGGGCGTGGAAAAAACGGTCGAAAGCGCCGCTTGCGCGCGGACCCTTCGGCTCGCGCGCCCCATTCCGCGCCATCCGGAGACATCAGACCATGCGCGTCTATTACGATCGCGACGCCGACCTCGCCCGCATCCTCGACAAGAAGATCGCCATCGTCGGCTATGGCAGCCAAGGTCATGCCCATGCGCTGAACCTGCGGGACTCGGGCGTAAAGGCCGTCGCGGTGGCGCTGCGTCCCGGCTCTGAATCGGCCAGGAAGGCCGAGAGCGAAGGCCTGACCGTGATGACCGCGGCCGAGGCCGCCGCCTGGGCCGACATGCTGATGATCCTGGCCCCCGACGAGGTGCAGGGCGAGATCTACAGGACCGACATCGCCCCCAATATCCGCGACGGCGCCGCCCTGATGTTCGCCCACGGCCTCAACATCCATTTCCGTCTGATCGAGCCGAAGCCGACCATCGACGTGCTGATGGTCGCGCCCAAGGGCCCCGGCCACACGGTGCGCGGCGAGTACGTGAAGGGCGGCGGCGTGCCCTGCCTGATCGCGGTGCACCAGGACGCCACCGGCGGCGCGCTCGACCTTGGCCTGGCCTACGCCTCGGCCATCGGCGGCGGCCGCTCGGGCGTCATCGAGACCAATTTCCGCGAGGAGTGCGAGACCGACCTGTTCGGCGAACAGAGCGTGCTGTGCGGCGGGCTGGTCGAACTGATCCGCGCGGGGTTCGAGACCCTGGTCGAGGCCGGCGACGCGCCGGAAATGGCCTATTTCGAATGCCTGCACGAGGTGAAGCTGATCGTCGACCTGATCTATGAGGGCGGCATCGCCAACATGGACTATTCGGTCTCCAACACCGCCGAATACGGCCAGTACGTCTCCGGCCCGCGGGTGGTGACGGCCGAGACCAAGGCCGAGATGAAGCGCATCCTGGAGGATATCCAGTCCGGCCGTTTCGTGCGCGACTGGATGGTGGAGTGCAACGCCGGCCAGCCGAGCTTCAAGGCCACCCGCCGCCGCAACGCCGAGCACCCGATCGAGGAGGTCGGCGCGCGCCTGCGGGCCATGATGCCCTGGATCAGCAAGAACGCCCTGGTCGACAAGGCGCGCAACTAGGTCGGCGAGCGCCAGTCCTCAATGATGAGACCTTCAACGCGCGCGAATTCGCGCGCGTTGCTGGTCACCAGCGTCCAGCCGCGCGCTATCGCCTGTCCCGCGATCATGAGGTCGTAGGGGCCGATCATGCGGCCTCGCTCGGCGAGGACCACCTTGATCGTGGCGGCTGCCATGGCGTCGTCCTCGTTGAAGTCCGCGACCTCAACGGTTGTCATGATCCGCCGCAGGGCTTCCAACTGGCCCTCCCTGCGCGGAGACCGTTCCGCTCCGTAGCGAAATTCAAGGATGGACACCGTCGAGAGCATCAGGCTCTCGTTGGCTATTCGCGCTTCGCCGAACCGCTGATCGATGGCCGGCCACGTCCCAGGAATAAGGTCGATCAAAACGCAGGTGTCGAGCAATCTGGTGCTCAATCGAACTTGCTCCAGTCACGCTCCTGCATGGGTGTCTGATCGCGCTCGATCGGCTCATGGCCCGCCAGCGTGTGGATTTCGGCGAGCCAGGCGCGAACCTCTTCGACGGATTGCCATCGCTTGACGGCGATCGGCTCGAGGATGACGCGATCGCCTTCCTTGTGAATCCGAACCTTATCGCCAGGCATACGGAATTCCTTCGGCAACCGAACAGCCTGGCTGCCGCCGACCTTGAAAAGCTTGGCTTCGGCCATGCGCGCCTCCTGTAGCTACAGAAGTTATACATTCCCAGGCCTCAGGTCCAGCCCAGCGCCGCGTCCCCGCGCAGGATGGCCTCGGCCGCCGGGGTGTGCTTGGCGCCCGAGCGGTCGTGCAGGACGAGGGCCGGCAGCAGCACGAGCGGCGCCTTGCCGGCCTTGATCGTCCGCACCAGCACCCGCTTGGCCGGCTGGTCGGCGAAAGGCTGGACAGGGCGGATGCGGACGGAGCCGGCCTTCGGCCCCATGAGCGCGAGGATATCGCCCAGCCGGTCGGCGCGGTGGATCAGGGTGATCGTCCCGCCCTCGCGCGCGGCCTTGAGCAGGAGGTCGATCCAGGCGGCCAGCCCCTCGGCCGCCAGATAGGCGCCCTCGCGCGCCGGGTGGGGGCCGCGGATGGCGCCCGGGTCGTCGAAGAAGGGCGGATTGGCCATGACCGCGTCGAACGGCGCCAGGCCCAGCGCGCGGAAGCCGGCCGCCACGTCGCCGGCCGTGGCGCGCACCCGCCCTGCGAGGCCGTTCAGGACGATGTTTCCGTCGGCCAGGGCCAGGGCCGCCGGATCGCGCTCGACGCCGACGAAGCTGGCTCCCGGCCGCCGCGCCGCCGCCGCCAGCAGCGCAGCGCCGACGCCGCACCCGGCCTCCAGCACCCGCTCGCCGGGCCTGGCGTCGCAGGCGGCGGCCAGCAGGGCCGGATCAACCCCGGCGCGATACCCCACTCGGGGCTGGCGCAATCTCAGGCGCCCTCCGAGCAACAGGTCCTCGCTGACATCAGCCTGAACGGCGGATTGATCCATCAAAGCCCTTGCCGTGGCTTGTGCTTACCTTGACCCTGACCTATCCCCCCACCATTGTCGCCCGGTAAAACAGTCGCTGCTGGCAGGAGCTCAAGGTTTTGGATGCAGCCAAGGCGGCAGCCGCGCCCGTAAGGGGCTCCGTCACCCTGCTGGTCGCTCTGGCCAAGGCCGACATGGCCGAGGTGGACCGGCTGATCGCGCTGCGTCTGCGAAGCCCTGTCTCGGTGATTCCGGCGCTGGCCGATCACCTGATCGCCGCCGGCGGCAAGCGCCTCAGGCCCCTGCTCACCGTCGCCGCCGCCCGGCTGGCCGGCGCCAGCGGCGACAACTGCCTGAAGCTGGCGACGGCTGTCGAGTTCATCCACACCGCCACCCTGCTGCACGACGACGTGGTCGACGGCTCCAAGCTGCGCCGCGGCAAGGTGGCGGCGCACCTGATCTGGGGCGGCGCCTCCAGCGTCCTGGTCGGCGACTTCCTGTTCGCGCGCGCCTTCGAGCTGATGGTGGAAACCGGCTCGATGCGGGCGCTGGAGATCCTGGCGCGCGCCTCGCGGGTGATCGCCGAGGGCGAAGTACTGCAGCTGACCCGCGCCCACGACCTGAGGCTCAGCCAAGCCACCTATCTGGAAATCATCGGCGCCAAGACCGCCGAGCTCTTCGCCGCGGCCGCCGAGGCCGGGGCGGTGTCGGCCGGGGCGGACGAGCGCCGCGCGCCGGCGCTGCGCAGCTACGGGAACAGCCTGGGGCTCGCTTTCCAGCTCGCCGACGACGCGCTGGACTACGCCGGTTCGGCCGAGACGCTGGGCAAGAACGCCGGCGACGACTTCCGGGAAGGCAAGGCGACGCTGCCGCTGATCCTAGCCATCGCCCGCACCGGCGCCCGCGAGGCGGCGTTCTGGGAGCGGGTGATCGGCCGCAAGGAGCAGACCGACGCCGACTTCCGCCGCGCCCGCGAACTGGTGGTCGGCACAGGCGCGCTCGACGCCACGTTGAGCCTCGCCGCCGACTACGCCGACGACGAGATC
>DATAYM010000092.1:0-161141 GCA_036272595.1 Caulobacteraceae bacterium
CGGTGCGGTTGCCGCCAGCCTGGCCGACCAGGGCCGCGATATCCACCACGCCCGCGATTCCCGGCCCCCAGAACATGTCCACGATGCTGACATCGCGGGTGCGAAGGGAAATCAGCCACAGGATCACCTGCGCCGACAGCGCGAAAACCAGGCCCCAGGTGGTGGGCGCCAGATGCGGCAACGCAGGTATTGTCATGTGGCAAATTGCATGGAATCAAATGCTTGTTTCACGCTATCTTCGGCGCGCGCAAAGGCGAGTTCCATGGCTTTTTCCTACCAGCAGCATTTCGAGGATGCCCTGGCGGCGATCCGCCGCGAAGGCCGTTACCGGGTTTTCGCCGATCTTAAGCGCATCCGGGGCAAATTTCCGCAAGCCATGTGGACAGGCGCAGCCGGCGAGCGTGAAGTCACCGTCTGGTGCTCCAACGACTATCTCGGCCAGGGCCAGAACCCCGTCGTGCTGGATGCCATGCACAAGGCCATCGACGAGGCCGGCTCGGGCTCCGGCGGCACGCGCAACATCTCCGGCACCACCCATTATCACGTCGAACTGGAAGCCGAGCTGGCCAAGCTGCACGGCAAGCAGGCGGCGCTGTTGCTGACCTCGGGCTTCGTGGCCAACGAGGCGGCGCTGTCGACCCTGGCCAAGGTGCTGCCGGGCCTGATCATCTATTCCGACGCCCTGAACCACGCCTCGATGATCGCCGGCATCCGCAACGGCGGCGCCGAGCGGCACGTGTTCCGCCACAACGACCTGCAGCACCTGGAATCGATGCTGGTCGACGCGCCGGTCAATGCGCCGAAGCTGATCGCCTTCGAGAGCGTCTATTCCATGGACGGCGACATCGCCGACCTGGCCGGCACGGTCGCCCTGGCCAAGAAGTACAACGCCCTGACCTATCTGGACGAGGTCCACGCCGTCGGCCTCTACGGCCGCCACGGCGGCGGCGTCGCCGAGCGCGACGGGGTGCTGGACCAGATCGACATCATCGAAGGCACGCTCGGCAAGGCGTTCGGCGTCATGGGCGGCTATATCGCCGGCGACGCGGTGATGGTCGACGCCATCCGCTCCTATGCCGCCGGCTTCATCTTCACCACCTCGCTGCCGCCGGCCCTCACCGCCGGCGCGCTGGCCAGCGTCCGCTGGCTCTCCGAGCACCACGAGGTGCGCCTGCGCCACCAGGAACGGGCCGAGACCCTGAAGCGCCGCTTCAAGGAGGTCGGCCTGCCGGTGATGCCTTCGGTCAGCCACATCGTGCCGGTGCTGGTCGGCGATCCGGTGCACTGCAAGATGATCTCGGACATGCTGCTGGTCGACCACCACATCTATGTGCAGCCGATCAATTACCCGACCGTGCCGCGCGGCACGGAGCGGCTGCGTTTCACCCCGACGCCGTTCCACACCGACGAGATGATGGACGACCTGGTCGGGGCGCTGGACGCGCTCTGGTCGCGCTGCAACGTCAAGCGCCTGGGCGGCTACGCGGCCTGAAGGCCGCTCACCAGAGGTTTTTGCCGTCGATCACCACCACCTCGACCGCCGCGAGATCGAAATCGTCGAACAGCCGCGCATTGACGCCGATCCGCGGCTTGCTGAAATCGGCCACGCCGGTCGAGTAGTCGGGGCTTTCGCTGTAGGTCGGGCAGCCGCAGACGCCGCAGTGGTGGTGCTGCACCGTGTATGAGCGCCACTGATAGGTCGAGACCCGGTCGCGCGCCGTGGTGAGCCTGAACTGGTCCGGGGTGTAGTAGGCGTGCAGGGCGCCGCGCTTGGAACAGAACGAACAGGTGCAGTGGGTCACGCTGGCCGGCGCTTCGCCGACCTCGAACCGGGTGGCCCCACAGTGGCAGCTTCCCTTGATGGGCATGGCGAAATCTCTCCTCTGGATCGTCGAGGAGGGTCTAGATCAGGCCTGCTGACAGCATCATGGCAGCAGCAACCGGCCGGGTCCGATCAACCGGCTTCGACGTCGTACGGATGCAGGATGTGCAGCTTGGGCAGCGCCCAGCAGGCATGGCCCATGTCGCGCGCCATCATCGCCAAGCCCTCGGTCTCGATATAGCCGCCGTAGGGGTAGGCGGGGAAGTTCAGGCCGTCGCGGTGCAGGTCGCCACGCACCAGCAGCGCGGTTCCGCCGACGCTGTCCACCCGCACGAGGTCCTGGTCGGCGACATTCTCCAGGTAGAGCCGGCCCTCGCCGCGCGGCGGCTGGAAGAGGCCGTCCCTGAGGTGTTTGGCGTCGTCGCGCCCGTTCGCCAGGATGAAGGTGTTGAGGTCGAAACTGGCGCCGTTCGGAAAGACGCAGTGGGGGGTGACGATGTCCTTGCCCGCGGCGAGCAGCTGCAGGAGCAGGTCCGGCGGATAGTCCATCACGTCCACGTCGAGCCAGAGCACCCATTCCGCTTCGCCCAGCGCGGCCGCCAGCAACCGGTTGCGCGCCCGGGCGACGGCGGCGCGTCGGGCGCGCTGGAGATGCGCCTGCCAGCGCGGCCCGGCGATCTCCAGCCCGTCGTGGCGGCGCCAGGCCTCGACGCGGGCGAAACGGTTCTCCAGGCTGGGCATGGCGGCCTGCAGCGCCTCGAAGGAGCCGTCGCGGCTGTCGCCCTCCAGGAAGGCGACCGACAGTGGCGCGGCGCCGCTGTCCAGCCGGCTGATCAGTTCGAAATAGCGCGGCAGATGTCGCCGCCCGTCCTTGATCGGCGTCAGGACCAGAATCTCGCCCGGCGGCGATGGCCGCCGCAAGCGCGGCGGCTCGGTGGTTTCCCGGCGAACCAGGTCCAGCGGCAGGCGCTTGGCGACCTCGCCGGCCACGGCGTCGCAACGCTCGCCTTCGAACCGCGCCGAGGCGGTGGCCCAGTCGGTCTCGAATGCGTCGGCGTCAGCCTCCAGGGCCACTTTCAGGCTGAGCCGCGGCAGGTCGATCGTCGTCACCCGGGCCGCCTCGAGCAGGCGCCGCAGCGCCGCCGGATCGGCCTCTTCGCGCGGCCAGAACCGCTTTTGGCAGATCAGCGAACTCAGCTCCGGGGCGTCGGCGGTGATGGCCAGCCGCCGCGCGGCCGGCCGCCACGCCAGCCGGCGCGCCAGGAGCCCGGCGTGGGCCTTGGCCTGCGAGAGGACGCGAAGCTGGATCTCCAGCCGCCGAGGATCTTGCAATTCGCCAACGTCCCACCGGCAGACCAGCGCGCCGGTGACCGCCTGGACGCCGGCCGCACGAAGCTCGGCCGGCGTGGACGTATCGTCGGCGACCGTGAGCAGGCGGATATCGCCGCGCGGATAGCCGCCCAGCCGTTTCGCCAGCAGCGGGTCGGCTCCGGTGCCGACGATCACCAGCTCCTTGTTCGGATGGGTCTGGTGGAGATAGCTCTCCACCGCCATGGCCAGGCCCGGACTCCAGCCGTTCACGGCGGTCAGGCAGCTGATGCGGGTCGCGCCGGCGTCCGCCGGATAGGCCGCCGTCTCGCCATCCACGGCGTTCAGCCTGGCCGACAGACCCCAGGGGAGGCCGTCGAGCGGGGTGGGCGCGCGAAACCAGGCGCCGTCCCAGTAGTGGGCGGCGAAGGCCTCGCGCGAACACCGCTCCCAGACCTCCAGGTCATAGACGCTGCCGTCCCAGCACTGGAACTTGTTGAAGGGGTAGAGCACCGGCGCCGGCGGCACGGCGATCCCGGCGCGGTGGGGATAGTCGTCGTAGGCCCGCGTCATCATGAAGGGACCCGTCAGGTCGAGGACGCCGCCGGCCGGCTCCGCCGCGACCACATGGCCGCGCACGTGGCGCCAGAAGGGATGGCCGGCGACGGAAGCGATGAAGGTCGGGCAGAGCAGGCGCGTAAAGCCGCTGGCGGCGACGATCTGGTCCTTAAGATGCTCGTCCGGTTCGAGGCCGATGACGAAGTCTTGGCGCGCCAGCAAGGCGTCCAGGGGTTTCAGGCACTCGCAGTCCAGATCGGCATAGACGCCGCCGAAGGTCTCCAGCACCAGATAGCGGCCGAGATCGGCGCGGCAGATCGGCGCCGCATAGCCGCGATACATCTCCAGCAGTTCCGGATAACGGCTGGCGACCAGGTCCTCGAGGTCGCGATCGGTCCAGAGCCGGATGGTCCAGCCGGGGTTCCGCGTGCGCCAGGTCTCGCGCAGCGCGGTGAAGCGGGCCGGAACGTCCTGCGTCTTCCACAGCTGATGCAGCGTGGTCGGGATGGCCATGATCCCACGGCGCTTACAGAAGCCGCGCCGCGACGGTCAAGCTTGGCGCGTCAGCGCTTGCCGCGCCTGACGCCGCGCCCCAGCCCGATCTTCTTGGCGAAGTCCGAGCGGCGGGCGGCGTAGACCGGCGCGACCATCGGATAGTCGGCCGGCAGGCCCCATTTGCGCCGGTAGTCCTCCGGGCTCATGTCGTAGTGGGAGCGCAGATAGCGCTTCAGCATCTTCAGCTTCTTGCCGTCCTCCAGGCAGATGATGAAGTCGTGCTGCACCGAGCGCGAGATCGGCACCGCCGGCTTGCGCCGCTCCGGCTCGGCGTCGGGCGCCTGGCCTATGTTGGAAAGCGCGCCGTGCACGGAGCGAATCAGCTCGGCGACGCCGGCGACCGGCAAGTTGTTCTGGGCGACATAGGCCGCGACGATTTCAGCGCTCCACCTCAGAACGTCGTCTGTCTGTGTTTCGAGGACCTGGGATTCGGACGCCATGCGAACTTCGTCTCCGTCTTGAACACGCGCCGGCCAAGCCTCGGCCCGACCTTGGGCGAAAACGAGGCGGCGCTTGACGCACGCCAACGCACGAAAACCATTGGAAGTTCCTGGCCGCTTTGCGCATGCGGGTCGGGCGAGTAAACAGGGGCTCTCAGCCTCCCGATGAAAGGCCCGTCGCCGTCGTGACCGTTCTCGCCTCAACCGCCCAAATCTCCTCGGAGACCTTCTTCACGGCCTCGCTGCGCGAAGCCGATCCCGAGATCTTCGAGGCCATTCGCGGCGAGCTCGGCCGCCAGCAGCATCAGATCGAACTGATCGCCTCGGAGAACATCGTCTCGCGCGCGGTGCTGGAGGCGCAGGGCTCCATCCTGACCAACAAGTACGCCGAGGGCTATATCGGCCGCCGCTACTACGGCGGCTGCGAGTGGGTGGATATCGCCGAGAAGCTGGCCATCGACCGCGCCAAACAGCTGTTCGGCTGCGCCTTCGCCAACGTGCAGCCGCATTCCGGCTCCCAGGCCAACCAGGCGGTGTTCATGGCGCTGATGCAGCCCGGCGACACCTTCATGGGCATGGACCTGAACGCCGGCGGCCACCTGACCCACGGCAAGGAGGTCAACCAGTCGGGCATGTGGTTCAAGCCGGTGGCCTATACGGTGCGCCAGCAGGACCAGGTCATCGACTATGACAGCCTGGCCGAGATCGCGCTGGAATGCCGTCCGAAACTGATCATCGCCGGCGGCTCGGCCTATAGCCGCACTATCGACTTCGCCAAATTCCGCGAAGTGGCCGACAGCGTCGGGGCCTATCTGATGGTCGACATGGCCCACTTCGCCGGCCTGGTAGCGGCCGGGGTGTTCCCGAGCCCGCTCGGTCACGCCCACGTGGTCACCACCACCACCCACAAGACCCTGCGCGGCCCGCGTGGCGGCATGGTGCTGACCAACGACGAGGAGATCGCCAAGAAGATCGATGCGGCCGTCTTCCCCGGCATGCAAGGGGGCCCTTTGATGCACGTGATCGCCGCCAAGGCGGTGGCTTTCGGCGAGGCGCTGCAACCGGAGTTCAAGCTCTATGCCCAGCAGGTGATCGACAACGCCCGCGCCCTGGCCGATTCGGTGATGTCGTCGGGGCTGAACGTCGTCTCCGGCGGCACCGACAGCCACCTGATGGTGGTGGACTTCACCCCGAAGAAGGTCTCGGGCCGCGCCGCCGAGATCAGCCTCGAGCATGCCAACATCACCTGCAGCCGTTCGACCATTCCCTTCGATCCGAGGCCGCCGGCCATCTCGTCCGGCGTGCGCGTCGGCACTCCGGCGGGCACCACCCGCGGCTTCGGCCAAGCCGAGTTTCGCCGCATCGGCCAGTGGATCGGCGAGGTCGCCGACGGCCTGAAACGCGACCGGAAGGACAATTCCGCCACCGAGGCCAAGGTGCGGGAAGAGGTCATGGCCTTGACGGCGCGCTTCCCAATCTACAACTGATGGCGTAGCGCCAGCCGCGGGAGGGCTACATCATGCGTTGCCCGTTCTGCGGACATCCGGACAGCCAGGTCAAGGACTCGCGTCCGACCGAGGATGACGCCGTCATCCGCCGGCGGCGCTCCTGTCCCCAGTGCGACTCGCGCTTCACCACCTTCGAGCGCGTGCAGTTGCGCGAACTGACCATTCTGAAGCGCTCCGGCCGCCGCACGCCGTTCGACCGCGAGAAGCTGGTCCGCTCCATCTCCGTGGCCATCCGCAAGCGGCCGATCGATCCGGACCAGCTGGAGCGCATGGTCTCCGGCATCGTCCGGCGCCTGGAGAACATGGGCGAGACCGAGCTGCCGTCCAGCGTCGTCGGCGAGCTGGTGATGAAGGCGCTGAAGGATTTGGACGAGGTCGCCTATGTCCGCTACGCCTCGGTCTATCGCGACTTCCGCCAGACCGAGGACTTCGCCCGTTTCCTGGGCGAGGAGGGCCTGAGCGACGAGAGCGCCCCGGAACGGGCCAAATGAGGCCGCTTCGCCGCCGCGCGCATATCGCCTCGATCATGATCGCCGCGACGCCGGTTTCGGCGTAGGACGGGGCCATGTTGGAAGACAAGCTCAGCCTGCTGATCGTCGAGGCGCGCGTCCACGAAGAGATCGCCGACGCCCTGCTCGCCGGCGCCAGGACCGCGATCGCCGCCGCCGGCGCCGAGCAGGCGGTGGTCACCGTTCCCAGCGCGCTGGAAATCCCCGCCGCCATCGCCCTGGCGGAGGAGGGCGGCCATCGCCCCGCCGGCGTCCGCTATGACGGCTATGTCGCCCTGGGCTGCATCGTTCGCGGCGAGACCTATGCGTTCGAGATCATGGCCAATGAATCGACGCGCGGGTTGATCGACCTCTCCATCGGCCGCCGCCTCGCCATCGGCCACGGCATATTGGCCGTGGACACCGAGCAACAGGGCCGTGTGCGCGCCAGGGCCGACGGCGGCGACAAGGGCGGCGCGGCGGCCCGCGCCTGCCTGAACATGATCGCCTTGCGTCGCCGCCTGCTCGGGCAAAGCCGGTGACCGGCAAGCCATCGGCGCACCGCGCCCGCTCCGTGGCCCGGCTGGCGGCCGTGCAGGCGCTCTATCAGATGGAGACGGCCGAGGCCGGCAGCGAGGCGGTGATCCGCGAGTTCTCCGACTTCCGCTTCGACAAGGACATTGAGGGCGTCGCGCTGGCGCCCGCCGACGAGGCCTATTTCGCCGTGCTGGTGCGCGGCGCGGTCGAACATCAGGCCCGCGTCGACAAGGCCATCCGCACGCGCCTGGCCGAAGGCTGGCGGCTGGAGCGGATCGACGCCACCCTGCGCGCCATCCTGCGCGTCGGCGCCTTCGAACTGATCGCCGGCGAGGTCCCAAGCGAGGTGGTGATCGACGAATATGTCGAGATCGCCAAGTCCTTCTTCGACGGACCCGAGGCCGGGTTCGTCAACGGGGCCCTGGACGGAATCGCGCGCGATGAGCGGCCCGCCTGACGAATTCGCCTGGATCGCGCGGGGCCTGGCGCCGCTGGCCGAGGGCGCGCCCGAAGCGTTCGGCCTCACCGACGACGCCGCGGCCATCCCGTCGCGGCCCGGATTCGACCTGATCGTCTCGAAAGACGCCGTCGTCGAAGGCGTCCACTTCCTCCCCGGCGACCCGCCCGAGCTGGTCGCCCGCAAGCTGCTGCGGGTCAATCTCTCCGACCTGGCCGCCAAGGGCGCCGATCCCTACGGCTACTTCCTCGCCGTCGCCTGGCCGCCGGCCTACGGCTGGCCGGAGCGCGAAGCCTTCGCCGGCGGCCTCGCCGAGGACCAGGCGCGGTTCGGCTTGAGGCTGTTCGGCGGCGACACGGTGGCGACGCCCGGGCCGCTGACCGCCAGCCTGACCATCCTCGGCTGGACTCCCGCGGGGCGGATGATGCGGAGGGCCGGCGCACGGCCCGGCGACGTGATCCTGGTCAGCGGTACGATCGGCGACGGCTACCTCGGTCTGTTGTCCGCCAAGGGCTTGCTTGCCGGAAATTCTTACATCGGGGCCGATTGGCTCGCCGACCGCTACCGGCTGCCGCAGCCGCGGCTGGGCCTTGGCGGGGCGCTCCGCAACCACGCCCATACCGCCATGGACGTGTCCGACGGCCTGATCGCCGACGCCGCCAAACTGGCGGCGGCGAGCGGCGTCGGCCTGGAAATCGACCTCGACCAAATGCCGCTGTCGGGGCCGGCGGCGGCCTGGCTGGCGCGCGCCGCCGACCGGACCACGGCCCTGGTCGGGCTGGCCACCGGCGGCGACGACTACGAGATCGTCTGCGCCGCGTCACCGGAAGACGCGCCGGCGCTCTTGGCGGCCGCGGCCGATGCGGGGATTGCGCTCGCCCCCGTCGGCAAGGCGACCGGGGGCGCCGGCGTCCGCGTCACCGTCGGCGGCCGCGAGGTCGCGATCGCGCGCACCGGCTACGTCCACACCTGAGGAAGTCATGCCGATCACCACCGTCGTCTTCGATGTCGGCGAGACCCTGGTAGACGAAACCCGTCAGTGGGGCCTCTGGGCCGACTGGATGGGCGTGCCCAGGCTGACCTTCTTCGCGGCCATGGGCGTCGTGGTCGATCACCGGCTGCATCACCGCCAGGTCTTCCAGCTGGTCCGCCCCGGCTACGACTGGCAGGTCGAGGCCGAACGCCGCCGCGAGGTCGGCCACGCCTATGTGCTGGAGCGCGGCGACTTCTATCCGGACGCCTTGCCCTGCCTGACCGACTTGAGGCTCCACGGCTATCACATTGGAATCTCTGGAAATCAGCCGGAGTCTATCGAGGATGAGTTGCGCCAGGTCGGCGTCAAGGCCGACTTCATCGCCTCGTCCAGCAGCTGGGGCGTGGAAAAGCCGTCGCCCGCCTTCTTCGAGCGTGTGGTCGAGGCCGCCGGCCGTCCCCCCAGTGAGATCGCCTATGTCGGCGACCGGCTCGACAATGACGTCCTGCCCGCCCGCGCCGCCGGCATGACCGCCGTCTTCATCCGCCGCGGCCCCTGGGGCATCGTCCATTCCGGCTGGCCGGAGGCGGCGGAGGCGGATGTGCGGCTGGAATCGCTGGCGGACCTGAGGGTGGCGCTGGCGCGGTTCTAATCTGCCGAGCGGTGATTATATAAGCCCGACCCGCATTTAGGGCCGCCTGCGAACTCTGCTAACCTTCCCCCGATGACCGACCTGTTCGAAGCCGCGGGCCTCACGCCCGAGACGCCGTCGCCGCTGGCCGACCGGCTGCGGCCGACGACGCTCGACGAGGTGGTCGGCCAGGACCATCTGCTGGGGCCCGACGGACCCATCCGGCGGATGGCGGAGGCGCATCGGCTGGCCTCGATGATCCTCTGGGGTCCGCCCGGGACCGGCAAGACCACCATAGCGCGGCTGCTGGCCAACGAGGCCGGCTATCAGTTCCAGCAGCTCTCGGCGGTGTTCTCCGGCGTCGCCGATCTGAAGAAGGCCTTCGAGACCGCCCGCGGCCGGCGCGCCGCCGGGCAGGCCACCCTGTTGTTCGTCGACGAGATCCACCGATTCAACCGCGCCCAGCAGGATGGTTTCCTGCCGTTCGTCGAGCAGGGGATCGTCACCCTGGTCGGCGCCACCACGGAGAACCCTTCATTCGAGCTGAACGGCGCGCTCTTGTCCCGCTGCCAGGTTTTCGTGCTCAAGCGGCTGGACGACGCGGCGCTGGAGACGCTGCTGGCCAAGGCCGAGGCCTACGAGGGCCGCACCCTGCCGCTGCAGCCCGACGCGCGCCACGCCCTGCTGGCTCTGGCCGACGGCGACGGCCGCTATCTGCTCAGTCTGGCCGAGACCCTGTTCAACATCGGGGCGGCCCAGCCGCTCTCGATCTCCGACCTGGGCCGGGTGCTGCAGAAGCGCAGCCCGGCCTACGACAAGGACAGAGAAGAACACTACAACCTCATATCGGCCCTGCATAAATCCATCCGTGGCTCGGACCCGGACGCTTCGCTCTATTGGCTGGCGCGGATGCTGACCGGCGGCGAGGATCCGCTGTTCATCGCCCGCCGGCTGATGCGGGCGGCGTCCGAGGACATCGGCGAGGCCGACCCCACCTCGCTGATCCTCGCCAATGCGGCCAAGGACGCCTACGACTTTCTCGGCTCGCCGGAGGGCGAACTGGCCCTGGCGCAGCTGGTGGTGCATCTGGCCGCCGCGCCCAAGTCCAACGCCGTCTACACCGCCTTCGGCGCGGCCATGCGCGCGGCCAAGGAGACCGGCTCGCTGATGCCGCCGGCGCACATCCGCAACGCCCCGACCCGGCTGATGAAGCAGCTGGGCTACGGCAAGGGCTACGCCTACGACCACAACGAGGACGAGGGCTTCTCCGGCCAGGACTATTTCCCGGACGGCATGGAGCGGCAGACCTTCTACGAGCCGAAGGGCGAGGGCGCCGAAGCGCGGGTGAAGGAGCGCCTGGACCGCTGGGCGGCTCTGCGCGCCGAGAAGAGACGGTGATGGGATCCGGCTCCACCCGTCATCCCCCGCTGGAGCCGCGAAGCGGCGGAATGCGGGGGACCCATAAACACTCGCGTTCGACGGTGATCATGGGTGGCCCGAACAAGTCGGGCCATGACGATGAGTAAACGCGAGGGCTCGGCGCCCAATCTATCGGCCGATGAAATCGCCTTCGTCCGCTCGCTGGTGGTCCACGAGGACGAGCACATCCTGGCGCTGGCCAAGCCGTCGGGCCTGTCCAGCCAGGGCGGGCGCGGGCAGGTACATACGCTGGACGAATTGCTGTTCGCCTTCGCCAAGTCCAACGGCAATCGACCGCGGCTGGTGCACCGGCTGGATCGCGACACTTCCGGCGTCATCCTGGCGGCCAGGACCAAGCCCGCGGCGGCCTTTCTCGGCAAGGCGATGATGGGCCGGCGGTTCGAGAAGACCTACCAGGCCATCGTCGCGCCCGGCGCGCCGGAGCCGCGCTCCGGCCTGATCGACGTCCCGCTGCGCCGCGATGAACAGGGCCGCGAGGCCTTCATGCGCATCTGCGAACCCGATCACCCCGACGCCGAGACCGCCCGCAGCCGCTACCGCACCCTGGCCGTCGGCGAGGGCGCGGCGCTCCTGGAGCTGAAGCCGGAGACCGGGCGCATGCATCAGCTGCGCGTGCACCTGGCGTCCATAGGCCGGCCGATCGCCGGCGACGCCCGCTACGGCGGCGTGCTGATGCTGGCCGGCCGGCCGGTGAAGCGGCTGATGCTGCATGCGGCGGCGCTGTCCTTCCCGCATCCCGCCGGCGAGCGGATGAGCCTGACCGCGCCGGCCCCCGCCGACTTCCAGGCCCTGGCCGACAGTTTGCGGTCGCCGGCGAGCGCGGCATAGGCCGGTCATGGACAAGAAGGAGGTCCGCACCCTGTACGTGGCGCCCGGCGAGGAGGACAGCCGCCTCGATCGCTGGCTGAAGCGCCGCTGGCCGCACCTGAACCATGTGCAGATCCACAAGCTGACCCGCTCGGGCCAGATCCGCGTCGACGGCGCGCGGGTGAAGCCGGAAACGCGGCTGGCCGCCGGCGCCCAGGTGCGCGTGCCGCCGCTGCCGGACGCGCCTGAACGCGGCGAACGGGAGGGCGGGATATCGCCGCGCGACGCCGCCTTCGCCCGCTCGCTGGTGCTTTACGAGGACGACGAGGTGCTGGCGCTGAACAAGCCCTCGGGCCTGGCGGTGCAGGGCGGCACCAAGACCACCCGGCACGTCGACCGGCTGCTCAGCGCCTGGGGCGAGGGCGTCGAGCGCCCCCGGCTGGTGCACCGGCTGGACCGCGACACCACCGGCGTCCTTGTGCTTGGCAAGACCCCGGCCGCCGCCGCCAGGCTATCCGGGGCCTTCGCCAAGCGTCGAGCGGAGAAGACCTATTGGGCGATTGTCGCCGGCCAGCCGAAGCCGGGCCAGGGGCTGATCGAGCTGCACCTGGCCAAGAAGGGCGTCGGCGACCGCGAGATGGTGGTCCCGGCCGATCCGAAGGATTTCGGCGCTGAGCCCGCCGAAACCGACTTCGCCACCCTGTCCCATGCCGCCAATCGCGCCGCCTGGCTGGCGCTCCGCCCGCATACCGGGCGCACCCACCAGCTCAGAGTTCACATGAAATCGATCGGCCATCCCATTCTGGGTGATCCGAAATATGGCGATGAATCGTCCGCCGCCTTGTCCGAGGGGCTTAAGCTGCAGCTGCACGCCCGGCGGCTCAGCCTGCCGCATCCGGGCGGTGGCGTGCTGGTGATCGAGGCGCCGCTGAGCCCGGAAATGAAGGCCGGATTCCAACGTTTCGGCTTCGAGGAGGCCGAAGCCGATCCGGAGCCGTTCCGCGCCGCCCGCCGGCGCAGATGATCTCTGATGCCGAGACGGCGTCGCTGATCGCGGCGCTATGCGCGGCGGCCGGTTGGCGGGAAGCGCCGTTCCAGCAGGTCGGCCACGGCATGTCGGGCGATCTGGCGGCCAGGATCGGCGGCGAGCGGCCCGCCTTCGCCAAGATCGCCGACCCAGCACGGCGGATCAGCCGTGAGGGCCTCGCTCGCGAAATCGCCGCCATGCGTTGGCTGGACGGCCGGGCAGGTGCACCCGGGCTGCTCTGGGCCGGCGCGGTCGATGGGCGGCCGGCGATGCTGGCAGAGGCTTTGCCGGGCGTGGCTCTGCACGAGCTGCCACCCGATCGCGCCGAGGCCGGGATGATCGCGACCGTCGCCGCGTTGCGGGCGCTTCACGCCTTGCCGATCACCGATTGCCCGCTCGACCAGCGCCTGCCGGTGAAGCTCGCCGAGGCTTGGCGGCGGGTCGAGGAGGGCGAGGTCCACGCCAGCGAGTTCGACCCCGACCACACCGGCCGCGCGCCTGCCGATCTCTGGCGCGAGATGATGGCCGCCGCACCGGATGGGGAGGAGCTGGTCTTCACCCACGGCGACGCCAGCCTGCCCAACTTCATCGTCCCGGATCTGGGCCCCGCAGGGGTCGTCGACCTCGGCCTGGCCGGGGTGTCCGACCGCTACCAGGACTTCGCGTTGTTCCTGCGCTCCAGCGCCCGCAATTTCCCCGGCCTCGATGCGCGCGCCCTGCTTATGGCGCACTATCCGCTGGCCGAAATCGACGAGCGGAAACTGACGTTTTATCGGCGGCTTGACGAGTTCTACTGAGAGCTGGAGCGAGCCCCGTTCAGCGTTGGAGCCGACGTGTTCCACCTCCAAACCGTCATCCCCCGCTGGAGCGCAGCGGAATGCGGGGGACCCATAAACACTCGCTTTCGACGGTGATCATGGGTGGCCCGAACAAGTCGGGCCATGACGGGAAGGGGGATCGGCGCTCTAGGCGACGATGCCGGTCGCCGGCGCGACCGAGGCGCTGCCCGGGAAGACCGTGGTGTCCAGCGCCCGCCGGTCGACGCCCAGCTGCTCGGCCAGGACCCCCTTGAACAGGGCCCGCATGTCCATGGTCGGGGCGGTGTCGCGGTTCTCGAACAGCTTCGCCTGCTGCAGGGTCGGCCAGTCGCCGATGATGCCGCCGCGCTTCAGGGCGCCGCCCAGCACCAGCGCCGTGGAGGCGGTGCCGTGGTCGGTGCCCTTGGTGCCGTTGATGCGCGCGGTGCGGCCGAACTCGGTCGCCACCACCACCACGGTGTTGTTCCACTCCGGACCGAGGCCGGTGGACAGGCCGTCGAGCACCGCGTCGAGGCCATGCAGGCGGTTGGCCAACTGGCCGTCGGCGCCGCCCTGGTTGGCGTGGGTGTCGAAGCCGTCGATCGACACCGCCGCGATCTGCGGCCCGTTCGGCTCGGTCATGAAGTTGGCCAGGGTGACGCCGATCTTGCGGGCGGCCTCGATCGCCTGCTGGGTGGCCTTGGCCGCGTATGGCTGCACGGACTGGCCGCTCCCGCCCTGAGCGTTCTGCATGGCGGTATCGATCGGCGGCTGCGGCGCCATCGGGTCGGCCGTGGCCGCCGCGCCGGTCATCAGCGGATCGGCCTCGTCCGGCATGGCTGTCGCCACCTTGGCCATGGCCTCGGTCTCAAGCCCGCTGGCCAGGGCCGGGGAGAGCAGCGGATCGCCGGCATAGAGGTCGGTCAGGATGGCCGGCAACCGCGCGTCGCGGTCCTTGTAGCCGCCTGGCGACCAGGAGGCCGCCTGCAGCTTGCCGCGCAGGATCAGGGGCTGCTGCGCCCCGACCGAGATCGCATCGACCTTGCGGGCGCCGCTGAGCGCCTCCATGGCGCGATTGAGCCAGCCGGAGCCGTTGTTGTCGGCCTCGGGCACGCCGGTCTCCAGCACGTCCTGGGCCTCGAAGTGGGAGCGGGCGCGATCGGGGGTGGCGATCGCCGGCGCGATCCGCGCCTGGCCCTTCAGCGCCAGGGCGTGCACGGCGGCGAGCTTGGGGTGCAGGCCGAAGGTTCCGTCCAGCGGCAGCGCGCCGTTCGGCTGGCCGAAGCCGGCGATGGCGATGTCGCCGCGCAGGCCGGCATAGTTGGGATCGCCGATCGGCGGCGAGACCGACAGGCCGTCCATGGCCCCGCGGCAGACGAACACCACCAGCTTGCGCCGGGCCATGTCGCCTTCGGAGGCGGCGAAGGCCTGGCGGCCGAGGAAGGTGACGCTGAGGCCGAGCCCCGCCCCGGCCAGCAGGGCCGAGCGGCGGTTCAGATCGAATGAGCAGGTCATCGGCGTTGGAACTCCGGGCTCATCAGCAGGATGGAAAAGGCTTCGGTGCGCGACTCGGCGCGCGAGATGGCCGTGGCCGTGGCCGGCGTCAGCCGGGCGCCGAGCGTGTTCCGGGCGATCTGCATCGGCTGGGCGTCGGCGGGAACCACCTTGGCGGAGAAACCCTCCGCCCAGTCCATGCGCTTGACGACGCCGTCTGGGGACGCCCAGGCCTGCGCATCCTCGGCCCATCCCTTCGGCGAGGGGGCGCTGAACGGCTTCTGCCCAAGGCCGGTCAGCACCGGCGCAATCTCCAGTCCAGGCGACAGGTCAGCGGCGCGGTAGCTGGAGATCAGGAACTCGTAAGGGGTCTTGAACTTGCGCTGATCGGGCGCCCAGGCCTCGGGGGAGTCGATCAGGGTTTCCGCAAGCTTATCAAGCTGCCCACCGGTCGCGCTGAAGTTATGCTCCAGCCGCGCCACCAGCGCCGGCGGCGGATCATCGGCGATGAAATGGGTGGCGATCTTGCTGGCGATGTGATGGGCGGTGGCCGGATTGGCCGCCAGGTTGGCCAGGACAGCGCGGCCCTGGTCGATGCCCTCCTGCGGATAGGCCTTGCCGAGGATGTGGCGCACGCCCGGCTCGTGCGCGGCGGGGCGGAAGGTGAACTGGCCGGGTTCGCCGGGGCGGCCGAAGCGGTTCTCCTTGAGGCCGACGATGCTCCAGCCGGTCAAGGCCCGGGCGAATTCGGTTACATCGGCCTGGGTGTACCCGGACCCGACCCCCAGCGTGTGCAGCTCCATGATCTCGCGCGCCAGGTTCTCGTTCAGGCCGCCGAGGCCCTTCAGGCCCGGGACCAGGCCGGTGCGGGACAGGCCGGCGAGCTGGCTGTCGGGGCCGATCGATTGGGCCTGGTCGAGATAGACCAGCATGCCCGGATGCGATGACGAGGCGACCAGCAGGTCTTCGAAGCGCCCGAACACGTGCGGCCGGATGGCCTCGCGCTCGAACGGGCCGACCAGGACCACGGTCTGCAGATTCTTCTGCCCGACGGTGAAATGGTTGAACCAGAACAGCGCCCAGCGCTCGCGAAAGCCGGCGTCGGTCTGGCTGGCCAGGGCGGCGCGGGCGATGAACTCGCCGCCGGCGCCCTGGCGGATCAGCTTCTGCGCCTGCTTGACCGGATCGAGGGCGTCGGGATCGCCGGACATCTTCGCCTGGCGCCGGTCCGTCTGCAGCTGGCGCAGATCCCCGAGGCTCTCGGCGCTGGTCTCGAAATCGCCGGCCGGCTGGTCGGCCCCGCTCGGCTGGATCTGGGCCTTGAGGTAGGCGGCGGGATCGGGCCGGGCGGCGGCGATCTGGCCGGGGCGGGCCCCCAGCCCAAAGCGGGTCACGGCGATCGAGGCCTTCAGGTCGGGGTCGATGGACACGGGGGAGCGGCCTCACCTCTATGCGAAAGCAGTCACACCGGTTGCACGCGCGTCGGACCGAGGTTCCGTCGGGGCCATCTTGTCGCAGCAGCGGCGGGCGGCTACGCCTGACCTCCAGAGCTATGCGGAGTCCTCGCTAAGTGAAGCACATCCTGGAAGAACTCGAACGCCGCCGGGCCCAGGCGCGGGCCGGCGGCGGCGAACGGCGGATCGCCGCCCAGCACGCCAAGGGCAAGCTCACCGCGCGCGAACGCATAGACGTGCTGCTGGACGAGGGCTCGTTCGAGGAGTTCGACATGTTCGTCGAGCACCGGGCGACCGACTTCGGCATGGCCGACAACAAGATCGCCGGCGATGGGGTGGTGACCGGCTGGGGCACGATCAACGGCCGGCCCGTCTTCGTCTTCTCCAAGGATTTCACCGTCTTCGGCGGCTCTCTTTCCGGCGCGCACGCCAAGAAGATCGTCAAGCTCTACGAGCAGGCGGCCAAGGTCGGCTCGCCGATCATCGGCCTCTACGACGCCGGCGGCGCCCGCATCCAGGAGGGGGTCGAGGCCCTGGCCGGCTACGCCGACATCTTCCTGCTCAACACCCTCTGCTCGGGCGTCATTCCGCAGATCGCCGTGATCATGGGCCCGTGCGCCGGCGGCGACGTCTATTCGCCGGCGATCATGGACTTCATCTTCATGGTCAAGGACACCAGCTACATGTACGTGACCGGGCCCGACGTGGTTCGCACGGTCACCAACGAGGACGTCAGCCACGAGGAACTGGGCGGCTATCGGGTGCACGCCCTGAAGTCCGGCGTCGCCGACGGCGCCTTCGAGAACGACCTGGAAACGCTGAACCAGGTGCGCCGGCTGGTCGACTTCCTGCCCCTGTCCAACCGCGAAAAGCCGCCGGTCCGCGACAGTTTCGACGATGTCGACCGCACCGAGGCCTCGCTCAACACCCTGGTCCCGGCCAACGCCAACAAGCCCTATGACATGAAGGAGCTGATCTACAAGGTGGTTGACGAGGAGGATTTCTTCGAGATCGCAAAGGATTGGGCCAAAAATATCGTCTGCGGCTTCGGCCGCATCGGCGGCGAGCCGGTCGGCATCGTCGCCAACCAGCCGCAGACCCTGGCCGGCGTGCTGGACATCGACGCGGCCCGCAAAGGCGCCCGGTTCGTGCGCTTCTGCGACGCCTTTTCGATCCCGCTGGTCACCTTCGTCGACGTGCCGGGCTTCATGCCGGGCACGCGGCAGGAGCAGGGCGCGCTGATCAAGCACGGCGCCAAGCTCCTGTTCGCCTATGCCGAGGCGACGGTGCCGAAGATCACCCTGATCACCCGCAAGGCCTATGGCGGCGCCTACGACGTGATGAGTTCCAAGCACATCCGCGGCGACGTCAACTACGCCTGGCCGACCGCCGAGATTGCGGTCATGGGGGCCAAGGGCGCGGTCGAGATCATCTTCCGCGCCGACATGAACGATCCGGAAGCGATCGCCGCGCGCGAAGCGGAATACAAGGACCGCTTCGCCAACCCCTTCGTGGCCGCCAGCCTCGGCTATGTCGACGACGTGATCATGCCGAGCGAGACCCGCCGCCGCATCGCGAGGGCGCTGAAAAGCCTAAAGGGGAAGAAGCTGGAGAACCCCTGGAAAAAGCATGACAACATCCCGCTATGAGCCCGCCGATTACTTGAATCCTCCGAGTCTCAAATTTCTCGACCTTTTGTCGAGAAGGCGTCCCTCGAAGCTCGCGATGAGCTATTTGAGCTTTGGGCTAATCTGCGTAACAGCGCTGGAGGCCGAATTTTTCTGTTCGACCCAAAACGAGAACTTTCGCAAGATTCCAGGTGAGCGGGAGTCGGGCGCCTCGTTCGGCTGACTTCTACTCGTCTTAGAGCGTGAATTAGAGATGGTCGCCGCGATGCAGCGGGTCCGGCAGCTTGTCGCCGTCGGCGACGAAGGTCAGCGATACCGAGTTGATGCAGTAGCGCTGCCCGGTCGGCGGCGGCCCGTCGGGGAAGACGTGCCCCTGGTGGCTGTCGCAGCGGGCGCAGCGGGTCTCGATGCGCACCATGCCGTAGCTCAGGTCCTTGATCTCCTTCACATGCGCCGGGTCGATCGGCGCATAGAAGCTCGGCCAGCCGGTGCCGCTCTCGAACTTGGTCTGGGCGCGGAACAGCGGCAGGCCGCACAGCCGGCAGCAATAGACCCCGTCGGTCTTGTTGTTCAGCAGGCCGCCGCAGAACGGCGCCTCGGTGCCGTGATGCAGCAGCACCTCGGCCTCCTCGGGCGTCAGGTCGGCCTCCAGCCGCTTCAGCGCTTCGGGCGAGGGCGGCGTCAGGTCGAAACCGGAGGCCGAGCGGACGGGGGTTGCGGCTGTGTCGGTCATGGCGGCCAATCTAGGCCCTCCCGCGGGCGTTTTCCAGCGTCGCCAGACGACACTGGCCGACGCCGAAAGAAAGGGATAGCGTCGTTATCGGTGTCTATCAGGGGGGAAACCAATGGACATTGTGCACCTGTTGTTCAGTTTTGAGGGCCGTATCCGGCGCCTGCATTACTGGCTCGCCGCCATCAGTGTCGGCGTTGTTGTCGGCGTGGTCGGATCCGTGCTCGCGCCCATGTCGGGCATGGCGCAGGGGACGCCCAACCCGATCTTCATGGGCCTTCTGGCGATCATCTATATCGTCGATCTCTATATCGGCCTGGCGCTCGGCGCGAAGCGTTGCCACGACCGCGACAAGTCGGCCTGGTTCCTGGCGATCGGCCTGATTCCGATCATCGGGGCCATCTGGCTGTTCATCGAGTTGGGCTTCCTCGATGGGACGCAAGGCCCAAACCGTTTCGGCCCTTCGCCGAAGGGGATCGGCGGCCCGGTCATCGCACCGGCCGTCTAGGCGGCAGGTCTCTTCCGGCCGCTCCGTTCCGGCCCTAGATTGCGCTTCGACCACCGAAGGGGCGCAAGGACCGGCATGAACGGCGGCCAGATCGACTGGCGGGAGCTCTTCCTGTCCGCGGACGGGAGGCTCCCGCGCACGCCCTTTCTCATCGGCTGCGCGATCCTGATCGCCGCCACCGCGCTTTACGAGGCGCTGGTGGGGCCGATCGGCCACTGGCTGACCGGGCTGATCGTCTACCCGGTGGTCCTCTATGGCGGCGTCTGCGTGGTCTCCAAGCGGCTGCACGACCGCGGCCGGTCCGGCTGGTGGGCGGCGCTGATCGTCTTCGCCGCCGCGGTGGTCTGGCCGCACCCGGCCGGCTTCCTCGATTTCCTGCTGATGCTGGTGCTGATCTGGGCGGCGATCGAGCTTGGCGTGATGGAGGGCGAGCAGGGCGCCAACCGCTTTGGACCCAACCCGTTGAGGCCGCTCTCAGCCTGAGCGGACTCGTCGGCTGCCGAATTCCCGGCTTTGGGTCCGCGCCTTCGGAGGAGCGGCTTCAGAGCACCATCTGGGTCTGGATCACCAGCGCCGCCAGCTTGCCGTCGTCGGTCTCGATGCGGGTCTGCCAGACCTGGGTGCGCCGGCCCCTGTGCACCGGGGTCGCGATGGCGATGAGCGTCGCCCCGGCCGGCGCGCCGCGCAGGAAGTTGGTCTTGCTCTCCAGCGTCGTCGTGCCGGCGCCCTCCGGCAGGTTGAGCACGGTGGCCGCCGCCCCGATCGTGTCGGCGAAGGCCATCAGCGCGCCACCATGGACGAGGTCGCCAGCGGTGCAGAGGTCCTCGCGCACCTCCAGCGCCGCGACCACCTTGTCCGGGCCCGCCTCGACGAAGCGGATCCCCATCAAGGCCGCGAACGGCATCGGCGAAGCCTGCAGGCGATCGAGATCGGTCATGGCTTGCTCCTGGATGATCGTGGGGACTGCATCGGCGAGACCGTCCGCCGCCAAGCCGCCTAGATCGGCGGCGGCGCGGTTTCGGTGCGGCCGAACACCTTCTCGAAGCTGGCCTTCAGGGCCGCATCGGCCTCGGCCATGCTCACCGGCAGGCCGAGGCCGACCAGGCTGGTGACGCCGTGGTCGGGGACGCCGCAGGGCACTATGCCGGCGAAATGCTCCAGGTCCGGTTCGACGTTCAGGCTGATCCCGTGGAACGAGACCCAGCGGCGCAGGCGAACCCCGATGGCGGCGATCTTGTCCTCGCGCCTCGGGGCGCCGTGCTCGACCCAGACCCCGACCCGACCCGGGCGCATCTGGCCGTCGACGTTGAAGGCGGCCAGGGCGTCGATGATCCAGGCCTCCAGGGCGGCGACGAAGGCGCGGACGTCCTTGGCCCGGGCGCCCAGGTCCAGCATCACATAGGCCACCCGCTGGCCGGGCCCGTGATAGGTGAACTGGCCGCCGCGGGAGCTCTTGAACACCGGAAACCGGTCGGGCTGCAGCAGGTCGGCGGGCTTGGCCGAGACCCCGGCGGTATACAGCGGCGGATGCTCCAGCAGCCAGACCAGCTCGCCGGCGCGCCCCTCGGCGATCGCCTCGGCGCGCGCCTCCATGGCCGCGACCGCCGCCGTGTAGCCGATGCGGCTGGGCGACGTCGCCCAGCCGGCCGCGCCGGCGTCGCCGCGATGAAATGAGGGCGGTGAAACCGCTCCGCTTAACGACCGGTCAAGCATGATGACTGCAATGTGGCCCCAAGCGCCGCCAAGGCAATGGCCGGCGCGCCTCGGGGTGAATTCGCTTGAACCAGGTCAGCGCCGTCAATGTTGAGATATCGGTGGTGCTCGGCCGCTCGGTGCTGCCGATGCAGCAGCTGCTGCGCATGGGGCGCGGCGCGGTGATCCCGCTGGACGCCAAGGCCACCGACGAGGTCTGGATCCTGGCCAACAACCATCCCGTCGCCCGCGGCGAGATCCAGATCAGCGACGACAAGATCGCCATCACCGTCACCGGCCCGGCCAACGTCTACGACTTCATGGCTGGCGGATAGCCGCGGGCGGCGACTATCGGCCGCCGATGGCTTGGCCCTGCGCCTTTTCCTGGGCGTCGAGCTGGGGTTTGCGGAAGTGCTGGCGGGCGCCGGTGGTGATCCCGAACTCCATCAGCCGGTCGCTGGCGGGCGTATAGGCCGGCCAGGCGGGCGCGCCCGAGCAGGCGGGAACGCCGGTCTTGGCGAAGGCGACCCAGCAGGAATGCATCACCCTGGCCAGGGCGCGGTCGTCGTCGACGATCTCGTTGGAATAGTTCGGAATGCCCATCTGGCTGTCGAACACGTAGGGGTTTTCCGAGGTGTGGTTGGCGCCCGGAATCTTGCCGCGCCGCACCACCCGCACATAGGAGAAATAGTAGAGCCAGGCCGGCGCCTTGGCCGAGGCCCTGGCGGCGATCCAGCGGGCCGGCGCCCCCATGGCGGCGTCGGTGAACAGGGCCTGGGCCAGCCTGGCGTCGTCGCCGGCCTGGTCGGCATAGGCGGCCCTGGTCGCCGGCGAGGCGCCGGCCAGGTAGGCGGCATAGCCGGCCGGCGGCAGCAGCGAGGCCTCCCAGCTGTTGGAGCCGATGATCAGCGGCACGGGCGCCTGGTCGCCGCGGGCGAAGGCCTGGGTGGCGTTCTCGGTGATCAGCCGGCCGTCGACGATCGGGTTGAAGCGTCCGTGCGCCCCGACCAGGGCCTCGACCGGCAGCGCGCGCAACTGGCCGGCGGTGGCGTCCTCGGGCAGGCCCAGGGTCTTGGCCATGGCGACGCCGTCGGCCTCCGCCGCCGCCAGGCTCACCGGCGCGCTCCAACCGCCGCCGGACTGGACGGTGGCCTTGGCGAAGAGGCCGCGCGCCGCGGGCGTCGCCATCAGCGTCAGGGTGTCCCAGCCGCCGGCGGACTCACCGAAGATGGTGACGTTGTCCGGATCGCCGCCAAAGGCCTTGATGTTGCGGCGGACCCATTTCAGCGCCGCAATCTGGTCCATGGTCCCGTAGGAGCCCAGCGGCTCGGCCGGGCCCGCCGCCCGGGTCAGGGCCGGGTGGGCGAAGAAGCCCAGCGCTCCCAGCCGGTAGTTGACCGAGACAAGGATCACCCCGTCGCGGGCGAAGGCGGTTCCGTCGTTCGGCGCGATGGAGTTGGCCCCGGCGCTGTTGCCGCCGCCGAAGATCCACACCATCACCGGCGCCCTGTGCGCGCCGACCGGGGCGAAGACGTTCAGGTTCAGGCAGTCTTCGGAGGTCGGCCCGGCATAGCCGCCGCCATTGGGGTGGCCGCTCGGATCGACCACCTGCGGGCAGGCGGGGCCATAGGCCGAGGCGTCGCGCACGCCGATCCAGGGCGCGGCCGGCTGTGGCGGCTTCCAGCGCAGCGGCCCTGTCGGCGGCGCGGCGAACGGGACGCCCTTGAACACCTCGACCGCGCCGTTGGCCTGGCCGGCGACGACGCCGGTGTCGATGTGCGCGTCGACCTCAGCGGCGCGGGCGGCCGAGCCGAGCGCCAGGGCGGCCAGAAGCGTCGCGGCGATCCGTTGAAGCATAGGCTGTCCCCCCGGGTTTCGCCCCTTATAGAACGCGGTCAGGACAGCGTCATGACCGCCCCGATCTTCTCAGGCGTCCGTGACGCGCACTCGCGCGCCCGCCGGGCGAAGGCCCAGCCGGTCGGCGACCCGGCGCGACGAGGCGTTGGTCAGGCGCGTGCTGTAGATCAGCTCGCGCCCCTCCAGGCTTTCCAGCGACGCCCAGCCGGCGGTCGCCGCCGCCGCGAAGCCGCGGCCCCTGAACCCGGGGAAGGTGAAGACGCCGATCTCCGCGCCGCTCTGGCCAAGGTTGGCCGCAAAGGCCATGGCGGCGATGTCGTCGCCGTCCAGGGCGACGCACCAGGGCCACCAGAAGTCGCCAAGCTCGAGGAATCCGGCTTCCAGCAGGGACGGGGGAACGCCGCCGCGGGCGAGGCGCGCCAGCAAGGCTTCGCCCGCCGCCGTATCGCACGCGACCAACCTCGCCCCGTGGTCGCAGGCGAGGCCGTTCGGCAGACGAAAGACGATTTCCGGTCCATCGACGCTCGATGCGGTCCCGCGCGAGAGCAGGGCCAGGATCGCGTCCAGGCCGGCGGGCGGCGTGTCGGGATCGCTCCAGGGCGGGGCCGTCTCGGTGAAGGACAGCACCCGCGCGGCGATCTCGTCGTCGACGTCGTGGCGCAGGTGGGCGAGGGCGCCATCGGCGCATCCGGCGAAATGCAGGCGCGGTCCGCCCGAGCGCTCGGGCGGGACGGACTCCTGCCTCGGCCCGGAAGGGCGGAACGGCCCGCGTTCGATGCGGCCCGAGCCGGAGATCACATAGCGGATGGCGATGTCGCGCCTGAGCAGCTCAAGGTCGTCGCCGGGCGTCACTCGGCCGCCGACGTCATCGGGACGAGCACGAAGGTTTCGCGGAAGGCGATCAGGGCGATGGCGACGGCGATGCCGAACAGCACCGAATTCTCGAAGCCGCCGCGCCACCGGCCGGCTAGGCCAAGCGCCACGATCAGGCCGGCCATCAGATAGCCGCCCCAGCGGTCGAACACCGCCTGGAACTGGTCGCGTCGACTCCGCCTGGATGGCGCGGCCGTGGCCTCGGCTTCGGCGGCTTCGACGACACCGACAGTACGGCCCTCGCGCAGCGCCGCGACCCTTGGGTTCATGATCGCGAACCACAGCGGCGGGACCATGGCGGCCAGGTACATCGGCATCAGGCCGCCTGGCAGCCGCGGCTGGCCGTCGATGACGCGCAGGGCGTCGAAGCGGCGGTTGGCGGAGCGATGATGCTCGGAATGGCGGCCGAGATTGAGGAAATACAGGCCGGAAAAGCGGGTCTCCCAGTTCCAGCTGTGCTGCACGCCGGGGCGCTCGTAGCGGCCCGGCGCAATCTCCTTCCGCCGCAAACCGTAATGCTGGATATAGTTGATCGTCTCCAGCGAGAAGATGGCCACGACGCTCTGGATCGCCACCGCGGCGACGCCGTAGAGTCCGACCAGGAGATAGGCGGCGACATACCAGGCGGCGACGATGGCCAGGTAGCCGAGCATGCGGTTGTGCGGCGACAACCAGCCATGGCCGCGGACCTTGAGCCGGCGCACCTCGATCTCCCAGGCGCTCTTCAGGCCGCCGATGACGCTGCGCGGCACGAAGGCGTAGAGCGGCTCGCCAAGCCGGGCGCTGGCCGGATCCTCCGGCGTCGCCACCCGGATATGGTGGCCATAGACGTGCTCGATGGCGAAGTGCGGATAGGTGACCGTGCAGAGCAGGAAGTCGCCCAGCCAGCGGTCCAGCGGCGACTGCCGGTGCATCAGCTCGTGCGCCACGGCGATGCCGACCGCCCCGTAGTAGAGGCCGACCAGCACGGCCAGGAGCACCACGTCGGCGCCGACCGCGTGCCGCTTCCAGACGTAGTAGAGCATCAGGCCTTCGATGAAGATGAACTTGAAGGCCAGCAGCCGGGGCAGCAGGCCGTACTCGACGCCCGGCTTTTCCGCCGCGCGGTCGGCGAACGCCTCGCCGCGGGACGAGCCGCCGATCAGGTCCATCGCCACCGGAATCGCGAAGGCCGCCGCCATGTAGAGGGTGGTCCGTAGCGCCTGGCTGAGCGTCAGGGTCGGCAGGCTGGGCGCCAGCCACAGCGGCAGGGTGAAGGGCAGGAAGACAAGGCCCCGCCGGAAAAAGCTCGTAATCGCGCTCATGCAAGGGTCCTGGTGAGCGTGGAAGGGCGGGCCGGATCGATTCGGCCTTACAAAGCTCGAACCCGACTTTACGCCCGGCGCGGGAACTATCACGCCCAGGCGGCGGCGTCGACGGTCGGCGAAGGCCGCCAAAAGTCGCAGGCTTTCCGGCCTCTGCTTCCCAAAGCCCAATGCATTTGCTAACCCGCCCGCCTCGCTGGATCGCGGTCGTGGCGGAATTGGTAGACGCGCAGCGTTGAGGTCGCTGTGGGGCAACCCGTGGAAGTTCGAGTCTTCTCGACCGCACCAGTGAGAATTGGGTCAACGGAATACGCCGAGGCGGACTGAACGGGGAGGTCATCGATGACCCGAGCTGACGACGGCCGCCCGGCCGCGCCCTCGACCGTTCCGGAAGATCTGGAAGACCTCGCCCTCCGCGACGACTACGCGCTCAACCCCGCCTTCGTCGAAATGGTGGTCGACGCCGCCGAGCGTGGCGATTCGCGGCGCTTGAGCGAGCTGATGGACGCCCTGCACCCGGCCGACATCGCCGACCTGATGGGTTTCCTGTCCGCCGACTACCGCGAAGCCCTGGTGCCGCTGCTGTCGCCGGAGGTGCTGGCCGAGGTGCTGTCGGAACTCGAGGGGACGCTGCGCGAGGACATCCTCGAGCACGTCGCGCCGGGCGCCCTGGCCGCCGCCATCGGCGAGATGGACTCCGACGACGCCGCCGACGTGGTCGACGACCTGGAGGCCGACGTCCGCGGCCAGGTGCTGGCGCACATGTCCGATGTCGACCGCGCCGGCATCGAGCACTCCCTGGCCTATGGCGACGAGACCGCCGGGCGGCTGATGCAGCGCGAGGTGCTGGCCGCGCCGCAGTTCTGGACCGTCGGCCAGACCGTCGAGCACGTGCGCGAGGCGGCCGCCGACCTGCCGGACCTGTTCTTCGACGTTTATGTGGTCGACCCGGCCAACCGGCCGGTGGGCGCCGCGCCGGTCAGCCGGCTTTTGAAAAGCCGACCCGAGGCGCCGCTGTCGGAGATCATGGAGCCGGTCACCGAAATCCCCGCCGGCATGGACCAGGAAGAGGTCGCCTACATCTTCGACAAGTACCACCTGATCTCGGCGCCGGTGGTCGAGCCGGGCGGCCGGCTGGTCGGGCAGATCACCGTCGACGACATCGTCGGCGTCATCCAGGAGGAGAGCCAGGAGGACATGCTGGCCCTGGCCGGCGTGTCCGATGTGGAGCGCGGCGCCGGCGTATGGGGAATCACCCGCTCGCGCTTCTGGTGGCTGTTCATCAACCTCGGCACCGCCATCCTGGCCTCCAGCGTCATCGCCATCTTCCAGGGCTCGATCGAGAAGTTCGCCGCGCTGGCCGTGCTCAACCCGATCGCCGCCTCCATGGGCGGCAACGCCGGCACCCAGACCCTGACCGTCGCCGTGCGCGCCATCGCCACCAAGGAGCTGAACGCCACCAACGTGCTGATGACCATCTGGCGCGAGCTGGCGGTGGGCATCCTCAACGGCGCCGCCTTCTTCGTGGTGATGGGCGGGGTGACGCTGGTCTGGTTCCACGACCCGGTGATGGCGGCGATCGCCGGCGCGGCCATGCTGATCAACATGTTCGCCGCCGCCCTGGCCGGCATCCTGATCCCCCTCGGCCTCGACGCGGTCGGTTTCGACCCCGCCGCCTCGTCGGTGGTGTTCCTGACCACGGTCACCGATTGCGTCGGCTATTTCAGCTTCCTCAGCCTGGCGACGATCTTCCTGATCCGCCACTAGACGCACACCAGGAAGTCGGATGGCGAATTTCTGAATCGCCAGGCTGAGCGGTCCCGATCTTGCGGGCGGCTGTAGCGATGCCTCCGCGTTTGTCTCAAACTGGGTCAAGAAGGCGATGACGCCGCGCCACCGGGTTTCTCCCGCCGCGATCGCGCTGATCAAGCGCTTCGAAGGGCTGCGTCCGGCCGCCGTCCAGCTCGACGACGGCCGCTGGATCATCGGCTACGGCCACACCCGCTCGGCTCGCGAAGGCGCGCAAGTCACCGAGCAGGACGCCGACGACCTGCTCACCTACGACCTTGCCGAGGTGCAGGCGGCCATCGACGAACTGGTCTTCACGCCGCTGACGCAGAACCAGTTCGACGCCCTGGCCTCCTTTGTCTTCAACATCGGCATCGAATCCTTCCGGCATTCGTCGGTGCTGCGCCGCCTGAACGAAGGCGCGCTGCTGCGGGCGGCCTGCGCCATGGAGATCTGGCGCAAGGCCGATTTCGAGGGCGAGCGCATCGTCGTCGACGCCCTTGTGCGCCGGCGCGCCGCCGAAAAGGCGCTGTTCCTGACTCCGGACGAGGGCTTCATCGCCGCGCCGTCGGCGGTGGTGCAGCCGCAGATCGACTATGACGTCGTCGCCATGGCGCCCCGCGCGCGTCAGCCCGAGCTCAAGACCAGCCTGGAGGGCGCGACGCCGCCGCCGGTCGGCAGCCGACCCGTGGTCGCCGGGGACGAAACCCCGTCGTCCAGCGAGCGGGCCGCGGCCGCGGTCACCGCGCGGCTGAAGGCCATCCTGCCGGACGAAGCGGCCTCCGAGGATCCCGAACCTTTTCCGTCCCAGCCTACGCCAGAGCCGGCCCTGGTCGCGCCGAGGCTGGCCGAGCCGGCGCGGCCGGACGCGACCGAGGCGGCGCGCGCCTCGGTCCGCTCCATTTTCGACCAGACCCGTGACGAACCCGAGCGCGCCGGCATCGCGCCCCTGGCCGGCCTCGGCGTGATCGGGTTTTCGCTGTTCGCCGGCGGCCTCTACTGGGCCTTCGTCTCCAAGCCTTCCAGCGGCGTGCTCGGCTCGCCGATCATCGGCTTCGCGCTGGGCTTCCTCGGTATCGTCTGCGTCGGCAGCGCGGTCTATTTCCTGCTGGAGCGCCTGGGTGGCGGCCAGGATCGCGCGTAGCCCCTTCGGGCGATCCTACAATTGACCGTGATCTGCGATCCGCCACGCCGCGTGAGGGTTATAACAGCCTGATTGCTCCCAGGCGGCGCCGAGAGTCCGCCGGGCCTTTGAGGAAACGCCATGCGGTCCATATTGCTGGCCCTCATCGCCGCCGTCACGCTGCTTGCCCCGCCGGCGGCGACCGCCGCTCCGACGTGCCAGGACCACAACGGCGACACGATCCGGTGCGGGACGGCCGGCGCTATGCCGGTCGGGTGGACCCTGCCGGCCGGCGAGCGACTGCAGCGTCATCTCGCGGAGCCGCCGGGTCCGAGCTTTGAGACCCTGCTGGGCCTTGGCTGCTTCCTAGTCGGGTTTTTCGCCTTGATCGCGCTGCTGCCGGACTTCGACGGGCGCTGGGACCGCGAGGAAGGCGACGACGAGAAAGCCGGATAGGGCCGCCTCGCATCTCCCCTTCGCCGCGCGGGCCTGCTAGTGGGGGCGGATGATCCCCAACGCCGGCCCATCGCTTGATTTCGACCTTGGCGAGACCGCCGACGCCATTCGCGAGACGACGGCGCGGTTCGCCGCCGACCGGATCGCGCCGCTGGCCGCCGAAATCGACCGCAGCAACGCGTTTCCCCGGCATCTGTGGCCGCAGATGGGCGAGCTCGGCCTGCACGGGATCACCGTCGAGGAGGCGTTCGGCGGGGCAGGGCTGGGCTATCTCGAACACGTGGTGGCGATGGAGGAGGTCTCCAGGGCCTCGGCGTCGGTGGGCCTGAGCTACGGCGCCCACTCCAACCTCTGCGTCAACCAGATCCGCCGCTGGGGCACGCCCGAGCAGAAGCGCCGCTACCTGCCGAAACTGATCAGCGGCGAGCATGTCGGGGCGCTGGCGATGAGCGAGGCCGGATCGGGCTCCGACGTGATCTCCATGGCCCTGCGCGCCGAGCGGCGCGGCGACCGCTACGTGCTGAACGGGACCAAGTTCTGGATCACCAACGGCCCGCATGCCGACACCCTGGTGGTCTACGCCAAGACCGATCCCGAGGCCGAGAGCCGCGGCGTCACCGCCTTCATCGTCGAAAAGGATTTCGCCGGCTTCTCCTGCGCCCAGAAGCTGGACAAGCTGGGCATGCGCGGCTCCGACACCGGCGAGCTGGTGTTCGAGGACTGCGAGGTCCCGGAGGAGAACGTCATCGGGCCGGTAAACGGCGGCGCCGGCGTTTTGATGAGCGGCCTCGATTACGAGCGCGCGGTGCTGGCCGGCGGGCCGCTGGGCATCATGCAGGCCTGCCTGGACACGGTGCTGCCTTACGTGCGCGAGCGGCGGCAGTTCGGCAAGCCGATCGGGACCTTCCAGCTGATGCAGGGCAAGATCGCCGACATGTATGTCGCGCTGAATTCGGCCCGCGCCTATGTCTACGCGGTGGCCAAGGCCTGCGACGCCGGCCGCGCCACCCGCTTCGATGCGGCCGGGGCCATCCTGCTGGCGTCCGAAAACGCCGTGCGCACCACCCTGGAGGCGGTGCAGGCGCTGGGCGGCACCGGCTACACCAAGGACTATCCGGTCGAGCGGCTGCTGCGCGACGCCAAGCTCTACGACATCGGCGCCGGCACCAACGAAATCCGCCGCTTCCTGATCGGCCGCGAGCTGGTCGGGGGTTAGGGCGCGCGCGCCGCCCTGGCGGTAAGGATTCGTTCAGCATACCGATCACGCAGAGGTGTTCGCTTTCGGCTGCACCGGCTTCGACTATTCGACTATGACGATCGCCAAGGACGTGGCTGTTCAGCGCGCCGATGTTTCGCGAAATCTCGCGGACCCATTGACGCAGTCGGGCGGGAACCTGACGCACCTGATGCGCCTACGCTACACTGGCTCGATTCGGGCGACCAGGAGCGTGCGGCGCCGGTGTTCGGCGAAGTGTTGGCCGACGACCGCGACCTGTCTGATCTGTGGGCTGATCGGCCCCGCGTATGAGGATCGAGATCGAGGCGTATGCAGGGGTTCCCCGTCAGAGTTTGGGTCGCCGGCGCCGCCTTGACGCTCCTGCTCGCCGGTTGCGCCATGACGCCGGCGAAGGTCGCCGAGATTCCCTGTCCCGACGGCGGCGTCAAGGCGACCGCCGAGCTGGTCTTCGGCCGGGTGGCCGAGGACGGCAGCGGCGGGGTCTCCGAAGCTGACTTCGCCCAGTTCCTCGACGGCGAGGTCAATCCGCGCTTTCCGGAAGGTTTGACCGTGATCGACGCCGAAGGCCGCTGGACGCCGCCGGCCGGTACGGCCATCCGGGTGCCGGCCAAGCTGGTGATGATCGTGCTGCCCGGCGGCAAGGACGACCACCGCAAGCTCGAAGCCGTCCGCACCGCCTATGAGAAACGCTTCCACCAGCAGTCCGTCCTGCTGATGACCCACGGCGACTGCGTTTCGTTTTGAAAACCCTCTTCCCGCAAAGCGCGGGGGCGAGGGAGCATGAAAAAGGGCCGCCCCATTTCTGGGACGGCCCCTCCATCGTCGGACCGCGGCCTGCCGGGTCGCCCCAGCGTGTCGCGAGACCCAAGTTCCCTCAGGCAAACGTTGCCTTCAGGCAAACTGCGCTGTCAGGCGCGAACCTCAGTATCGAGGCTCCAGGTCACGCTATGCGACCGCGGTTGGAGACAATGAGACACTGGACCACCTCCTTTCAGCTGTTGAACAGGGACTCAGGAAGATAGAGGCTGAGGGCCCGCATTGAAAGCCTCTTGCCGCGGCCAGGCTTGGAGCGGCGGCCCAGCCCGGCTAGAAGGCGCCCGACCCCACGCCAGACCAGGAGCCTTTTGGATGGCCGCCAACCCCGAAAACACCCTCATCCTGACCCTCGAAGACGGCCCGGTGACCATCGCGCTGCGGCCCGACCTGGCGCCTGGACACGTGGAGCGGATCAAGGAGCTGGCGCGGGAGGGCTTCTATGACGGCGTCGTCTTCCACCGCGTCATCCCCGGCTTCATGGCCCAGGGCGGCGACCCGACCGGCACCGGCTCGGGCGGTTCGGAAAAGCCGGACCTGAAGGCCGAGTTCTCCAAGGCGCCCCACGTACGCGGCGTCTGCTCCATGGCCAGGACCGCCAACCCACACTCGGCCAACAGCCAGTTCTTCATCTGCTTCGACGACGCCACCTTCCTGGACAACCAGTACACGGTCTGGGGCGAGGTCACCGACGGCATGGAGCATGTCGACGCCCTGCCCAAGGGCGAGCCGCCGCGCAATCCCGGCAAGATCGTCTCGGCGCGGGTGGCCGCGGACGTCGAAGCGGACAGTTGAGCCGCCCGGCCAGCCCATGCGGCTGAGCGACTTCGACTTCGACCTGCCCGAAAGCCTGATCGCGCTCCGTCCCGCGGTCCCGCGCGACGCCGCGCGGCTGCTGGTGGTTCGGCCCGACGGCGCCCTTGAGGACCGCCTGGTCGGCGATCTGCCCGATTTCCTCTGTGCCGGCGACGCGGTCGTGTTCAACGACACCCGGGTCATTCCGGCGCGGCTGAGCGGGACGCGGGAGCGGGATGGGTCGGTGGTCGCGGTCGAGGCGACCTTGCATCGGCGGCTCGGCCCACACCGCTGGACCGCCTTCATGAAGCCCGGCAAACGGCTGAAGCCGGGCGACCGGGTGCGGTTCGGCCAGCGCGACGACCGCGCCTGCCTGCTCGGCGTGCTGGACGCCACGGTCGCGGCCAAGGGGGACGACGGCGAGGTGACGCTCGCCTTCGACCTCTCCGGTCCCGACCTGGACGCCGCCATCGCCGAGCGCGGCGCCATGCCGCTGCCGCCCTATATCGCGGCCAGGCGGACGGAGGACGACCAGGATCGCGCCGACTACCAGACCGTCTATGCCCGCGAGGACGGCTCGGTGGCCGCGCCGACCGCCGGCCTGCACTTCACGCCGCGGCTGCTGGAAGCGCTGGAGGCCAGGGGCGTCAGCCTGCATTTCGTCACCCTGCACGTCGGCGCCGGCACCTTCCTGCCGGTGAAGACCGACGAGATCGCCGACCATCGCATGCACGCCGAATATGGCGAGGTTTCCGCCGGGACCGCCGCGGCCGTGAATGCGGCCCGCGCCGCCGGCGGGCGGATCGTCGCGGTCGGCACCACGGCCTTGCGGCTGCTGGAAAGCGCCACCGGCGAGGACGGCGTGGTGCGCCCGTTCGCGGCCGAGACGGCGATCTTCATCACTCCCGGCTACCGTTTCCGCGCCGTCGACGTGCTGATGACCAACTTCCACCTGCCGAAATCGACCCTGTTCATGCTGGTGGCGGCCTTCTCGGGCCTGGAGACCATGCGGGCGGCCTATGCCCACGCCGTCGCGCATGGCTACCGCTTCTATTCCTACGGCGACGCCGGCCTGCTATTTCGCGCCGCCTGATGGGCGCCTTTCCGTTTCGCATCTCGGCCAGGGACGGCGCCGCGCGCACCGGCGTCATCGAGACCCCGCGCGGGCCGATCCACACGCCCGCCTTCATGCCGCTGGGCACGGCCGGAACGGTCAAGGCGCTGACGGTGGACCAGGTGGTTGGCGCCGGCGCCGAGATCATCCTCGGCAACACCTATCACCTGATGCTCAGGCCGACCGCCGAGCGCGTGGCGCGCCTGGGCGGCCTGCACAAATTCATGCGCTGGGAACGGCCGATCCTGACCGATTCCGGCGGCTTCCAGGTCATGTCGCTGAGCAAGATCGCCAAGGTCTCCGAGGAGGCGGTGACCTTCCAGAGCCATATCGACGGCTCGCGACACGTGCTGTCGCCCGAGCGCTCGATCGAGATCCAGGCCGACCTGCTGGGCGCCGACATCGTGATGCAGCTGGACGAGTGCGTCTCCTGGCCGGTGGAGGCGGCGAGGGCGGCCGAGGCCTTGCGGCTTTCGGCCCGCTGGGGCCAGCGCTGCAAGACGGCGTTCGGGGCCCGCGACAGCCAGGCGCTGTTCGGCATCCAGCAGGGCTCGACCTTCGAGGCGTTGCGCCGCGAGAGCGCCGAACGGCTCGTGGAGATCGGCTTCGACGGCTACGCCATCGGCGGCCTGGCGGTGGGCGAGGACCATGTGGCCATGTGCGGGGTGCTGGACTACGCCGCCGGCCTGCTGCCCGCCGAGCGGCCGCGCTACCTGATGGGGGTCGGCAAGCCGATCGACATCGTCGAGGCCGTGGCGCGCGGCGTCGACATGTTCGACTGCGTCATCCCGACCCGCTCGGGCCGCCACGGCCAGGCCTGGACCTGGGAAGGCGCGGTCAACCTGAAGAACGCCCGCTTCGCCGACGACGAAAGCCCGCTGGACGCCGACATCGACTGTCCGGCCAGCCGCGACTACAGCCGCGCCTATCTGCACCACCTGGTGAAGGCCGGCGAGATCCTCGGCCAGGTGCTGCTGTCCTGGCACAATATCGCCTTCTACCAGACCCTGATGGCCGCCCTGCGCGCCGCCATCGCCGAGGGACGCTTGGAGGCGCTGCGCCGGGACGTTCGCGAGCGGGCCGCTGAGGCTCAGTCGTCCTCGTCCGGCTCCAGGTCGGAATAGGGCTTGCCGTCGCCGGAGAGCAGGACGGCCAGGGGACGGGTGGAGCGGAATTCGGCCAGGATGGCCATGGCGACCACGGTCAGCGGCGTCGACAGGAAGGCGCCGGTGATCCCCCAGATCACGCTCCAGAAGGCCAGGGAGAACAGCACCACCACCGGGTCCAGGTTCAGCCGCTTGCCCTGCATGCGTGGCTGCAGGATGTGGCTGACCCCGAAATGCACCGCCTCCATGCCGACCAGAAGGATGATCGGCCGGTAGATGTCATTGAACTCCAGAAGGCCGAACAGCGGCGGGAACAGCACGCCGATCGCCGCGCCGATGGCCGGGATGTAGTTGGCCAGGAATATGATGAAGGCCCAGAAGAAGACGTGCGGCAGGCCGGTCGCCACCATCAGGACCGCCGACAGGGCGGCGATGATGACGCCGACCACCGTCTGCACCCAGATATAGCTCTCGACGCCCAGGCGGATGCGCTCGAACACCATCCGCGCCTCTCTGCGCCGGTGCGGATTGGAGAACAGCTCCGGCCACTTGGCGTCGAAGCCCCGGCGCGAGGCGAGCAGGAAGCCGAGATAGATCAGCACGAAGACCGCGCCCTCGGCGAAGTCGCTCAGCCGCGCGGCGACCGCGCCGACGAAGCGGGCCGGATTGGCCTGGCGGATCAGGTCTTCCAGGGTGATGGAGCGGCCGAGATTGAGCTGGGCGGCCCCCTGGTTCAGCAGCGCGTTCAGGCGGTGCTGATACTCCGGGGTCTTCAGCGCGAAGGCGGCGCCGTTGTCCGCCGCCAGCCAGATGGCCGTACCGAACACCACCACGATGAAGGCCACCGCGATCATCATCGCCCACATCCGGCGAAGGCCGTGGATGCGCCGGGTCAGCACCCGCGCCAGCCCGTCGATGAGCAGCAGAAGAAAGACCGCCAGCGCGATCGGCGTCAGGATGTGCCTGAGCGCCCAGAGGGTGAAGCCGACCATGATGACCGCGCCGGTGGCGACGCAGACGGTCAGCACCGACATGCGGTCGCGATCAGCCGTGCGGCGATCCTTGGGCGTGTTCCGGGCCTTTTCCCGCTCCATGGCTTAGCGGTAGCCGCGTCCGCGCGACTTGACCAGCCTATGGCGCCTTGCCGCCGATGACCTCCGAGACCCAATCGCGCACCGTTTCGATCGCTTCGGGCGCGAGGGTCTGGTCGATATCGCCGTATTCCGACACCGCTCCGGTGCGCGCGGTTTGCAGGAAATGGTTCAGGCCCGGCAACTCGACGAGGCGGGCGCGGGGGTTGGCCGCCAGCGCCGCGCGCACCTTCGGAGCATGGAAGGCGGGCGGCGTCTGCAGGTCGCGTCCGGCGAACACCACCAGGGTCGGGCAGGCGAGGGCGGCGAGAGTGCCGGTGAAGTCGTAGTTCCACCAGTAGCGCCGCCAGGGGGCGACGGCCATCTGGGCACGGATCTCGATCCGCTCGGCCGGGAAGCGGCCCGCCGCGGCCTCGCGCGTCAGGATTTCCCGCGTTCGCGCGCGGCCTTCCTCGGCGGTCGGCGCGGTTCTGGCCGCCGCCGACAGCGCGTGGGCGAGGGCGATGGTCCGCTGCGGATGCAGCGGCCGGCCGCCGACCGCGATGGCGCCGCGGAACAGCTCGGTGTCGAACATCTCCTCCTCGGGCACGCCGCTGGGGGTGAGCATGACGCAGAAGGCGATCGCCGGATCGGCGGCGGCGACATCGGCGCTGATATGGCCGCCTTCGCTATGGCCGAACAGGCCGATGCGCGCCGGATCGATGCCGGGCAGCGTGCGCAGAAAGCCCACCGCCTCGGCCAAGTCGGCGGCCAGGTCGCCGGTGGTGGCCGTGCTGAAGTCGCCGGACGACTCGCCGATCCCGCGCTTGTCGTAGCGAAGGGCGGTCAGGCCCAGCGCGGCCAGCACATCGGCCCAGACGGCCATGGGGCGGTGGCCGAAGGTCCGCTGATCCCGATCCGTGCCGCCGAACCAGGACGACAGCACCACCGCGCCATGCGGAGGCGGTCCTGGCGGCGTCGTCAGCGTCCCGACCCGCCGCGAGCCATCGGCCCCGGTGAACGCGACGGTCCTGGCCTCGTAGGCAAACGGCGGCGTCGGCGTCTGGGGCCGTGGAGCCCTGGGTTTCGGCCGCGGCGGCCCGCGTTCGAAGCTCATCGGATAGGCGCAGCCGGCGTGCCGGCACTCGCCGGCCAGCCGCTCGCCCTCCGGCCAGAGCTCCAGCGCGATGTCGACGGTGGCCGCATTGAAGCGCCATCGCTGGCCGCGCCGGACCAGCGGCAGGTCCAGCTCACCGAAGCTGCGCGTCGCCAGCCGCGCCCGGCCGCCGCTGTCGATCGCCGGTTCGAGCCTGAAATTCAGCGTCACCTTGACCGTGCCGGTGTCGAGGTTTCCGGTCCAGTCGCCTGAAATGTCTGGGTTCATAGCTTCAGGATCGACGGCCGGCGCCGCCTTGGCAAAGCACGATAGGTTGGCTTGCCTCGGCCCTCGTCGCCTGCCACCCTCAGGCTCGCAAGATTGCGGGATATCCCGCTCCCGGTCATCGATCGCGGCGTCTCCAGGGCCGGCAGCGTGGACGTGTTTGCCCGCACTTGTCGCCCAAAGCGCCCCCGACTATGGTCCGCGCCCTTCCTGAGGGCCGGTAGCTCAGTGGTAGAGCACTCGACTTTTAATCGAGTGGTCGAGGGTTCGACCCCCTCCCGGCCTACCAAGCCCTGTCGTTAGTCCAAGGTTGGCGCGCCAGGGACCGCTCGCATCGGCCGGCGAGTTTTCCCGCTCGGCGCGGCAGAAATTCTCAATTGCCGACTTAGCCTGTAGGTTTTATCGATCCCCATGCGGGGGACAGACCGATGCGCTCGATGACCAGGCCAGGCCGCCCGCGCAAGCGGGGCGCGCGGCTCGCGTGAGCCCCTCCGCTATGCTCGTTCCCGATGCGCCGGAGTTGCCGCTGGCGCGCGCGGCGCGGCCGCCATTGTTCCGGCGGCGCTCGGCGATACCCGGCTTCGCCCTGACCCTGGGCGTCACCATCACCATCCTCTCCGTCGTGGTGCTGATCCCGTTGTCGTCGGTGGCGATCAGCGCCTCTGGGCTTGGCTGGCGGGGGTTTCTGGCCGCCGGCTTTTCGCCGAGGGCGCTGGCAGCCTATCGCCTGTCGTTCGGCGCGGCGTTGATCGCGGCCGCGATCAACGGCGTGTTCGGCCTGATCACCGCCTGGGCGCTGGTGCGCTATCGCTTTCCCGGCAAGGCGCTGGTCAACGCCCTGGTCGATCTGCCCTTCGCTCTGCCGACCGCCGTCGCCGGCGTCTCGCTGGCGGCGCTCTACGGACCGCACGGCTGGATCGGCGGGGTGCTGGCGCCGCTCGGCGTCAAGGTCGCCTACACGCCGCTCGGGGTGATCGTGGCGCTCACCTTCATCGGCCTGCCATTCGTGGTGCGCACGCTGGAGCCGGTGGTGCGCGACCTGGCCGACGACGTCGAGGAGGCGGCCGCCAGCCTCGGCGCCAGCCGCTTCGCCACCCTGGCCAGGGTGGTGCTGCCGTCGCTGGCGCCCGCCTGGCTGACCGGCTTCGCGCTGGCCTTCGCCCGCGCGGTCGGCGAGTACGGCTCGGTCATCTTCATCGCGGGCAACATGCCCTATCGCTCGGAGATCGCGCCGCTGCTCATCGTCGTCGAGCTGGAGCAGTTCAACTATGGCGAGGCGGCGGCCATCGCCGTGGTCATGCTGGTCGCCGCCTTCGCCATGCTGTTGGTGATCAACGGCGTGCAGGCTTGGTCGAGGCGCCATTCATGACCCTCGCCCAGGCCCGCCATCCGACCGAGGACCCGCCCTGGGCGCGCGTGGCCGTGCTGGTCCTGGTGCTGGGTTTCCTTGTGCTGATGCTGGTCCTGCCGCTGGCGGCGGTGTTCGCCGGCGCGCTGAGGAAAGGGCTGCAGGCCTCCCTGGCGGCCATTTCCGATCCTGACGCGATCAAGGCGATGCAGTTGACCCTGCTGGTCGCGGCCATCGCCGTGCCGTTCAACGCCGCCTTCGGGGTCTGCGCCGCCTGGGCGATCGCCAAGCACTATTTTCCGGCCAAGAGCCTGCTGATCACCTTGATCGACATTCCCTTCTCGGTCTCGCCGGTGGTGTCGGGGCTGATCTATGTGCTGGTGTTCGGCGCCCAGGGCTGGTTCGGCGAGTGGCTGATCGACCACAACATCAGCATCGTCTTCGCCGTGCCCGGCATCGTGCTGGCAACCATTTTCGTCACCTTCCCCTTCATCGCCCGCGAGCTCATCCCCCTGATGCAGGAGCAGGGCGTCGCGGAGGAGGAGGCGGCCGTCTCCATGGGCGCCTCGGGTCTGGTCACCTTCTTCCTGGTCACCGCGCCCAACATCCGCTGGGGCCTGTTCTACGGCGTGCTTTTGTGCAACGCCCGCGCCATGGGCGAATTCGGGGCTGTCTCGGTGGTGTCGGGCCATATCCGCGGCCTGACCAACACCATGCCGCTGCATATCGAACTGCTCTACAACGAGTACGACTTCGTCGGCGCCTTCTCGGTGGCGGCGCTGCTCTGCCTGCTCGCCCTGGTCACCCTGGCGCTGAAGACCGGGCTGGAACTGACCCAATCGGTGCGCGGCCGCCATGTCTGAACCCGAAGGCGCGCCGCCGATGACCATCTCCATCGAAGGGGTCGAAAAGCGGTTCGGCCGCTATCCGGCGCTGAACGGCGTCAGCCTGGAGATCGGCCACGGCGAGCTTCTGGCCCTGCTGGGCCCGTCGGGATCGGGCAAGACCACGCTGCTGCGGCTGATCGCCGGCCTGGAATTCCCCGACCGCGGCCAGGTGCTGTTCGACCGCCAGGACGTCACCTACCTGCACGCGGCGGCGCGCCAGGTGGGGTTCGTCTTCCAGCAGTACGCCCTGTTCAAGCACATGACGGTGGCCAGGAACGTCTCCTTCGGCCTCGACGTGCGGCGCAGGGCCAAGCCGCCCCGCGCCGAGATCAACCGCCGCGTCGACGAGCTTTTGCAGCTGGTCGAACTCGGCGGCATGGGGCCGCGCTATCCCTCGCAGCTTTCCGGCGGCCAGCGCCAGCGGGTGGCCCTGGCCCGCGCCCTGGCGGTCTCGCCGAGGGTGCTGCTGCTCGACGAGCCGTTCGGGGCGCTGGACGCCACCGTGCGCAAGTCGCTGCGCCGCGAGCTGCGCCGCATCCACGACGCTACCGGCGTCACCACCATCTTCGTCACCCATGACCAAGAGGAGGCGCTGGAGCTGGCCGACCGGGTCGCCATCCTCAACCACGGCAGGATCGAGCAGATCGGCACGCCGGCGCAGGTGCACGACAGCCCGAAGAGCGCCTTCGTCTGCGGCTTCGTCGGCGAGGCCAACCGCTTCGACGGCGCGGTGGCGGGCGGGGTGTTCCGCGCCGGTCCGATCACCGCCCCGGCGCCCGGCGTCGCGGACGGCGCGGCGGTCGCCTTCATCCGCCCGCACGACCTGGTCATCGCCGGGCCGGGCGAGGGGTTCGAAACCCATGTCGGCCGGGTCGTCCCGCAGGGGCCCATCGGCCGCATTGAGACCCAGACCGCCGACGGCCGCTGGATCGAGGCCGACTTCGCCCGCGAACAGACCGACGCGCTCACCCCAGGCGCGCCGCTGCGGCTGGCGGTCAGACAGGCGCACGTCTTCGCAGGCTGAATCCTGTGACAACTGGCGCGATCGCGCGATCGGCGCGATATCGATCGTCCGATGTTGCTCCGCCACCTGTCCTACTTCGTCACCCTGGCGCGCGAGCGGCATTTCGCGCGGGCGGCGGACGCTTGTCATGTCGCCCAACCCACCCTCTCGGCCGCTGTCCGCAAGCTGGAGGAGGATCTTGGCGTGCGGCTCGTGGTGCGCGGCCACAGCTTTGTCGGACTGACCCCCGAAGGCGAGCGGGTGCTGGCCTGGGGGCGGCAGATCCTGACCGACTACCACAACCTGCGCGACGACCTGTCGAGCCTGCGCAAAGGCATGACCGGAACGCTACGGATCGGCTGCATCCCGGCGGCGATGCCGGCCGTCGCCTTCCTGACCGCGCGGTTCTGCGAAGACCATCCGGCGGCGAATGTGCAGATCCGCTCGCTCACCTCCCGCGCCATCCAGGCCGAACTGGACGCCTTCGATATCGACGCCGGCATCACCTATCTGGAGAACGAACCGCTCGAACACGTGCGGCGCGTGCCGCTCTATACCGAGCGCTACGTGTTCGTGACCGGGCGCGGGCATGCTCAGGCGACGCGCAAGTCCATCACCTGGGCCGAAGCGGCGGACGAGCGCCTCTGCCTGCTCAGCGAGGACATGCAGAACCGCCGAATCCTCAACAACGTGGCGGCGGGCGCCGGCATCGCCCTGACGCCCACGGTGACGTCGAACTCCTTCCTGGCCCTGTTCGCCCACCTGCGCCGGGGCGGCTGGTCCAGCATCATGCCGCACACCTTCTCCTACCTGCTCGGTGATGCGCGCGAGCTGGTGGTCATCGAACTGGAGCCGGCGCATACCCAGGTGCTGGGGTTGGTGCTGTCCAACCGCGATCCGCCGGCGCCGATGGCCAGCGCGCTGCTGGCTTCGGTGATGGATATCGACGTCGAACTGGAGTTCGAGGCGGTCGGCTGATAGATTTCGCCTATCAATCCTTCCAAGACTTTCATTTGCCTTGCCCGACTATCCGGCGCGAACTCGCCAGCGTCCGAGGTGAGAACTACGAGCGCAACCTCCTAGCGACTCGGATGAGGAAGCGTCGGCTCATGAGGCGGATCAACATCTGAAAACATAGGCCGCCATCCGCGGCCGGGATCAACTCAGGCGCCCGCTTTCCCATCGGGCGCCGGACCGCGCACCTCTTTGCCCTGAAGCATGGATGCATTGAGATGGCCAAGATTGTCTGCGTTTTGTACGACGACCCGATCGACGGGTATCCGAAATCCTACGCCCGCGACGGCCTGCCGAAGCTGGATCACTATCCGGACGGCCAGACCCTGCCGACCCCCGAGGCCATCGACTTCGAGCCCGGCGTCCTGCTGGGCAGCGTCACCGGCGAACTGGGCCTGCGCAAGTATCTCGAATCCCAAGGCCATACGCTGGTGGTGACCTCCGACAAGGACGGCCCGGACTCGCAGTTCGAAAAGGAGCTGCCTGACGCCGAGATCGTCATCTCCCAGCCCTTCTGGCCCGCCTACCTGACCGCCGAACGCATCGCCAAGGCCCCGAAACTCAAGATGGCCATCACCGCCGGCATCGGCTCCGACCATGTGGACATCGACGCGGCGATCAAGAACGACATCAGCGTCGTCGAGGTCACCTACAGCAATTCGATCAGCGTCGCCGAGCACGTGGTGATGATGATCCTCAGCCTCGTGCGCAACTACATCCCCTCATACCAGTGGGTGGTGAAGGGTGGCTGGAACATCGCCGACTGCGTCGAGCGCTCATATGACGTGGAAGGCATGCACGTGGGCACGGTGGCCGCCGGCCGTATCGGTCTGGCCGTGCTGAAGCGGCTGAAGCCCTTCGACATGCACCTGCACTATTTCGACCGCCACCGCCTGCCAGCCGAGGTGGAGAAGGAACACGGCCTGATCTGGCACGACACCGTCGAGGACATGGTCAAGGTCTGCGACGTGGTCACCATCAACGCGCCGCTGCACTCCGAGACCGAACATCTCTTCAACGACGCCCTGCTCTCGAAGATGAAGCGCGGCGCCTATCTGGTGAACACCGCGCGCGGCAAGATCTGCGACCGCGACGCCATCGTGCGGGCGCTGGAAAGCGGCCAGTTGGCCGGTTACGCCGGCGACGTCTGGTTCCCGCAGCCGGCTCCCAAGGACCATCCGTGGCGGACCATGCCGCACCACGGCATGACCCCGCACATCTCCGGCACCTCGCTCTCGGCCCAGGCCCGCTATGCGGCCGGCGTGCGCGAGATCCTCGAATGCTACTTCGAGGGGCGGCCCATCAGGGACGAGTACCTGATCGTGCAGGGTGGCAAACTGGCCGGCGCCGGCGCCCACTCCTACGCTACGGGCGACACCACCGGCGGCTCGGAAGACGCCGCCCGGTTCAAGAAGTCGGCCTGAGGACCGATCGGGCGGGCCGGCGCGCCTCGCGCCGGCCCGCCTGTCCTTCCCATGGAACAGACCGACATTCCCGCCGCGGCCCTGGCGCCGAAAGGCGCCAACCAAGCCCATCTCGCCTCCTGGCCCGCCTGGCGGACAGCCCTTGTCTCCGGCCTGGGCGGGGCGCTGGCCATTCTCATCCTGGCCGAGGCGAGCGATCTCGCGCACGCCGCCCTGTTGATCGCGCCGTTCGGAGCCAGTTGCGTGCTGGTCTTCGCGCTGCCGCAGTCGCCGCTGGCCCAGCCCCGCAACGTGATCGGCGGACACCTGATCTCGGCGGCGGTCGGGTTGGCGACCTATCTGTTGCTCGGCGCGCACCCGTGGAGTTTCGCGATCGGGGTCGGCGGCGCCATCGCCGCCATGCAGATCACCGGCACGGTGCATCCGCCGGCCGGCGCGGACCCCATCGTGGTCATCCTCGCCAAGGCGAGTTGGCCGTTTCTGCTATCTCCGGTGTTGGTCGGAACCTTGACTATCGTCGCCGTTGGCCTCGTCTACCACCGCTGGGGCTCACGGCGGGCCTACCCGAGCGGCCCATAGGCCAAATCAAAAGTCGTCTGGGAGGACGCCATGGCGCAAATCGCAGTTGCGGGAGGACAGCCTCCGGCGGGTCTTCTCGACCGGGAGCGGACGATCGCGGGGCCGCGGTTCAACCGATGGCTCGCACCGCCCGCCGCCCTCGCCATCCACCTGTGCATCGGCATGGCCTACGGCTTCAGCGTCTTCTGGTTGCCCATGTCGAAGATCCTGCCCGGCGCGGGCGCCTGCCACGCCGGCTTCATCAATGAGCTGACCGCCACCGGCTGCAACTGGACCGTCGCCGACGTCACCCACATCTTCGAGACCTTCATCGCCATGCTGGGCGTCTCGGCGGCGCTGTGGGGCGGATGGCTCGAGCGCGCCGGGCCGCGCAAGGCTGGCTTCATCGCAGCCCTGTGCTGGGGCGGCGGCCTGGTCATCGGCGGCTATGGCGTGATGATCCACCAGCTCTGGCTGGTCTTCCTGGGCTGCGGCCTCATCGGCGGCGTCGGCCAGGGGCTGGGCTACATCACCCCCGTCTCCACCCTGATCAAGTGGTTCCCTGACCGGCGCGGCATGGCCACCGGTTTCGCCATCATGGGCTATGGCGGCGGCGCCATGGTCGGATCGCCCCTCGCGGTATGGCTGATGGCCAGGTTCGCCCCGAACGGCGCCCAGGGCGTGCCCTACACGCTGATGACCTTGGGCCTGGTGTATTTCGTGGTCATGGCGCTCGCGGCCTTCAGCTTCCGCATCGCGCCGTCGGGCTGGAAGCCGCTCGGCTGGACGCCGACGGACACCGGCAAGGCCATGACCACCAGCGGCCACGTGCATCTGGACAGGGCGTGGAAGACGCCGCAGTTCTGGCTGATCTGGGGCGTGCTCTGCGCCAACGTCACCGCCGGCATCGCGGTGATCGCCATGGCCAGCCCGATGTTCCAGGAGGTGTTCGGCGGTCGGCTGGTCGGGCTGGACGTGAAGGCGGTGCTGACGACGGCGCAGAAGGCCTCGGTCGTGGCCGCGGCCGCCGGCCTGGTGGGCCTGGTCAGCCTGTTCAACAGCCTGGGGCGCATCTTCTGGGCCTCGCTGTCGGACATCCTCGGGCGCAAGACCACCTATTTCATCTTCTTCATCGGCGGCATCGTCCTCTACAGCCTGTTGCCGACCTGGGGACACATGGGCTTGCCCATCCTGTTCGTGGCCTCGGTCTGCCTGATCCTGACCATGTATGGCGGCGGATTCGCCACGCTGCCGGCCTATCTGGCCGACATCTTCGGCAGCCAGATGGTGGGCGCCATCCACGGCCGGGTGTTGACCGCCTGGTCGGTGGCGGGCGTGGTCGGCCCGGCCCTGATCGCCGGGCTGCGCCAGTTCCAGCTCGACCATGGCGTACCCAAGAGCCAGGTCTATGACGGCACCCTCTACACATGGCGGGGATCCTGTTCGTCGGCCTGATCTGCAACCTGCTGCTCCGCCCGGTGCACGATCGCCACCTGATGACCGAGGAGGAGCTCGCCCGCGAGCGCGCCGCCCAGCACGAGGCCGTGGTTTCGGCCGGCGCCGAAACGGCCGCGCGCGGCGCCTTCGGCGTCGCCGGCGTGATCGGCTGGCTGGCGGTGGGCGTCCCCTTCGCCATCGGCCTCTACATCGCCCTGCAGAAAGCGGCGGCCCTGTTCGTCTAGGGTCGCGGCGCGCGCCCTATTCGGCTTCGGCCGCCTCTTCGGTGCAGCCGATATCGTCGAGGCTCCGCTGCAGCACGCGCGGGTGCAGGCGGCGGATGGGCAGGCTGGCGAAACGCCGGATGCGATTGTTCAGCATCCGATAGGCTTCGACGAATGCCAGTGCGCGCTCGGCGTCCGATCCCTTGATGGCAAGCGGATCGGGAATGTCCCAGTCGGCGGTCATCGGCTGGCCCGGCCAGACCGGCCGCCCGTCGTCGGCGACGGGACGGAGGGCGAAGACGAAGTCGAGCCGCGGCGCGCTTGGCGCGGCGAACTCGGCCCAAGACTTCGAGCGCAGGGCTCCGGTCGGATCGCCGACCCGCGCCAGCAGGCGGATGGCGTGGGGACTGACCAGGCCGCTCGGGCGCAGGCCGGCCGAGAAGGCGCGGAATTTCACATAGAGGGCGCGGTTGAGGATGGCCTCGGCCATGATCGAGCGCGCGGTATTTCCAGTCCCCAGGAACAGCACGTTCAGCGGCTGATGGAGGCTTGAAGTCATGACGCTAGGCCGACAGCCGCGCCGTGCAATAGGTGATCGCCTTGCGCGCCTTGGCGGCCCAGTCGTCCGGCGGGTCCAGGGCGAGATAGCGTTCGTAGAGCGCCTTCGCCGCGCCCATCTGGCCGGCCTTCATCCGCAGTTGCGCCAGGTTGAACAGCGCGTCGGAATGCATGGGATCGGCGTCCAGCACCCGGTTCAGCTCGGCCTGCGCGGCCTCCGGCTTGCCGGCGGCCTCCAGCGCCTGGGCCAGGTTGTAGCGGGCCTCGATGAAGCCGGCGTCGCGCGCCAGCGCCCGCTGATAGGCCAGGAGCGCCTGGTCGGCGGCGCCCTGGGCAAGGCGGATGTTGGCGTAGTTGTAGGGCGCGATCGCATCGGCGCGGTCCGCCCGTCCGGCCATGTCGTAAAGCCGCGCCGCCTCGTCGAGTTCGCCGTCGGCCTCGGCCAGCGCCGCGGCTTCGAACAGGTCGTCGACGCTGGCGTGGCCTTCGTCGAGCGGCAGCCAGCCCTGGCCCTCCAGGGTGGTAAGTCCGTCCTGCCATTGCAGCGCCGCCTCGCCGGCCGGCGTCATGACGATCTTGCGCCGGCCCAGCGGCGAGAGGTCGCGCGCCCGGGCCAGGATGCGCACCACCTCGGCGCGCGAGCGGGCGTGCTCAAGCAGCTCCGCAGCGGCGCGGATCGTCGCGGAGTCGCCGAAACGGCAGTTCTCTGCGGCGACCACGATGAGATCGAAGGCCGCCAGCAGGTCGGCGTCGTCGCGCGTCAGCCCGGTCTGGGCGAGCGCGGTCGACAGCGGCAGCGTCGCCGCGATCGGCTCGTCATCGCCGGCCAGGGCGGCCGCGAAGGCGCGTTCGCCCTGGACCGGAACACGGCGTTCGCGCGCCGCGCGCAGGCGGGCGGGGAGGGCGCCGCTGTCGATCAGGGCCGTCGCCAGCCCACCGACCACCAAAAGATCGCTGCGGCGGGTCAGGTCCCGCGCCACCGAACCGCCGGCGCGAACGATGTCGCGCTGTAGCCGATCGCGCATGCCGGCGGAAAACCGGCCGTAGAGCGCCACCGCACGGTTGGCGAGGTCCATGGCGTCAGGCGGCGCTGGACTTCTTCTTTTTCGGGGGCGGCGCGACGGCCGCGGGCGCGGCCTTCTTCGCCGGCGCCTTGGCGGCCGCGGCGGCCTTGCCGAGGCTGGGCGCGGCCGGCCGCCGCTCCTCCTCGATGCTGCGCCTGAGGGCGTCCATCAGGTTCACCACGTTGCCGCGTTCCGGCGCCTTGGTGATGACCGGCTGGCCGCCGGAGATCTTCGACTTCACCAGCGCCAGCAAAGCTTCCTCATAGCGGTCCTCGAAGGCTTCCGGCGCGAAGCTCATCTCCTTCTGGGCGATGATCTGGGCGGCCATGGCCAGCATGTCGTCGGAATATTTCGCGTTCAGCTTCTCCAGCGCGGTGGAGGGTTCGCGCACCTCCTTGGCCGAGCGCAGGGTCATCAGCCGAAAACCGTCGACGATCGGCTGGATGGCCACCAGCCGTTCGCGGCCGGAAAGCACGATGCGCGCGATCGCCATCTTGCCCGCGCTGCGCATGGCTTCGAGAATGACGCTGAAGGTCTCTTCGGCGATCGGGCCGTCGGGCGCCAGGTAGTAGGTGGAGTCCAGATAGATGGTGTCGATCTGGCCAGCGTCGACGAAGCCGTCGATGTCGACGGTCTTGCTGGACTCGATCTCGATTTCCTCAAGCTCGTCGGCGGTGACGACGACGTACTTGTCCTTCTCGAACTGATAGCCCTTCACAAGATCGGCGCGGTCGATCTCGCCAAGCTCGGGATCGTGATACTTCTGCTGCACGCGGTTCAGCGTGTCCTTGTGCAGCAGATTGAACGAAATCTTGCCGGCGGTGGCAGAGGTCGCCGGATAGAGCTTCACCGGACAGGACACCAGCGACAGCTTCAGATAACCCTTCCAACTCGCGCGTCCGGCCATCGCCGACACCCCTTATGTTTTCATCCCGACGTCACGACGCATCTTTGGCGTGATCTTGACGGAACTTGATATTAGCTCATCCCACGGGTCGGCGGCCAGCGATTCAAGCCGCCTCATCAGGTTAAGACGATTGAACACGTTACCACCCGACAGCTTTCGAAGTTCTTCCCAGGCGATCGGCGTCGCCGCCGGAAAGCCGGGCCGGGCGCGCAGCGAGTAGGAGGCGACGGCGCTGGCGCCGCGGCCGTTGCGCAGATAGTCGAGATATATCCGTCCCTTACGCCGCTCCTTCGACGAGACCGCGGTGAAGATGTTTGGCGCGTCGGCGGCCATGGCGCGCGACAGCGCCTCGGCGAAACCCTTGACCACCGGCCACGAATGGCCGCCGTCCAGGGCCATGACCAGGTGCACGCCCTTGCCGCCGGTGGTGCGCAGGAAGGGGACGAACCCCATCGCCTCCAGCCGGCCCCGCAACATCTCGGCGCCGTCGCAGACCTGGGCCCAGGAAAGGCTTTCGTCCGGGTCGAGGTCCATCACCAGCCGGTCCGGATGTTCAGCATCGTCCACATGGCAGCCCCAGAGGTGGAACTCGATGGCGCCGAACTGGGTCAGGCCCAGGTAGCCCTTGGCCTCGGTGATGCTGATGAAGGCGGCGCGTCCCTCCTCGTCGGCGAGATCGACGGTGGCGACCCCGGCCGGCAGGCCGGCGAAGGCGTGGCGCTGATAGAAGAGGTCATTGGCCGCGCCGCTCGGGCAGCGCAGCACGGTCACCGGCCGGCGCAGCAGCTCCGGCAGCATCCAGTCGCCGACCTTGGCGTAGTAGAGCGCCAGATCCAGCTTGGTGACGCCGCTGCCGGGGAAGATCTCCCGCTCCGGATTGGTCAGATGGATCGCGGCCAGGTCGCGGTCGGCGACCAGCTTAGGCTTGACCACCGCCTTGGCGGTCGCGGCGGCCTTGCGCCGCGCATAGCCCAGCAGCACCGGCGCGCGCAGCGAATTTTGCAACGACCGGCTGCGATAGCCGATCTCCACGCCCCAAACCGGGTCGACCCAGCGGACCCCGGGCGTGCGCGGCGTCGCAACCGCCGGCGTCTCGCGCAGGCTGCCCGCCAGGGCCGCATAGAGTTCGCGCGCCTTGGCGTCGCTGATCCCTGATCCGACCCGGCAGGTATAGACCAGCTCGCCGTCGCGCTCCTCGGCCAGGAGCAGCGAGGAGGCGCTGCGCGGCATGTTGGAGAGGAAGCCGACGATCACGAAGTCGCCGATCTCGACCCGCTTGACCTTCACCCAGTCGGCCGAGCGGGCCTGGACATAGCGGGAATGGGCGCGCTTGGAGACGATGCCTTCCAGCCCCATCCGGCTCGCCTGGGCGAACAGGGTCTGGCCGTCGCCCTCCACATGCTCGCTGAACTGGATCGGCGAACGCTGGTCGATCAGCGGATCGATCAGACCCTGCAGCGCCTGGCGGCGATCGACCAGCCTGGCGGCGGACAGATCGTGGCCGTCCAAATAGGGCAGGTCGAAGGCGAAATAGGTGAAGGCGTGGGTCTGCCGGTCGGCGAGGGCGCGTTCCAGAAGGTCGATCGAGGTGATGCCGCGCGCGTCCTGCACCACCACCTCGCCGTCCAGGATCGCGGTCTTGCAGGCCAGCTTCTCGAAGGCCCTGGCCAGGACGCCGTAGCGGGCGGTCCAGTCGTGGCCGTTGCGGGTGACCAGCCGCGCCTTGCCCTCCTCAAGGAAGACCAGGGTGCGATAGCCGTCATACTTGATCTCGTGCACCCAGCCGTCGCCCTTGACCGGCATGTCGGCGGTCGCCGCCAGCTGCGGGCGCCAGCGCAGGGGCATCGCGGCGGCGACCGCGCCGGCGATCTTGGCGGCCGGCTTGCGGCGCACCGGCTTGCGCGGCGGCGGGGCTTCATCGACCGGCCGGCCGGTCAGCACGCTGTCGGGCCGTTCGACCAGCACATCGAACTCGGCCAGCGGCCGCGCGGCGATGTCGCGCTCTTTGATCAGCAGCCAGTTGGTCGGATCGTCCGGCAGGCGCTTGAGCATCCAGCCGCCGCCGAGCTTTTCGCCGGCCAGGCGGAACTTGATCTCGCCGGCCGCCAGCGCCGCTTCGGGTTCGGCCAGGGTGACCCAGGCGCCCCGATCCCAGACGATCACGGTTCCGGCGCCGTAGTTGCCGCTGGGAATACGGCCCTCGAAGGAGGCGTAGTCCAGCGGGTGGTCCTCCACCAGCTTGGCGAACCGCCGCACCTTGGGGTCCAGGCAGGGGCCTTCCGGCACGGCCCAGCTCTTCAAGGCGTCGCCCATCTGCAGGCGCAGGTCGTAGTGCAGCTGCTTGGCATGGTGCTTCTGCACCACGAAGATCAGCTCGCCGCCGTCCGACACGCCGCCGCGCGGTTCCGGCGTCTCGGTAAAGCGGCGCTTGGCGCGATAGGCGTCGATGTCGGCCATGGCTGGTTGGTGACCCGAAGGAGAGCGCGGCCAAGCATGCCGGCGCCGCGCCCTGTCGTCCATCGTGCAGCCAGGCGCTATGCTCCGGGGCATGGACGCCGAACCCATCTCGATACCGATCGAAGACGCCGAGCCGGTGTCCGGCCTCTGGCTACGACCGCCCGCCGCCAGCGCCCTGCTGGTGCTGGCCCACGGCGCCGGCGCCGGCATGACCCACCGGTCGATGACGGCCATCGCCGACGGGCTCGCCGCGCGCGGCGTCGCCACCCTGCGCTACCAGTTCCCCTACATGGAGCGGGGCGGCAAACGGGTCGACCCGCCGGCTATCGCCCATGCCGCGGTGCGGGCGGCCGTCGCCGAGGCCGGGCGAAGGGCGCCCGACCTGCCGCTATTCGCCGGCGGCCGCTCGTTCGGCGGTCGCATGACTTCACAGGCCCAGGCCCTGGCGCCGCTCGCCGGCGTGCGCGGCCTGATCTTCTTCGCCTTCCCACTGCATCCGGCGGGGAAGCCCTCCGTCGACCGCGCCGCGCACCTGACGGCGATCGCCATCCCGTTGCTGTTCCTGCAAGGAACCAACGACGCCCTGGCCGACCTGAATCGGCTGCGCCAGACGCTCGCCACGCTCGGCGACCGCGCCACCCTGACCCTGATCGAAGACGCCGACCACAGCTTCCATGTCCCGGCCAGGACTGGCCGCAAGGATGCCGAAGTGCTGGCGACCGTCCTGGATGAGGTGGTCGAATGGATGGCCAAGATCTAAGATGTGACGGATGATATGCAGCCCGTTTGTTGGCCACTGTAGGATTTTAACCAAAAGCCGAATTTTTAAGGGAGACGCAAAAATGACCTACGCTCTGGGACGCGCGATCAACGACGCAGACAGCCACGTCATGGAGACCCGCGAGTGGCTGGACCCGTTCATGGACGAGCATCTGAAGTCGAAGCTGCGGCCGCTTTACGGCCGTGAACCCGGCCGCATCGACAAGTTGCTCGATCAAGCCAAGGCCAGGCGGGGCGACGCCGAGGCCGACGCGAAAGCCTTCGAAAACCCGATCGCCGGTCCAAAGGGATGGAGCGCGGCCGGGGCGTTCGACACGGCCGAGCGCACCCGCGTGCTCGATCTGTTCGGCTTCTCCAGCCAGCTGGTCTTCGGCACCTCGTCGCTGGCGCCGGCGCTGGCCGCCAAGGACGAGGGCGTGAAATATGCCGGGGTGCGGGCGCACAACGAGGCGATGGCCGCGTTTTGCCGACCGGACGCGCGGCTGTGCGGCGTTGCGTATGCGCCGCTGGACAATCCGGTCCGCGCCCTCGACGAGGTGAATGCGGCGCTCGAGGCCGGCAACAAGGCGATCATGGTCTCCGCGGCGGCGGCCGGGGAGCGTTCACCCGGCCATCCCGACCTCGACCCGGTCTGGGCGCGGCTCGAGGAGACCGACACGCCCTTCATGCTGCACATCGGTCCCGGCACCAAGACCCAGCCGCCTCCGTTCCGCAACAACGGCCGCGAGCGCGCCCCGGACCTGCATGGCGGCGGCGAGAATCTGCGGTTCGCTGACTACATCATGTTGTCGTTCGCGCCTCAGGTCTGGCTGACCGCGATGGTCTACGATGGGGTCTTCGAGCGCTTTCCGGGCTTGCGCGGCGGCATCATCGAGTCGGGGGCGGGCTGGGCGCCCGAGTTCCTCCGCGAGTTGGATCTCGGCTACAAGAGCTTCGGGCGCACCGACCCCTACCTCCAGGCGATGCCGATGAAGCCGTCGGAATACATCCGCCGGGCGGTGAAGTTTACGCCGTTCCCCGGTGAAGACGCCGGCCGGATGATCAAGGACGGCGGCGCGGACCTCTTCATGTTCTCCAGCGACTACCCCCACCCTGAGGGCACGAACGATCCGCTGGGCCGGTTCGAGCGCACGATGACCGACATCGACGAGGACGCGAAGGACCGCTTCTATCGGCGGAACTACGAGGAAATGATGGGCGAGAAGGTCCTGGCGGCCGCCTGAAGCGGGGCCGCCAGGCGCTTAGAGCACGTATCCGCCGTCGATCGTCAGGCTTGCGCCGGTCATATAGCCGGCCTCCTCGCTGGCGAGGTAGGCCACCAGGCCGGCGATCTCGCGCGGCTGGGCGACCCGTCCAAGCGGGACCATGGTCCTGATCCTGTCGAGATGGGCGGCCGTCATGTCCGTTTCGGTGGGGCCGGGCTGGATGTTGTTGACGGTGATCGCGCGCGGCGCGAGGTCCAGGGCGATCCCGCTCACCATGCTCGCCACCGCCGCCTTGGTCATGGCGTAGACGCTGGAGCCGGGAAAGCCGGTGCGGACGGCGGTGTTGCTGCCGATGGTGATGATCCGGCCGCCGTCCGCAAGCCGGGCGGCCGCGGCCTGGATGGCGACGAACACGCCCCGCACGTTGACGTCCAGCATGCGGCCGAGATCGTCGAGGCTGACCGCCTCGACAGGGCCCAGGCGCAGGATGCCGGCGTTGACCACGACGATGTCGAGGCGGCCGAACCGGTCCATGGCCCGCGCGACGGCGTCCTGGATGGCGCCCGCATCGGCGCTGTCGGCGTTCACGGCCAAGGCCTGGCGGCCCGCGGCTTCGACCGCCCGCGCGACCTCCGCCGCCTTCTCCGCCGCGGACGCATAGGTGAGGGCGACGTCGGCGCCGTCCTCGGCCAGGCGTCGGACGATCGCCGCGCCGATGCCGCGCGAGCCGCCGAACACGATCGCGGCCTTTCCCTGCAACTTGTGATTTTCACCCATGTCCAGCTCCATTGTTGACTAATCGATCCAAAACAGGTCGTGCGACTTCATCCGGCCGTCTTTCCGAGCGGTCAGCGTGTTTTCAGTCGGTCCACGGCGAAGCGCGCGAGCGCGCGCAAGGCCTCGGCGCCGGCGCCGGCGCGCGCGGCCAGCTGCAGCCCGGTCATCGTCATCTGGATGAAGCCGGCCGCCGCCTCGGCGTCCATCCCCGGGTCGATCTCACCGTTCGCCTGGCCCTCGCGCAGACGCTCGATCAGGCCGGCGAAGACCGGCGGCCCGACCTTGGCGCGAAGCTCCGTCATGGCGCGGTCGCCCGCGCCGAACTCGCTGACGGCGCCGACGCCCATGCAGCCCATCGCCCGCCGGCCATCGTCTTCGGCGATCAGGCCGAGCAGCAGGGCTTCTATGCCGGCCAGCGGCGAGGCCGGCGCCCTGAGGCGTTGCAGGTGGCCCGACGTGGTGGCGCGCTGATACCGCTCCAGCGCCTCCAGGTAGAGCGCGCGCTTGTCGCCGAAGGCGTTGTAGAGGCTCTGGCGTCCGATCCCCATGGCGGCGAGCAGGTCTTCGGTCGAGGTCGAGGCGTAGCCCTTCGCCCAGAAGACGTCCGTGGCGCATGCCAGCGCCCGGTCCCGATCGAATTCCCTCGGTCTTGCCATGGCGACAGGGCTAACTGTTATGGAACGATCAGTCAACAATAAACGGGCGGTCCCCCCGAAGCTGCGCTGAGGCTCCGGGAAGACCGCCCTGGCCCGGGGCGGGTTGGGGGAACTCCGCGCCCGGACAGGCTCAGTTCGCCGACATGCCGCCGTCGACGTCGAATATGGCGCCGGCGATGTATGAGGCTTCGGGCGACGAAATGAACACGATGGCGTTCGCCAGTTCCTCCGGCGTTCCACGCCGACGCAACGGCACCTGGGCCACCAGCGCGTCATTGACCTCCGCCGTGCCCGTGAAGCGATCGAGCATCGGGGTGTCGGTGGGGCCTGGCGCGACCGCGTTCACGCGGATGCCCGAATTCCCCTGCTCGAGGGCGACCGACCTGGTCATGCCCTCCACCGCGAACTTGCTGCTGACATAGGCCGTGGCGCCGGCCGCCGCCCTGTGCCCGTAGGTCGAGGTGATGTTGACGATGCTGCCGCTGCCCTGGCCCGCCATCGCCCGCAGCTCGTGCTTCATGCTGAGGAAGACGCCGACGACGTTGGTGTCGTGGACGGCCCTGAAGTTCTCGATGGTGGCGTCCTCGATGACGCCGAGCTCGCCCTCGAAACCGGCGTTGTTCACCGCGGCGTCGAGGCGGCCGAACCGCGCGACGGCCTTGTCGACAAGGGCGCGGACGTCGTCTTCCTTCTGGACGTCGGCGCGAACGAACTCCGCTTCGCCGCCCAGCGCCCGCAGCTCGGTGGCGAGCGCTTGACCCTTGTCGTCGTGACGGCCGGACACCACGACCTTGGCACCCTTCCTGGCGAAGGCGAAGGCGGTGGCGCGGCCGATGCCGGTGAGGGCGCCGGTGATCAAGACGACTTGCGTACTCATTCTGCGATCCTTCGTTGGGCCCGGGGGCGTTTCGATGGAGCGCAGGTGTCGATTCCGCCCCGCCGGCGGAAGGCCCGGAATCGGATAGGGCCTATTCCGACGCGGCGCCAAATGAACGCGCCGAAGCCGCGATGCACCGCTCGACGAAGGCGACGAACGTCCGGGCCTTGGCGCCGGCGAGCCGCCCGGTCGGATAGACGGCGGACAGAGGGGTGGGCGGCAGGGTCCAGTCCTGCAGGATCGGCACCACCTTTCCGGATTTCAGCTCGGGCGAGAAGAGCCATTCGGCGGCCACCGCCAACCCAAGGTCGCTGTTCACCGCCTCCCGCACGCCTTCCCCTTGCGTGACCTTCAACCGTCCCTGGAGGGTCACCGAGACCTCGGCGTCGGCCTTGCGAAATGTGAAGGAGTCCCGCCCGCCGCCGCGGGTCAGGATGACGGCCTGATGGCTGGCCAGCTCGGCCGGCGACATCGGGGTTCCGTGGCGCTGCAGGTAGGCGGGCGTGGCCACGACCAGGCTGCGGCCCTCGGCGATCCGGCGGGCGGTCATGTTCGAACTCGGCATCGCCCCGGTGCGCAGCGCGACATCGACGCCTTCGTTGACCAGATCGACGAAGCGGTCGTCGAGGACAAGCTCCAGCTCGAGATCGGGGTGTTCGGCCAGGAACACAGACAAGCTCGGAATGACATGCAGCCGTCCAAAGCAGATCGATGTCGACACCCGCAGCTTCCCGGTCAGGCCGTGTGCGCTGCCTTGCGCCGCCATCACCGCCTCGTCGGCCTCCTCGATCGTCCGCTTGGCGCGCTCATAGAAGATCTGCCCGGCCTCGGTCGGAACCACGCTGCGCGTCGAGCGCAACAGCAGGCTGACGCCGAGCCATTGCTCGAGCTGGGCGACGGCCTTCGACACGGCGGGCTGTCCAATATGCTGACGCCGGGCCACGGCCGAAAACGAGCCGGCGTCGACGACCTGTACGAAGACTTCCAGCGCCGCGAGCCGGTCCATTCAGCGCCTCAGTGGAATGAGCTTCGGCCCGTTCTGCGCCTTATGGGCGGAAGGGGGAATATATAATTTCCCTACTGCTGCTGTTGCAACTGCTGGTCCAGCGCCTGGGCGGCCAGACGGCGGCGGGCGGAGCCGGAGATCACCGGCCGGCCGGTGCGCAGGAACTCCGGCTCGGCGGCGGCGGTGCGGGTCTGGCGGACGGAGACGGCCACCTCCAGCTCGCTGTCGGCGTCGCCCTTGAACACCCCGCGCGAGGGCGGAACGTCGTCATAGTCGCGGCCCACGGCGACGATCACATGCCGCTCGCCGGTGCGGGTGTTGTTGGCCGGATCGAAGCCCACCCAGCGCAGCGAGGGCAGGAAGACCTCGACCCAGGCATGGGAGGCGTCCGGGTCGGAGCGGTCGCCGCCGTCGCGGTCGGTGAACAGGTAGCCGGAGACGTAGCGCGCCGGCAGGCCCCAGCCGCGGCAGATGGCCAGCATGATGTGGGCGAAGTCCTGGCAGACGCCGCGGCCGGCCTCCAGCGCCTCGTCGATCGGGCTGTCGGCGCGGGTGACGCCGGTCTCGTAGCCCAGGCCGTCATAAAGCGCCTGGCAGAGGCCGCGCGCGGCGGTCAGCGGATCGGCGCGGCGCAGGCGGTCGATCTCGAACGCCTTGATGAAGGCCTCGAGCGCCGGCGTGGCGATCGCATAGCCATGCGGATTGAGGAAATCGAACTGCTCGCCGCGGACGAAGGGGCTTTTCAGCCGGTCCCACTCGCCCATGTCCAGGGTCTCGGGCAGCGGCTCGGGCGGCTCGGTCTCGACCACGGCATGGGAACGGATGGCCAGCTGATCGTGCGGCCGCGGCGCGTCGAAATGGTAGACCGCGTTGCCGAACGGATCGACGTAGGAGAAGAGCTGCGCCGCCGGATCGATCTCCAGGTCGAAGCTGATCAGCCGCTGGCTGGCGCTTTTCTGCGGCTGCACCCACAGCTCCATGACGCTCTCGCGCACCGGAACGTCGTAGCGGTATCGGGTCAGGTGGCGGATTTCGAGCAGCATGGGCGTTTACGCTGGCAGCCTTTCCTCGAGCGGGTAGGCGACGAAGGTCTCGTATATGGCGTGGTGGATGCGCGAGCATTCGGCGACCACCACCCCCAGTATGCCGCCGGCTCCCATGGTCTCCTCGTCCATGTCGGCGAACTTCAGCCGCGCCGAGAGCCGGGCCGCCAGCCGTTCGGGCTCGGCGCCTTCGAAGGCCTGGTCGCGGCGCGCCAGACTGGTCAGCTGTTCTTCGATACGGGTGGTGGAGAAGCGGATCGAGCGGGGGAAATCCTCGTCGAACAACAGGAATTCCAGCATCCGGCGCGGCTGGATCTCGGCGGTGTAGCTGCGCAGGTAGGGCTCCAGCGCGCAGGCCATGCGCAGCACCGACATCTGGGTGCGGTGGTCGCTCATCAGCCTCGCGTCGGCGGCCTCGCCGAAACAGACCTCCAGCAGCCGCGCGATCAGCTGGGCCCGCTCCAGGTGCACGCCCAGGACCTGGAATCGCCAGCCCTCGCCGTGGCTCATGGTGGCGTCGACCGCGCCCTTGAAAAGGTGCAGGTCGGCGATGATGCCGTGCAGGAAGGCGGAGGAGCCGCCGTTGAAGTCATCCTCGGCGCGCGGATCGGTCACCCGCAGATAGAGCAGGTTCAGCCGCTCCCAGGTTTCGGTGGTGATCTGGTCGCGCACCTGGCGAGCATTCTCCCGCGCCCGGGCCAGCGAGGTGACCACCGAGCCCAGGTTGTCGCGCTCGAACACCAGGCTGTGCACGGCCTCATAGTGCCCGGGCTGGTCGTCCGCGCCGCCGATCGAGGCCAGCGCCACCTGAGCCACGGCCACCGCGGCGTCGTTCTGGTCCAGCGTCGCGGTGAGCATGACGTCGGACAGCCGGCTGATGTGCTCGGCGCGTTCGACGTAGCGGCCGATCCAGTAGAGGCTGTCGGCGACCCGGGCGAGCATCATGGCGAAACCTCCCCGTCGGCCAGCACCCAGGTGTCCTTCGAGCCGCCGCCCTGGCTGGAATTGACCACCAGCGAGCCGCGCTTCAGCGCCACGCGGGTGAGGGCGCCGGGCGTCACCACGATCCGTTGCCCGGCCAGAACGAAGGGGCGCAGGTCGACGTGCCTCGGCTCGATGCGGCCGTCGACCAGGCAGGGCGCGGTCGAGAGCTGGATGGTCGGCTGGGCGATGTAGTTTTCCGGGTCGGCCTTGATCCGTTCGGCGAACTCGGCGCGCTCGGCGACACTGGCGTGCGGCCCGACCAGCATGCCGTAGCCGCCGGACGCCCCGACCGCCTTGACCACGAACTTGTCCAGGTTGGCGAGGACGTGGCCGAGCTGCTTCGGCTCGCGGCAGAGGAAGGTCTCGATGATCGGCAGGATCGGCTCTTCGGACAGGTAGTAGCGGATGATCTCCGGCGTATAGGCGTAGATCGCCTTGTCGTCGGCGATGCCGGTGCCGGGCGCATTGGCGATCACCACGTTGCCGGCGCGGTAGGCGTTGAACAGGCCCGCCGAGCCCAGGCCGGAATCGCGCCGGAAGGTGAGGGGGTCGATGAAGTCGTCATCCACCCGCCGGTAGATCACGTCCACCCGCCGAAGGCCGACGGTGGTGCGCATATAGACCATGTTGTCGTGGACCAGCAGGTCGCGGCCCTCGACCAGCGGCGTACCCATCAGCCGCGCCAGATAGGCGTGCTCGTAATAGGCGGAGTTGTAGACCCCCGGCGTCATCACCACGACCTGGGGATTGGGCCGCCAGTCGGCGACCAGGCTCTTCAGCGTCGCCAGCAAAAGGTCCGGATAGCGCTCGACCGGCCGCACGTTGGCGGTGCGATAGGTGCCCGGGAAGGTCCGCTTGGCCGCGTCGCGGTTGGCCAGCATGTAGGAGACGCCGGAGGGCACGCGCAGATTGTCCTCCAGCACGGCGAACTGGCCGGCCTCGTCGCGGATCAGGTCGGCGCCGCTGACGTTGACATAGGTGTTGTGCGGCACGAACAGCCCCCGCATCTCGCGGCGGTAGGAGGGCGCGCCCAGCACCAGGTCGCGCGGCGCCACGCCGTCGGCCAGGATCTTCTGGTCGCCATAGACGTCGGCCAGGAAGAGGTTGAGCGCCTTCAGCCTCTGGGTCAGTCCCGCCTCGATCTTGCTCCACTCGGCGGCCGGGATGATTCGCGGGAAAAGGTCGGTCGGAATGATCCGCTCGGTGGTGTTCTCGGCCCCGTAGACGGTGAAGGTGATGCCCTGCAGCAGAAAGGACTGCTCCAGGGTCTTCTGGCGATCGGCCAGCTCGGCGGCGCTCAGCGTCGACATCCGGGCCTGCAGGGCGGCGTAATGGGCGCGCACCGAGCCGTCGGCCGCGAACATCTCATCGTAAGAGCGCCCGGGGCTGTAGAAGGCGTCAGCCGGGAACAGGGAGGTCGGAATGTCCCGCGCTTGCGCCACGCCAGCAAAGCTCCCGACAGCTTCCATTTGACCAATCCATGCTGCGATCCGGCGCCCGGAGCAAGCTAGTCCGGTCGGCGCTGAAATCGCATGCTGTCTCAATCGGTTCCGGAATGGCCAGCGCGGCGCCTAGGAATTGGGCGCCCTTTCGTCCGGACGCCCCTGAAATGCGGCGAACCGGCCGGGTGACAGCGGCGGGCGGCGCAGCTAAACCGCCAAGGGGGGCGGCGAAAGGGGACAGTCAGTTTGGGACGCCTCGGATTCGGGGTCGCCGCCTCAGCGCTCTGGGTGGCGGCCGCCGCCAGCCTGACCGCTGGTCCGGCCATCGCGGCCCCGCAGCGCATCGACATCCGCGGCGCGATGGACCCGGCGCTTCGGGCCGAGATCGGGGCGGCGCTTGGTCCGGCGCCGACGGCGGCGTCTAGCCGGCTGGAGGCGAGCCGCCGCGCGCGAGAGGCGGGCGGGACCGCGATCGCCGTCCTGCGCTCCGAAGGCTACTACGACTATGTGGTCGAGCCGGGCCTCGGCGACGGCGACCAGCCGAAGGCCTTCGTCGACGTCACGCCCGGACCGCGTTCGAAGATCGCCTCGCCGCACATCGAGTGGGTGGGCCTGGCGCCCGACCCCCAGACCGCCGACATCGCCCAGGCGGCGATGAAGCTGAAAGTCGGCGACCCCGGCCGCGCCGTCGATATCATCGCCGCCGAGGGGCGCATCGTCGCGGCGCTGCGCGAGCACGGCTTCGCCGACGCCACGGCCGAGACCCGCGAGGTGGTGGTCGACCACGCCGACCTGACCGTGCAGCCGACCTTTCACATCTCCGCCGGCCAACTGGTGCATCTCGGCCCGGTCAAGCTGATCACCAGGGGCCGCACCAATCCGCGCTGGGTGGCGCGCCTGGCGCCCTGGAAGGTCGGCGACGCCTATCGGCCGAAGTCGGTCGCCGAGCTGGAGCGGCGGCTGCTGGACGCCGGCGTCTATGAGCGGGTGACGGTGGCGCTGGCGCCGCCGGAGGAGGCGGTGAACGGCGAGCGGCCGGTGATCGTCAGCCTGGCGGACCGGCCGAAAGGCAGCCTCGAACTGGGCGCCAGCTATTCCACCGATGAGGGGGTGGGCGTCGACAGCCGCTGGATCCTCTACAACCGCCTGGGCCGCGCCGACACCCTGACCAACATCTTCCGCATCGCCCAGATCGACAGCCGGGTGCAGAGCCAGCTGGCCCTGCCGGACTGGGGCCGGCCGCAACAGACCCTGACCCTGACCGCGGCCTTCTACCGGGACGACACGCCGGCCTATCTGCTCTGGGGCCTCGGCGCCGCCGCCGACCTGACCCACCGCTTCGGCAAGACCTCCTTCCTGACCTACGGCGTCTCCTTGGACGCCACCCAGACCGACCAGAAGGAATCGGAGGATTTCATCGCCCTGAGCCGGTATCGCGACCTGGTGACGGTCGGCGGCCTGGTCGCCTTCGCCGTCGACCGGTCGAACGACCCGCTCAATCCAAGCTCCGGCTGGCGGCTGGACGCGCGGGTAGAGCCCAAGGCCGCCGTCGGCGCCGGCCCGGTGACCTATCTGAAGGCCCAGGCCCAGGTGTCCGCCTACCTGCCGCTCGGCCAGACCTCAGGGACAGTGATCGCCGGCCGGCTCAAGCTCGGCGAGATCGTCGGCGGCGATATCCCGCTGGTGCCGGCTCAGGACCGCTTCTACGCCGGCGGCGGCGGCTCGGTCCGCGGCTACGGCTATCAGAAGGTCGGGCCGCGCTTCCCCGACAACAACCCGGAGGGCGGGCTTTCGCTGTTCGAAAGTTCGATCGAGGTGCGCCAGCGGATCACCCAGCGCTGGGGCGTGGTGGGGTTCGTCGACGCCGGCTCGGTGGGGACCAATGTGGCGCCGGACTTTTCCCATCCCGAGGTCGGCGTCGGGGTCGGCGTGCGCTACGATCTCGGCTTCGGGCCGATCCGGCTGGATGTCGCCACGCCGCTCGAGCGGCGCGAGGGCGATTCGCCGATCCAAGTCTATATCAGCATCGGACAGAGCTTTTGAGCCAGCCGGAGGCATCGCCGCCGCGCCGGTCGCGGCGCTCGCTGCACCTGGCGGCCTGGACGACGCTGGCCCTGATCGGCCTGCTCCTGATCGCCGGCGCCGCCGCGCGGTTCGGACCGGACACCCCGGCCGGCCGCGCCTTCGTCCAGGCCCGGCTCGAAGGGCTGCCGGTCGGGCCGGTCGGGCGGCTGCACATCGAGGGCCTGAGCGGCGATCTCTGGAGCGAGTTCGGCGTCGCCCGGCTGACCATCGCCGACCGCGGCGGCGTCTGGCTCGACGTCCGCCGCATCCAGGTGGTCTGGCGGCCGCTGGCGCTGCTCGGTCGGCGCGTGCATGTGGTCGAGGTGGCCGGCCACGCCCAGATGATCCGCCGGCCGCTGGTCCAATCCAGCGGTCCTGCCGGGCCGCAGCCGGTGGCCGTGGCGATCGACCGGTTCGATATCGCGCTCGAGACGCTGCCGGCGGCCAGCTCCACCCGCGGCCTGTTCGCCGCCGCCGGCGGGCTCGACGTGGAACGCAACGGCGCCGTCGCCGGCGCGCTCGACGCCCAGAGCCGGCTGCATGCGGGCGATGGTCTGCAGAGCCGTTTCGACTTCGGCGTCCGCCAGCGGCTGGCGATCGCCGCCGTGGCGCGGGAGGCGCGGGGCGGGGCGCTCGCCGGGCTGCTGGGCCTGCCGGCCGACAGGGCCTTCCTGCTCGACGCCACGGCCGGCGGCGCGCATGGCGACGGCTGGTTGCGGCTGCGCGTCCTCTCCGGCGAGCAGTCGATCGCCACGGCCGACGGGATCTGGACCAAGGACGGGGGCCAGGCCGGCGGCCGGCTCTCGCTCGCCGCCTCGCGCCTGACCGCGCCGATGCAGCGGGCGCTGGGCCCCGAGGTGCGGTTCACCGCCGCCGGCCGCCCGTCCGGCGGCAAGCTCTATGGCGTGGCGCTGTTCGCCCGCACCGACAATGCGTCGGCGCGGGTCGTCGGCGTCGCCGACCCGAAAACCCTCACCAGCACGGGCGGCCTGAACGTCCAGCTGGGGGTGGGCGATCTGCATCGCATCCTGGCTGCGCCGGCCATGGGTCAGGGCAGCCTGAGCGGCCGGTTCACCGGCGGCTGGGGCGACTGGCGGCTGGTCGGAAACGCCGCGGTCGAGCAACCCAGCCTCGGCGGCTATTCGCTGGCGCGGATCTCCGGGCCCATCGACCTCGCCCGCGCCAAGGGCGAATGGCGGCTGAAGCTCGACGCCACCGGCGAGCAGGGCAGGGGCGCCGGCCTGCTGGCGGCCATGATCGGCAGCCGGCCGCACGCCACCCTGCAGGCCTCGCGGCTGGCCGACGGCCGCATGCTGATCCAGTCGCTGAAGGTGCAGGGGGCCGGCCTGGCGGTAAACGCGACCGGCCAGCGCGGCCTGCTCGGCGGGCTGAACTTCAAGGGCGACCTCAAGGTCTCCAACCTGGCCATGGCCCATCCGGGGGCCAAGGGAATTGTCCAGGCCAGCTGGTCGGCCGCCCAGCCGCATTGGGGCAAGCCCTGGTCGGTGGATCTGGACGCCCGGGGCGCGGGGTTCGCCAGCGGCCTCGATCAACTCGACCGCCTGCTCGGACCGGCGCCGAAGCTGAAGGCGCAGGGGACCTATGACGGCGGCGCCGTCGCCATCGCCAAGGCCGACCTTTCCGGCGCCGCCGCCGACGTGCGGGGCGCCGGGCCGATCGGCAGGAACGGAGCGCTGAAGCTGGCCCTGACCTGGACCGCGCACGGACCGTTCGACGCCGGGCCGGTGGAGATCGCCGGCGCCGCATCGGGCACGGGCGCGGTGACCGGAGCCTGGAACACGCCGCGCATCGACCTGCTGGCCGACATCGAACGCATCGATCTGCCGGAGTTGGCCTTGAAGCCGGCGCACGTGGTGCTGTCCTTCATCCGCGCGCCGGGCGGCTTCAACGGCGATATCGCCCTGAGCGCCGGCAGCGACTACGGCCCGGCCAGCGCCAAGGCGGCGTTCCGTTTCGTGCCGGGCGGCGTCGCGCTCAGCGGCCTGCAGGCGGCCGGCGGCGGCGCCACGGCGGCCGGCGAGGTGACCCTGACCGGCGCGGCGCCCTCGGTCGCCGACCTGATCCTGACCGCCGGCCCCGGCGCCTTCCTGGCCCAGGGCCATGCCGACGCGCAGCTGAAGATCGCCGACGCCGCCGGCGGCCCGAACGCCTCCTTGAGGCTGAAGGCCGAGAACGCCCAGCCGCGCGGCTCGTCGCTGGTGGCGACCGCCATCGACCTCAGCGCCGACGGCCCGCTGAGCCACGCCGCCTACAAGATCACCGGCGATGTCGCCTGGGACGGCAACCCGATCCGCCTGCAGGGCGGCGGCGTGATCGGCGAGACCGGCGGCGTCTATGCGATCGGCTTCGAGGGCGCCGGCAAGATCCGCAAGGCCGATTTCCGCACCTTGACGCCGGCGCAGTTCAGTTTCGGCGGTCCCGGCGCGACCGCCAAGGCCAGCCTCGCCATCGGCGCCGGCCGCCTCGACCTCGACGTCCGCCAGACCGGCGCGGACTTCGCCGCCAAAGCGAAACTGGACGGCGTCGACATGGCGGCCATCGACGAAGACCTGGTCGGCCGCATCGACGCGGACCTCAGCCTCGGCGGCCAGGGCCAGGCGCTTGGCGGCAGCCTGACCGCGCACCTGGCCGGCGCCCGGGTGCGCGACGCGGTCGCCAAGCTGGCCATGGACGGCGACGTCAAGGCCAGCCTGGCCAATTCGCGCCTGGCGGTGGCCGCCACCGCGACCAACCAGGCCGGCGGCCGCGCCAGCGTCGACCTCGACCTGCCGACCGAGACCTCGGCCTCGCCGCTGCGTATCGCCGTCGCCGCGACCCGGCCGATGACCGGCCGCTTCGATGTCGACGGCGAGATCGAGCCGGTCTGGCAGCTGCTGTTCGGCGGCGAACGCACCCTGGGCGGCAAGGTGAACGCCCATGGCGTCATCGCCGGAACCGTCAACACGCCGAGCTTCACCGGCCAGGCCAGTCTCGCCGGTGGCCGCTTCGAGGACGCCGCCACCGGGCTGAAGCTGCGCAACGTGGTCGCCCAGGCCGATCTCGCCCAGGACGTGATCTCGATGCGCAGCTTCACCGCCCAGGACGCCAAGACCGGGACCATCTCCGGCCAGGGCCAGGTCAGCCTGGCCAAGGGCGGCGAGAGCACCCTGACCATGAACCTGAAATCCTTCCAGCTGCTCGACAACGAGACGGCGACCGCGACCGCCTCCGGGGCCGTCACCGTCGCCCGCAACGCCGCCGGCAAGGCGACCCTGTCCGGCCAGCTGGTGATCAATCGCGCCGACATCTCCGGCAAGACCGGCCGGACGCCGCCGGGCGTGGTCAGCATGGACGTGGTCGAGCGCAACCGGCCGGCCAGCCTCGACACCGGCCTGCAGGCCCAGGCGCCCGATCACAGCCTTTCGGCGGCGCTCGATATCCACCTGCGCTCGCCGGGCGGCGTCTTCGTGAAAGGCTTTGGCCTGAACGCCGAAATGAGCCTGGACGCGACCGTGAGCGGCGACACCTCGCGGCCGCTGCTGCAGGGCACGGCCAATGTGGTGCGCGGCGACTACCAGTTCGCTGGGCAGCGCTTCGAGATCGACACCGACAGCGTCGTCTACCTGGCCACCGATCCGAACGCGATCCGGCTGGACATCACCGGCACCCGCGACGATCCGACCCTGACGGCGGTGGTCAAGATCGGCGGCACGGCGGCCAAGCCGGAGATCACCCTGTCTTCGACGCCGACCCTGCCGCAGGACGAGATCCTGTCCCAGGTGCTGTTCGGCACCTCCGCCTCGCAGCTTTCCGGGGTCGAGGCCGCCCAGCTCGCCGCGGCGCTGGCTACGCTGGCCACCGGCGGCGGCTTCGACATCCTCGGCGGCCTGCAGAATTTCGCGCGCCTGGACCGGCTGGCCCTCGGCACGGACAACGCCTCGGGCGTGACGGTCTCCGGCGGCAAATATATCGGCAAGCACGTCTACCTGGAGCTGACCGGCGGCGGTCGCTACGGCCCGTCGGCGCAGGTCGAGTACCGCGCCAGCCACGGCGTCGCGCTGGTCTCGCAGGTCGGCGGCGAGGCCGGCGCCAAGCTGGCCGTACGCTGGCGCCACGACTACGGCCACTCGACCGACGCGCCGGCCAAGAAGAAACCCTGACACCGAACGAAAACCAGCAAAGCCGAGATATGAGCGAGCCTTCAGCGATCACCATCCGCGGCGCCAGACCCGACGACGCGCCGGACCTCGGCCGCCTGGGCGCTCTGTTGGTGAAGGTGCACCATGAGTTCGATCCCGACCGCTTCGTGGCGCCGGGCCCGGGGACCGAGCGCGGCTATGGCGGCTTCCTTGCCGGGCAGCTCGACCGCAAGGACATAATCGTCCTGGTGGCCGAACAGCAGGGCGCGGTGCTCGGCTATGCCTACGCCGGCCTGGAGGGAAACGACTGGATGGCGCTGCGTGGCCCCGCCGGCGTGATCTACGATCTTGTCGTCGATCCGGCGCACCGCCGGCAAGGCATAGGCCGGCGGTTGCTGGAGGCCGCGGTGGAGACGCTGTCCGTCCGCGGCGCCCCGCGCTTCCTGCTCTCCACCGCCGCGCGCAACGAAACGGCCCAGAAGCTGTTCGAAAGCGCTGGATTCCGTCGCACGATGATCGAGATGACGCGCGAACGTAATGACCCCGCCGAGCGTTAGGCCGGTCACTGACCGCCGTTGATTCCTCTTTGCGGATCACCACCATGCCGAGCCCGACCTACGAACTCTTCGCCGAAGCCATGCGCGAGCGCAAACAGGTGCTGTGCTCGTATGACGGACATCCACGCGAGCTCTGTCCGATCATTCTCGGCCACACGGGCGGAGAGGAGATCGCGCTGGTCTACCAGTTCGCCGGCGCCAGCAAGAGCCGCGTCCCCGACTGGAAGTGCATGCATTTGGCGAACGCGCGCGGCGTGAAACTCCGCGACGGGCCCTGGCGCGCCGGCTCGAGCCATCGGCGCGCGCAAAGCTGCGTCGAAATCGTCGATTTGGACGTCAATCCCGACAGCCCCTACAAGCGCTGACGCCCATCCGCCGAGGTCCCGACTCAGCCGCTCACTCCCACTCGATCGTCCCGGGCGGCTTCGAGGTCACGTCGTAGACCACCCGGTTGATGCCCTTGACCTCGTTGATGATCCGGGTCGCCGTGCGCGCCAGGACGGGCCAGGGGAATTCGTAGAAGTCGGCGGTCATGCCGTCGGTGGAGGTGACGGCGCGCAGGGCGCAGACCTCCTCATAGGTGCGGGCGTCGCCCATGACGCCGACGGTGCGCACCGGCAAGAGGACGGCGAAGGCCTGCCAGATCTCGTCATAGAGGCCGGCTTTGCGGATCTCGTCCAGATAGATGGCGTCGGCCTTCTGCAGGATCTCGACCCGCTCGGGGGTCACCGCGCCGGGGATGCGGATGCCCAGGCCAGGGCCGGGGAAGGGATGGCGGCCGACGAAGGCGGCGGGCAGGCCAAGCTCGACGCCGAGCGCGCGCACCTCGTCCTTGAAAAGCTCGCGCAGCGGCTCGACCAGCTTCAGCTTCATCGCCTCGGGGAGGCCGCCGACATTGTGGTGGCTCTTGATCACCGCCGACGGGCCGCCGCGCGCCGAGACGCTTTCGATCACGTCCGGATAGAGGGTGCCCTGGGCCAGGAAGCCGGCGCCCTCGATCTTGCCAGCCTCGCGGTCGAAGATCTCGACGAACACCCGGCCGATGGTCTTGCGCTTGGCTTCCGGGTCGGAAATCCCGGCGAGCGCGCCGAGGAATTCCTTCGCCGCATCAACGTGGATCAGCGGAATATTGTAGTGGTCGCGGAACAGGCGCACCACCTCCGCCGCCTCGTTCAGCCGCAAGAGGCCGGTGTCGACGAAGACGCAGGTCAGCTGTTCGCCGATCGCCTCGTGGATCAGCACCGCCGCCACCGAGGAGTCCACCCCGCCGGAGAGGCCGCAGATCACCTTGCCGTCGCCGACCTGGGCGCGGATGCGGGCGACCGCCTCGTCGCGAAAGGCGGCCATGGTCCAGTCGCCGCCGAGGCCGGCGATGCGGTGGGTGAAGTTGCGCAGCAGGAGCGCGCCGCGCGGGGTGTGCGCCACCTCCGGGTGGAACTGCACGCCGTAGAGCCGGCGGCCCTCGTCGGCGATCACCGCGAAGGGCGAGCCCTCGGAGGTGGCCACCACTTCGAAGCCGAGCGGGATGGCGGTTATGACGTCGCCGTGGCTCATCCACACCGGCTCGCTGTCGCCGACTTCGCCGAGGCCGGCGAGCAGCGACGATTCCCGCTCGATATGGATGTCGGCGCGGCCGAATTCGCGGTTGTGGCCGCCTTCCACCGCCCCGCCCAGCGCCGCGCACATGGTCATCTCGCCATAGCAGACGCCCAGCACCGGCACGCCGAGGCCGAAGATGGTCGGGTTGGCGGCGGGGCTTTCCGCCTCGCCGGCGCTGGCCGGGCCGCCGGAGAGGATGACCGCCTTGGGCGCGAAGCTTTCGAGCAGGGCGTCGTCGACCCGGTCGTAGGGGTGGATCTCGCAATAGACGCCGCTTTCGCGCACCCGCCGGGCGATCAGCTGGGTCACCTGGCTGCCGAAATCGACGATCAGGACGCGCTCGTGGCGGACGGCTTGGCTCATGGCCGCGCCATAGCCGGGAATCGCCCCGCCGTCACGAAGGACGCTCCAGAACCGCGACGAAGAAGCCGTCGACGCCGAAATTGCGCGGGGTGAGGCGCAGATCGCCCTGGGGCGTGACAGCGGCGGCCAGGGCGGCCAGGGCGGCCTCGTCCGCCTGGCCGGACGCGGCGATCCGAGGCAGCGCACCCACCGGGGAGAACGCCGGACTGGCGGCGAGGAAGGCGGCGAGGCGGTCCTCGTTCTCCTCCGCCAGCAGCGAACAGGTGACGTAGACCAGCCGGCCGCCGGGCTTCACATAGGCGGCGGCGGCGCCGAGCACCGCGTCCTGGTCGGCCATGCGGCGCTCGAGCTGCGCCGGGGTCAGCCGCCATTTGGCGTCCGGATGCCGCCGCCACGTCCCCGAGCCGGTGCAGGGGGCGTCGACGAAGACCAGGTCCATGCAGCCCTCCAGCCCGTCCAGCGCGTCGGGGCGCAGCGGCGAGCGGACCTGCAGGTTGCGCACGCCGGCGCGCGTCGCCCGCTTGACGGTCTCGGATAGCCGCCGCGCGTCGGCGTCGTAAGCGTAGAGCTGGCCGGTGTTGCCCATGGCCGCGGCCAGCGCCAGGGTCTTGCCGCCGCCGCCGGCGCAGAAGTCCAGCACCTGGCGGCCCCTGATCTCGCCGGCGGCGGCCGCGGCGATCTGCGAGCCCAGGTCCTGGACCTCGAACCAGCCCTTCTGGAATTCCGGCGCGCTCTCGATCGGCGCGGCGCGCTCGGCGGCGTCGGGGGCGGGCACGCGCAGGGCGTCGGCCAGGATCCCGGCCGGCTCCGCGCCCAGCGACGACAGGGCCTTCAAGGCCCGCGCCACATCGGTCTTCAGGGCGTTCACCCGCAGATCGACCGGCGCCCGCGCCGCCAGGGCCGCGGTTTCCGCCGCGCGCTCGGCGCCGTACTGGCGCTGCAGGCTCGGCTCCAGCCAGTCGGGATAGTCGCCGCGCACCGGCGCCGGCGCATCCTCGATCGGGCGAGGCGAGGCGAGGGCGGCCGCTTCCGCCCCGGAGAGTGGGCCGGGTCCGTGGGTCTCCTCCGCTACGGCCGCGGCGATCTTCTCCATCGGCCAGCCCCAGGCGTGGGCAAGGGCGGCCAGCACCACCGCGCGCGGTTGCTCGGACCCGATCATCCAGCCCAGCGAGCGGCGGCGGCGCAGCGCGTCGAGCACCAGGCCGGACACCCAGGCGCGATCCTTCGCCCCGGCATAGCGGCTGGCCTCGCCCCAGGTCTTCAGGGCCATCCGCACCGGCTTGTGCCGCTCTCCGACATCCTCGAGCACATGGATCGCCGCGGCGATCCGGCCGCCGTCACGCACGCTTCAGCCCTGCACGGAGTAGTTGGGCGCCTCGCGGGTCATGTGGACGTCGTGGACGTGGCTTTCGCGCAGGCCCGCGCCGGTGATGCGGATGAAGCGGGCGCGTTGCTGGAAGCTTTCGATGTCCGGCGCCCCGACATAGCCCATGGCGGCGCGCAGGCCGCCGACCAGCTGGTGCAGGATGGGGCCGATCTGGCCCTTGAACGGCACCTGGCCCTCGATCCCCTCGGGCACCAGCTTCAGGGTGTCGGCCACCTCCTTCTGGAAGTAGCGGTCGGCCGAGCCGCGCGCCATGGCGCCCAGCGAGCCCATGCCGCGATAGGCCTTGTACGAGCGGCCCTGGTACAGGAAGACCTCACCCGGCGCCTCTTCGACCCCGGCGAACATCGAGCCCATCATCGCCGATGAGGCGCCGGCAGCGATCGCCTTGGCGACATCGCCGGAATACTTGATGCCGCCGTCGGCGATCACCGGCACGCCCTGGCCGCGCGCCGCGCGCACCGCGTCGGCGATGGCGGTCAGCTGCGGCACGCCGATGCCGGCGACGATGCGGGTGGTGCAGATCGAGCCGGGCCCGATGCCGACCTTGATGGCGTCGGCGCCGGCGTCGATCAGCGACATGGCGCCTTCGTAGGTGGCGACGTTGCCGGCGACGATCTGCACCCGGTTGCTCTCGCGCTTCAGCCGGTCGACGGCGCGGGCGACGTGGACCGAGTGGCCATGGGCGGTGTCGATCACCACCACGTCGACCCCGGCCTCCACCAGGGCCATGGAGCGCTCAAAACCGTCGTCGCCGACGGTGGAGGCCGCGCCGACCAGGAGGCGGCCCTGCGCGTCCTTGGCCGCGTCCGGGTGGGCCTCGGCCTTGTCCATGTCCTTGACCGTGATCAGGCCGACGGCGCGATAGGCGTCGTCGACAACGATCAGCCGCTCGATCTTGCGTCGCTGCAGCAGCGCGCGCGCGGCGTCCGGCGAGGCGCCCTCGGGCACGGTCGCCAGGTTCTCGGTGGTCATCAGCGCCGAGGCCGGCTTGGCCGGGTCGGTCTCGAACCGCATGTCGCGGTTGGTGAGGATTCCACACAATTTGCCGCTGCCGCGCTCGACCACCGGGAAGCCGGAAATCTTGCGCCGCTGGGTGATTTCACGGATTTCGCCGAGTGTGGTGTCCGGGTGGATGGTCAGCGGATTGATGACCATTCCGCTCTCGTAGCGCTTCACCTCGCGCACCTGGTCGGCCTGCTCTTCCGGGGTCAGGTTGCGGTGCAGGACCCCAAGGCCGCCGGCCTGGGCCATGGCGATGGCCAGCCGGCTCTCGGTCACCGTGTCCATGGCGGCGGACACGATCGGGATGTTCAGGCTGATCTCGCGCGTGAACTTTGTCTGGGTGTTCACCTGTCCCGGCATGACGGCGGATTCAGCCGGTTCGAGCAAAACGTCGTCGAAGGTAAGCCCTTCGCGAATCTCCATGAGACTCTCCATTTTGCGGGCCGCGTATAGCGGGGTGTGCGCGGCTTGTCACCCGCCACGGCCCGGGGCGGGAACATGGGGACGCGAAACCTCGTTGAAAGGGCGTTGACCCGCGACGCCGGAATTCCCAGATGCCTGAGCGCAAAGCTAAGCGGAAATGGTCGCAAGCCGTGACCCAACACAGCGACGCTCTCGACCTTCAGCGGGACGTTTTCACGTTGAAGGATCCGAAGAAGATCGCCGCCTCGCTGAAGCGGTCGGCCGAGGCCAGCCATCGCCGCAAGGCCGAGCCGTTCCGCTCGGCCATGTCGATGCTCACCTTCTACATCAACCGGGCCGGCAAGGAGCTTCCCGCGGCGCAAAAGAAGGTCCTGGAGGCGGCCAAGGATGAGCTTCGCGTTCAATTCGGGCGATAGGCCCCGTGGCTGACGCGGTCCTTACAGCCCGGCGCACGACCCGCGCGCCGCGCGGCCGCCATGGCCCCGAAGCCGCCATCCAGGGCTTGCTGGACGAGGCCGGCGTCACACTGAACGGTCCGGAGCCGTGGGATCCGCAGGTGCACAATCCCGACCTCTACGCGCGCGTCCTCGCCCAAGGCTCGCTTGGCCTCGGCGAGGCCTATATGGACGGCTGGTGGGACTGCGAACAGCTGGACGGCCTGTTCGCCCGGGTGACCGCCGCGCGCACCGACAAGGCGCTTCGGCCGTCGCTGTCGCTGATCGGACTGGTGATGGCGGCCCACCTGCACAACCGCCAGAGCAAGCGGCGGGCCTGGGATGTGGCGGAGGTCCATTACAATCTGGGCGTCGACGTCTTCGAAGCCACCTTCGACAAGCGGCTGACCGGCAGTTGCGGCTATTGGGCCGACGCCGCCGACCTGGATGCGGCGCAGGACGCCAAGCTCGACCTGATCTGCCGCAAGATCAAACTGCAGGCCGGCCAGCGCGTGCTCGACATCGGCTGCGGCTGGGGCGCCTTCATGGGCTTCGCCGCCGAGCGCTACGGCGCGGCCTGCGTCGGGGTGACGGTCAGCGATGTGCAGGCCGCCTACGGCGCGCAGCGCTATGCCGATCTGCCGGTCGAGTTCCAGGTCAAGGACTATCGCGATTTTCGCGGCCGCGCCGACCACGTGGTCTCGATGGGCATGTTCGAGCACGTCGGTTCGCGCAACTACCGGACCTATTTCGAGTGCGCCCGGCGCGCGCTGGCCGACGACGGCCTCTTCCTGCTGCATTCCATCTGGGCCAACGAGCCCTATCCGACCATCGATCCGTGGCTGGACAAATATATCTTCCCGAACGGCGTGCTGCCGACCGTCGGCCAGGTCGCCCAGGCGGTCGAGGGCCTGTTCGTGATCGAGAACGTCGAGAACTTCGGCGCCGATTACGACCGGACGCTGATGGCCTGGTATGCCAGGTTCCAGACCAACCGGGCGCCGCTGCAGGCCCGGTACGGCGAGCGGTTCTGCCGCATGTGGGACTACTACCTGCGCTGCTGCGCCGGCGGCTTCCGCAGCCGCGGCATCAATGTCGGCCATTTCGTGCTGTCCCCCCGCGGCGTCCCCGGCGGCTGGCGGCTTTAAGCTTTGGCTGGCTTGCGGCCGAAGCCGGTGGCGACCAGGTAGAGTTCGGAGCTTTCCGGGCGGCTGGCCTTGGGCTTGACGTGGCGCACCGAGGCGAAATGGCGCTTCAGCCGCGCCACCACCTCGGCGGTCTCGCCGCCCTGGAAGGCCTTCGTGACAAAGGCGCCGCCGGGTTTGAGGGTATCGACGGCGAAGTCCAGCGCCTGATCGACCAGGCCGATGATGCGCAGGTGGTCGGTGGCGCGATGACCGGTCGTGTTGGGCGCCATGTCCGACAGGATGATGTCCGGCGCGCCGCCCAGGCGCTCGATCAGGAGATCGCGGCAGGCGGGGTCGGTGAAGTCCATCTGCAGGATCTGCGCCGGCGGCAGCGGATCGACCGGCAGCAGGTCGACGCCAGCGACGGCGCCCGCGCCCCGCTCGATGGCGATCTGGATCCAGCCGCCCGGCGCGCAGCCCAGGTCGATGACCCGCGCGCCCGGCTTCAGCAGCCGGAACCGCTCGTCGATCTCGGCCAGCTTGAAGGCGGCGCGGCTGCGATAGCCCCTGGACTTGGCCGCATGCACGAAATCGTCGTTCAGCTGCCGCTCCAGCCAGGCCTTCGACGAGGGTGTGCGGCCCTTCTTCATGCGCACCCGCACGGCGTCGCTGCGGCCCTCGTCGCCGCCGCGGGTGGGCTTGCGGACCAGGCGCTTGCGGGGCGGCTCGTCGCTCACGCCGCGGCGGCCCTGGCCTGGCGCGCGCCGCCGCCGCGCCGGCGGCGCCGGGAGCGGCGGGGTCCGCTGTGCTCGGCCATCATCGACAGCAGCACGCCCTCGCGCAGGCCGCGATCGGCGACCCGCACCCGCGCGCAGGGCCAGAGTTCCTGCACCGCCTGCAATATGGCCGCGCCGGCCAGCACCAGGTCGGCGCGGTCGGGCCCGATGCAGGGCTGCGCGGCGCGCTGGGCCGGCGCCAGCTTCAGCAGCCGGTCGGCCATGGCGTCGCATTCGCCGCGGGTCAGCCACAGGCCGTCGACCTTCGAGCGGTCGTAGCGCGCCAGGCCGAGGTGCAGGCCGGCCAGGCTGGTGATGGCGCCGGAGGTGCCGATCAGGTGCGCCTCGCCGGCGGCGAACACCGCACGCAGGCCGTCGGCGCGGTCGAAGGCGGCGATCGGCCCCTTCATGGCCTCGACCATGGCGCGGAACCAGGCCGGATCGCCGGGGACAGCTTCCGGAAACCGCTCGGCCAGGGTGACGACGCCGATGGGGATGGACAGCCAGGCGTGGATGCGCGGCATCCGATCGCCGGGCCCCTTCGAGCCTTCCAGATCCAGCCAGGACAGCTCGGTCGAGCCGCCGCCGACGTCCAGCACCAGGGCCGCGCGGCCCGAACGGTCGAGCAGGTTGAGGCTGCCCGCGACCGAAAGCCGCGCCTCCTCCTTCGGCGTGATGATCTCGAGGCGAAGGCCGCTCTCGCGCTCGACCCGCTCGAGGAACTCGGCGCCGTTCTCCGCCGCCCGGCAGGCCTGGGTGGCGATGGCGCGGACCTTGGTCTGCGGCCGGCGGCGGATGCGGTCGCCGCAGATCTTCAGCGCCGCCACCGCCCGATCCATCGCGGCCGGCTGCAGGCGGCCGGTCTGGCTGAGGCCCTCGCCGAGCCGCACGATGCGCGAATAGGCGTCCACCACGCGAAATCCGCCCGGGCTGCGCTCGGCGATCAAGAGGCGGCAATTGTTGGTGCCGAGGTCGAGCGCGGCGTAGAGCCCATCGGATCGGGAACGCCGCCCTGTCTTGCCGGGCGGCCCATCGATCCGGTGACGCTCGCCCGGCGGGGGCGCGTCAGACATGTCAAGCCGACCTGATTGTTCAAGAGGCGCGGGTGGTTTGCGCCTGGTTCGGATCAACTCTAGCAAGCGCGCCGCGCGGCCGGAAGACGCGCGGTCCCCGAACGTTCATGTTCCAGTCAGCCGGTTGGTGTATTATTTCCGACGTTATGGACGCCCGACTCGCAAAATTCGGCATTGGCCAAGTGGTCCGCCACCGGCTGTTTCCGTTCCGCGGTGTGATCTTCGACGTGGACCCCACCTTCGCCAACACCGAAGAGTATTGGCTGCGGATTCCGGAAAACGTCCGGCCGCACAAGGACCAGCCGTTTTACCATCTGCTGGCCGAGAACGACCGCGAGACCTACACCGCCTACGTCTCGGAGCAGAACCTGCTGCCCGACGACACCGGCGAACCGGTGGCCCACCCCCACGCCGCCCTGATCTTCGACGGCTTCCAGAACGGCCAGTACCATTTGAGGCCGCGGGTCACGCATTAGCCGGATCCGTCGGGCTCGACGTCCTGGTTGGGCTGAGCGATGCTCGGGCGGCATGTGCAACGAATTCCAGATGCGGCTCGACTTCGGAAGCTGGTGGCACGCCTTCCATGATCATCGGCCGCCGATAAGGCGCATCGAGCCGCCGTCCAACCGCCGCCTCGACGAGCCGTACCGGCCGACTGACCGCGCCACTGTCCTGCGGCCGATCGATCCGACGAACCCCGTCGCCGGCCTCGAAAGCGTCGATCGCCGCTGGTGGCTGGTGCCGGCTTCCACCGAGGGCCGGTCTCCGGCTGGCGGATGATGTGCACCAATGCCAGGATCGAGACGATCGATACCGCCGCCGCGTTCCGCGACCCTTACAGGACGCGCCGGGCATTGATCCCGATCACCTCGTTCATCGAGTACGACGACCCGCCCGGCTGGAAAAAGGGCCAGCCGAAACGCCGCTGGGAGGTCAGCTGGGAGCCGAAGGACGAATTCGACCGCGTCCGCTATCTGGCCGGCCTATGGGACCGGGCCGCGCCGGCGGATCTGGCCGAGCCGCTCGAAAGCTTCACCTTCGTCACCGGCCCGCCGGGCCCCGACATCGCCGCCATCCACGATCGCGAGCCCGCGGTGCTCACCTTCGATGAAGGCCTGGAGTGGCTGCGGCTGGACGGGCCCGGCAAGGCGGCCCTGGTCACCGAGACCCCGGCGGGGGCCTATCGCCTAGCTGAAAGGCGGCGTGAACTAGATTTGACGGCCGGCGGCTAGGCTGCGCCTTACCAAGAATTCATCCGTCAAACTGCATCCGACAGTAGCTCTTCTCGCTTCTTCCTATCAAAACAGCGCAAACGTCGTTGCCAGATTGAGATGGAGAAGACCACGTGTTTGAGAACATCATCGACCAGATCGTCCCGATCCTCGGGATATTCATGATCATCGCGATCGTGATCGGGCCGTTGTGGATCCGCAGCTACTTCGCCGCGCGCGAGCGGGCGCAGATGCACGAGACGCTGAGGGTCGCCTACGAGAAGGGCCAGCCGGTCCCGCCCGAGCTGATCGAAAAGCTGACCGCCCCGGTCCAGCGGCAGAGCTATGGCGGCGGCTACGGCGCGCCCGACGCCGACCTGCGGCGGGCGATCATCCTGATCGCCGTCGGGCTCGGCCTGGTCGGACTGGGGGCGGGGCTCTTTTGGGGCTTCATGTACGTCAACCCGATCCCGGCCGGCATCATCGGCGGCTCGACGGCGGGCGCCGGCGCCATCCCCGGCTTCATCGGCCTGGCCTACCTCGTCCTCTGGCTCGCCAAGCGCAGCGGACCCAGGGCCTGAATCTGAACCCAGGGCCGGTTTAACCGGGCGACCGCCATGGCGGACTCCATAACAGAGCGCGTTTCGGCGCACGATCTCGAGCTGGTCGCCCTGGCGGCGAGCGGCGGACGTGCGGCGTTCGGTGAGTTGATCCGCAGGCACGGATCGGCCGTGCGCGGGCTGTTGCGGCGGATGGGCGCGAGCGCGGCCCTGGCCGACGACGTGGCGCAGGACGCCTTCCTGGCCGCCTTCGAGCAGATCAGCGACTTCCGCGGCGAGGGCACCTTCCAGGCCTGGGTCAAGCGCATCGCCGCCCGGCTCTACGTCAAGCGCTGGCGGCGTGACGCCCGCGGCCAGGCGATTGCGGAGCTGGCGGAGGCCGAGCGGCAGACGCAGACGAACGGGGAGGCGGCGAGCGACGCGCGTATCGACCTTGACGAGGCGCTGAAGGCGCTGTCGCCGATCGAGCGGCTGTGCGTCTCGCTCTGCTACGGCGGCGGCCTGTCCCACGCCGAAGCGGCCGAGGCCTTGAATACGCCACTTGGAACGGTCAAATCCCATGTCAAACGTGGTTTGGATAAACTCCGGCTCCGGCTGGCGCCGGGCCGCGACTTCCCTCCGATGGAGGCTGACAGCCATGGCTGACCTGGTCTTCGAACGCGAACTGAACCGGATGTTCGGCGAGGCGCCGGAGCTTGGCGACGCGCATCTGTTCGCGCTCAAGGTCGATGAGAAGCTGCAGCGCGGCTGGACCCTGCGCCGGCTGACGATCGGCGGGCTCGGACTGGTCGGCGGCGTCGTCGGCGGCGCCCAGCTGCTCGGCGGCGGGCTGGTGGCGCGGCTGGGCGATGCGACCTCGCAATCGGGGAAACTGGTCACCGGCAAGGTGATAGACCTTGTCCAGGCGAGCATCATGCCGCAGAGCTTGCCGCCCGATGTGGGAATGTTCTGGATCGCCGGGACCTTCGCCGTCGTCGCCATCGGCTTCGCGGTCACCCGCGTCATGAGAGAATTCTAGGTCTTTGCATGTCCGCACAGCGTGAAACCACCATCCGGCGGGTCTCCGCCCGCGACATCGCGGCGCGCAAGGGCGCCAAGCCGATCGTCTGCCTGACCGCCTACACCACGCCGATGGCCGAGATCCTCGACGCCCATTGCGACCTTCTGCTGGTCGGCGATTCCGTCGGCATGGTGCTGCACGGCCTGCCCAACACCGTCAGCGTCACCATGGAGATGATGATCCTGCACGGCCAGGCGGTGATGCGCGGCGCGCGCCGGGCCATGGTGATCGTCGACATGCCGTTCGGCTCCTATGAGGGCAGCCCCGAGACCGCCTACGCCAATGCCGTGCGCATCCTGAAGGAGACCGGCGCGCAAGGGGTGAAGGTCGAATCCGGCCCGCACGTGCCCGAGACCATCGCCTACCTGACCCGCCGTGGCGTTCCGGTGATGGGCCATGTGGGCCTTCGGCCCCAGTCGGTGCTGGTCGACGGCGCCTTCAAGGCCAAGGGTCGCACCAACAGCGAGCGCTCCGGCGTGCTGGAGGAGGCCAAGGCCACCGCCGCGGCCGGCGCCTTCTGCATCGTCGTCGAAGGTGTCGCCGAGTCGCTGGCGCGCGACATCACCTACGCCATCGATGCGCCGACCATCGGCATCGGCGGCTCGGCCGCCTGCGACGGCCAGATCCTGGTCACCGACGACATGCTCGGCCTGTTCGACTGGACGCCGAAGTTCGTCCGCCGCTACGCCGACCTGCGCAATGAGATCGACCGGGCGGTCGCGTCCTACGCCGAGGACGTCCGCGCCCGGCTGTTCCCAGGCGCCGCGGAGACCTATTTCACCAAGGCGGCGGAGTAGCGGCCGCGACACCCTGTGCGGTCCGGCCGGCGTCGCCGTCGCGCAGCCTCTCCGCCATCGTCTCGGCGATCATCACCGTTGTCAGATGCGTGTTGGCGCGGACAACGTTGGGCATCACCGAGGCGTCGATGACCCGTAACCCCTCCAACCCCAGCACGCAGCACGAACTGTCCACCACCGTGCGCGGATCGGTCTCGGCGCCCATGCGGCAGGTCGAGGTGGCGTGCTGGGTGTCGCCGGCGATCGCAAGCGCCCAGCTGTCGATGTCAGCGTCGCTCGGGTTCGACGAGATATCGAGGCGGTCGAGGGCGACCTTGCCGATCCCGGAGACGCAATCCTGCCTGGTGATGTCCATAAGCCGCCGTACGCCATCGCGCATGCGCACGATGTCGGATTCCGTGTCCAGCATGTTCTCTTCGATGATCGGATCGACCGTCGGATCGCGCGAAGCCAGGCGAAGCTCACCGACCGAATCGCACTGGTTCACCCACACGCCGAGCAGGCCAAAAGCCTTGTCGGTTTCGGCGACCATGCCGTGGCCGAGGCTGTCGCCAAGACGATTCATCGCCACCAACATCATGTCCCCAGCGCCTGCGCCGGAAAGCCCTGAACTGTAGCGCACGCAGCAATTGGTGTGGCGAAAGCCGGCGGGCGGGATGGCGTCTGCGTCGAGATACACGGGGAACATCGCAAGCGGATGATCCTGATAGGACTGGCCGACGGGAAGGTCGGCCCGCACGGCGACGTCGAGCGATTTCAGATGCTCGGCGGGGCCGACGCCGGATCGCATCAGGATGGTGGGCGAATGGACGGCGCCGGCCGACAGGATGATCTCGCGTCCGCGCAGTACGGACACGCCGTCCGGTCCGATCAGGCGCACGCCGACCGCGCGCGATCCCTCGAAAATCACGGTGTCGACGATCGTATCGCCCATGATCTTAAGGTTGTTGCGGCCGCGGGAGGGCTCGAGATAGGCGTCGTTGGTGCTGACGCGTCGGCTGTCCCGGTTGTTGATCGCGTATGGCGACACGCCGAGCGCGTGCGGCGCGTTGTGGTCTTCGGCCCACGGGTAGCCAAGATTGAGCGCGGCTTCCGCCATCGCCTGGTCGGCGGCTCCCCATTTGGAGACCGGCGCACGATAGATCGGGATGGGTCCGCGATCGCCGTGATAGGGCCTGTCGCCGAACCGCAGATCGGTTTCGAGCCGGTTGAAACTGGGCAGCACCTCCTCGAACGACCAGCCGATGCAGCCTTGCGCCGCCCAGTCATCGTAGTCTTCCACGACACCGCGGATCGCGATCTGCCCGTTGATGGCCGAGCTGCCGCCCATGCCGCGGCCGCGCCAGAACGGCTTGTGCGTCTGCGCCCTGGTGCGACGCGACATCAACTGAGGGTAGCGAAAATGTTCGAATTGCGGTCCGCTGACGATATGGAAGGGGTTGGGCCGCCGCATCTCCTCCGGCGCGTCGGCCGAGCGATAGTCGGGGCCGGCCTCGACGAGCGCCACCTGCAGCGAAGGATCCTTGCTCAGGCGCGCTGCGAGCGTCGCTCCCGCCGAACCGGCGCCGACGATCACGTAGTCGTACTCCATGGCTGGGCTTTCGCTTGGGTTTCCGGTCGTTGGAATACGTCGACGCGATACCTATTGCACAAGACCCGGTTGCGCCATCGCGCAGGACCGCATCGCGATCGGAGGGGGGAGGGCGGGGAGATGAGGTCGCGGCGAGCGCCTTTGGAATCGGCGGCCAGCCGCCCAGCGAACCTGCGCGTTGCGGCGGCGCTTTCGAGGCTATAGGTTCCCGGCCTCGCAATCCCCCGGCGTCAGGCGCGGAGCCCCCATACGTGGTTGATATTTTCGAAGAGGTCGACGAGCAGCTTCGCTCCGACCGCTTGGCCGTCCTGGCGCGGCGGTATCTGCCATGGATCGCGGGCGTGCTTCTGCTCGCCCTGGCCGTCGCGCTGGGTGTGTGGGGCTACACCGCCTACCAGCAGAAGAACACCGAAGCCGCCTCGCAGGCCTATGCCGACGGGCTGGACAAGCTGAGCCAGGGCGATTTCAACGCCGCCTTCGCCCGCTTCGGCGACGCCGCCGCCAAGCCGACCCCGGGCTACAAGGCCCTGGCGCTGATGCAGCAGGCGGGGGTGCGCATGGACCAGAAGCGCGTGCCGGAAGCGGTGGCGCTGTTCGACCAGGCGGCGGCCGCCACCTCCAACCCGGTGATCGCCGACGCCGCCCGCCTCAAATCCGCCTTCGCCTTGCTCGACACCGCCCCCTACGACCAGGTCGAGGCGCGCTTGAAACCCCTTATGGATTCGGACCGGCCATTCCATGCGCTGGCGCGCGAGGCGCTGGGCATGGCCAAGCTGAACGCCGGCCGGCCGCAGGCCGCCCTGGGCGACTTCCAGGTGCTGTCGCTGATGGCCGACGCGCCGCAGGACGTGCGCGAGCGGGCCCAGGCCGCCATCACCCTGATCAAGGCCGGAACGGCCACCGGACTGCCGGCGACGGTGAAGGCGGCCAAGACCCTGCCGCCGCCGCAGCCCCAACAACAGTCTCAACAACAGTCTCAGGCCCAGCCAGAGTCCGCCGCGCCGCCAGCGGGCGCGGCCCCCGACCAATCGCAACCCGCGGGAGCCGCCCAATGACGTCGAGACGCACGCTCGGTTTGATGACCACCCTCGGGCTGGCGCTGGCGCTCTCCGGCTGCATCCACCTGCCCAATCCGTTCAAGGGGACCAAGACCTCCAAGTACACCGGCACCGGCGAGCGGATTTCGGTGCTCGGCGCCAGCGACACCTTGAGCGTCTCCGACTCGCTGAAAGGCCAGGACTTCTTCCTGCCCGACGCCCAACCGGTCGCGGCCTGGCCGCTGCCGGGCGGCACGCCCGAGCAGTCGGTCGAGCATCCCGACGCCGGCGCCGCCTTCGCCGTCGCCTGGCGGCGCGGGTTCGGCCGCGGCTCCGGCCGCGCCTTCCACGTCACCGCTCCGCCGGTTGCGGCCAATGGGCGCATCTACGTGATGGACGGCGGCGCGGGCGTCTCGGCTTTCGATCTCGGCGACGGCCGCCAGGTCTGGCGCACCGACCTGTCCGGCCATGGCCGTGACAAGGAAGCCTTCGGCGGCGGGCTCGCCTTCGCCGACGGCCGGATCTATGTCGGCTCCGGCTACCGCTTCGTGGCGGCGCTCGACGCCGACACCGGCAAGGTGATCTGGAAGACCCCGACCGATGCGCCGGTGCATGCGGCGCCGACGGTGGCCGCCGGCCGGGTCTACGATGAATCCACCGACGACAACCTGATGACCTTCGACGCGGCGACCGGCCAGCCGGGCTGGGCGCACCAGGCCCTGGTCGAGCCGGCGCGGGTCCTGGGCGCCTCCAGCCCGGCGATCTCCGGCGAAGCGGTCGTCGCCGCCTTCGCCTCGGGCGAACTGATCGCCCTGCAGGCGGCGAACGGCAATACGCTGTGGACCGACGAGCTGTCCAAATCCAACCGCAACAGCGCCCTTTCCGAGATCCGCGACATCGCCGGCCGGCCGGTGATCTATCGCGGCGACGTCTATGCGGTCAGCCATTCGGGCCTGATGGCGGCGATCGACCTGCGCACCGGCACCCAGCGCTGGACCCTGCCGGTGACCTCGGTCTCGACCCCCTGGCCGGTCGGCGACGTGGTCTATGTCAGCGACACCCGCGGCCGGGTGGTCTGCGCCTCGCGCGACAACGGCCAGATCTACTGGATCACCGACCTGAACCACGGCAAGCGCAACAAGGACCGCGGGGCCTGGTCGGGGCCGATCCTGGCCGGGCCCAACCTGGTGCTGGTGTCCAGCACGGGAGAGGCGGTGGCGCTCAATCCGAAGTCCGGCGCGGTTCAGCATTCGCTTAAGCTGGGGTCGGACGCCCTGCTGACCCCGATCGCGGTCAACGGGACCCTCTACGTCGCGACCCAGGCGGCGGAGCTGATCGCCATCCGCTAGGACGATGGCGCTCAAACTCGCTATCGTCGGCCGGCCCAATGTCGGCAAGTCCACGCTGTTCAACCGGCTGGCCGGGCGCAAGCTGGCCATCGTCGATGACCGGCCGGGGGTGACCCGCGACCGCCGCTATGGCCACGGCAGGCTGGGCGACCTCGACCTGGAGCTGATCGACACCGCCGGCTTCGAGAACCAGGACGACGAGAGCCTGGCCGCGCGCATGCAGGCGCAGATGGAGCTGGCGATCGAGGACGCCGACGTGGTGCTGTTCGTCATCGACGCCCGCGAGGGGATCGTGCCGCTGGACCGGGCCTTCGTCGAGATCCTGCGTCGGCGCGACAAGCCGGTGGTGCTGCTGGCCAACAAGGCCGAGGGCAAGGCCGGCGACGCCGGCGCCAACGAGGCGTTCGAACTCGGCCTCGGCGATCCGATCCCGATCTCGGCCGAGCACGGCGAGGGCATGTCGGACCTCTATGACGCGCTGCAGGCCGCGGCCGACGGCGTCGAGGCGGCGGAATCGGAGCCGGACCCGGAGCATCCGATCCTGATCGCCGTGGTCGGCCGGCCGAATGCGGGCAAGTCGACCCTGGTCAACCGGCTGATCGGCGAGGACCGTCTGCTGACCGGGCCGGAAGCCGGCATCACCCGCGATTCCATCCGCGTCGACTGGACCTGGCAGGGCCGGCGCCTGCGGCTGGTGGACACCGCCGGCATCCGCCGCAAGGCGCGGGTCGAGGAAAAGCTCGAACAGCTGTCGGTGCAGGACGCCCTGCGCGCCATCGGCCTGGCGGAAGTGGTGCTGCTGATCATGGACGCCACCCATCCGTTCGAGACCCAGGACCTGCAACTCGCCGATCTGGTCGAGCGCGAGGGCCGCGCCCTGGTCTTCGTGCTGGCCAAGTGGGACCTGATCGAGGACCAGCAGGGCATGCTGAAGGCCTTCGCCGCCGAAGCCGAGCGGTTGCTGCCGCAGCTGCGCGGCTCGCCGGTGATCGCCCTGTCGGCGGAGACGGGCCGGGGCCTCGACCGGCTGATGCCGGCGGTGATCAAGGTGCACGGCGACTGGTCGACCAAGATCAAGACCCGCGACCTGAACGACTGGCTGCACATCGCGCTGGAACGGCACCCGCCGCCGGCGGTGAACGGCCGGCGGGTGAAGCCGAAATACATGGCGCAGACCAAGGCCCGGCCGCCGACCTTCGTGATGATGGCCAGCCGCGCCGACCAGCTGCCCGACAGCTATCGCCGCTATCTGATCAACAGCCTGCGTGAAAGCTTCGACCTGCCGGGCGTCCCGGTGCGGCTGACCATCAAGGCCAACAAGAACCCGTTCGTGACGGCTGAGGGCACGCCGTCCGGCCGCGCCAAGCCCAAGCCCGTCGACCGCAACTCCCGCGAGGCGCGACTGAAGCTCAAGGCAAAGCGCGCGCGGCCTTCCAAGCGGAGAACTTGACGGTCTCGCGGGGCAGGCCGAGCTCGGCCTTGGCGGCCAGTTCGACGACCATCGGCCCGATTTCCGACGGGTGCGGCAGGGTTTCCGGATCTTCGCCCGGGAAGGCCTCGGCGCGCATGCGCGTACGCATGACGTTCGGGTCGAGCAGGACGGCGCGGATCGGCGTGCTCTCGATCTCGTCGGCCCAGCAGCGCACCAGCGCCTCCAGCCCCGCCTTGGTCGCCGCATAGGCGCCCCAGAAGGCGCGCGGCCGCTCGGCGACGCCGGAGGTCACCACGATCGCGCGTCCGGCCTCGGACCGGCGCAGCAAGGGCTCCATGGAGCGGATCAGCCGGTAGGCCGAGGTGAGGTTGACCGCCACCACCTGATCCCAGTGGGCCGGACCCATATGGGCCACCGGCCAGAGCCCGCCGAGCATGGCGCCGGCGTGGACCAGCACGTCGAGGCGGCCGTGGCGCTGGTGGATGGCCAGGCCAAGCTGGTCGATGCCGTCGCCGTTGGCCAGGTCCATCGGGACCAGGGTTGCCGGCTGGCCGGTCAGGGCCTTGATCTCGTCGTCCAGCTCCTCGAGCGCTCCCTGGGTGCGCGCGACGGCGATGACGTGGGCGCCGGCCCCGGCCAGCGCCAGGGCGGCGGCGCGGCCGATGCCGCGCGAGGCCCCGGTGACCAGGGCGATCCTGCCGTCGAGAACGCTCACGCGTCGACCAGGAAGGACAGCTGCCGCTCGACCTGCTCGTTGCGGCCCTCGGCGATCTCGCGGTCGAGCAGGCGGGTGGGGTAGTCGCCGGTGAAATAGTGGTCGGTGAACTGCGGGCAGAGCGGATCGCGCGGGCCGCAGTCCATCGCCCAGTAAAGGCCGTCGACCGACAGGAAATCCAGGCTGTCGACGCCGAAGCGCTTGGCCATCTCCGGGATGCTCATCTGGGCGGCGATCAGGTGCTCGCGGTCGGGCATGTCGATGCCGTAGAAATCGGGAAAGCGGATGGCCGGCGAGGCGGAGCGCAGGTGCACCTCGCGGGCGCCGGCGTCGCGGACCATCTTCACCACCTTGACCGTGGTGGTGCCGCGCACGATCGAATCGTCGACCAGGATCACCCGCTTGCCGGCCAGCACGGCGCGGTTGGGACTGTGCTTCATGCGCACGCTGAGCTCGCGGGCGTCCTGGTTGGGCTGGATGAAGGTGCGGCCCAGGTGGTGGTTGCGGATGATGCCCATCTCGAACGGCAACCCGGCGGCCTGGGCGAAACCCAGGGCTGCGGGGACGCCGGAGTCCGGCACCGGCACCACCACGTCGGCCGCAACCAGACTCTCCTTGGCCAGGCGCTCGCCCATGCGCTTGCGCACGTCGTAGACCGAGCGGCCGTTCACCACCGAATCGGGCATGGCGAAATAGACGTACTCGAACACGCAGGGCCTGGCCCTCGCCGCCGGGAAGGGCCGCAAGGATTCGATGCCGTCATGGGAGATGACGATGACCTCGCCATGCTCGATGTCGCGGATGAATTTGGCGCCGACCATGTCCAGGGCGCGGGTCTCCGAGGCCAGCACCGGCTTGCCGCTGAGGTCGCCGAGCACCAGGGGACGGATGCCCAAGGGGTCGCGCGCGCCGATCAGCTTCTTGTTGGTCAGGCCGACCAGGGCGTAGCCGCCCTCGATCTGACTGAGCGCGTCGATGAACCGGTCGACGAACCGGGTTTTGCGCGAGATGGCGATGAGCTGCAGGATCACCTCGGAATCCGAGGTGGACTGGAAGATGTGGCCCTCGGAAACCAGGCGTTCGCGCAAGGTGAGGAAGTTGGTCAAATTGCCGTTGTGGGCCAGGGCGACGCCGCCGGCTCCCAGATCGGCGAACATCGGCTGGACATTGCGCAGCACGCTGCCGCCGGCGGTGGAGTAGCGGGTGTGGCCGATGGCGGCCTCGCCGGGAAGCTTTTCGGCCAGGTTCATGCCGGCGAAGGCGTCGGCGACGTGGCCCATGTGCCGTTCGGGATGGAAGCCCTGGCCGTCGAACGAAACGATGCCGCAGGCCTCCTCGCCGCGATGCTGCAGGGCGTGCAGGCCGAGGGCGGTGATCTGCGAGGCGCCGGGGGTGTCGAAGACGCCGAAGACGCCGCATTCCAGCCTAAGCCTGTCGTCGTCGCGCCAAGGCGGCGTCAGCTCGGTCACTGCGATTTCCTCGTCACGTCATCGAGTCCCTTTTCGGCCGCGTCCTTATACGCGTTTTGACTGGATTGTCCGCTTTCGGAGCTGTCCGAGCCCGCCTCGACAGCGTTGGTCAGCACCGGGGTGAAGCGACCGGCGATGGCCGAGCCCTTCGGCGCCAGCATGCGCAGCACATCGGCGCAGCCATGGGCGAGCGGGTAGAGCTTGGCCTTGGCGATCCATTCGGGGGTTCCCATCGGCGGCGGCGCAAGATTGAAGGCGAGATAGAAGACGCCGAGCACCACCAGACCTCTTACAAGGCCGAAGCCGGATCCGACGATCCGGTCGGCCGTTCCCAGCGCCCGCACGCTGTGGACGCTGCGCATGAGGTTCGAAGCCAGCACGCGCAACGCGATATAGGCAGCCAGGAACACCACCACCAGGGCGACCCCGGTGGCGGCCCAGGCCGGATGCACCGACGCCCGGGCGATCGGCCCGGTCAGGCGCAGCGCGAAGATGGCGATGACCACCGCCAGCACGAACGAGATGACGGTGGCCACCTCGCGCAGCGCGCCGCGCACGAACCCGACCAGCACGGAGACGCCCAGGATCAGCACCGCGATGATGTCGAACAGCGTCACGTCCAGGCGTCCTCGCCGATCCGCCGCACCGCTTCGCTCAGGCGGGTGACGCCGGTCACCCGAAAGGCTCCGGTCTCGGCGGCGCCCGACGGCGCCAGCGCCCGGCCGAAACCCAGTTTCGCCGCCTCCTTCATCCGGGTCTCGGTCCGGCTGACGGTACGGATCTCGCCCGACAGGCTGACCTCGCCGAACACCACGCAGTCCTGCGGCAGGGCGACGTCCAGCGCCGAGGAGATCAGCGCCGCCGCCGCCGCCAGGTCCGCCGCCGGCTCGCTGATGCGCAGGCCGCCGGCGACATTCAGATAGACGTCGCGGCCGGCGAAGCCGACGCCGCAACGCGCTTCCAGCACCGCCAGCAGCATGGCCAGCCGGCCCTGGTCCCAGCCGACCACCGCCCGGCGCGGCGTCCCATAGGCCGATGGCGCGACCAGGGCCTGGAACTCGACCAGCACCGGGCGCGAGCCCTCGACGCCGGCGAACACCGCCGCGCCGGCCGCCCGCTCGCCGCCCTCGTTGAGGAAGAGGGCCGACGGGTTCTTCACCTCGCGCAGGCCCGCATCGCCCATCTCGAAGACGCCGATCTCGTCGACGGCGCCGAAGCGGTTCTTGGCGGCGCGCAGGATGCGGAACGGGTAGCCGCGCTCGCCCTCCAGCGACAGCACCGCGTCGACCATGTGCTCGACCACCTTCGGCCCGGCGATCTGGCCGTCCTTGGTGACGTGGCCCACCAGCAGCATGGCGACGCCGCGCGACTTGGCGAAACGCACCAGCTCGGCCACCGCCGCGCGCACCTGGGTCACCGACCCCGGCCCGGCCTCGTGCATGTCGCTCCACAGGGTCTGGATGGAATCGATCACCACCAGGTCGAGCTTTTCGCGCTTCAGCCCGTCGACGATGTCGCGCACGGCGGTCTCGGCGGCGAGCCTGACCGCCGAATCACCGAAGCCCATGCGTCCGGCGCGGGCGCGGACCTGATCGACCGCCTCCTCGCCGGAGATGTAGGCGCAGGCGACGCCGCGCCGGGCGGCCTCGGCGACCACCTGCAGCAGCAGAGTCGATTTGCCGACGCCCGGATCGCCGCCGATCAGGATGGCCGAGCCCTTGGCGACGCCGCCGCCGCAGACCCGGTCGAACTCCTCCAGCCCGGTGACCAGGCGGGGCGGGGCCGGGGTGCGGCTCTCCAGGGTCTCGAACACTAGGCCGCGGGCCTTGCTGGCCCGGGTCGGCGCAAGTGCGCCCGGCGGCCGGCTCTGCATCTCCTCGACAAGGCTGTTCCAGGCGTTGCAGGCCGAGCATTGCCCGGCCCATTTCGTGTGCACCGCGCCGCAGGATTGACAGACATATGCCGCGCCGTCGCGAGCCATGGGATCGTCTACCGTGAGAACAGCCGTCAATCTGCAACGAGTCGCGGGCGCCCGCTTCACGGACGCTTGAGAAATTGGAGCGTTACGTCGCGCGATAACGTCGTTATGCTTCCCATGGGGGAATTTTCGGGGAGCCAATCGTATGACTGTAGTCGCTCCGGCGCCTGCCGGTTCAACGTCGCTGATCGCCCGTGTTCAGGGCATATTGATGTCGCCCGCCGCCGAGTGGGACAAGATCGAGACCGAACCGGCCACCGTGCCCGGCCTCTTCACCGGATACGCCTGCATCCTGGCGGCGATTCCGGCCCTGGCGCTGATCGTCCAGCATCTGCTGTTCGTCCATTGGGGCCTGCTCTGGGTGATCGTGATCGCGGTCGCCAGCTATGTCGGGACGCTGATCGGCGTCTTCGTCCTGGGCTTCATCATCGACGCCCTGGCGCCGAGCTTCGGCGCGCAGCGAAGCCAGATCCAGGCGATGAAGCTGGCCGTCTACCCGTACACGGCGCTCTGGGTGGCGGGCATCCTAAACATCGTGCCGGTCCTGGGCGTCCTGTCGCTGCTCGCCGGCCTCTACGGCCTCTACATCCTCTACCTCGGCCTGCCCAAGCTGATGAAGTCGCCGCCGGACAAGACGGTCGGCTATTTCGTGGTCAGCATCGTCGTCGCCCTGGTGGTCAACGCGGTGATCCAGGCCATCATCGGCGCCATCAGCGTCGCGGCGCTGGCCGGCGCCGTGGTCGGGGGCGCCTACACCCAGACCAGCATCAACCCGATCACCGGCACGATGCATCTGGGCGGGGCGTCGGTGAACCTCGCCCAGCTCGACGCCGCCGCCAAGGCCGCCCAGGCCCAGGCCGCGGCGATGCGGGCGCAGGCGAACGGCCAGCCCGCGCCGGCGGGCGCCGTCCGCGCCGTGCCGGCCGACACGCTGAAGGCGCTGCTGCCGCCCGCCCTGCCGTCGGGCTTCGCGCGCACAGAGGTCAGCGCCGTCAGCGGCGGCGCGGCCGGGGTCGGCGGGTCCAACGCGGAAGGCGTCTACACCCGGGGCGAGGGGCGCATCACGCTCGAGGTCACCGACCTGGCGGCGATGGGGGCGCTCGCCGCCATGGGCGATGCGATCAACCTGCAGTCCGATCGGCAGACCGCCACCGGCTATGAGAAGGTCGGCAAGGTCGACGGGCGCCTGACCACCGAGAGCTTCGACAACCAGGCCCGGAGCGGCAAGTACTCGGTGATCGTGGCCAACCGCTTCGTGGTCGACGCCGAAGGCTCCGGCGTCGCCATCGACGACCTCAAGGCCGCGGTTTCCGCCGTCGGCATCGGCAAGCTGGAAGGCATGGCCCACGCCTAAGCCAGACGTCTCCCCTGTGGGAGAAGTCTGGGACTCCTACCGCACCTCGTAGCGGCCTTCGCGGGCGAGGTCGGAGAACTTGGTCAGGTCTTCGTTGAAATGCATCTTCACGGTGCCGATGGGCCCGTGGCGCTGCTTGCCGATGATCACCTCGGCGAGGTTGCGGACCCGGTCCATCTCCTCCTGCCAGGTCAGGTGCTCGGGCGTGCCTTCGCGCGGTTCGGTGCGGCTTTTGTAGTAGCTCTCCCGGTAGACAAACATCACCACGTCGGCGTCCTGCTCGATCGAGCCGGACTCGCGCAGATCGGAGAGTTGCGGGCGCTTGTCGTCGCGGTTCTCGACCTGGCGTGACAGCTGGGCGCAGGCGATCACCGGCACCGAAAGCTCCTTGGCCAGGGCCTTCAGTCCCTGGGTGATCTGCGTCACCTCCTGCACCCGGTTGTCGTTGCGGCTGGAGTCGCCGACGGTCAGCAGCTGCAGATAGTCGACCACGATCAGGTCCAGGCCCATCTGCCGCTTCAGCCGCCGCGAGCGGGCGGCGAGGCGGGCCATGGAGAGGCCGCCGGTGTCGTCGATGAACAGCGGCGCCGACTGGATGTCGAGCGCCGCGTCGCGCACCCGGCCGTATTCCGAAGCGGTGATCTCGCCCTTGCGCAGCCGGTCCGACGGCACGCCGGTCACCTCGGCCAAAAGGCGCATGGCCAGCTGCTCGGCCGACATTTCCAGGGAATAGGCGGCCACCACCCCGCCGTTGACGGTCTTGCGCGAGCCGTCCGGCTGCGGCTCCCAGGCATAGTTCTTGGCGACGTTGTAGGCGATGTTGAAGGCCAGCGACGACTTGCCCATGGAGGGCCGCCCGGCAAGGATCAGCAGGTCGGAGGGGTGCAGGCCGCCCAGTTTCTGGTCGAGATCGGTCAGCCCGGTGGCCACGCCGGCCAAGCCGCCGTCACGGCTGAACGCTTCGGCCGCCATCTCGACCGCGCCGCGCAGCGACAGTTCGAAAGTCTTCAGCCCATTGGAGACCCCGCCGGTCTCGGCCAGGGCGTAGAGCTGCTGCTCGGCCGCCTCGATCTGGTCGCGGGCGCTGAGTTCGGCGTCGCCGCGGGTGGCGGTGACGGCGATCTCGCCGCCGATGCGGATCAGGTCGCGCTTGAGGGCCAGGTCGTAGACCACCCGTCCGTAGTCGGCGGCGTTGGCCGCTGGCGGGGCGCGATCGACCAGGTCGGCCAGGTAGCGCAGGCCGCCGAGTTCCTCGAACGCCGGATCGGACTTGAACCGGTCGATCAGCATGATCGGCTCGGCGAGCTGGCCCTTGCGGACGTGCTCCTCGATCGCCGCGTAGAGCCGGGCATGGAACGGCTCGTAGAAATGGCGCGCCTGCAGGTGGTCACCAAGCCGCTCATAGGCGGCGTTGTCGAACAAGAGCGCCCCGAGCAGCGCCTGTTCGGCTTCCAGATTGTGCGGCGTCTGCGCGATCGGCTCGTCGGTGGGGACAGGTCGCAGGTCGAGGACGGGAACGAGGGCCATGATGGGTTAATCTTAGCTTAACACTGGCGCGTCCACACGGCGCTCCGGCGCCGCACCCCCAGGTTTATGCGGTGCTGTGGATAGTCCCTGATACGGGCAGACATACTTCGTCGCGCCGCGACCGAAGTGATCGTTCGCGCCTGTCTTTTCCGTCATGGCTCACCCGATCGGGCAACCCATGATCACCGAATCTTCGATCGGTGCGTCGGAGTCCCCGCATCCGCTTCGCTCCAGCGGGGGAAAGTTTGGAGGGTCGGGCGCGGAGCTAGGCCCGGTCTTCCATCTGCTGGCCGGCGCCGCCTTCGAGCATGTCGGCCTGGGCCTCGGCGTCGATACGGGCGTCTTCCTCGAACTGCGAGGTGATGACGTTCTCGCCGCGGGCCTGGCGTTCCGCCTCGTCGGCGCTGCGGGCGATGTTGATGTTGATGGTCACCACCACCTCGGGGTGAAGCCTGACCTTCACCTCGTGCACGCCGAGCGTCTTGATCGGCCGGTCGAGCACCACCATCGAACGGTCGATCTTCGCGCCTTCGGCGTTGGCCGCCTCGGCCACGTCGCGTCCGGAGACCGAGCCGTACAGGTGGCCGGCTTCGCCGGCCTGGCGGATCAGCACATAGGCGGCGCCGTCGAGCTTTTCGCCGGACTTGGAGGCGGTGTCGCGTTCGCGGGCGTTGCGGGCCTCGATCTCGACCCGTTGGCCCTCGAACACCTTCAGATTGGCGTCGGTGGCGCGCAGGGCCTTGGAGCGCGGCAAGAGGAAGTTGCGCGCGAAGCCGTCTTTCACGCTGACGACGTCGCCGAGGGCGCCCAGGCGCTCGACGCGCTCGAGAAGTATGACTTTCATCGGTCCGGCCCCTACTTCACGACGTGATGCAGAAGCGCCAGGAACCGGGCGCGCTTGATCGCCTTGGCCAGTTCCCGCTGCTTCTTGTTGGAGACCGCGGTGATGCGCGCGGGCACGATCTTGCCGCGCTCGGAGACGTAGCGCTGCAGCAGCTTGACGTCCTTGTAGTCGATCTTCGGCGCATTGGCGCCCGAAAACGGGCACACCTTGCGGCGGCGGAAGAAGGGACGGCGCTGGCCGCCGGCTGCCGGGGCGGACTCGGTGACGGTTTCGTCGGTCATGATCTATCTGCTCCCTTACGCCGGGGTGTCTTCGAAGTCGCGGCGGGGCGCGTCGCGCCCATCGCGCCCATCGCGATCACCGCGCTCGCTGCGATCGCGGTCGCGGCGGGCGAGGATCGGCGACAGCTCGAGATCGAGCTCCTCGACCCGCACCGTCATGTAGCGCAGTACGTCTTCGTTGATGGACAGCTGGCGCTCCATCTCCTTCACCGCCGCCGCCGGCGCATCGATCGCCAGGAGCGAATAGTGCCCCTTGCGGTTCTTCTTGATGCGATAGGTGAGGTTGCGAAGGCCCCAGTATTCGATCTTGGCGATGTGGCCGCCGAGGGATTCGATCAGGGATTTCAGTTCTTCGTTGAGGGTCTCGGCCTGTTGCGGGGAAATGTCCTGCCGCGCGATAACCACGTGCTCGTAAAAAGCCATAGCGTCCTTCTTCCGCTGGGGCGGGATGGCGGCGCCGGCTCGCGAGCGGAAGCTTGGCGAGCGAACGATGGATCAGGCCGCGACAACAGACGCTGCGGCAAGACCGCCTTCCCAGGAGGGCGCGCTGATAGGCGGAAATGACACGAAAGGCAAGGGCGGCCCCAACCGGAGTTGTAGGCCCAGGCAAGGCGATATATGATATGGATATCATATATGGATGATAACGATGCGCACCCTTGTCGACCTTCCGGAAGCCGATATCCGCGCACTTGACGCGCTTGGCGAGCGCCGACGCGTGTCTCGGGCCAAGATCATACGCGAGGCTGTCAGCAGGTTTCTGAGCGCGAGCGCAGACGGAAGTGCAGATTCGGCTTTCGGTCTGTGGCGCGATAGCAAGGTCGACGGCCTCGACTATCAGCGTCAGGCCCGTTCGGAATGGTGAAGGCTCTATTCGACACCAACATCCTGATCGATTTCCTGAATGGCGTCGAAGAGGCGCGGGCGGAACTGGCCAACTACGACGACTCGGCCATCAGCGTCGTGAGCTGGATGGAGGTGATGGTAGGGGCGCCTGACGGAGCCAAGGACGGGACGAAGGCGTTCCTCTCGACCTTTCAGCTGATAGGCTTGGATGAGCCGGTGGCCGAGGCAGCGGTGGCGTTGCGGCGGTCGCACCGCATCAAGCTTCCCGATGCCATCGTCTGGGCCTCGGCGCGGGTCAATGGTCGTCTGCTCGTTACTCGCAACGAGCGCGACTTTCCCACCAGCGATCCCGGCGTGCGCTCACCTTACCGGCTATAGCGCTGCGCTCACTTCGGATGCTCTGCACGCCAGGTCTTCACGGCGTCCATGGTCATTTCGACGTGCTTGGACGGGTCCAGGTCGGAATAGGCGAAGATGATCCTGTGGTCCGGGGCGATGACGTAGGAGGTGCGGTTCGAGTGACCCGGAAACTCGGCCAGGGTCGAATCGTAGCTCTTGGCGATCGACAGGTTGGCGTCGGCGGCCACAGGGAACTTCGAGCGGCACTCGCTGGTGGAGAACTCGGCCAGGCGGTCGATGTTGCCGGCGGTGACGCCAATCACCGTGGCGCCCAGCTTCCTGTAGTCGTCGGTGGCGTCGGCGAAGTCGTGCGCCTCGATGGTGCAGCCCTTGGTGAAGGCGGCGGGGAAGAAGTACAGCACCACCGGACCCTTCTTCAGCGCCGCGTCCAGCGTGAAGCTGAAGGACTTGCCGGCCATGGCCGCGGGCGCGGTGAAGTCGGGGGCCTTGGCGCCGACCGCAAGCGCGGCCAAGGCGGGGGTCGCGGCGGCGAAGGCGGCCAGGGCCGCGAATATGAGCGGGGTCTTCTTCATGACGGCTTCCTTGACGGTCTTGTTGAGCCGACTCTCGCACGGCTGCGGTCCGGAAAACACCGCGATCGCGCCGCCGCTTGCCGATATCGCCGCTTTCCCCTAACCCTCCGCGCGAATTCGCGTCGTTTCACCAATTCGCGCCGCTTGATCGGGGAATTTCCATGGGCCTCGCCTTCGTCTTTCCCGGTCAGGGCAGCCAGGCCGTCGGCATGGGCGGCGAGCTGGCCGAGGCCTTCGCCGCCTCGCGCGCGGTGTTCGAGGAGGTCGACGACGCCCTGGGCCAGAAGCTTTCGAAGCTCATGCGCGAGGGCCCGATCGAAGAGCTGACCCTGACCGAGAACGCCCAGCCGGCGCTGATGGCCGTCAGCATGGCGGTGGTCCGCGCCCTGGAATCCGAACTCGGCGTGCCGATATCGAAGGCGGCCTTCGTCGCCGGCCATTCGCTCGGCGAATATTCCGCCCTGGCCGCGGCCTCGGCGATCACGCTCGCCGACACCGCGCGGCTGCTGAAGCTGCGCGGCCAGGCCATGCAGCGGGCCGCGCCGGTCGGGGCGGGCGCCATGGCCTCGCTGATCGGCCCGAAGACCGACGTCGCCCTGGCCGAGGCCGCCGCCGCCGCCGGCGCCGAGGTCGGGGTCTGCGTGGTCGCCAACGACAACAACGCCGGCAACGTGGTGATTTCCGGCGACAAGGCCGCCGTGGACCGGGCGATCGAGGCGGCCAAGGCCTTGGGGGCGCGCGCCATATCGCTGAACGTCTCGGCGCCCTTCCACTGCCCGCTGATGCAGCCGGCCGCCGACGAGATGGCCGAGGCGCTGGCCGCCGCGACCATCGTCGCGCCGCGCACGCCGCTGGTGGCCAATGTCACCGCCCGGCCGGTGCTGGATCCGGAGACCATCCGCCGGCTGCTGGTCGAGCAGATCACCGGCCGCGTCCGCTGGCGCGAAAGCGTCGAATGGCTGGCCGGGGAGGGCGGCGTCACCCGCTTCGCCGAGGCCGGCGCCGGCAAGGTGCTGACCGGCATGGCCAAGCGCATCGCTCCGGACGCCGACGCGGTGGCGCTGAACACGCCGGCCGATCTCGAAGCCTTCGCCAAGTCGCTCTAGGAGGGCGCCACACCATCATGTTCGACCTTTCCGGCAAGACCGCCCTGGTCACCGGCGCCTCCGGCGGCATCGGCGGCCCGATCGCGCGAGCCCTGCACGCCCAGGGCGCCAATCTGGTGCTGTCCGGCACCCGCCAGGCGGCGCTGGACGCCCTGGCCGGCGAGTTGGGCGAGCGCGGCAAGACCCTCGTCTGCGACCTGAACGACGCCGCCAGCGTCGATGGGCTGGTCGCCGCGGCCGAGGCGCTGGGCGCGCCGATCGACATCCTGGTCGCCAATGCCGGGGTGACCCGCGACAACCTTCTGGTGCGGATGAAGGACGAGGAGTGGGAGGACGTGCTGCGCGTCAATCTCGACGCCTATTTCCGCCTGTCGCGGGCGGCGCTGCGCGGGATGATGCGCCGCCGCTGGGGGCGAATCATCGGCATCACCTCGATCGTCGGGGTGATGGGCAATGCCGGCCAGGCCAACTACGCCGCCTCCAAGGCCGGCATGATCGGCTTCACCAAGTCGCTCGCCCAGGAGGTCGCCGCGCGGTCGATCACCATCAATTGCGTGGCGCCCGGCATGATCGTCAGCCCAATGACCGACGCGCTGACGGACCAGCAAAAACAGGCGATTATGAGCCGCATTCCGGCCGGACACCTGGGCGTCGGCGACGATATCGCCGCGGCCTGCGTCTATCTGGCCTCCGAAGAAGCCAGCTACGTCACCGGCCAGACTCTGCACGTCAACGGCGGCATGGCCATGATTTGAGACTTGAGACCGGCCGCTAGTCTGGCCAAAAGGAACGTGCTAGGCCGAAAATGAACTGGGCTGGGCTTCTTGGAGAAGACCCAAGGCTCGCGAGAAATGGGCTCTGTTCGGACGCGGTGCTGAGTCGCTTGCAACCGATCACTTAGACAAGGGATTAAAAGCGTATGTCCGATACACTCGAACGCGTCCGGAAGATCGTGATCGAGCACCTGGACGCCGATCCGGAGAAGGTCACTGAAAAGGCCTCCTTCATCGACGACCTGGGCGCCGACAGCCTCGACAATGTCGAACTCGTCATGGCCTTCGAGGAAGAGTTCGACATCGAAATTCCGGACGATGCGGCCGAACACATCCAGACCGTCGGCGACGCGGTGAAGTTCATCGACGAGCGCCTCGCCGCCTGATCCGTCCCGCGGACCCTCAAAGAGCCGTCGCGCCGCGTGCATCCTCGCGGCCGACGGCTTAATGCTATCTGAGCTTTAGCCAAGGACACCTCATGCGCCGCGTCGTCATTACCGGTCTGGGCATGGTCACACCGCTCGGTTGGGGGGTGAAGCATACCTGGTCGGCCCTGATCGCCGGCAAGTCGGGCGCCGGCCGCATCACCGCCTTCGACGCCACCGACTATGCCTGCCGGGTGGCCTGCGAGGTGCCGCGGGTCAGCGGCCGCGGCGGCGGCGGCGCGGACATCGCCGGCTCCTTCGACCCCGACCAGGTGATGGCGCCCCGCGACCAGCGCCGCATCGACGACTTCATCCTCTACGCCATCGCCGCGTCCGACGAGGCCCTGAAGGACGCCGGCTGGCTGCCCGAGGCCGAATCGGACCGCGAGCGCACCGGCGTCATCCTCGGCTCCGGCATCGGTGGCCTGGAGACCATCGCCGCCACCGCCATCGAGCTGAACGAGAAGGGCCCGCGGCGGGTCAGCCCGTTCTTCATTCCCTCGGCGCTGATCAACCTGGCCTCGGGCCAGGTCTCGATCCGCCATGGGCTGAAGGGGCCGAACCACTCGGTGGTGACCGCCTGCGCCACCGGCGCCCACGCGGTCGGCGACGCGGCACGATTGATCCAGTTCGGCGACGCCGACGTCATGGTCGCAGGCGGCGCCGAGGCGGCGGTCTGCCCGCTTGGCATCGCAGGCTTCATCGCCTGCCGCGCCATGTCGACCGACTTCAACGACACGCCGGAGCGGGCGTCGAGGCCTTACGACAAGGACCGCGACGGCTTCGTCATGGGCGAGGGCGCGGCGGCCCTGGTGCTCGAGGAATACGAGCACGCCAAGGCCCGCGGCGCGCAGATCTATGCCGAGGTGGCCGGCTACGGCCTGGCCGGCGACGCCTATCACATCACCTCGCCGAGCCCGGACGGCGACGGCGGCTTCCGCGCCATGAAGGGCGCGATCGGCCATGCCGGCATCGATCCCTCGGACATCGACTATATCAACGCCCACGGCACCTCGACGCCGGTCGGCGACGAGATCGAGCTGGGCGCCGTCGAGCGGCTGCTGGGCCAGGCCGCCGGCAAGGTCGCCATGTCGTCGACCAAGTCTGCGATCGGACACCTGCTCGGCGCGGCCGGAGCGGTCGAGGCGGCGTTCACCGCCCTGGCCATCCGCCACCAGATCGCGCCGCCGACCATCAATCTGGACAATCCCTCGGTCGACACCCCGATCGACCTGGTGCCGCACAAGGCCAAGCCGATGAAGATCGACCTCGCCCTGTCCAACAGCTTCGGCTTCGGCGGCACCAACGCTTCGCTGGTCCTGAAGAAGGTCTCGTGAGCGAGAGGGGGCCGAGCCGCCGACCGCCGCAGCCCCGCGGGCTCTCCCTGACCCGGCGGCTGGCGATCACGGGCGGCAGCGGCCTGGCCACCCTCGGCATCTTCCTGATGGTGGTCGCCCTGGTCGCCGTCTGGCTCTACCAGGGACCGGGACCGGCCGCCCACAACGGCTCGCCGACCAACGTGATCCTCAGGCCCGGCGCCAGCCTGCCCGAGATCGCCTCGACCCTGAAGCGAGAGCACGCCATCAGCTCCTCGACGATCTTCCTTCTCGCCGCCCAGCTCAGCGGCGCGGCGCGGCATCTGAAGGCCGGCGAATACGACTTCGCGCCGCACGCCTCGATGGCCGCCGTCATGGACATGATCCGGCGCGGCGAGATCGTCCACCACATGCTGACCATTCCCGAGGGCCTGACCTCGGAGGCCGCGGTCGACATCCTGGCCAATGCCGGCATCCTGACCGGATCGGCGCCGATCCCGCCGGAAGGCGCCATCCTGCCGGAGACCTACGAGGTCCGCCGCGGCGAGGACCGAGCGGCGGTGCTGCAGCGGATGATGGACGCCCGCGACCAGTTGCTGGCCGGGCTGTGGGCGCAGCGGCGCGCCGACCTGCCGCTGGCGACCCCCGAGGAGGCGGTGATCCTGGCCTCGATCGTCGAGAAGGAGACGGCGCTGCCCAGCGAGCGGCCGCGGGTGGCGGCGGTGTTCCTCAACCGGTTGCAGAAGGGCATGAAGCTGGAATCCGATCCGACCGTGATCTTCGGGGTCAGCCGGGGCGTTCCGCTCGGGCGCGGCCTGCGCGAGTCTGAACTGACGACGCCAACCCCTTATAATACCTATACGATCACGGGACTTCCTCCGACGCCGATCTGCAATCCGGGACGCGCCTCGCTGGCGGCGGTGCTGGATGCGCCACGCACGGACGAGCTCTATTTCGTCGCTGACGGCTCCGGCGGCCACGCCTTTTCCTCGACCCTGGAACAGCACCAGAAGAACGTCGCGCAATGGCGGTCGATCGAGCATGGCGTCAAGCCGGCGGCGCCGCCGGCGCCGGGAGCGCGCTAGATGGCGCTCTCCGGCATGACCGGCTTCGCGCGGGTGGACGGGGCCGCCGGCGGCTGGACCTGGACGCTCGAGGCCCGCTCGGTCAACGGCCGCAGCCTGGAGGTGCGCTTCCGCGGGCCCGGCGGCTTCGACGGACTGGAGCGCGCCGCCCGCGACGTGGCGCAAGGCCTCTTCCAGCGCGGCCAGCTGAACCTGACGCTGCAGGCCCGCCACCTCGCCGAAGGCGGCGGCGTGCGGATCAATGTCGAGCAGCTGGAGCGCTATCTCGAGCTTTGCCGCCCTTACGTCGAGGCCGGGCGCGCGGCCTTGCCGGCCATGGACGGCCTGCTCGGCCTGCACGGCGTGATCGAGTCGAACGGCGAGGCGAACGATCCGGAAGCGCTCGCCGCCACCGAGGCGGCGATGGCCGCCGCCATCACCGCCGCGCTCGACCTTCTGAAGGTCGCCCGACTGGAAGAGGGCGCCGCCCTGACCCCGGTGCTGGCCGGCCTGCTGGTCATCATCGAGGCCAAGGTCGCCGCGGCGGAGGTCGAGGCGCGCGCCCAGCCGGCCATCCTCAAAGAGCGCTTCGCCAGACGGATCGGCGAACTGGTCGAGCGGGGCGGCGACCTGAACGAGCGGATCGTGCAGGAGGCCGCGGTGATGGCCAGCCGCGCCGACGTGCGCGAGGAGCTCGACCGGCTCGGCGCCCATGTGCAGGCGGCCAAGGCGTTGCTGGCGGTCGAGGGCGCCGTCGGGCGCCGATTGGATTTTCTTACCCAGGAATTCATGCGCGAGACCAACACCCTCTGCGCGAAGTCGGCCACCACCGCCCTGACCGCCATCGGGCTGGAGCTGAAGGCGGCCGTCGATCAGCTGCGCGAGCAGGTGCAGAATGTCGAATGAGCGCGCCCGGCGGGGACTGATGCTGGTGGTGTCCAGCCCGTCCGGCGCCGGCAAGACCTCGCTTTCCCGGCGGCTGGTCGCCGACCATGGCGACCTGGAGCTGTCGATCTCGGCGACCACCCGCGCGCCGCGGCCGGGCGAGCAGGACGGCCGCGAATACCATTTCCTGGACCGCGCCCGCTTCGACGCCCTGGTGGGCCAGGACGCCTTCCTGGAATGGGCCAATGTGCACGAGCACCGCTACGGCACGCTGAAGACGCCGGTGGCCGAGGCGCTGGCCGCCGGCCGCGACGTCCTGTTCGACATCGACTGGCAGGGCGCCGCCGCCATCGCCGCCGGCGCGCCGGGCGAGGTGGTGCGGGTCTTCATCCTGCCACCGTCGATGAAGGATCTGGCCCGACGCCTGCACGCCCGCGCCCAGGACGCCGAGGACGTCATCCAGCGCCGGCTGGGCCGCGCCTATGGCGAGATCGAGCACTGGAAGGACTACGACTACGTCATCGTCAACCAGGACTTCGACGCCGCCTATGCCGAGCTGGCGCACATCTATCACGCCGAACGCCTGAAGCGCGGGCGCAACCCATGGCTGGGGCCGTTCGTGGACGACCTGCTCGGCGAGCCGCTTTAGCGGGCGCGCAGCGCGGGCGTTCAGGCCCGCCAGGGAGCCGGGCGTTGAATGGTCGTCCCATGCCTTGACCGGCGCTATCCTTTGGGTTGGATTTCAAGCTTCCAGTCGGGAACCGCGCCGTTGGCGATGCGGTCGCGGAACACCTGGCCGAGGCCGGCCAGGGAGTCGGCCTCGCAGGTCGGGACCAGAAGCTCCGCCGAAATCGCTTTCAGCGCTCCGGACTTTACATAGGCCGCGTCGCCATTCTGCTCGCATGAGAAGAGGTAGAAATAGGCCGTATCTCCCGTGACGCGGAGGAGGGCGTAGGCATATCGCAGGCTGGAGCCGCCGGTGTCGGAACCCAGGGGCATTTGCATGACATACAGGTCGTCGCCGACGCCCTTGACGAAGAAGCGCATGTCGCCGGCGCCCTTCAAAGCCGGCATGTTGGCCAGGGGGTTGTTGGTCGTGTCCGGGTGGACGACATACTCGCCATCGCCCAGGTTCAGAGTCGCCGTCGTGTCGCGCTTGTACCCGGTGCAGCCGGTGAGCGCTCCAAGGGCGCCGGCGCAGTTGGTGTAATCCACCACGCGCACGCCATCAGCGAACGGAGTGTCGGCGGTCGCCGCGGTGATCAACGACCCCCGGCTGGCGAAACAGCCCGCCAGGAGGATAGCCGCCAGGGTCGCGGTCACGGCCCGAATCGACACTGCCCGAACCCGGTTACGCTCGAACATCATCATTCGGCCCTTCCATGACGGCGCTATTGAAGCCGGCTGCTTGGCGCAGCGCTCGGCCCCGCTGCTGGAACTTGGTCGCAGTTGACCGCGATTGGCTCAAGCTGGAAAGTCTCCAGCGCCGAGGGGCCATGTAGCAGAGAGCGGACCGACCATGCCGACGACCAGGGGCGACGCCGGCGGCGCCGACCGCAGGCTGGCCACCTTGCTGCGTTGGACCTGCGACGTGTTGTGGCGACTGGCGCCCTTCCTGCCGGCGAGCCCAAGGCGGCGGATCGCCAAATCGGAGCAGTCGGCCGAGGCGGCGTACGCGGCGATGTACGACGCCAGGCCCTACAGCGTGAAGGACTGCTACGACGACGCCCGGGCCGGCTTCAGACGGGCAATCGCGGTCGCTAAACAGACCGGCCAGGCCGGTGAGGCTGAGCGCCTGACCCGCCGGCTGGACCAGATCCAAAAGGTATACAACTCACAATTCAGGGACGTCGGCCGTTAATCGGCGGCTTCCATCAAGGACGCACGGCTGGGGGATCAGCTCGCCGCCGCGCGCGCCAGGGTCAGGAAGTCCGCCACCGCGATCGCCTCGGCGCGCAGGTTCGGATCGACGCCGGCGGCCTCCCACAACGCCGGCCCGCCCACCGCCTTCAGGCTGGAGCGCAGCATCTTGCGGCGCTGGCCGAAAGCGGCGGCGGTCACCCGCTGCAGCGCCCCCAGCACCGCGTCGGACGGCCGCTCGGGCCTGGGCGTGAAGCGCACGACGGCCGAATCCACCTTCGGCGGCGGGGTGAAGGCGCGGGCAGGCAGCGCCATGACGCTCTCGGCCGCGCAGACCGCCTGGGCGATGACCGCCAGCCGCCCGTAGGCGGGTGTCCCGGGCCGGGCGGCGATCCGGTCGGCGACCTCCTTCTGGAACATCAGCGTCATGGAGACCGGATGCAGCGGCCCGGTCAGCCATTTGATCAGCAGCGGCGCGCTGATGTTGTAGGGCAGGTTGGCGACGATCCGCACCGGCGTCCCGGCCGGGACCAGAGGGGTCTCGTCGATGGAGAGGGCGTCGGCCTGGATCACGGTCAGGCGGCCGTCCGCCGCCTTGGCCAGTTCCGCCAGCATGGGCGCGAAACGCGGGTCGCGCTCGACGGCGATCACCCGCGCGCCGGCCTGCAACAGGGCGCGGGTCAGGCCGCCGGGGCCCGGGCCGACCTCGATGACCACGCCGTCGTCGAAAGGGCCGGCCAGCCGGGCGATCTTGCCGGTGAGGTTCAGGTCGAGCAGGAAGTGCTGGCCGAACGCCTTCCTGGCGTCCAGCCCGTGGGCGGCCAGGCCCTCGCGCAGGGGCGGGAGGTCGTCGAGGCTCACGCCGCGGCGCTCGATACCCGTCGGCGCGCGGCGACGTCGTGGGCCAAGCGCACGGCGGCGATCAGGCTGTCGGCCCGGGCCAAGCCCCGCCCGGCGATGTCGAAGCCGACGCCGTGGTCCGGCGAGGCGCGCACGATCGGCAGGCCCAGGGTCAGGTTCACCCCGCCCCAGAAGTCGAGCATCTTCACCGGGATCAGCGCCTGGTCGTGGTACATGCAGACCACCGCGTCATAGGCTTCGCGCGCCTGGTCGTGGAACAGGCTGTCAGCCGGCTTCGGATCGGTGCAGTCGACGCCCAGGTCGCGCAGGGCGCGGGCGGCGGGGCCGATGAGCTCGATCTCCTCGGCGCCGAGCGATCCGCCCTCGCCGGCGTGCGGGTTGAGGCCGGCCAGGGCCAGCCGCGGCCGATCGATGCCGAAATCGCGGCGCAGGGCCTGGGCCGTGACCAGGCCGGTATTGACCACGCCCTCGATGCTGAGCGCCGCCGGGACCTTGCGCAGCGGCAGGTGGATGGTGGCCAGCGTGACCTTCAGGCCGCCGGCCGCCAGCATCATCACCGGGCCGCGGGCGCCGTCGTAGGTGGTCGCGGCGGTCAGCTCGGCGATGAACTCGGTGTGGCCGGGATGGTTGAAGCCGGCCGCATACAGCGGCGCCTTGGCGATCGGCGCGGTGACCACCGCCCCGACCTCGCCCGACAAGGCCAGGCCCACGGCGGTTTCGATCCAGCGGATCACGCTGGGCGCATGGGCCGGATCGGCGTGGCCGGCGACCACCTGCGCCTGCAGCGGCAGGTCGAGCACCGGCAGGGCTTGCGAAAACACCCGCGCCGCCTCGTCGGCCCCGGTCACCCGGCGAAGCGCCGAGGCGCCGGCGGCGGAGCCGGCGTTCAGCGCCTCCAGGTCGCCGACCACCATGAAGGCCGGCCCGGTCTCGCGCAGGGCGCGCCAGGCCTTGACGATGATTTCAGGGCCTATGCCGGCCGGGTCGCCCAGGCTCAGCGCAAGCGGCTTCGGCGTCACGGGAACTCGATGGTCGCCGAGTTCCGCAGGTCGCGCAGCTGGCGTTTGGAGATCAACCCGATCTCCTGCTCCTTGAGCCGCGCCTCGATCTCTTCGGGCGGCGGAACGTTGACCCCGGCCAGCCGGCGTCCGCAGACGGCGATCAGGTGCAGCCCGGCGTCGGTGCGGATGGGCCCGGCGATCTGGCCGACCGGCAGCGATTGAACCGCATCGCGGAATTCTGGCTTCAGGTCCTTGATGTCGGCCTCGCCGAGGTCGCCGGCGACGACGCCCTCGACCTTGCCGGCCTTGGCTTCCAGGCCGTCGCAGCCGTCGTTCAGCTGGCCCTTCAGGGCGGTGAGCTTGCGCTGCGCCTCGGCGACGGCCTGCGGCGAAGCGTCGGGCGGCAGGCTGATCGCCGCCTGCTTCAGCGAGATCAGCTGCGAGGTCGAGCCGGCGCGCTTGTCGCGCATCAGGACGATGAAGACGCCGTTCTCGGTCGGGATCGGCTTGGAGATCTCGCCGGGCCGCAGCTGTTCGACCGCGGGGCGCAGTTCGGCGGGAAGCTCCGCCTCGCTCAGCCAGCCGGTGTCGCCGCCGTTGGCCGCGGTCGAGGAAGCGGAGAATTGCCGGGCGATCTGGGTGAACTGCGCGCCCTGCTGGAGCTGGGCGACGAGCTGCTCGGCGGCGGTCTCGGCCTTGTCCATGCCGCCGGCGTGGTCGGCGTCGATCAGGATCTCGCCGAGCAGGTACTGCGGCTGCGAGGCCTGGGCCTGGATCTCGTCGGCGACCGCCTTGATCTGCGCCGGGCTGATCTTCAGCCGCGAGCCGCCATAGCGGCCGTGCATCCAGTCCTGCCAGCTGATGTCGGCGCGAATCTGGGCGCGGAAGGTCTCCGGGGCGATGCCGGCGTTGGCGAAGGCTTCCAGCAGCGCCGCGCCGGTCTTGTAGGGGGACTGGGAGGCGATCTCGTCGATCCGCCGGTTCACCGCGTCGTCGTCGGCGACGATCTTGAACTTCTGGTCCTTCTCGGCGCGGCGCACCTCCTGCATCTCCAGCGCCTCATCGATCAGCTCGTTGACCGCTTCCTGCTCGAACTGCGGGGTGTTCTGGGCGGTCGGCTGCACGCCGCTGGTGGCCACCAGCAGCAGCACCCGCTGCTGCAGGTCATAGCTGGAAATGGCGATGTCGTTGACGATGGCCACGACGCCCTGCCGCAGGGCCGACGGCGGCGCATCCTGGGCGCGTCCAGGCCCCGCCAGGGCCGCCGTGGCCATGATCGCTGCGGCCAAACTCGCCGCCTTGCCCATCCGCTTCATCTTACGAGGTCGATCCCTTATCTCGCCGCAAGCTGTCGCCCTAGCGGATTTCGCCGTTGTTGTATCCTTGGTCACCCAATGTGGCGAGCGTTAGACGCAAAAAGACCGCGTCAGAAGCGCCCAGGGCCCCGACCACGGTGTTCTGGCGCCGGTAGATCACCGCCACCTTTATGCAATCGTCCTTATAGACCAGTCCGAGATCGACAAGGGTCCATTTGTTGACCTGGATGTCGCGGATGGCGTCGAAGTCGAAGCCCCAATGCTGGGTGACGAAGGTCTCGCTGCCCATTTCGAAGTTTCTCACCGGCCCGGTGATCTGGGTGTTGTCGTCCAGATAGCGGACGTAGCCGTTCACCCGCGTGGTGGCGAAGTTCGCCCCCAGCTCCAGCCGCTCGAGGCCGGCGGTGTCATTGACCAGGGCGCGGCCGAAGAAGGACAGGCCGTCGACGGGCGTGGAATCGGCGGCGATCACCCAGTCGGAGGCGTTGCTGTTCAGGCCGGTCTTGGTCGGGAAGACGTTGGTGGTCTGGGCGCGGAAGGTGCGGCCGAGCAGGACGTTGGCGTTCAGTCCGTCGCCCCACTGGAAGCTCGCCTCGCCGCCGACGTTCAGCCGCTGGCCGCCGTCATACAGGTCGAAGCCGTTGAACTTCTCCGGCGAGAACAGGTTGGTCTCGTCGTATTCGAACACGACGTCGTCCATGTTCGGGATGGCCGGATTGACCTTGTAGTCGGGCGACAGCGCCAGCTGGGCGATCGGGTCCAGCACGATGGTGGTCGAGCCGAACTGGCGGATCAGCGGATAGCTCACCGTCACGCCGCCGGTGAACAGCCCCTGGGTGACCGACTGGGTCTTGGCGGCGGTGGTCATGTTGGAGAGGCCGTAGACGTCGACCCGCCCCTGGGCGAACGGCTCGATGCGGACGCCGCCGGGGGTGGTGAAGGTGCGGATCCAGTCCGCCTCGGCCGAGGCCCGGTCGTCATAGCCGGACACCGTGGGGATGACCGGCGATTCGTCGAAATTGAGCAGAACCGCGTTGCCGATCAGCCTCAGGTTGCCGCCGAGGATGTTTGACGGCGCGTCGTAGCGGAACTCGGCCAGCGGCGCGATCGTGGGGAAGGTGCGGTTGCTGTCGGTGGTCCTGAGCCCCTGGACGTCGAGCGCGGCGATCGAAAGGTAGGAGTTGTCGTCCTGGCGGGTGACGTAGAGCTGTGACAGCAGCCGCTGGCTGTCCGACATGAACAGGCCATGGTCGGCATAGGCGCTGGGGATGTCGTACTTGTCGAAGATCAGCGGGTCGGAGGTGCGGTCGGCGGTGAACCCCCAGGTCCAGTCGGGCGTCAGGTCGAACTGGCCGTTCGCCAGGATGAAGGACCGCGAGGTGGCGGGGCCGAACTTGGTGCCGTTGCCATTGAAGTCCCGCTCGTAGGTGTAGCCGACGCGCGCGTCGATCTCGCCGGAATAGAACCGGTCGCGCCAGGTCATGGCGAGGAACGGGTTCACCTTGGTGTTGATCTGCGGCGAGAAGGTCAGGTCCTGCGACGGCGAACTGACCCACAGAACCGGTTGCTGGTAGGATGGGCCGCGCTTGCCGGTGATGGAGATCTGCGGGATCAGCAGCCCGGACGCCCTCGGTGCGTCCGGATCGGGGTGGGACAGGAAGGGCGTGAAGGCGACCGGCACGCCCTTCACCCGGATCGTGGCGTTCCGGTAGTAGACCAGGTGGCGCTGATGGTCCTCGATAATGGTGTCGGCCTGGATCGACCAGGTCGGCTCGATGGACGCGCCGTTCTTGGCGCAGATCGGGCAGGGGGTGAAGATCGCCCGGTTGAGCTGCTCCACCGTCTCGCTGCGCCGGATGGCCACGTCGGCGGCGAACTTGGCGGTGATGTGCTGATTCACCGGCAGCTGGGCCGAGAACACCCTGGCGAAACCGGCCCGCATCTTGTCGTCGAGCACCATGTGCTGGGCGAACTCGGCGCTGCCGTCGGCGTTGATCAGCTGGACGTCGCCGTCGGCGGTGACGACGCCGGCGGCGGTGTCATAGGTCAGCGAATTGGAGCGCAGCGTACGGCCCTGGTAGCGGGCTTCGACCTTGCCGGCCGCGGTCCAGCGATTGGCCTTGTCGTCGCGCACCAGGGTGTCGGCCTCGAGATAGACGCCCTGGTCGCCGAGGCCGTCGTCGGTCTGGCTGAGGGTCGGCGCCGGCGGGGCGGGCTTGTGCACGTCCAGCGGCAGGGCCGGCGTCGGCGAGCCCGGCACGCGCACCGGAAGCTCGGTGACGGTCTGGGCCAAGGCTCCGGAGGCAAAAAGAAAAGCCAGCGCGACGCCGCCGCAAAGGCTTGACCTGATCGTCCCATTCCGCGTCCGCCGAACGCCCCCCATCAGACGATACTTCCCCCACTGGATTCGGCGCTGCGGGCCGGCCGACTGTCTTATCCGCCTAGCCGTCCTCGGTATAGCAAAGCAAGGTGAACCCGGACAAAAGCGCGATCACCGGCGGTGTCCAGGCGGCGGCGAAGGGTGGAATGGCGTTGGCTTCGCCGAGCGCGCCGCAGAACTGGTTGAAGAAGAACAGGCCAAACCCGAGCGCGACGCCGGCTCCGGCCAGGGTGGCGACGCCGCCAAGCCGAATCAGCCTGAGTGAAAATGCCGCGGCCAGGATCGACATGGCGGCGAACAACAGCGGCGTCGCCAGCAGCTCCTGCAGCTGCAGCCGGTAGCCGGTGGCCGAGAATCCCGCCCGTTCGGTGCGCGCGATGGCGCCCCACAGCGACCAGAACGGCACCGCCTTGGGCGAGGCGTAGCGTTCCAGCGCGTTGCGGCCGTCCAGCGACGAGGGGATGGACAGGGTGTCGTAGTTCAGCGCCTCCGCGCCCGGCGTCGCCTCGCGCGCGCCGGTCAGCAGCCAGTGACCGGGCATCAGCCAGGCCTGGGCCGCCTCGACGCGGCGGGAGAACTGCGCCGCGCCCTGGCCGGTCAGGGTGGAGATGAACAGCGAGACGCCGCGCAGCCGCAGCATGCCGTGGTCGTCGTCGCCGGCGCGGGCGCGGATGACGATCTGGGTGTCGGCGTCGCCCTGGCGCAGCCAGATGTCCTTCAGTCCCTGGGACTGCACGCCTTCCACCAGCGCGTTGCGCTCGCGCTCGAACTGGGCGTTCAAGGTCGAGGCCAGCGGATTGAACGCGGTCACCGACACGACGCCGATCACGAAAGCCGCGCCGGCCGCCGGCAGGATGAAGCGCCAGGCCGAAACGCCGGCGGCGCGCATGGCGATCAGCTCGCTCTTGCGGTTCAGGTCGACGAAGGCACCCAGCACCCCGAACAGGAAGGCGAAGGGCAAAAGCACCAGGATGATCGACGGCACGTTGAGCGCGGTCAGCCGCAGCACCTCGTTGTAGCCGACGTCCGCCCGGTTGCCGACGGTGCGCGAGAGTTCGACGAAATCGACCAGCGCGACGATCATGGTCAGGATGGCCAGGGCGGCCAGCACCGCCAGCAGGGTGTAGCCCATCACGTAGGTTTCGATGCGGGTCAGCCTCAGTCTCATTCGGCCGGGCTCGCGATCAGGGTCGAGCCGGTGAGGGCGGCCATGGGCACATAGCGGCTGACCGGCTGGCGGAAGATCTGCCGCCAAGCCCACAGGGCGGCCGCGATCGGGATGGCGTACTGCACCACATTGATCCAGACGGCGCTGTCGCAAAGCGCCTGGGCGCCGACGCCGAGGATGCGCGCCACCCCGGCCGCCGCGCCGACGGCGACGATGCGCCGGGCATAGCCGAGGCGGCTGAACGGCCCGCCGATGACCGCGGCCAGGGCCATGGCCATGAAGGCGATGGTGTAGAGCGGCGTCGCCAGCCGCGCATTGGCCTCGGCCAGCATCTTCAGCCGGTTCTGCCGCTCCCATTCCTGGCTGAGGTCCGGAAACAGCAGCTCGTGCAGATAGCGGTCGGGCACCTTGTAGGTGATCGCGTCCTTTGCGCTCATGAAGTCTGACAGATCAAAGGTATATTCGTCGAACTTGAGGTAGTTCAGCACCCCGGTCTTGGAGAATTCCTGGCTGGAGCCGTTGCGCATGGTCAGCACCGGCGCGCCGTTGCGCCGGCCGAGCTTGCCCGTCGCCGCGATGAAGGTGGTGTCGCCGCCGCCGGCCTTTTCCTTCAGCACGAACAGGTTCCTGAGCGTGCCGTCCTGGCCGCTGTCCTGGGCGTAGACGGTCAGGCCCGGCGCGGGCTCGGTGAACTGGCCCGGCTCGACCAGGCTGGCGGCGAGGTCGGTCCTGATCTTGAACAGCTCGACGCGCATGGCGCGTTCGCACAGCGGCGCGATCCATAGGTTGACCACCAGGGTGGCCAGCGCCGCCAGGGTCGCCAGCCGCATGGCCGGGGCGACCACCCGCCAACGGCTCATGCCACTGGCGAAACAGACCACGATCTCCTGTTCGGTGTGCAGCCGGTTCAGCGCCACCAGGCCGGCGACGAAGATGGCCACCGGCAGCACCATGGCCAGCAACTGCGGCGTCGCCAGCAGCGTGACCTCGGCCAGCACCAGGGCGCTCTGGCCCTCCTTGATGATGATGTCGAGGGCTTCGAGGCTCTGGCTGAGCACGCCGACGGTGCCGAGGGCCAGCGTGGCCAGCAGGGTCGGTCCGAGCAGTTGGCGGAACAGGTATCGATCGAGGAGGCGCATTCAAGCCGATCGTTAGGGTAAGGAAGGGCCGTTGCGACGCCCGACCTGGCGCGTCATGTTCTACAGACGCGCGCGGCCTGCGCCAACCGCATCGGGAGTTCCAATATGCAGATCGAGTTCGTCGACGCCGCCGAAGCCGAGACGTCCCCGGGCGCCTGGGCCTCGGCCGCGTTCGAGGGCGGCGGGCTCTCGCCGGGCGCGGCGCGCTTCGATAACGCCGCCAGCGGGGTGCTGACCCGCGCCATGGAGGCGGCCAGGTTCACCGGCGCCAAGGGCAGGACCCTGCACCTGATCGCGCCGGCCGGCGCGGCGGCGTCGCACGCGCTGCTGATCGGCGTCGGACCCCAGGCCGAGTTCAACGCCGCCCGCGCCGAACAGGCGGCGGCGGAAGCCTATCAGGCGCTGAAGACCTGCGGCGCCGACACCCTGACCTTGAGCCTGGCGGGCGGCTCGCCCGCGGTCTGCGCCGCCGCCGGCCTGGGGGTCAGCCTCGCCGCCTACCGGTTCGACCGCTACCGCACCAAGGAAAAGCCGGACGCCAAGCCGACCATCGCCACCGTGCGCATCGCCGTCAACGACGTCGAGGCGACCCAGGCGGCCTATGCGCCGCTGGCGGCGCTGGCCGAGGCGGTGGCCTTCACCCGCGACCTGGTCTCCGAGCCGGCCAACATCCTCTATCCGGCGGAGTTCGCCGCCCGGGTCAAGGCGCTGGAGCCGATGGGCCTGGAGGTGGAGATCCTGGGCGAGGAGGAAATGGCCAAGCTGGGGATGGGGGCGCTGCTCGGCGTCGGCCAGGGCAGCCGGCGCGAAAGCCAGCTGGCGGTGATCCAGTGGAAGGGCGGCGGCGACGCAGCCCCGCTGGCCTTCGTCGGCAAAGGGGTCTGTTTCGACACCGGCGGCATCAGCCTCAAGCCCGCCGACGGCATGGAGGATATGAAGTGGGACATGGGCGGCGCCGCGGCCGTCACCGGGCTGATGCATGTCCTGGCCGGCCGCAAGGCCAAGGTGAACGCGGTCGGCATCCTCGGCCTGGTCGAGAACATGCCGGACGGCAACGCCCAGCGGCCGGGCGACATCGTCACCTCCATGTCCGGCCAGACCATCGAGGTGATCAACACCGACGCCGAGGGCCGGCTGGTGCTGGCCGACGCGCTCTGGTACGCCCAGCAACGGTTCAAGCCGCAGCTGGTGGTCGATCTGGCCACTCTGACCGGGGCGATCATCATCGCGCTCGGCCATGATTACGGCGGCCTCTATTCCAACAACAACGAACTGGCGCACCGGCTGCACATGGCCGGCGAGGCCTCGGGCGACCTGCTCTGGCGCATGCCGCTGCCGGAAACCTACGAAAAGCAGATCAAGAGCGACGCCGCCGACATGAAGAACGTCGGCGGGCGGCCAGCGGGCTCGATCACCGCGGCGCTGTTCATCCAGCGCTTCATCGGCGACCTGCCCTGGGCGCACCTGGATATCGCCGCCGTGGCCTGGAAGAAGCCGTCGAGCGTGGCGACCATCCCGGAAGGCGCGACCGGCTTCGGCGTGCGGCTGCTGGAGCAGTTCGTGGCCGCCGATTACGAAGGATGAGCCAGGGCCCTTGCGAGGTCTGGTTCTACCACCTGGAGCGCACGCCGCTGGACCAGGCCTTGCCTGAGCTGCTCGAAAAGACCCTGGCCAAGGGCTGGAAGGCGCTGGTGCGGAGCACCGCGCAGGAGCGGATCGACCACCTGGACGGCTGGCTGTGGAGCTATCGCGACGACAGCTTCCTGGCGCACGGGACCGACGGCGAGCCGCTGGCGGCGCGCCAGCCGATCCTCTTGACCACCGCGCCGGACAACCTGAACGGCGCCCAGGCCCTCTTCCTGGTCGACGGCGCCGAGGCGGGACCGCTGGACGGTTACGAGCGCTGCATCCTTCTGTTCGACGGCCGCGACGAGGCGGCGACCGCCGAGGCGCGCGGCCGCTGGAAGACCTTCAAGACCGCCGGCCATCCGGTCTCCTACTGGCGCCAGCGGGCCGAGCGGGGATGGGAGCAGCAGGCATGAAACGGCTTTGGATCTTCGTCGGCCTGCACGTGGCCGGCATCGCCGCGGTGATCTGCGTGGTCACCGGCGTCGCGCGCACCCAGACGGTGGCGCCGCTGACCGCCCCGGCGGCCCAGCCGGTTCAGCCGCAGCAACCGGCTCGCGAGCCGCCCTACATCGCCCCGCCGGTCTCCGCCGCGCCGCCGATCGCCTCCCGCTGCGAGGCCGCCAGCCTGGCCTATCTGGTCGGCAAGCCGCGCACCGAAATCCCGGTGCCGGTGAACCCGAACACCCGCCGGGTCTCCTGCACCACCTGCCCGGTGACCCAGGACTACAACCCCGGCCGCACCGACATCCTGTTCGACGCCGCGAGCGGCCTGATCACCGAGGTCAAGTGCGGGTGAGGCGATAAATCACCGTCATCCCCGCTGGAGTGCAGCGGAATGCGGAAGACCCAGAGACGCTCGCGTTCGATGGTGATCATGGGTAGCCCGGACAAGCCGGGCTATGACGAATTAGGGGTGGCGCTTCACCCGGCAGCGCTCTCAGCGCTTTCGTAGGCCTCGGCGGCGGCGATCCAGGCGGCTTCGGCCTTGTCCACCGCTTCCTGCGCCCGCGTGCGGCGGCGGCCGAGTTCGGCGGCGTGGGTGGGATCGCGGCCGAACAGGGCTGGATCGGCCAGGGCCGCGTCCAGCCGCGCGGCCGCCTGGGTCTCCCGCGCCAGCGCCGCCTCGGCCGCTTCCAGCTTGCGCTTCAGCGGCGCCAGGGCCGGCGGCGCGCCTCTCGGCGGCGCCGGGGTCGGGGTCTGGGCCGGTCCGCGCGCGGCGACCCTGGCGCGGTCCAGCACGAACCGGGCGTAGTCGGCCATGTCGCCCTCGAACGGCTTGATCGTCCCGTCCGCCGCCAGCCACAGCCGGTCGGCGACCAGCTCCATCAGCGAGCGGTCGTGGGTGATCAGGATCACCGCGCCCTCGTAGTCGTTCAGCGCGTCGAGCAGGGCGCGGCGGCTGTCGATGTCCAGGTGGTTGGTCGGCTCGTCGAGGATCAGCAGGTGCGGCGCGTCCATCGCCACGAGGTTGAGCAGGAGCCGCGCCCGCTCGCCGCCGGAAAGGTCGGCGACGGTGGTCTCGGCCTTCGACGCGCCGAGGCCGAACTGGGCGAGCCGCGAGCGGCGCTGGGCCTCGCTCGCTTCCGGCAGGGCGCGGCGGACGATGTCCAGCGGCGTGTCGGTGGGGTCCATGGCCTCGATCTGGTGCTGGTGGAACCAGCCGGCCTTCAGCCGACGGTCGCGGTGCATGGTCCCGGCCTCGACCTGCAGGGCGCCGGCGATCAGCTTGGCGAAGGTCGACTTGCCGGCGCCGTTGACGCCCAGGAGCCCGATGCGGTCGTCGAGGTCGAGGCGCAGGTTGAGGGTCTTCAGCACCGGCGGACCGCCATAGCCCACCGCCGCGCCTTCCAGCCGGATCAGCGGCGGGGCCAGCGGCTTGGGCGGCGAGGGCAGGCGGAACGGCGCGGTCTGCTCGGCGATCACCGCGGCGACCACCGGCAGCTTGGCGATCATCTTCATGCGTGACTGGGCCTGGGCCGCCTTCGAAGCCTTGGCGCGGAAGCGGTCGACGAAGGACTGCATGTGGGCGCGGCGGGCCTCGATCTTGGCCCGCGTCGCTTCCTGCAGCCGCAGCTTCTCGCCCCGCTCGCGCTCGAAGGCGTCATAGCCGCCGGTGTAGAGGTCGAGCTTGCCGTCGTTTAGATGCAGGATGTAGCCGACCGACTTGTCGAGCAGTTCGCGGTCGTGGCTGATGACCAGGGCGGTCTTCGGGTACTTGCGCAGGCGAGCTTCCAGCCAGAGGGCGCCTTCCAGGTCCAGATAGTTGGTCGGCTCGTCGAGCAGCAAAAGGTCGGGCTCGGCGAACAGCGCCGCGGCCAGGGCCACGCGCATGCGCCAGCCGCCGGAGAACTCGGCCATCGGCCGCGGCAGGTCGGCGGCGGAGAAGCCCAGGCCGCTGAGGATCTCCGCGGCGCGCGAGGGCGCCCGGTCGGCGTCGATCTCGGCCAGGCGGGCGTAGATCTCGCCCATGTGCTCGGGATCGGCGGTCTCCACCTCGCGCATCAGCCGGTCGCGCTCGACGTCGGCGGCGAGCACGGTGTCGAGCAGCGCAACCGGGCTGGCCGGATGCTCCTGGTCCACCGAGCCGATGCGGGCGGCCTTGGGAAGGCCGATCTCGCCGCCGCCGGGTTCCAGCTCGCCCTTGATCAGCTTGAACAGGGTGGTCTTGCCCGCGCCGTTGCGGCCCACCAGCCCGACCTTGGCGGCGTTGGGCAGCGAGACGGTGGCGGAATCGAAAAACCGGCGCCCGTAGGCGTCGAAAACGAGGTCGTTGATGCGAAGCATGGGAAGGCTCTGATGAGTTAGGCGTGACAGACTGAAAGGGCGGCGTGGGCAGGGCTCGCCGCACCGCGCGCGAGTGCGCGGCGTTCGCCCGGTGGGCGCTAACGCGTCAGTCTGATACCCGCCGGGTGCATCACGATCTCATCTTGCCTTGTTCGCGCCTTGGCGGCGCGGACGGGCGTCGTTATAAGCCCGGACCCTCAAGTTTCCAATCCTCCCTTAGAGAGCGCGTGGCCTTTTCAATGACCGAACGAACCTTCTCGATCATCAAACCGGACGCGACGCGCCGCAACCTGACCGGCAAGGTCAATGCGGTCATCGAGGACGCCGGCCTGCGCATCGTCGGTCAGCGCCGGGTGAGGATGAGCCGCGCCCAGGCGGAAAAGTTTTATGAAGTGCACAAGGACAAGCCGTTCTTCGGCGAGTTGGTCGACTTCATGACCTCGGGTCCGGTGGTCGTGCAGGTGCTGGAAGGCGAGGGCGCCATCGCCCGCTACCGCGACGTGATGGGCGCCACCAACCCGGCCAACGCCGCGCCGGGCACCATCCGCGCCCTCTATGCCGAGAGCTTCACCGGCAATTCGGTGCACGGCTCGGACAGCGCCGAAAACGCCACGGTCGAGATCGGCCAGTTCTTCACCGACGCCGACATCGTCGGCTGACCCAGAACGGATGCCGACGCCGCTGCGCCTGGGGTTCCTGGCTTCTCACGCGGGGTCGAGCATGCGGGCCATCGTCGGCGCCATCGGCGCGGGCGAGCTGGACGCGACGGCGGCCATCGTCATCAGCAACAACGCCGACGCCCCGGCGCTGGCGTTCGCGCTGGCCAGCGGCGTCGCCGGCCGGCACATCAGCGCCAGGAGCGCGGGCTCGGAAGCCGAGGCCGACCGGCTGATCGCCGCCGCCCTGGCCGAGGCCGGGGTCAACCTGGTGGTGCTGTCCGGCTACCTGCGCATGGTCGGGCCGCTGACGCTGGCGCGCTACCAGGGCCGCATCCTGAACATCCATCCGGCGCTTCTGCCGAAATACGGCGGCAAGGGCATGTATGGCCGGTTCGTCCATGAAGCGGTGCTGTCCAGCGGCGATGCGGTCAGCGGCGCCTCGGTGCACCTGGTCGACGAGGAATACGACCACGGTCCGGTGGTCAGCCAGAAGACCGTGCCGATCGTCGCCGGCGACACGGCCGAGACCCTGCGCGACAAGGTGATCGCCATCGAAGGCGCGCTGTTCGTCGAGACATTGCAGAAGATCGCGGCGCGCGGCGGCGAGATCGTTCCCTAAACTTTTCCGTCATGGCCCGACTTGTTCGGGCCACCCATGATCACCGACTCCGACCAGTGCGTATGGATCAGCGGGGGATGACGATGTCTTTATGGTCGGGAGATGCCTAAGCCCCCGCCAGTTCGCCGCAGATGAAGGCGGTTTCGCCGGCGTCCAGCAGGGCCGCCAGGGCGTCGGCCGCCGCCTGCGGCTTGACGATCAGGATCAGGCCGACGCCGCAGTTGAAGGTGCGGCGCAGTTCGTGGTCGGCGACGCCGCCGACGTCCTGCAGCCAGCGGAATACGGCGGGCAGGGGCCAGGCGTCCCAGTCGAAGCGGGGAGCCAGGCCCTCGGCGATGGCGCGGGGCGGATTCTCGATCAGGCCGCCGCCGGTGATATGGGCGACGCCCTCGACCAGCCCGGCCTTGATCAAGGGCAGCGTGCTTTTGACGTAGATCCGCGTCGGCGCCATCAGCGCCTGCGCCAGCGACTGGCCCGGCGCGAACGGCGCCGGCGCGTCCCAGGCCAGGCCCGAGCGCTCGACGATGCGGCGGATCAGCGAATAGCCGTTCGCGTGCGGGCCGGACGAGGCCAGGCCGATCATCAGGTCGCCGGCCGCCTGCCGCTCCAGCCTGGGCAGCACCGCGCCGCGCTCGACCGCGCCGAGGGAGAAACCGGCCAGGTCGTAGTCGCCGGCGCCGTACATGCCCGGCATCTCGGCGGTCTCGCCGCCGACCAGGGCGCAGCCGGCCAGCCGGCAGCCCTCGGCGATGCCGGCCACCACCCGCTTGGCGACGTCCAATTCGAGTTTGCCGGTGGCGTAGTAGTCGAGGAACAGCAGCGGCTCGGCGCCCTGGGCCAACAGGTCGTTGACGCACATGGCCACCAGGTCGATGCCCACCGTGTCGTGGAAACCGCTTTCGATCGCCACCTTCAGCTTGGTGCCGGCGCCGTCGGTGGTGGTGACCAGCAGCGGGTCGGCATAGCCGGCCGCCTTCAGGTCGAACAGCGCCCCGAACCCGCCCAGCGCCGCGTCCGCGCCGGGCCGCCGCGTCGCCTTGGCCAGGGGTTTGATCGCCTCGACCAGGGCCGCGCCGGCGTCGATATCGACGCCGGCGTCCGCATAGGTGAGGCCGTTTGGCCGCTCATTCATCCCGGAAATCCGCTTTTCGGGCGCACACGCGCTGGAACGAACCCTTGTCCTGGGCCCGAGTCTCGGGGCTATAGCTAGCCGATGACGCCGATCACCACCACAGCCGACCTCGCGGCCTTCTGCCAGAAGCTCGCCAGCGCCCCTTTCATCGCGGTCGATACCGAGTTCATGCGCGAGACCACCTATTGGCCAAGGCTCTGCCTGGTGCAGGTGGCCGGGCCCGAGGACGCGGCCAATATCGATCCGATGGCGGAGGGGCTCGACCTCGCCCCGCTGCTCGCCCTGATGGGCGATCCGTCCATCCAGAAGGTGTTCCACGCCGGCCGCCAGGACGTCGAGATCTTCAACAATCTGGGGGTGATCCCCAAACCCTTGTTCGACACCCAGATCGCCGCCATGGCCGCCGGCTTCGGCGAGCAGGTGGCCTATGACGCCCTGGTGCGCCAGACGCTGAAGGTCAGCCTGGACAAGTCCAGCCGCTTCACCGACTGGGCCCGGCGGCCGCTGAACCAGGCGCAGCTGGAATACGCCCTGGCCGACGTGACCCACCTGGCCACCCTCTATCCGATGCTGCGCGCGCAGCTGGAGGCGAGCGGGCGCCTGGCCTGGGTGCTGGAGGAGATGTCGGCGCTGACCGATCCGGGCAATTACGACCTCGATCCGGAGAACGCCTGGAAGCGGCTGAAGCCGCGCAAGTTCGCGCCGAAATACCTGGCGGTGCTGCGCGGCGTCGCCGCCTGGCGCGAGCGCACCGCCCAGACCCGCGACCAGCCGCGCGGCCGCATCCTGAAGGACGACGCGATCGACGAGATCGCCAACCAGCTGCCCACCGACGCCGACTCGCTGGGCCGGCTGCGCTCGCTGCCCAAGGGGTTCTCGGGCTCGCGGTTCGGCATCGAGATCGTCGAGGCGGTGCGCGAATCCCTGGCCAGGGCCGACAGCTACGCGCCGGTGATCGAGCGCAGTTCCACCCCGCCCAACCCCGCGTCCGGCGCCATCGTCGAGCTGCTCAAGGTGCTGCTGAAGGCGCGCGCCGAGGACGCCGGCGTCGCCTCCAAACTGATCGCCACGGTCTCCGACCTGGAAAAGATCGCCTGCGACGACGCCGCCGACACCCAGGCGCTGCATGGCTGGCGGCGCGAAGCCTTCGGCGAGGACGCGCTGCGGCTGAAGCGCGGCGAACTGGCCCTGGTGCTGGACGGCGCGCGGGTGCGGGTGGTGGAGGTGCGCAGGGCGCCGAGGGCGGCGGAGTAGGGGCGGCTCTTGATCCTCCCCATTTGGGGGAGGGGGACCATGCGAAGCATGGTGGAGGGGGCCTTGCCGCGCTCATGGCATCGGCAAGGCTGATCTCTGAATCCATCTGAAACCGGCCGCGTCCGGCGTCGCGCCCCCTCCACCGCACTTTCGTGCGGTCCCCCTCCCCCAACGGGGGAGGATAGAGGGCGGCGGCGGTTATTTCCCCAGCTTCAGGCCCATCTCCAGCCGGTCGGCGAATTGGGCGGCGCGTTTGGCGGTCTGCTCGCCGAGCAGCATGTCGGCCCAGCGGGAGTCGGCGGTGAGGACCACGGCGCCGGCTTCGATGGCCAGGGTCGAGCGGCGCAGGAGGTCGGCGCTGCGGCCGGAGAGGTCGCAGCCCAGCCGCATGGCCGCGCCGAGCGCCAGGGCGCGGGCGCGGGCCTCGTCGGTAAGGATGCGGCTCAGGATGCGCGGCTCCGGCGGGTTGGACGAGGCGGTGTGGCGGGCGAACAGGGCGACAGCGATGAAGCCGCGCTCGGCGTGGCTCATGCCGGCGATCGGGGCGCGCAGCACCTGCTCGAACACCAGGTCGGCGCGGTGGTCGGGGTGCAGCCGCGCGCCGACGTCGGCCAGCCGGCAGGCGGCGGCGATCAGCACCAGGTCCCGGCCGGGGAAGACCGGTTCGAGCGCCGAAAAGGCCGGGCGCAGCCAGACCTCCAGCGCCGGGCCCAGATCCTCGCTCAGCCCCTGCCGCGCGCCGAGCGCCACGCAGCCCTCGACCAGCGGATCCAGCGCCCGCACCCGGCTGGGCATGGCGTCCAGCAGCAGGCCCTCGCGCAGGCCGAAGGCGGAGATGGAGACGCGCTTCAGGCCCAGCCGCTCGATCATGCCCTCCAAGACCACGGCGGCGTAGGGGATGGTGTCCAGCCGGCGCTTGGAGACGCCCTCGATCCGCTCCAGCGAGCCCTTCGACTGGCGGGCGATGAAGCGGGCGGCGGTGAGCGCGTCCTCGGCGCCGATCTCGTACTGGTGGACGATCTCCAGCGGATAGCCGGTCAGCTGCATCTGCAGCAGGGCGAGGTTCCGCCAGCCGCCGCCGACCGCGTAGAGGGTCTGGGCCGAAAAGGTGGAGCGCACCGCATCCAGCACCTTGGCGGTCCGGGCCCGGGCGCGGTCGAGGTCGAAGCCGCCCGGGCCGCGCAGCGAAAAGGCCCCGAGCGGCAGGGTGACGCCGGCGCCCGGCTTGCCGGCGTCCACCAGGGTCAGCTCCAGGCTGGAGCCGCCCATGTCGCCGACGACGCCGCTGGCGTCCGGCTGGCCGGCCAGCACCCCGAGGGCCGAATAGCGCGCCTCTTCCTCGCCGGTGAGCACGCGCACCTTCATGCCGGTCTCGCTCTTCAGCAGGCGCACGAAGTCCGGCCCGTCGGCGGCCTCGCGCACGGCGGCGGTGGCGACGGTGAACACCTCCGTCGGCCTGACCGCGTCGAGCACCGCCTTGAAGCGGCGCAGCGCCGCCAGCGCCGTCCGCACCCCGACCGGATCGAGCCGGCGGGTGGTGGCGACCTCGCTGCCCAGGCCGGCCAGCACCTTTTCGTTGAAGACGGTCCAGATCGCCCGGCTTTCCAGCCGATAGATGACCAGCCGGACCGAGTTGGAGCCGATATCGATGACCGCGGCGTCGCGGGCGGGCCTAGCCTCCTGCGCCGACATGCTCGAACGCGCGCGGCAGGTCCTTCACCTTCTGGCCGCGACCGGACAGACTGGGGTTGGTCATGAAATACTGGTGGGCCGAGAAGGCTTTCGGCCGGTCCCAGCTGGCGGCGCGGCGATAGCGGCCCTGGGCGTCCATGGTCCAGCTCTGCGCCTCGTCATTGATGTTGGCGACCATGATCTGGCCCAGCACCTGCTGGTGGGTGGTCGGGTTCTCCACCGGCACCAGGGACTCGACGCGGCGATCCAGGTTGCGCGGCATCCAGTCGGCGGAGGAGATGAACACCCGGGCCTGGGCGCTGGGCATGGCCGCGCCGTTGGCGAAGGCGACGATGCGCGAATGCTCCAGGAAGCGGCCGACGATGCTCTTCACATGGATGTTGTCGGAGAGGCCCGGCACGCCGGGGCGCAGGCAGCAGATGCCGCGGATCACCAGCTGGATGGCGACCCCTGCCTGGCTGGCGCGATAGAGGGCGTCGATGACCACCGGGTCGACCAGGGCGTTCAGCTTGGCCCAGATCGCCGCCGGCAGGCCCGCCTTGGCGTTCTCCGCCTCGTGGGCGATCATCTTCAGCAGGTCGGCCTTCAAGGTCACCGGCGAGAACGACAGCTTCTCCAGCTTCGCCGGCACGGCGTAGCCGGTGATGAAGTTGAACAGCTTGCCGGAATCCCGCGCCAGGGCGGCGTCGCAGGTGAACAGCGACAGGTCGGTGTAGATCTTCGCCGTCTGCGGGTGATAGTTGCCGGTGCCGAAGTGGCAGTAGGTGCGCAAGGCCTCGCCCTCGCGCCGCACCACGATCGAGAGCTTGGCGTGGGTCTTGTACTCGACGAAGCCGAAGACGACATGGACCCCGGCGCGCTCCAGGTCCCTGGCCCATTTCAGATTGGCCGCCTCGTCGAACCTGGCCTTGATCTCGACCAGGGCGGTGACGTTCTTGCCGTTGTCCGCCGCCTCGATCAGGGCCGCGACGATCGGGCTGTCCTGGGAGGTGCGGTAGAGGGTCTGCTTGATCGCCAGCACGTTGGGGTCGCGCGCCGCCTGCCTGAGGAACTGGACCACCACGTCGAAGCTCTCGAACGGGTGGTGGACCAGGATGTCCTTCTCGCGGATGGCGGCGAAACAGTCGCCGCCGTGGTCGCGGATGCGCTCGGGGAAGCGCGGCTCGAAGGGGCGGAACTTCAGGTCCTGGCGGTCGGCGGGGATCAGCTGGGCCAGTTCGTCCAGGCCCAGCATGCCGTCGACCAGGATGATGTCCTGGGGCTCGGCGCGCAGGTTGCCGGCGATGAAGTGGCGCAACTCCTCGGGCATCAGGTGCTCGATCTCGATGCGCACCACCGAGCCGAGGCGGCGCTGGCGCAGGCGCATCTCGAACTCGCGCACCAGGTCCTCGGCCTCTTCCTCGATCTCCACGTCCGAGTCGCGGATCAGCCGGAAGACGCCGCTGGCCTCCACGTCGCAGCCCGGGAAGAGCTGGTCGAGGAACAGCACCAGGACGCCTTCCAAGGTGATGAAGCGGCGGACGCTGCGCCGGGTGCGGGCGTTGGTCGAGCGCGGCAGCTCCCAGAACCGCGCCACCTGCGCCGGCACCGGCACCAGGGCGTAGAAGGGCTTGCCGTCGGACGGCCGCTTCAGCTTCAGCACCAGCGAAAAGGCCAGGTTGGGGATGAAGGGGAAGGGGTGGGCCGGGTCGATGGCCAGGGGGGTGAGGATGGGGAAGAGCTGGCTCTGGAATACCTCGGCCAGCCAGGCGCGCTCGATGGCGGTGACGTCGGCGGAATCGATCACCGTCAGGCCCTCGGCCTTCAGCTGGGCGCGCAGCTGGCGCCAGCGGCGCTGCTGGTCACCCATCAGGGTGGCGGCGGAATCGTTGATGCGGGCCAGCTGCTCGGCCGCGGTCAGGCCCTCCTGGCTGACCACGCGGATGTTCTCGCGGACGAGGTCCTTCAGGCCGGCGACCCGGACCATGTAGAATTCGTCGAGGTTGGCGGCCGATATCGACAGGAAGCGCAGCCGCTCGAGCAGCGGATGGCGCGGGTTCTCGCTCTCCTCCAGCACCCGTTCGTTGAAGGCCAGCCACGACAGTTCGCGGTTGATGAAGCGGTCGTGCGAATTGATCAGCGCCTCGTCCAGCGCCGGGCTGGACGGGACAGGCGTCAGGGTCGCGGGAATGGCGTCGGCGATCGCGATGTCGGTCATGGCGGTTCCGCTGGGGGCCTTTGAACTTGTCGCTCAGCCCACCCCAGCCTGCAAGTCCTCAGTCGAACAGGTCGGGGCTGGTGTCTTCATTTTCAAGAATCTGTCGCGCCAAGGCGCGTGAGATGGGCCTTTGCTCCGCATCCGCCCTTTCGTCCAGCAGCACGACGATCTCAAGCGCGCGCGGAATCGAGCGCTCGATGCGGCGTAAAAGATACGGAATCAGGTCGTCGGCGGGTTTGATGTTCCGCTCACGGAAGAACTTGTTCAGGGTCGCCGTCAAGATGGCGTCGTCGGGCGCCGGAAGCTCGGCCACCGGCAGGGCGTTCAGCCGCGAGCGCAGGTCGGGCAGGGCGGCCGGCCAGGCGTTCGGCGGGGTGCGGGCAGTGAGCAGCAGCCCGCCGCCCGGCGCGCCGGCCATGTTGATCAGGTGGAACAGCGCCTCGGCGCCGGCGCCCCCGTTCGCCGCCCTGTCGGCGTCCTCTACCAGCACCGGCCGGCCGGCCAGGCGGTCGAGATCGACGGCCGACGGCGGCGTTGCGCCGGCGTCGAGCACCGCCGCGCCGGCGCAACCGGCCCAGGTCAGGGCCAGATGACTTTTGCCTGAGCCGGCCGGCCCGACCAGGGTGAGGCAGCCGCCATGCCAGTTCGGCCAGGCGTCCAGCGCGCGCACCGCTTCGGCGTTCTCAGGCGAGACGATGAAGTCCGCACGCCGAAACGGCGTCGACCGGCCAAGCTCTAGGCGAAGCTGGCGGTCCAAGCGCCGTATCCGAAATAACAATTCACCGGCGAATCATAGCGAAAATGACCGCGTGCGTCGATGGCGGCGGGCTTTTTGCGCCGGGGGCGGAGCAATGAACTCCTTAGAGCTCTCCTTAGACCTCTCGGATTCACGCGCCCTCCGGCCGCCGCGTTCCAGCGCCAGCTTGGATAGGCCGCAACCCTCATCTTCCCACAGCGCTGCGCGCTGCGGGCCCGTCCTTCTCCCTCTGGGAGAAGTCTGCTAGCGAGCCCGATGCGTCTTTCCGACACCCCCGACCTGACCTCGAACCGGCGGCTGGTCGCGCTCGGCCTCGCCATCGCCGTCTGCGTGATCGCGGTGATGGCCTTCACCGAGGGGAACATCGGCCGCTCGCTCGGCGACACCGACGACGCCATGCGGCTGGTGATGGTGCGCGACCTGCTGCACGGCCGCGGCTGGTACGACCAGCTGGTCACCCGGCTGCAGCCGCCGGTGGGAACCTACATGCACTGGTCGCGGCTGCTGGACGGGGCGCTGGCCGCCTGCCTCTGGCTGGCGGGACGGGTGGCGCCGCCGGCGACCGCGGAATGGGCGGTGCGTTTCGCCTGGCCGCTGCTGTGGGTCGCGCCGGCGGTCGTCGGCGGGCTTTCCATCGCCCGCAGCCTGGGCGGCAAGCGGGCGGTGATGGCCTGCGGCTTCCTGATGCTGACCTGCACGGTGCTGTTCGTGCAGTTCCGCCCCGGCCGCATCGACCATCACAACATCCAGATCCTGATGGCGGTGACCGCGGTCGCCTGCGCCATGGCCAGGACCCGGCGCGCCCGGTTCGCCGCGCTGGCCGGCGCGGCGGGCGGCCTGGGCCTGGCCATCGGCATCGAGGCCCTGGCCTTCCACGCCATGGCCGGGGCGAGCTTCGCCATCTCCGCCGCGGTCGATCGCGACGAAGCCGAGGCGGCGCGGGCCTACGGGCTGGCCCTGGCCGCGGCGAGCCTGGGCTTCTACGTCCTGCAGACCCCGCCGGACCGTCTGACCCTGAGCTTTTGCGACCAGCTGGGCGCCAACCTGATCGGGGCGATCCTGGTCGCCGGGCTGGGGCTGGCGGCGTTCGCGACCTGGGGCGCGAGGTTCGGCGTCCGGACGCGGTTCGGCCTGCTGGCGGCGGTCGGCGCGGCGGCGGCCGGGGTCTATATCGCCGCCAATCCGGCTTGCCTGCACGGGCCGTTCGCGGCGGTCGATCCGCGTCTCAAGCCAATCTGGTTCGACCACATCAACGAGCTGGAACCCTGGCCGAGGCTTTGGGTGCAGCATCGCGACTCCGCCCTGATGACCATCTTCATGGGGGTGATGGGCTCGGCGGCGGCGCTGGTGCTGTTCGTGACCCGCTGGCGGCGCTGGGACCGGGCGACCCTGCTGGCCGTGGCCCTGGTCTGGGTGGCGACGGTGGCCGCCGCCCACGCCTGGCGAATGGAGGACTACGAGTTCTGGTTCGGTGTCCCGACCCTGGCCGCGGCGATCGGCTGGCTGGCCGAGGTCGGCTGGCGCGGCGCCATGGTCCCGACGGCGGCGGCCGGCCTGCTGCTGTCGCCGGTGGGCCTGGCGGTCGCCGCCGACAGCGGGCTGAAGCTGATCCCGCACAAACCCGCGCCGCAGGCCAAGGCCGCCGCCAAGCCGGCGACGGCGCCGAAGGCGGGCATCTCGGACCAGTGTTTCGAGGTCAGGGCCTATGGGCCGCTGGCGCTGATGCCGCCGGGGGTGGTGCTCGGGGAAATCGATCTCGGCCCCTTCATCCTGGCCCATACCCGCGATTCGGTGCTGGCCGCGCCCTATCACCGGATGTCCTGGGGCATCCTGAACGCCTACCGGGCCCTGGGCGGCCCGACGGCGCTGGCGCAAGGACGGCTGAAGGCGCTGAACGTCGCCTATGTCGCCGACTGCCAGCTGAATCCCTTGCGGGTGAACCCGAACGGCTTCGAGGGCGACCTTCGCCGCGGCCATATCCCGCCGTGGATCGAGCGGGTCTCCGGCCCGAAGGAGATCATCCAGATTTATCGAGTGAAGCCCTGAGGCGGCTGATGTCGACCACCGCGGCCTCGGCCTGCTCGTCCAGGCTCGGGCGGCGGCGCAGGTCGGTGATCGGGCGCGAAAGGCCGGCCAGGGTCGCCAGCATGGCCTCGCGCCCGTCCTTCTTGGCCGGCTCGTAGGCCTTCCAGTCGCGGATTTCGATGCCGTCCACGTTCGGGGCCACCAGCACGTCGGTGGCCGCGCGGCTGGCGGCCCAGTCGCGGCCGCCGGTGACGGTGGCGGCGCGCAGCAGAAGCGAGACGATCGGCGGGCCCTTGCGCCACTCGCCGGACAGGATCCAGCGCCAGACCGACGACGGCCGCGCCACCTCGTCGGCGGTGATGTTGCGGCCGCGGGTGACGTCGACCCCGACGATGGGGCCCAGGTGCATGGAGCGCATGATGTCGGCCGGGAAGGTTTTCATCACCGCCCCGTCGACTAGCACGTTGTTGTCCTGGGTCACCGGCGGCAACAGCCCCGGAATGGCGATGGAGGCCCGCAAGGCGTGGCGCAGCGAGCCGCGCCGGTGCAGCTGATAGGCGCCCGAGGTCAGGTTCGACGAGACGCAGAAGAAGGGCAGCCACAGGTCGGAGATCTGGGTGTCGCCGAAATGCTCGCGCAGTCGCGCGCGCACCTTTTCGCCGAGGGTCATGGCGATCAGCGGAAAGGCGATGTCGTCGACCGGATTGGTGTCGACGAAGGCCTTCCTGATCCGCATGTCGATCTCGTCGTCGTCCCAGCCCATGGCCACGGCGGCGGCGACGATGGCGCCCATGGAGGCGCCGCCGAGGAAGTCGATCGGCGCCCCGGCCTCGCGCAGCGCCCGGATCGCGCCGACCTGGGCGTAGGCCCGCGCGCCGCCGCCGGAGAGCACCAGTCCGACCGACATGCCGGCGATGGTCCTGGCGATGCGGGTCAGGTCGGTGCGGCTGCGGTCGCGGACGTGGAACAGCCGCGCCGGCATCAGGGCGTCGATCCAGGCCTCGGACCCGGACGGATGGGCGATGCCGGCCGGCTGGATCAGGATCAGGTCGACCAGCAGCTCCTGCAGGGTGCGCGAGGCGAACAGGTCGACCTGGCGTGGCGGCGGGGCGTCGCCGCGGCCGACCCGGAACAGCCGGTCGACCTGGCGGCTGACCAGCTGCTTCCAGGCGGTCTGGCCGTCGTCGGCGGCATAGAGCACGAAGTCGTGCGCCTGTTCGACGTTGGAGAACCACTCGGTGGGCGCGTTCAGCGACTCCTCGCCGGCGGTGGCGACGGAATAGCCGAGGGCCTCGATCTCGCGACCGATGCGCTCGACGAACTCGCGGGTGGCGACCTCCTGGCTGCAGCCGACGAAGCCGAAGACGCTGGGATCGCCCGCCGTGGTCCGCCCGACCGTCTGACGCGAGCGCTGCAGCATCAGCCTGGCCAGCTCGATCATCAGCCCGGGGTCGTGCTCGGCGGCGGCGAAGAAGTTGTCGCGGGGCAGGGCGAGGATCTCGCTGTCGCGGATGGCGACGACGCTGGCCGAGTGGGGGACGCCGGCGATCAGCGCCATCTCGCCGGCCGGTTCGCCGGGCCGGATGACGCCCAGGAACTGCGGCTCCTGGCCCTCGTCGTGGCGGATGGCGGCGAGCCGGCCGGTGCGCACGAAATAGAGCGCGTCGGCCATCTCGCCGGCCTCGCACAGCACCTGGCCGCCGGGCAGCGAGAACCAGGTGACATGGCTGGCCAGCGCCTCGCTCGTGAACAGCCGGGCAAGGGCGGTGTCGCCGACGTTGTGCGGAAGCAGGGCCACGGGCCGGGACGCTATCCCAACACCTGAGTCGGCGCGACCGCGGTGGGACGGCCCTCGCAACCAAAGCCCTCCCCCTCGATGGGGGAGGGTTGGGTGGGGGTGTGCCCGCTGAGGTGGCGAAAGGGCCGAGGTCGGCGCCGAACGCGACCCTTTATGTCGCTCGGTGCGAACACCCCCAACCCCGACCCTTCCCCCATCGAGGGGGAAGGGAGAAGGTGCGGTCGACATGCGCGTCTTTCTGGAAACCGACCGGCTCCTGCTTCGCTGCGGCGTCGAAAGCGATGCGGGGCTGCTGCATGAGCTGGACGGGGATCCGGAGGTGATGCGGTATCTCAGCGGGGGCAGGGCGACGGCGTGGGCAGTGATCGAGGGGGAAGTTCTCCCCAGGTTTCTTGGGCCTGAGGCGCGCCGCTGGATCGCGGTGGAGAAGGGCGCGGGCGATTTCATCGGCTGGTTCGCGCTGGAGGGTTCGGGCGAGGAGGGCGAGCTGGGCTATCGGCTGCGGCGGCCGGCCTGGGGGCGGGGCTATGCGTCGGAAGGCGCGCGGGCGCTGGTGGACAAGGGCTTTGCCGAGTTGGGCCTCATGCGCATCTGGGGCCAGACCATGGCGGTGAACACAGCCTCGCGCCGGGTGATGGAGAAGGCAGGCCTGGTCTACGGGCGCACCTTTCACCTCGAATGGGACGATCCCATCGCCGGAGCCGAGCACGGCGAGGTCGAATATGCCCTGACCCGAGCGGAATGGCTGACCGCGGCGCCTTGCCGCGACGGAGGCCACGGGGAATAAGGGGCCGAACGCCCGAAACCGCCTGCGAGAGCGCCCTTGCCCGAGCTGACCACCGCCGTCGATCCGCGCTCGGAGGCCTTCGCGCGCAACCTGGCGGTCAACCAGGCGCTGGTGGAGGCGCTGCGGGCGAAGACCGCCGAGGCGGCGCTGGGCGGCCCGGAGGCCTCGCGCGTCCGCCACGCCGGCCGCGGCAAGCTCTTGCCGCGCCAGCGGGTCGAGCGGCTGCTGGACGCCGGCGCCCCCTTCCTGGAGATCGGCGCCCTGGCCGCCAACGGCCTCTATGACGGCGAGGCGCCGGGGGCCGGCCTGATCACCGGCATCGGCCGGGTTTCGGGCCGCGAGGTGATGATCGTCGCCAACGACGCCACCGTGAAGGGCGGGGCCTATTTCCCGCTGACCGTGAAGAAGCACCTGCGCGCCCAGGAGATCGCCGCCCAGAACCGGCTGCCGTGCGTCTACCTGGTGGATAGCGGCGGCGCCAACCTGCCGCACCAGGCCGAGGTCTTCCCCGACCGCGACCATTTCGGCCGCATCTTCTACAACCAGGCGCGGATGAGCGCCGACGGCATCGCCCAGATCGCCTGCGTCATGGGCTCGTGCACCGCCGGCGGCGCCTATGTGCCGGCGATGGCCGATGAGAGCGTCATCGTCCGCGGCCAGGGGACCATCTTCCTCGGCGGCCCGCCGCTGGTCCGCGCCGCCACCGGCGAGGTGATCAGCGCCGAGGAACTGGGCGGCGCCGACACCCACGGCCGCAAGTCCGGCGTCGTCGACCACGTGGCCGAGAACGACGACCACGCCCTGGAGATCGTCCGCTCGATCGTCGCCCGGCTCTATGGCTCGAAGCCGACGGCGCTTGACCTGGCCGAGGTCGAGGCGCCGAAGTTCGATCCGGCCGAGCTCTACGGCATCATCCCCACCGACGTGCGCGCGCCCTACGACGTGCGCGAGGTGATCGCCCGCATCGTCGACGGCTCGCGCTTCGACGAGTTCAAGGCGCTGTACGGGACCACCCTGGTCACCGGCTTCGCGCATATCTGGGGCTATCCGGTGGCCATCCTGGCCAACAACGGCGTGCTGTTCTCCGAAAGCGCGCTGAAAGCGGCGCACTTCATCGAACTGGCCTGCCAGCGTTCGATCCCGCTGGTCTTTCTGCAGAACATCTCCGGCTTCATGGTCGGCGGCAAATACGAGGCCGGCGGCATCGCCAAGGACGGGGCCAAGATGGTCACCGCCGTCGCCTCGGCGGAGGTGCCCAAGTTCACCGTGCTGATCGGCGGCTCGTTCGGGGCCGGCAACTATGGCATGTCCGGCCGGGCCTATTCGCCGCGCTTCCTGTTCACCTGGCCCAACAGCCGCATCAGCGTCATGGGCGGCGAGCAGGCCGCCAGCGTGCTGGCCACCGTCCGCCGCGAGGGGATGGAGGCCAGGAACGAGACCTGGCCGGCCGACGAGGAAGAAGCCTTCAAGGCCCCGATCCGCCAGCGCTACGAGACCGAGGGCGACCCCTACTACGCCACCGCCCGCCTGTGGGACGACGGGGTGATCGACCCGGCCCAGACCCGCGATGTGCTCGGATTGAGCATTTCCGCCGCCCTCAACGCCCCCATCCCCCCCACGCGCTTCGGCGTGTTCCGGATGTAGAAGGACCGCGTACCGTGACCGATCCGACGACGGACCCCCTGAACGATCCCATGAACGACCCCATGAACGAGTCCCTGAACAATCCCATCGCCGACCCGCTGGTCGAGGTGAAGGACACCGACGCCACCAGCGACCTCGTCCAGTTCGAGGGCACGCCCGAGGGCGCGGTCACCGTCTGGATCAACCGCGCCGCCAAGAAGAACGCCTTCGACTCCTCGACCATCGCCGCCCTGCACCAGGCGTTCGAGACCCTGCACGGCCAGGACGGCGTCCGGGTGGTGTTCGTGCGCGGCCGCGGCGGCAACTTCTCCGCCGGCGCCGACCTCGACTGGATGCGCGAGGCCGCCGACCTCAGCGAGGACGAGAACCACGAGGACGCGCTGGCCATGGCGCGGATGCTGAAGCAGCTCTACGACCTGCGCCCGCTGACCGTCGCCCTGGTCGAGGGCGGGGCCTTCGGCGGCGGCGCCGGGCTGATCGCCGCCTGCGACATGGCCGTCGCCACCCAGGACGCCCGGTTCGCCTTCTCCGAGGTCAGGCTGGGCATCATCCCAGCGACCATCAGCCCCTATGTGGTCCGCGCCATCGGCCCGCGGCTGTCGCGCAGCCTGTTCGCCACCGCCCGGCTGTTCGACGCCGCCTTCGCCGAAAAGATCGGGCTGGTGAACGAGGTGGTCGCCGACGCCGCGGCGCTGGAAGCGGCGCAAGCCAAGCTCTCGGCCGAGATCATGGCCTGCGCGCCCGGCGCGGTGGCCGCGGCCAAGGACCTGGTCGCCTTCGTCGCCAACGACGGCGACATCGACCACCACACCCTGGACGAGACCGCCCGGCGCATCGCCCGCGCGCGGGTGAGCGAGGAGGGCAGGGAAGGCATCGCCGCCTTCCTGGAAAAGCGCAAACCCTCTTGGACCAGCCTGGCCTGACCCGGAAACGAACCCAGTCGTGATCACCTCCCTGCTCATCGCCAACCGGGGCGAGATCGCACGCCGGATCATCCAGACCGCGCGGCGGCTGCGCATCCGCACCATTGCGGTCTATTCCGAGGCCGACGGAGGCGCCCTGCACGTGCGCGACGCCGACCAAGCCGTGGAGATTGGGCCCGCCCCGGCCGCGCAGAGCTATCTCGACGGCAAGCGCATCATCGCCGCCGCCAAGGCCACCGGCGCCGAGGCCATCCATCCCGGCTACGGCTTCCTGGCCGAGAACGCCGAGTTCGCCGAGGCGGTGCTGGCCGCCGGCCTGGTCTGGGTCGGGCCGCCGCCGGCCGCCATCCGCGCCATGGGCCTGAAGGACGCGGCCAAGCGGCTGATGCAGCGCGCCGGGGTGCCGGTGACCCCCGGCTATATGGGCGACAACCAGGACGAGGAGGCCCTGGCCCGCGCCGCCGCGGTGGTCGGCTTTCCGATCATGATCAAGGCAGTGGCCGGCGGCGGCGGCAAGGGCATGCGCAAGGTCGAGGCGGCGGAGGATTTCGCCTGGGCCCTGGCCTCGGCCAAGCGCGAGGCCAAGGCGGCGTTCGGCGACGACCGCGTCCTTTTGGAAAAGGCCATCGAACGGCCGCGCCACATCGAGGTGCAGGTGTTCGCCGACACCGAAGGCGCGCTGGTGCACCTGTTCGAGCGCGACTGCTCGCTGCAGCGCCGCCACCAGAAGGTGATCGAGGAGGCGCCGGCGCCGGGCATGACGGCGGCGGTGCGCGCGGTGATCTGCGACGCGGCGCTGAAGGCCGCCCAGGTGGTCGGCTACGAGGGCGCCGGCACGGTGGAGTTCATCGCCGACGCGTCCGAGGGCCTGCGCCCCGACCGCATCTGGTTCATGGAGATGAACACCCGGCTGCAGGTCGAGCATCCGGTCACCGAGGCGATCACCGGCCTGGACCTGGTCGAATGGCAGCTGCGCGTGGCTTCCGGCGAGCCCTTGCCGCTGACCCAGGACAAGATCGCCATCAACGGCCACGCCATGGAGGCCCGGCTCTATGCCGAGGACCCGGCCAACGGCTTCCTGCCGTCCACCGGCAGGCTGGACTATTTCCACCTGCCCTGGAGCGTGCGGCGCGACAACGCCGTCGACCACGGCGACGAGGTGACGCCCTATTACGACCCGATGATCGCCAAGCTGATCGCCCATGCCGACACGCGCCAGGCGGCGATCGTCGACCTGGCCGAGGCCTGCGCCGACGTGCAGGTCTGGCCGGTGAAGACCAATGCCGGCTTCCTCACCCGCCTGCTCAAGGACGCCGAGTTCCGCGCCGGCGACGTCGACACCGGCCTGATCGCCCGCCGGGCCGAGAGCCTGACCACCAAGCCGGCGCCATCCGCCGACGTGCTGGCGGTCGCCGCCTGGATGCGGCTGAAGATCGCCGCGCCCTTGGCCGACCGCGCCTCGCCCTGGATCCAGGCCAGCGGCTTTCGCCTCAACGCGCCGCCGAAGGTCGAGGTGCGGCTGCAATACGGCGGCGAGACCCTGGCCATCCCCGGCGATCCGCCGGCCCACGAGGTGCTGGGCGCGGTCTATCTCGACAGCCGCGTGATCGTATTCGAGGCCGGCGAGACCTATGAGTTCAGCGACCCCAGCGCCGTGGTCGCCGCCGCGGCCGCCGGCGGCGACGGCGGCGTGCGCGCGCCCATGCCCGGCAAGATCGCCGCCGTCCACGTCGCCGCCGGCGCCAAGGTGGCGCGGGGCGAGGCGCTGGTGACCCTTGAGGCGATGAAGATGGAGCACGCCCTGACCGCGCCGTTCGACGGCGTGGTGGCCGAGGTCGGGGCGGTGCTCGGCGAGCAGGTCAGCGAGGGCGCGATGCTGGCGCGCGTGGAGGCCGAACCATAGCGCCCGAAAGCAGAGCCCCGTTGCACCTGATCAAGCTCTGCGTCGGCGCCGCCTCGCCGGAGGAGCTGCGCCTCTGGCGCGCCCGCCGCGCCGCCGACGGCCACCGCCCCATCGTCCACACACGCCAGACCCCCAAGCGCGCCGAAGAAATCCTCGCCGGCGGCTCCCTCTACTGGGTCTTCAAGGGCCAGATCCTGGCGCGGCAGACGGTGCTGGCCATCGAAACCCTGGAAGACGGCGCCCGAAAGAGGTGCGAGATCCTGCTGGCGGACGAGCTGATCGCCACCGCGCCGCAGCCGAGACGAGCGTTCCAAGGCTGGCGGTATTTCGAGCCCAAGGATGCGCCGCCGGATTTGGCCGGCGGGGAGGGGGCGGCGGCATTGCCGCAGGAGCTGGCGCGGCAACTTAGGGAGATTGGGGCTTGGTAGCTCTTCGGAGCCGTCGAGCTGGCTTTGATTCCAGGCCTGAAAAACGGTGACAGCTGCTCCTATCACCGCAAAACAAGGGGAGAAGGAACCCGTATCGGGTCTCCAGCAGCCTTCACAGCAGGCGCGCGGGCGCGGCCGGCGGCCGGGTTGGCGGGGCGGCGTCGGTGGTTGTCCAGGGGAAAGGATGGCTAGCGTAGTTTGTTGTTGTTGTTGTTGTGGTTGTCGCTGGCCATCCTTGCCTCTGGACAATCGGTGTTGGTGAACGCCTCCGAACTCGCGAGATCGAGCCAGGCGCGGTGGGCGAAGGGATGCTCGACCGCGGGGTTGAGCCGTTCGGCGGTCATGACCGCGCCGCCCGACTTCAACCGCACAAGGTCGCCCGCCCGCGCCTCCCATGCCTTGCCGCCCATGGCCATCAGAGCCACCCGACCGGCGCCGCCCGGACGCGCGCTGCAGACGCGCTGTTCGAACGGATGGATCGGGTGATGCCTGGGCTGTGACGGCTGAGCATGCGGGAGAGTAAAGCACGGCGCGGAGTGGGGTCAGGGATTACCTGACGCGTGCGCTGGGCCGCCGGCGCGATGGCTCCAATTCGCCGTGTCGGCCAAGCTTAACCGCTGGCGGGCGGCGCCAGACTCGCCCCATGGTGGAAGCGCATCGAGCGGCTGGCGGGCGCGGGGGATATCCCTCGGGCGCCGCCGGGAAGGACGCGCAGGAACGCCATGAGGCCGCTGCTGATCTTCGCCGTCCGCGCCTGGATTTCGTCGCTGGTGGTGTTCTTCGGGGCGATCGGCGCGGTCTGGGCGGTGGCGCAGCTGATCAATGCGCATGACACCGGCAAATTCCTGCTGGCCATCCTGATCGCCAGCATCACGCCGCTGGCCATCGGCTGGATCGGCGTCGGCCTCTGGCACGCGTGGCTGAGGCTCAGGAGCGAGGGAGAAGGACGATGAGAAGAGCGCTGGCCGTGAGCGCCTGTGCGCTGAGCCTGGCCGCCTGCGGCCAGGTGCAGCCGGGCCACGTCGGCATCAAGGTCAACCAGTTCGGCTCCAGCGCCGGCGTCTCCAACGACGTCCTGGGCGTCGGCACCTATTTCACGCCGCCGGGAACCAGCATCTACGAATCCGGTGTTCACCCGCACCTACACCTATACCGCCTCGACCAGCGAGCAGAGCGGCCAGAACGAGGAGTTCCTGTTCCAGGACCGGTCGGGGCTGGCGCTCTCCGCCGACATCGGCGTCTCCTATTCGGTCGACCCGACCAAGGCCTCGGTCCTGTTCCAGAAGTACCGCGTCACCGACGACCAGATCGTCGCCGGGCCGTTGCGCAACGCGATCCGCGACGCGCTGATCTCGCGCTCGGCGCAGCTGAACGTCGACCAGATCTATGGGCCGCTGAAAGCCCAGCTGCTGCAGGACGTGCAGGGCGATGTACAGAATTATTTCCGTCCCTATGGCCTGCGGGTCGAGCGGCTGTTCTGGACCGGGCCGGTGCGCGTGCCCGACACGGTGCTGGCGCAGATCAATGCGCGCGTGGCCAACGAACAGGCCGCGCTGGCCGCCCAGGCCCAGGTCGCCACCGTGCAGGCGCAGGCGCAACAGGCGATCGCCGAAGCGCAGGGCAAAGCGACGGCGCTCAACACCGAGGGCGCCGCCATCCGCGCCAATCCCGAGGTGCTGAAGATACGCGCCATCGAAAAGTGGAACGGCGTCCTGCCCACGGTGGTCGGCGGGAGCGGGGCCGTGCCCTTCATCGACGTGGGCAAGTAGCCGCGAGTCTCGTCAGCGCGCCGCCCAGTTGTAGGCGTCGCCGCCCGAGCATGAGATGGCGTCGATCTTCCAGGCGGCGCCGGTCAGCTTCAGGCGGTAGGCGCCGCTGTTGGTCGGCTGGGCGCCCTTGTCCGGCGGCCAAGCGGCTTCGACGACGGCGAGGCCCGGGCCGGTCTGCACGGTCCTGAACAGGTAGCTGTCCGGGGTGTCCTGGGCGCAGATGATCGGGTCGGCGTCCATGCCGCACTCCTCGCCCGATTTGTAGACGCCGCCGCAGTTGGCCTTCACCTGGCGGGCTTCCGCGCCGAGGATCGCGGCGGCGAGCGGCGGCGTCAGGTAGGCGAGGTAGGCCGCGCCGGGCGGCGGGGTGGTGCGGGGCCGGCGGCCGGTGGCGGCGACGGTGGGGTCGACCGCGCCCGGCTTGTCACCGTCCAGCTTCAGGATGCGCGCCAGCGTCTGCTCCGCCGGCGTCCGCGCCGGGTGAAACGCCGGCTTGGCCGCCGAGGCCGGCCCCGCCGCCGAGGCCGCGACCAGGGCGGCGATGCACGCCAGGCTCACTGTTCTCATCGATATTTCCCCCTTTTCCGCTTCGCCGCTGGTGCGGGCGGCCTCACGCGAAGCCGCGGTCGGCGAGCCAGGCCTCGAACAGGTCGAGCCAGCGGTCGCTGGGCAGGCCCTGCGGTATCATGCCGAAGCCGTGGGCGCCGCGGGCGAAGATGTGCAGCTCGGCCGACCGGTCGGCGTCGGACCAGTCGAGGTAGAGCTGCTCGACCATGTGGAACAGCAGCCGGTCGTCCTGGGCGATCAGGGTGAACAGGGGCGGGGCGTCGGCCGGGACCGGCCGGCCGCGGGTTTCGCCGCCGTAGATGGCGGCGACGAAGGCCGGCGGCGCACCTTGCGGGTCCATGGCCACGTCGACGACCAGGAAGGCGCCGGCGGAAAAGCCGATCAGGCCGACGCGGGCGGGATCGACGCCCCATTCGCCGGCCCGTTCACGCACCAGGGCCATGGCGCGGCGGCCGTCGTCGTCGGCGATCTCGCGGGCGTGCAGCAAGGCTTCGTTGCCGCGCATCAATTCGTCCATGGCGCGCGGGCACTCGGCGGCGGCGGGCTTGCGGGCGTGCAGGGCGTCGACCGCCGCCGCGCCGGCCAGGAACTCCGCCTCGTCGTCCGGCGTCGCCGAGACGCGGTACTTGAGCAGGAAGGCGGTGTAGCCGCGCTCGGTCAGCCAGCGCACGACCTCGGTGCCCTCGTGCCGCCAGGTCAGCACGGTCCAGCCGCCCCCGGGACAGACCACCACGCCGACGCCGTTGGCCTTGCCGGGCGCCGGTTGGAACACGGTCAGGGTCGGTTCGGAGACGTTGCGCAGGAAGGGGGTTCCGGCCGCGAGGCCCGCCGGCGGCAGCCAGACGGCCTCGGGGCCGACACCGGCGATGGTGCGCGGCGGCGGCGCGTCCCACAGCGCGATCACATCCCCCGCCGGCGCGCTCCACCCCGCCTTCGCATCGTCGGCCATACCGGCGCCCTCCCTTGTTATGCACCCACCATGTCCCAAGCGAGGGCCGAGGTTAAGGGGCTGGACGGACTTTGGCCTTCAGGCCCTGCGCGGGGTAGGGTCACGAGGCCCATTTTACACCCTGTCCCAGCCCGGAGATCCTTGAAGGTCATGACCATGCGTCCGAAGGCGTCGGGGGTCTGGCGGGGACTCGAGAGGCGGGTGACATGAACCGCGCCCGGCTGCTTCAGCTGGGCTTCGCACTCGGCCGCGCGCTCGGCGGCAGGTCCGAGGGCGCCTGGTTGGCGACGGCGCCCGACGGCGCGCCCGTCGTCCTCAAGTGGTCGCCCGACCCGGCGATGGCCGACCGGTATGCGGCGCTGCTCCCCGGGCTGGACGAGCTGCGAGCGCGCGGCGTACCGGCGCCTGAGTACGTCCATGTGAGCGCCTTCGACGGCGGGACGCTGTCCGCCCAGCGGTTCCTGCCCGGGCGATCGCAGGACAATCCGTCGCCGGCGGTCGTCGAGTCGATGGCCGAGTGCATCGCCGCCAAGGCTGGCATTCCGGGGCCGCGGCCGCCGGGAGGCGCCTGGGGCGGGTTTGTCGTCCGTACACTGACGGGCGGGCAGGACGGGTGGGGGATGCATGAACCGCTGCGCACCGGGGGCCGGCGCAGCGCAGCCGTGCTCGACCGCGTGGCGGCGATCGGCGCCGACGCCGATCCCAGCTGGTTCCCCGACGACGGGCTTGTCCACCTCGACCTGCACACCGACAACGTCCTGGTCGACGACGGCGCGCTTTCCGGCATCATCGACTGGGAGAACGCGTGCGCCGGCGACCACCGGTTCGATCTGGTCGCGTTCGCCTTCGACCTCGACGGTCATGACCAGCCGATCTGGGACCTGGTCGACGCCGCCGGCTTCGATGCGCGGGCGTTGCGCGCCTATGTCGCGCTGCTGACGCTGAAGTGCGCCGCCTCGGCGATCCTTCACCGCCCCGAGGACGTGCCGCGCCAGCTCGACCGGGCCGAGCGGGTCTTCGACCGCTACGAGCTCTGAGGCGCCGCGAAGTAGCCGCCGCCGGCAAGGTCCTCAAGCAGGGTCGGGCCGGCCGGACGCCAGCCCAGCTGCTGCCGGGTGGCGAGGCTGGAGGCGGGGTTGTCGATGGCGATGAAGGGGCCGAACCAGCCGAGCCGCTTGCTCGCCTCGGCCAGGGTCACGGCGCGGACCGGCGCATTCAGCTGGCGGCCGACGACCTCGGCGATGGCGCGAAAGGCCACGCCTTCTTCGCCGACCCCGTGGTAGCGGGCGCCGGCGGCGCCCTTCTCCAGCGCCAGCCGGAAGAGGGTGGCGGCGTCCTGCCGGTGAACGCCGCTCCAGCGATTCTGGCCGTCGCCGACGTAGATCGCCTCGCCCGCCTTGCGCGCCGCCGCGATGATCTGCGGCACGAGGCCCTTGTCGCCATCGCCGTGCACCGACGGCGCCAGGCGCACGATGGAGGCGCGCACCCCGCGCGAGGCCCACGTCTCCACCGCCCGCTCGTTCAGGGCCCTGCCGTAGCCGGGCGATTTCGGGTTCGGCGGGTCCGCCTCGGTCGCCGGCCGCGCGGCCCGCTCGCCGGCGCCGGCCAGCCCCATGGTCCCGAAGGTGGTCACCAGCGGGCGATCCGAGCCTTGTAGCGCCTCGCCGAGCGCGTCGATCGCGGCCCGGTCGGTCTGCATGATCGCCATCATCGCCCGCCGCATGAGACCGGTGGGCGAGCCGCCGAGAAAGACGCCCAGCAGCCGTCCAAGCGGCAGCTGCGGCAGGGAGAAGGAGAAGGCCAGGTGGATGGCGCCGTCGGCGTCCCTGGCGGCGCTGCGCAGGCTGGCCGGATCGCGAAGGCTACCCTGGTGCGGGGTCGCCCCGGCGGCGCGCAGGGCCGCCGCGGCGCGGTCGGTGCGGGCGAGGCCGGTCACCTGGTGGCCGTGCGCGATCAATTCGCGCGTGACGGCGCTGCCGATGAAGCCGGTGGCTCCGGTGACGAACACGCGCATGGCGGACTCCTTGCTGGCCGAGACGCTCTATGGCGCAATCCGGCCGGAGCGGGCATAAGCCATCGTCGGGTTTTGTTTATGGATCGTCCGGAATGGATCCGCTATCGCACGTTCTCACCCTGCTGCAGCCTCGCGCGGTCAGCTGGCGCGTGGTCGAGGCGCACAACGCCTGGACGCTCCGCTTCCTGCCGGATTCCAATGTCGTGGTGTTCGGCCAGATGATCGAGGGCGAGTGCGACGTCCTCCGCGGCGACGGCCGGGCGCTGCATATCGGGCAGGGCGACTTCATGCTGATGGCCTCGCCGCCGCCCTGGGAAATGCGCGCGCTGGGCGGCGGCCCGCCGGTCGAGCTCAAGGCGCTGCTGGCCGAGCCGGGGCTGCTGATGACCGGGGGCGAAGCGCAGACGGTCACGCGCTTCATGGCGGGCCACTTCAAATTCGCCGCCGTGGGCGCGGAGCTGGTCGGAAAGCTGATGCTGCCGATTATCCATGTCCGCGCCGACGAGGTCGCCGCCGGGCGGCTGGGGACGCTGCTGGCGCTGCTGGGAGACGAGGCGACGGCTGACCGCCCGGGCGGCCCGCAGATCGTCAAGCGGCTGCTGGAGGTGCTGCTGGTCGAGGCGTTGCGCCATCCCGACGCCGGCTGGGAGCCGGCGCGCAGCGGCCTGCTCGCCGGCCTCGCCGACCCGAAGATCGGCCAGGCGCTGAGGCTGATGCACGACGACGTGGGCCGCGGCTGGTCCGTCGGCGAGCTCGCCCGCTCGGTCGGCATGTCGCGCTCGGTGTTCGCCGAGCGTTTCGCCGGCGTCGTCGGCGCCCCGCCGATGGAGTACCTGGCGGGCTGGCGGATGACGTTGGCGAAACAGGCGCTGATGGCCGGCGAGGCGCCGATGGCGGACATCGCCGAATTCGCGGGCTATCGGTCGGTGAGCGCCTTCAGCACCGCCTTCCGCCGGCTGACCGGCTCTCCACCCAGCCGCTATGGCAGGTCCGGCGCGTTGCAGGCCGCGGAAGGGGCTTAATCGCCCGGACGAATGTCGGTTCGAGGAAGCCCCGTTCGTCGTTCCGGCGCCAGGGCGATGACGCAGGCTCAAAAGAGGGAACAGACAATGCGTGTGATGGTGTTCGTGAAAGCGACCGACGACAGCGAAAAGGGGGTTCTCCCGACGACCGGGCTGCTCGAGGCGATGGGCCGATACAACGAGGCGCTGGTCAAGGCCGGCATCATGGTCGCCGCCGACGGGCTGAAGCCGTCCTCCGCGGGCAAGCGCGTCGCGTTCGACGGCGCCGACCGCACGGTCATCGACGGGCCGTTCGCCGAGACCAAGGAGGTGGTCGCCGGCTTCTGGATCTGGGAGGTCAAGGACATGGACGATGCGGTCGCCTGGGTGAAGCGCTGCCCCAATCCGATGCCGGGACCGAGCGAGATCGAAATCCGGCCGGTCTACGAGATGGCCGACCTGGAGCCGAGCCTGACGCCGGAGGTCAGGGAGATCCACGAGCGGACGCGCGAGAAGCTCAGTGACTGAGGCCGCCGCGCCCCGCCGGGGTATCGGCGGGGACGGCGATAGCCTAGCTTGGCCGCCTGACACGGGAGGGCGGCATGCTGACGGTCCATCACCCGGGGATTTCCCAGTCGGAGCGCATCGTCTGGCTCTGCGAGGAGCTGGGGATCGACTATGAGCTCAAGCGCTACGACCGGCGCGCCGACAATCGCCTGGCGCCCGACGCGTACAAGGCGCTGCACCCGATGGGCATCGCGCCGGTGATCACCGACGGCGACCTGGTGCTGGGGGAGAGCGGCGCCATCTGCGACTATATCTGCGCCCGCTACGGCGACGGGCGGCTGACGCCGGGGCCGGGCGATGCCGACTTCGCCGACCACCTGTTCTGGTTCCACTGGTCGAACGGCACCTTCATGGCCACGCTGATGATGCAGCTGGTGCTGGCGGGCAGCGGCCCGGGCAATCCGGCCGCGGCCTTCGTCGAGGACCGCAGCCGCCGCGGCTGGACGATGGTCGAGGAGCGGCTCGGCCAGGCGCCGTTCTTCGGCGGCGCCAGGCTCACCACCGCCGACATCATGATGGTCTACTGCCTGACCACCAGCCGGGCGTTCCGCGGCCTTTCGATCGAGGCCTATCCGAACTTGAAGGCCTACCTGCGGCGCATCGGCGAGCGCCCGGCCTACCAGCGCGCCATGGCCAAGGCCGAACCCGGCATGACGCCGATGCTGGGGTGATGGAGCAAACCCCTCCCAGAGGGAGGGGAGGGGCCCAGAGCGAAGCGAATGGGAGGGGGAGGGGTTACGGCCTCTCCGGTTATCCCGATTGCGGCGTCGACGCCGCCAGAGCGCTCACCCGGATAGGCCGTAACCCCTCCTCCTCCCGCGCACTTGCGTGCGCGGGCCCCTCCTTCTCCCTCCGGGAGAAGTCTGGCTTAGTTCCTGAACACCGCCGCCGTGGAGGGGTCCTGGGGCATTTCGCGGTATTGGCGCAGCTCGTTGCGGCCGACCACCATGTGGTGGACCTCGTCGGGGCCGTCGGCGATGCGCAGGGTGCGGGTCGAGGTGTACATCTGCGCCAGCGGGGTCTTCTGGCTGACGCCGGTGGCGCCGTGCATCTGGATCGCCTGGTCGATGATCTCGCACACCCGCACCGGCACCATGGCCTTGACCATGTGGATCCAGACGCGGGCTTCCTGATTGCCGAGCACGTCCATGGCCTTGGCCGCCTTCAGCACCATCAGGCGCATGGCCTCGATATCGATGCGGGCCTTGGAGACGATCTCCAGATTGCCGCCCAGCTGGATGATCGGCTTGCCGAAGGCCTCGCGGGTCAGGCCGCGGCTGACCATCAGGTCCAGCGCCTTCTCGGCCTGGCCGATGGCGCGCATGCAGTGGTGGATGCGGCCGGGGCCCAGGCGCAGCTGGCTGATCTCGAAGCCGCGGCCCTCGCCGAGCAGCATGTTCGAGGCTGGCACGCGGACATTGTCGAAGATGATGTGCATGTGGCCGTGCGGCGCGTCGGGATTGCCGAACACCGTCATCGCCTCGACGATCTTCACGCCCGGCGCGTCGGTCGGCACCAGGATCTGCGACTGGCGCAGGTTCGGCGGCCCGTCCGGGCTGGTCTGCACCATGGTGATCATGATCTTGCAGCGGGGATCGCCGGCGCCGGAGATGTAGTGCTTCTCGCCGTTGATGACGTACTCGTCGCCGACCATGGTGGCGCGGGTGTTGACGTTCTTGGCGTCGGAGGAGGCGGCGTTGACCTCGGTCATGGCGAAGGCCGAGCGGATCTTGCCGGCCAGCAGCGGCTCCAGCCACTGCTTCTTCTGTTCGGGGGTTCCGACGCGCTCCAGCACCTCCATGTTGCCGGTGTCGGGCGCGGCGCAGTTCATGGTCTCCGAGGCCATCGGGTTCTTGCCCAGCTCGACGGCGATATAGGCGTAGTCGAGGTTGGACAGGCCCTCGCCGGTCTCGGCGTGGGGCAGGAAGAAGTTCCACAGCCCCTCGGCCTTGGCCTTGTCCTTGGCCTTTTCCAGCACTTCCAGCTGGCCGGGGGCATAGGACCAGATGTCGGTCTTGCCTTCGCCCAGCCTGCGGAACTCCTCGCTCATCGGGTTCACCGTCTCGCGGATGAAGCGGCGGACGTGCTCGAGCAGCGGCAGGGCCTTGGCCGACATGCGCAGGTCGTTCAGCTCGTCCTGCGGGTTCAGATTGAAGGACGACTGCGCACGTTCTTGGGCCCGTTCCTGGGCCCGTTCCTGGACTTCGCTCATGGCCTCATCTCTCCCTGGTCTGACTGGCTGCCCTTACGGCGCCGTGGCCAGCATCTTTGCCAGCCGCGGGGAAAAAATCAAACAACTGTTTGAGGAATTCGCCCAATGCGGCTTATGAGGCCTGGTCGCGCGGCCTGGGCTGCGTGATCAACAGCCAGGGCATCATGCAGTCGCCGGTGGTCCGCGAGCATGCCGGCATACCCGACGACCAGGTGATCATGATCTGCATCGCCATGGGCTATCCCGACGAGAGCTTCCCGGCCAACCCGGTGGTCTCCCGCCGAAAATCGGTCGACGAAGCGGCGGTGTTCGTCGGGTTCGACGAGTAGGAGCCGCCAGTCTGGGCCCAGCCTGGCCCCGGCTCAGCTAAGTCAACGCCTATTGACATGCCGCTTGAGCGGACCGAAGCTGCCGGCATCCGCCAGGGAAGCCCGCCATGAACATCGCCGTGAAAGTCGACGCCGCAGACGCCGCCGCCGAGGCCTACGCCACCCCGCTTGCCGAGCTCGATCCGGCCAAGGTGGAGCGCTTCCAGAACGACACCCTGTGGCCGGTGTTCGAGCGGCTGCGCGCCGAGGACCCGGTCCACTACACGGCGGAGAGCGATTTCGGGCCCTATTGGTCGGTGACCACCTGGGACGACATCATGGCGGTGGACACCAACCATGAAGCCTTCTCGTCGGCGGACGGCATCACCCTGCCGAACCTGAAGGCGTTCGAAGAGCAGCGGAAGGTCTGGGAGCAGGCCAATCCGGGGGCCGAGGCTCCGCAGCGCCGCGGCGGCGCCGGCTTCATCACCATGGACGAGCCGGAGCACACCCCCGCCCGCAAGGCGGTCAGTCCGACCCTGGCGCCTTCGAACATCGCCTCGATGTCGCCGGTGGTGCGCGAGCGCGCCGGCGTGATCCTGGACTCGCTGCCGATCGGCGAGCCGTTCGACTGGGTCGACCTGGTGTCGAAGGAACTGACGGCCATGACCCTGGCCACCCTGTTCGACTTCCCGTTCGAGCAGCGGCGCAAACTGCCCTGGTGGTCGGACATGATAACGAACATGCCCGGTCACGGCCCGGTGGAGAGCTGGCAGCAGAAGGGCGAGGCGATGATGGAGTGCTTCGCCGCCTTCCGCGCCCTGTGGGACCAGCGGGTCAACGCCGAGCCGGGCATCGACCTGATCTCGATGATGGCCCACAACCCCGACACCCGGAACATGGACGCCATGACCTTCCAGGGGAACGTCATCCTGCTGATCGTCGGCGGCAACGACACCACCCGCAACACCATCTCCGGCAGCGTCTACCACCTGAACAAGAACCCCGATCAGTACGACAAGCTGCGCGCCGATCCGGGGCTGGTGCTGCCGATGGTGTCCGAGACCATCCGCTATCAGACGCCGCTGGCGCACATGCGCCGCACCGCCACGCGCGACGTCGAACTGGGCGGCAAGACCATCAAGGAAGGCGACCGGGTCGCCATGTGGTACATCTCGGGCAACCGCGACGAGAGCAAGATCGAGAACCCCAACAGCTACATCGTCGACCGCGAGCGGCCGCGCCAGCACATGTCGTTCGGCTTCGGCGTGCACCGCTGCGTCGGCAACCGGGTCGCCGAGATGCAGCTGACCATCATCTGGGAAGAGATCCTCAAGCGCTTCCCGCGCATCGAGCTGGTGGAAGAGCCGGTGCGGTCCTACTCGTCCTTCGTGCACGGCTACGAGAGCATGAAGGTGGTCATCCCGGCCCGCGCCTGAATCGGGACGCGCCGTGGCCCAGATCACCTATATCGAGCACGACGGGACCGAGCACGCCGTCGACGTCAAGCCGGGCCTGTCGGTCATGGAAGGCGCGGTGAAGAACAACGTGCCGGGCATCGACGCCGACTGCGGCGGGGCCTGCGCCTGCGCCACCTGCCACGTCTATGTCGACGAGGCCTGGGCGCCGCGGCTCGGCGAGCAGTCCGCGATGGAGGTCTCCATGCTGGACTTCGCCGAGAACGTCGCGCCGTCCAGCCGGCTGTCCTGCCAGCTGAAGGTGTCCGACGCGCTGGACGGCCTAGTCGTCCGCATGCCGGAGAGCCAGCACTGAGAGCGGGGAGCCGCCGAACAAAAAGGGAGTGAGGCCATGAATGTCGCCGTGAAGGTCGACGCCGCCGAGGCCGCGGCCGCCGACGCCTATGCCGTGCCGCTCGCCGAGATCAATCCGGCCAAGGCCTCGCGCTTCCAGGCGGACACCATCTGGCCCTACTTCGCCCGGCTGAGAGCCGAGGACCCCGTCCACTTCACGCCCGACAGCGAATTCGGTCCCTATTGGTCGATCACCAAGTGGGAAGACATCATGGCGGTGGACACCAACCACGAGGCTTTCTCGTCGATCGAGGGCATCACCCTGGGCGCCGGCATCGAGGCGCAGAAGATGCTCCAGAAGATGATGGGCGCGCTGCCGCCGGAGGCGCGGCGCGCGGCCGCCCAGCGCGGCGCGGCCTCGTTCATCGGCCTGGACCCGCCGCACCATGGCCCCAAGCGCAAGGCGGTGAGCCCGACCCTCGCACCCGCCAACATCGCCAAGATGTCGCCGCAGGTGCGCGAGCGGGCTGGCGAGATCCTAGACTCGCTGCCGATCGGCACGCCGTTCGACTGGGTCGACCGGGTGTCGAAGGAGCTGACGGCGATGACCCTGGCCACCCTGTTCGACTTCCCGTTCGAGCAGCGGCGCAAACTGACCTATTGGTCGGACATGTTCACCAACATGCCGGGCCATGGCGGGGTGGAGAGCTGGGAGCAGAAGGCCGCGGCCCGCATGGAGGCCAACGCCGCCTTCGACGCATTGTGGAACCAGCGGGTCAACGCCGAGCCGGGCATCGACCTGATCTCGATGCTGGCGCACAGCGACGCGACCCGGGACATGGACGCCAACGAGTACCACGGCAACGTCGGGGTGCTGATCATCGGCGGCAACGACACCACCCGCAACACCATCTCCAGCAGCGTCTACGAGTTGAACCGCAACCCCGACCAGTACGACAAGCTGCGCGCCGATCCCGGGCTGGTGCCCTCGCTGATTTCCGAGACCATCCGCTGGCAGACGCCGCTGGCGCACATGGCGCGGGTGGCGACCCGGGACGTCGAGGTCGGCGGCAAGACCATCCGCAAGGGCGACCGGGTCATCATGTGGTACATCTCGGGCAACCGCGACGAGACGGTGATCGACAACCCGAACGCCTTCATCATCGACCGCGAGCGCCCGCGCCAGCATCTGTCGTTCGGCTTCGGCGTGCACCGCTGCGTCGGCAACCGGGTCGCGGAAATGCAGCTGACCATCATCTGGGAAGAGATCCTCAAGCGCTTCCCGGTGATCGAGGTGGTGGAAGAGCCGACCCGGACCTATTCGTCCTTCGTCCACGGCTTCGAGACCATGTCGGTGGTCATTCCGGCCCGCGCCTGACGCCCGCGCCCGGTTGGTGTAAGGGTTCGCCGATGAGCGATGCGACCACCCTCGACCGCGCCCCGCCGCGCAAGCGCGACGCGGAGGCGACCCGCGCGGCGATCCTGGAAGCGGCCAAGGGGCAGTTCGCGCGCCTGGGCTATGACCGCGCCGCCCTGCGCGACATCGCCGCCGAGGCGGGCGCGGACGTTTCGCTGATCAAGCGCTATTTCGGGGGCAAGGAGGCGCTGTTCACCGCGGCGTTGAAGGCCTCGTTCCGGCCGGGCGGCTTCAAGCACTGGGACCGGGGCGCCTTTCCGCGCGAGGTCGCCGAGCTGATGGCCGGGCCGGTCCCCGCCGACGAGACCAGCACCCACAGCTTCCAGTTCCTGCTGCGCGCGGCGACCTCGCCGACCACCGCGCCGCTACTCAGCCTGGCGGTGCAGGACCGCTTCCTGGCGCCGATCCGGGAATGGCTCGGCGGCGAGGACGCGCCGGCCCGCGCCCGGGTGCTGGCGGCGGTGTTCATCGGCTTCCTGGTCGAACGCCTGGTCCGCGACGAGCCCCTGGACGGCGCCGAACGCGCGGCCTTCATCGACCACGCCGCCGCCATCCTCGAAGCCGCGGTGGCGCCGAAGGGGTGAGCGTTTATCCGCTCATTCCCGCGAAGGCGGAGACCCAGATTTTTTAACCACGAAAACACGAACCCACACGAACGTTCAGCGTCACTGCATCAGCCGAACTGGGCCCGTTCGTGTTTGTTCGTGTTTTTCGTGGTTAAAATTCTTCGGGCTTGGCGGACCCGCAAAGCCGCAAACTAAAAGCCTGGGTCCGCCTTCGCGGGATGAGCAGAGTTTGGGTCCGGCGCGCACGATGTTGGACTGCGTGGTATGGGAGCCTCGGACAGCGTCGAGAGGAGGCCGCCCGATGTATATCGCCATGAACCGCTTCAGCGTGCTGCCCGGGCAGGAGGAGGCGTTCGAGGACGTCTGGCTGGGGCGCGACACCCACCTGGCCGGCGTGCCTGGCTTCGTCGCTTTCCACCTGCTGCGCGGGCCGGCCGAGGAGGGCCACACGCTCTATTCGTCGCATACCCTGTGGCGCAGCTATGCCGACTTCGAGGCCTGGACCAAGTCCGAAGCCTTCCGCGCCGCCCACGCCCGTGCCGGCGACAATAAACCCCTCTATGCCGGCCACCCGAAGTTCGAGGGCTTTGAGGTCATCCAGGAAGTGATGCCGGCGGCGTCCTAGCCGTCCGCCGCCAGCATCGTCGCCAGCGCCTTGGCGAGGGTTCCGCGCCAGAGGGCGCTGTCGTGGCCGCCGTTGGGTTCGCTGTAGATGAGGTCGTAGCCCTTGGCCTCCAGCACCGCCTTCATGCGGCGGTTGGGCTCGATCATCAGCGGTGCGTCCTCCATCAGGCCGATCTCCATCCAGTAGCGGACCGGCAGGCGAGGGGAGGCCTCGTACTGGTCGATCAGCCATCCGGGCGTATAGCCGCCGGCGCTGCGCGGGACGTCCATGCGGAAGCCCGGGCCCCACCACAGCGAGGCGGCCTGGCTGATGACGTTGCCGAAGACGTGCGGCAGCCGGTAACCCAGCCACATGGAGGCGAGGCCGCCATAGCTGACGCCGGTGACGTAGTGGTCCTCGGGCGCGTGGGAGACACGGTAGTTTTCGCGCAGCCAGGGCAGAAGCTCGGTCTCGATGAAGCGGGCGAAAGGGTCGCTGCACGGCAGGTCGAGGTTGCGCGAGTCCGGCGTCGGGTTGTCGATCAGCACCGCGACCACCGGGACGATGCGCCCGTCGGCCAGCAGGTTATCGAGAATGCGCTGGACCGGGGTGCGGGTCAGCGCCGCGCCGCCGTCGAACGCCACCAGCACCGGATAGGCCGCATCGCCCTGCTTGTAGCCCGGCGGGGTGTAGACCCAGACGTTGCGCTCGTTGCCGAGGATTTCGCTCCTGAACGCGTGCCGGTCGATCCAGCCGCGCGGGATGTCCGGGCGCTTGTGGACCAGGGATTCGTCCGGCGCGTCGGGCAGCGACAGGAAGGAGCCGACGTCGTCGGGCTTGCCCTCGCCGGCGCGGCTGACGAAGTGCTCGCGGTGGTTCGGATCCGGCAGCGGCGGGTTGGCCTCAGCGAAGGCGTTGAACTGCTTCATCTGCTCGGCGTCGGCGCTCTGCCAGTCGAACAGCGGCAGGTTGGGAACGAAGCTGTAGCTGGTGCGCACGTCGTCGCGGTAGCGATAGGCGGCGTGGCAGACGTCCGTGCCGGGGATGCGGTCCATGAGGTTGCCGGTGGTCTGGCCGAAGCCCGGCTGCACCACCACGTGGCGCGCGCCTTCCGGGGCCGGGAAGACGTAGGTGACGATGCTGAAGCCCGGGGCGTCCGGGTCCGGTTCGATCAGCGGCGCCCGCTCGCGCGCGACCTTCACCCAGAAGGCGTCCTGGCCCGACGGGTCGTCCCGCAGGGCGGCGAGCGCGGGGTGAAGGTGGTCGGCAAGGCGTTCGGCGACGGTCATGGCGGGGCTCCTGGCAAGCTATTGTCACACGGAGATTGACGCCCCCAATCTCAACTTTTCCGTCATGGCCCGACTTGTTCGGGCCATCCATGATCACCGTCTTGGATCAGTGTCTATGGGCCCCTCGCATTCCGCCGCTTCGCGGCTCCAGCGGGGGGTGACGGCTCTAATATCGCGTCCTAGCGGCGCGTCGGGATGACCACCTTCATGGTCTCGTAGCCCTTCACGAAGGTCGAATAGGTCCGCTCCGGCTCTTCCAGCAGGACGATCTCCGGGAAGCGCGTGATGATCTCTTCCCAGATCACCTTGAGCTGCAGCTCGGCCAGCCGGTTGCCGACGCAGCGGTGGATGCCGAAGCCGAAGGACATGTGGCTGCGCGGCCGCTCGCGGTCGATGATGTAGTCGTTCGGCCGCTGGATGACCTCGTCGTCGCGGTTGCCCGAGATGTACCACATGACCACCTTGTCGCCTTCGCGGATGCGCTTGCCCTGGAACTCGAAGTCCTGGGTGGCGCGCCGGCGCATGTGGGCCAGCGGGGTCTGCCAGCGGATGGTCTCCGACACCATCGAGGGGATCAGGTCCGGATCGGCGCGCAGCCTGTCGTACTGGTCCGGGTGCTTGTTCAGCGCATAGACCGAGCCGGAAATGGTGTTGCGGGTGGTGTCGTTGCCGCCGACGGTGAGCAGGATGACGTTGCCGAAATATTCGCGCGGATTCATGTTCCGGGTGGCCTCGCCGTGGGCCAGCATGGAGATCAGGTCGCCGGTGGGCGGGGCGTTCACCCGCTCGTTCCACAGCGCCGTGAAGTAGTCGGCGAACTCCATCATGATGGCGTGCTTGTGTTCCATGCTCTCGACGCCGCGGTGGCCCGGCGGCGCGGTCACCACGTCGGACCACCAGGTGAGCTTGCGCCGGTCCTCCTGCGGCAGGCCGAACAGGGTCGCCAGGGTCATGGCGGTCAGTTCCATGGAGACCTTGTCGACCCAGTCGAATTCCTCGCCGATCGGCAGGGAGTCGAGGATCTTGGCGGCGCGCTCGCGGATCAGCGGCTCCAGCCCCTGCAGGTTGGTCGGCGAGACGGCCGGGCTGACCGTCTTGCGCTGCACGTCGTGCTTGGGCGGGTCCATGGCGATGAACATGTTGGCGCCGCCGTCGGGATCGTTGCCGCTGCCGATGGTGATGCCCGGCTCGGACGAGAACACCTGGTGATTGGTGTCGACCGCCATGATGTCGTTGTATTTGGTGATCGACCAGTAGGGGCCGAACTCGCTCTCGCGCGTCAGGTGGACCGGATCCTCGCGGCGCAGGCGCTCGAAGTTCCACCACATCTGATTGGCCTTGAACAACGCCGGCTGGGCCGGGTCGATCTGGTCCAGCGGCGTCGCATAGGCCAGGGCCCGGGCGTCGTTGGCCAGGTCCGCATCGCCGTCGCTCATCCTGTTCGTCCTTCCCAGGGCTTTCCCTTTTGTCCTTGAGGGTGACGGGACCGTCAACTTGGGAAATCGCAGCGCCGCGCCAACTCGCCGCATGTTTCAGACTTGAAATGTGTTAAGCTTGATCAAGGCGCGAAATTTCGATAGATATCTAATTAGATATTTATCGAATGAGGGATGCCATGGAAACGCCGGAACACGCGAAACTGCTGCAATTCTTCAAGGCGCTGGCCCACGAGAGCCGGTTGAAGCTGCTCGGCCTGGTCGCCCAGCGCGAGCACAGCGTGCAGGACCTGGCGGCGCTGGTGGGGCTGAAGGAGCCGACCGTCTCCCACCACCTGACCATGCTGAAGAACCTCGGCCTGGTCAGCCAGCGGCAGGACGCCAACACCCACTGGTACGCGCTGGAGCCCGAGGCCGTCGCCAACCTGGCCAAGCGGGTGCTGAGCCGCGAGCAGATCGCCAGCCTGGCGGCGGACTCCGCGCCGGACGACTGGCAGGCCAAGGTGCTGGAGACCTTCGTCGCGCCGGACGGCGTGCTGAAGAGCATCCCCGCCAGCCGCAAGAAGCGCTGGGCGGTGCTGGCCTGGCTGGTGCGCCAGTTCGAGGACGGCCGCCGCTACAGCGAGGCGGAGATCAACGCCCGCCTCAAGGAGCGCCATCCGGACTCGGCGACGCTGCGGCGCGAGTTCATCGGCTACAAGATGATGGCGCGGGAATCCGGCGTCTACTGGCGGCTGCCCGAGCGCGACTGGGTCAGCGAGGCGGCGGCCTAGGCCCATGGTGGCGCCGAACCTCTTTCCGGACTGGCTGGAACGCTGGCGGCTGACGCCCGATGGACCGGCCTTCTCGACGGGGATCGGCAGCCGCCTGATGCCGGTGATCGCCGCCGGCGAGCCGGCCATGCTGAAGCTCGCCGCTGGCGAGGAGGAGCGGCGCGGCGGGGCGCTGATGGAATGGTTCGCCGGCGAAGGCGCGGCGCGGGTGCTGGCGCGCGAGGGCGACGCCATCCTGCTCGAGCGCGCCACGGGCGGCGCCAGTCTCGAGGCCATGGCCCGGAACGGCCAGGACGACGCGGCGGCCGCCATCCTCTGCCAGGTCGCGGCCGGCCTGCATGCGCCGCGCAACCGGGCGCCGCCGGACACGCTGGTTCCCCTCGACCGCTGGTTTCGCCAACTGGAGCCGGCCGCCGCGGCCCACGGCGGGACTCTCGCCAAGTCGGCGGCGGCGGCGCGCGAACTGCTGGCCGAGCCGCGCGAGGTGGTGGTGCTGCACGGCGACCTGCACCACGGCAACGTGCTGGACGCCGGCGAGCGCGGCTGGATCGTCATCGACCCGAAGGGGCTGATCGGCGAGCGCGGCTTCGAGTTCGCCAACATCTTCCTCAATCCGTGCCCCGAGGTCGCCCAGGCGCCGGGCCGCATGGGCCGGCTGGTGGGCATCATCGCCCAGCTGGCCGATTTCGAGCCGGCGCGGCTGGTTCGCTGGATCCTGGCCTATTCAGGCCTCAGCGCCGCCTGGCATCTGGATTCAGGCGAGCCGGCGCAGGCCAAAAAGGCCCTGGCCATCGCCGAGACAGCCGCCGCCGGCTTGGCGCTGACTGGGCGCCCGCGGTCGCGGAGGTGAGCGGATGAAGGCGCCGTCTGCCCGCAAGGCTGCAGGTCTAGGGGTCGAAGCCGTTCGGGAAGTGTTCGGGGCGGATCAGGGCTTCGCCGGCCTTTTCGCCGACGCGGTAGAGCTCGGGCACCATCTTGTCGTCGTCCATCTTGACCAGGTCGGCGAGCTGTTCGGCGGTGAATGCCTCGCCCAGGTGCGCTTCCAGCCAGCGGGCCTCCAGCGGCGCGTCGTAGCGGACGAAGGTCCACAGCGGCAGGCAGCCGGGCAGGGAGTCCTCAAGCCCTTCGATCTCGCTGTTGATGCGCCAGGGCTGCGGCGAGGCGCCCAGCCACTGCAGGATCGAGGTGCCGAGCTGGCTGGAGTCGTAGGCCAGCGAGGTGAGGGCGTGGATGGCCTTCCAGACCGACAGCAGCACCGGCTTCTTGACCCATTCCGGCTTCATCGGCCGCGGCTGGCCGGTGCCGACCGAGACGATCATCAGGTTGTCGGCCCCCGCGGTCCACTTCAGCCCATAGGCGGGGACCAGGGCGGTCATGGCCAGCTGCAGGCTGGGATTGCCGTGGGGGGTCATGGCGCCGTCGAAGAACACGCCCGGATGGCCCTTGCTGACCTCCAGGGCGACCATGTCGAAATAGAAGGGCGCGGCGGCGCTGGCCTGGACGATCTTGGCCAGCGAATAGTCCTTGTCCGGGGTCACGTCCGGCCAGGCCGGGTCGCCGTTCCAGAACTTCGAGCCGGGGCAGTTGGTCAGGATCCAGCTCGACCCGGTGTCCACCCGCTTGGCGACGGCGGCGAAGCCGGTCTTCCAGGCGGCGTCCTCCAGGGTGGCGTCGCCCAGCTCGTCCTGGATCACCCCGGCCAGCCGCCGTGGATCGAAGCGCGACTGGATCAGCGGGATGCGGAAGCCGCGCTGCTGGAAGACGATCGGCCCCAGCCGGTGATAGAGGCCGCGCAGGTATTCGGCGTCCTGGCCCAGCGCCAGGCCGGCGGCGATGATGGCGCCGGTCGAGGTGCCGCCGATCAGGTCGAAATAGTCGGCCAGCACCAGGTTCGGCCGGCCGAGCTTGTCGCGCAGGGTCTTTTCCAGCCTGGCCAGGATGCCCACCGCCAGGGCGCCGCGCATGCCGCCGCCGTCGATGGCGAGGATGCGCCTGGGACCGGGCGGCTTGTCGTAGACGGACATGGCGCCAAACTAGCGCGGCCGCGGCGGCGCGCAAACGGCTGGCGTGCGCTGCGTCGTCGCGTTGCCGCGCGCCGCCGTGGCCGGATAGCTTGAGCAACCGATCCGCCGGAGCCGAGCAGCAGCGTGGACGTCCTCCAGAAGATCTTCGAATTCGCCGAGCAGCGGCCGGACGACCGGGCCATGGTGCACGAGCTCATGCCGGTCACCTACCGCGACCTGCATCGCAAGATCACCGCCATGCGCCACAAGCTGGCGGCCTGCGATCTGCCGCCTGGCGGGGTGGCGGTGCTGTGGATCCATTCGGTCATGACCAGCTGGGCGGTGAATCTGGCGCTGCGTTCGCTGGGGCTGACCACGGTGTCGATCCGCACGCCGGACGAGTTCGCCGGCTTCGACAGCCTGGACGTCGTCGCCATCGTCACCTCGTCCGACGACGGCTGGCCGGCCATCGACCCGGCCCTCGCGCCCGGCGCGGCGCGCATCGTCGTGCGGGCCGCGGACCTGGCCCTCGGCGAAGACGACGGGGTGCTGGAGCCGCCGCCGGACGGGCGGCCCGGCGACCACATCCTGCTGACCTCCGGCACCACCGGGAACTACAAGATGATGGTGGTGGATTCCCGCGCCCACGCCGCCGAAGTCCAGATCGGCATCAAGCAGTACCTGGAGCGGCAGGGCGACGGCGCCACCGAGCTGCGCGGCTGCGTCAACATCCTCAACCTCGGCCTCTGGACGGCGGTGGGCTACAACTATCCGCTCGGGGTCTGGACCGCCGGGGCCAGCGTGATCATCCACCAGGGCCCGGAGGAGTATCGGTCCTTCCTGATCCCGGGCATCACCCACGCGATGGTCACCCCGGCCTTCCTGGTCGGAATGCTGGCGGGCGCGCCGCCCGACTTCCCGCGCAACGACGACCTGGTGCTGATGGTCACCGGCGGGCCGCTGTCGGTGAACCTGGCCAACCTGGTGCGGGCGCGGCTGACCAATCGCATCCTGATCACCCTGGGCTCGACCGAGAGCGGCGGCTGGGCCACCACCCCGGTCGCCACCGACGAGGACCTGCGCTGGCACCGGCTGCACGCGAACCGCACGGTCGAGGTGGTCGACGAGGACGGCCGGCCGCTGCCGCCGGGCCGGCTGGGCGAGGTGAGGGTGCTGCTGGACAGCAGCTTTACCGGCTATCTCAACGATCCCGACGCCACCGCATCCTTCGTCCGCGGCCGCTGGTTCTATCCCGGCGACCTCGGCGTGTTGGACGGCAAGGGCCGCATCGCCCTGCACGGGCGGGTCACCGACGTGCTGAACATCATGGGCTCGAAGATCGCCACCGCGCCCTACGAGGCGGCGCTGCAGGAAGCCTTGGGCCTGGAGGGCGTCTGCCTGATGTCCGAACAGGGCGTCGACCGCGAGGAACAGCTGCACGTGGTGCTGGAAACCGCCGAGCCGATCGACCAGGCGCGGCTGCAGGAGGCGGCCCAGGCGCATCTGGGCGGCTTTCCCGCCGCGCTTTTCCATTTCGTCGACCGCTTCCCGCGCAACGCCATGGGCAAGGTGGAGCGCTTCAAGCTGAAGCAGCGGCTGGTCGAGCGGCAGTACGATGCGCAGGCGCAGGCTTAAGCCGCAGCGAAACGCAGCAATCCCAAAGGCGAGACCCCGGACAGAGAACGCAAACGCGAGACCAACCATGGACGTCGTCGACACGATCTTCGAATTCGCCGGCACGAAGCCGCATGCCTGGGCCCTGGTGCATGACCTGGAACCGGTGACCTATCGCACCCTGCACCGCCGGATCGGCGCCATGCGCCGCAAGCTCGAGGGATATGGGCTGAAGCCCGGCGGCGTGGCGGTGATCTGGATCTATTCCACCCTGGTCAGCTGGATCGTGACCCTGGCCTTGCGCGGGCTGGGGGTGACGACCGTTTCGATCCGCACGCCGGCCGAGCTCTCCAGCTTCGGCGACCTGGACGTCATCGGGGTGATCACCTCGGCGAGCGAGCACTATCCGCCGATCGACGCCAGCTTCGTCCCGAATGCGCCGCGCATCGTCGTCGAACGCACCGACTGGGACATGGCGGACGATGGCGGCGCCCTGGAGCCGCCGCCTGGCGGCCGGCGTGGCGACCACATCCTGCTGACCTCCGGGACCACCGGAAACTACAAGATGATGATCGTCAATTCCGACGCCCATACCGCCGAGGTGCAGGCCGGCATCAAGCTCTACCAGGCGCAACAGCCTGATCCGAGCGCGCCGCTGGAGGGTTCGGCCAATATCCTGGGGCTCGGACTGTGGACGGTCGTCGGCTACAACTATCCGCTCGGGATATGGACGATCGGGGCTACCGTCATCCTGCATCAGGGGCCGGAGGCATACCGGTCGTTCGCCGTCCCCGGCATCACCGACGCCATGGTCACCCCCGACTCGCTGGCGCAGATCCTGGCCTCCGCCCCGCCTGACTTCCAGCGCAACGACAACCTGACCGTCACGGTGACAGGCGGGCCGCTGTCTTCGGGCCTGGCCAGGCTGGTCCGCGAGCGGCTGACCAACACGATCGTCACCAACCTGGGCTCGACCGAGAGCGGCGGCTGGGCGAGAACCGTGGTCAAGGATGACGAGGATTTGCGCTGGCACCGCCTGCTGCCGCATCGCACCGTCGAGGTGGTCGACGAGAACGACCAGCCCCTGCCGCCCAACCAGCTCGGCGAGGTGCGCGTGCTGCTGGACAACAACTTCACCGGCTATCTGAACGATCCGGCCGCCAGCGCCTCTTTCGTCAAGGGCGGCTGGTTCTATCCCGGCGACCTTGGCGTGCTGGACGGGCAGGGGCGCATCGCCCTGCACGGCCGGGTCACCGACGTGCTGAACATGATGGGAAACAAACGCCCGTCCGGCCCCTACGAACGCGCCCTTCAGGAAGCGCTTGGCCTCGAGGGGGTCTGCCTGATGAGCGAGCAGGGGGACGACCGCGAAGAACAGCTGCATGTGATCCTGGAGACGGCGGGCCCGATCGACGAGGACACCTTGCGCAAGGCGGCGCTTGCCCACCTGCGCGGCTTTCCGGCGGCGCGCTTTCATTTCGTGCCCCGTTTTCCGCGCAACCCCATGGGCAAGGTGGAGCGCTTCAAGCTGAGGCAACAGCTGATCGAGCAGCAGCGCGTGCGTGGGCAAGCTTAGCGTGAAGCGTCTTCGGGGTCGCTTTTGTTGGAACCATCGCTAGAACAGAACAAGGGATCACCTCCGCGATCCGCGACTTGGCGGCGCGCTTGATTGGGTGAAATGGATCACAGATGACGCAGCAATCCGGGACGGCCGCCCCACGAGACGTGACCGCGGCGGCGCCTGCGCCGCCGCCTGGAAAGGTCGCGGTTCCGATCGCCACGGCGCTCGAGACGGCGGGCAAGCTCTACCTGGCGGGACGCCTGGCGGAGGCGGAGCGCATATGCCGCCAGATCGTCGAGCGCCGACCCGGCGCGCCCGACGCCTATAACCTCCTGGGCGTGATCCAGAGCGCCCACGGCGACTTCACCGCCGCCGCGGCGATGATCGGCCGCGCCATCGCGTTGAACGGCGCCGTCTCCAGCTACTACGCCAACCTCGGCGAGGTGCAGCGCCTGGCCGGCGACCTCGATCAGGCCGAAGCGGCGCTGGTCAAGGCCATCGAACTCGATTCCGCCTCCGCCCAAGCCCATAGCAACCTCGGCATCGTCTATTTCGAACGGGAGGACTACGAGCGCGCGGCCGCCGCATACGAGAAGGCGATTGCGCTGGAGGCGGACTTCCCCGAGGCGCACAACAATCTCGGCAATGCCTACCGGGCGCTGGAACGGCCGAAGGAGGCGATCGCCTGCTATCAGCGCGCGGTGACCCTGCGCGAGGCCTACCCCGAAGCCTACAACAACATGGCCGCGGCCTTGCGCGACGCGGAGGACTTCGAGTCCGCCGAGCACGCCTATCGCAGGGCCATCGGCTTCAAGCCGGACTATATCGACGCGCACAACAATCTGTCGCTGCTGCTGCTGCACAAGGACAGGACCGACGAGGCGTTGCGCGTCCTGAGCGACGCGCTGAAGGTCGATGAGAAGCATGTCACCACCCTGCTCAACGTCGCCAGGGTGCAGCTCAAGCGCGGCGCCCACGCCGTCGCCGAGCAGGCGGTGCGGGTGGCGCTGGGGTTGGAGCCGGACAAAGCCGAAAGTCACTGCCTCCTGGGCCAGATCTATCACGAGCTCGACCGTCACGAACAGGCGCTGGCGTGCGTCGCCGAGGCGATCAGGCTCGACCCGGAGGGCGCCGATCTACGCAGCTTTCGCGCCGTGATCCTGAAGTCGATCGGGCGCCTCGACGAGGCGCGGACGGAACTGAAGATGGCGATCGAGCTGAATCCGAAGCTCTACGGCGCCTATTCCAACCTCAACGACCTGGAGACGTTCACGGCCGACGACGCGCTGGTGGCCCAGATGAAGGCGATCCTGGCCGAGGCGGAGAACCCGCGCAGCGAAAGGTACATGCCGCTCCACTTCGCGCTCGGCAAGGCGTTGGAGGACTCCGGCGACTACCCGCTGGCCCTGGAGCACTACGCCATCGGCGCCAGGATGCGGCGCGCGCAGCTGAAGTACGACGAAGCGGAGACCTTGGAGTTCTTCCGCCAGATCAAGGCCGCGTTCACGCGCGAGACTTTCGAGACGCCGCCCTGGAGCGGCAATCCGGCGCGCGAGCCGGTCTTCATCGTCGGCATGCCCCGCTCGGGCAGCACGCTCGTCGAACAGATCATTTCGAGTCACCCGCGCGCGTTCGGCGCCGGCGAGATCAAGGTGCTGCACCGCAGCCTCGGCGCGCTGCGCGACCGCTTCCCGTCGATTCCGAAATACCCCGCCATGGTCGCCGCCCTGGAGCCCGCCCACTTCGCCCAGGTCGCCGACACCTACCTGGCCGAGGTGCGGCGTGACGCCGGCGGCGCCGAACGCATCACCGACAAGCTGCTCACCAACTTCTTCTTCGTCGGGCTGATCCACGTCCTGTTCCCGAACGCCAGGATCATCCACACCCGCCGGAACCCGGTCGACACCTGCCTGTCGGCCTACACCAAGCTGTTCAAGGACGACATGCCGCACAGCTACGATTTCGGCGAGCTTGGGCGCTACTATCGCGGCTACGAAGACCTGATGCGGCATTGGGAAGACGTGCTGCCGCCGGGCGTGATGATCACGGTCGACTATGAGGACGTGGTCGCCGACATCGAGACCAATGCGCGCCGGCTGATCGACCATGTCGGCCTGGAATGGGACAAGGCCTGCCTTGCCTTCCACAAGTCGACGCGGGCGGTGAAGACGGCGAGCGTCGTCCAGGTGCGCAAGCCGCTTTATACGACCTCCGTCGAGCGCTGGAAGCGTTATGGCGACGCGCTTGCGCCGCTGCTGGAGGCGCTTGACTATCCGGCAGGCTCGAAGCCGAAGCGAAAGCCGCGCCGGGCGTAGGGGCGGAAGCCCCTCCGGCTACTTCTTCGCCGCTGCGGCCGGCGCTGGCCTGGGCGCCAGGGCGCCGCCGCGCATCTCGATCACCCCGCTCCAGGGGGCCCGGCGAACGATCAGGTGCGGACCGGCGGGGTCGGGGGTGGCGTTCTCGACGCTGTAGTCCGCCGAAATGGTCAGGGGCGTGTCGGTGAGAAGGGTCACCTGGCAGAACACCGGCGGCACGCCCTTCGTGCCGGTGAAAGGATTGGACTTGAGGCCGGCGCAGGGTTGGCCATTGAGCTCGATGGACAGGGTCTGGGTGGCGTTCGCGCCGGTCGACGTCGCGCTCGCCCTGGCCAGGATGACGTAGCGCCCGGCTGTCATCGCCGGGACCACACAGCTGCTGCGCAGAGGACCGGCCGCGGCGCACTGGGTTATTTCGGGCTGGGAATAGCCGGCATAGGCGTGGGGCAGGCGGAAATCGGCCGAAGCGGCCGGCTGCGCCGGCGCCTGGGCCCAGACGCTGGTCGCCGCGAGGCTGAGCGAGGCCAGAGCGATCGGGAAGACATGCGGCATGCTGTTGAATCTCCGATGAAAGCGGCCGGGTAGGGGATTATGAAGGCCGCGGCAAGACCGCGCGTTCCAAGCGCGAGCTCAACGCAAAAGGTCGATGTCGAGTTCGACCATGTTCGAATCAGGCGTCTTGGCGGCGACGCCTTCGTCGATCGTCACCGTCGCGGGCTGTAGAACCGGGACCAGGCGATCCAGGTATCGCGCCTGGTAGACGAAGTCGCCGAGATGGCTGACCTGTTCGTCGACGCAGACCCAGAGGTCGCGCCCCAGCATCCGGGTCCAGCGATAGCAAAACGAAAAATCCTCCGAAAGGCTGATCTCGCCGACCTTGACGCAATCGAAGAAGCCCCAGCCGACATGCTCGATCCCGTCGATGACGTCCTTGCGCCGCTCCACCACCTTGCCGTCGATCATCGCCTGCAGGACGGTGCGGCTGATCAGCGCGCAGCCCATGCCGACGGCCGCCATGCGGGCGAATCCGCGCTTGACGCTCAGCTTGCCCAGCGTCGGCGTGTCCCACGACGGCACCACCGTGTACTGAAGGGTGTTGGCCAGCGCCTTGAGCTTGGCCTCCGGGGTGAAGACGCCGCCCTCCGCCATGGCCCGCGCGAACTGGTCCAGGTCCAGCATGCGTTTCGGGTAGGCGGCGGCGACCAGCTCGGCGTCCAGCCGCAGCATCTTCATTACCAGGGCCGGCCGAAACTGCATGTCGGAATCGACGAACAGCAGACCGTCCAGCGTCTTGGATCTGAGGACCTCACGCGCATAGAGGTTGCGCGCATAGACGATGTCCGACGAATCGACGTTGAGATATTCGGCCTCCACCCCGGCCCTGGTCAGCTGCCGCATCAACAGGACAAGCGTGGTCGCAGTCTTCGCCTTCATCACCCCGGCCATGGTGGGGACGGCGATCAGGATGTGCTTCAGCGGCAATCATGCCTCCTTGGACTATGATCTATGAAGCACAGCCTGGCGCGCCACGGCCAGGAGCGCTGCAGACGCCCATCAAAGCGGGCAACGCCGTAACAGCTTAATTTTTATTCAAGATTGCATCGAAAAGCCTTGCGGTGGGATCCCGGCGTTTTCTGTCTTGTTCGACGCAATCGAATTGGGTAGCCATAGCGATGGGATCGACGTGCTGTCGATGGGGAATTGGGGCATAACGTGCGCAAATCGCAATCCTTGAGCTTGCTTCTGGCTGGCGCGTCGGTCGCCGCCTTGGCCGCGTCGATGGTCTCAGCAGCGCCTCTGCCGCTGATCAGTCACACCGACAGCGCGCACAACGCCTCGGCGAGCGACAGCGTGACGACGCCGCTGACCTACTCGAACACGGTGACCAACTCAGGGGGCGTCGCCGCCGCCACGACCACCGTCGCCACCAACGCCGTCTATCAGTCCGCCGTCGGCGACTCGCTGGCCGGCAGCACGGCGATCGCCAATCTCACCAACAGCAGCGTGCTGTCGGTCGCTCTCGGCGCGAGCGCGAACGCCACCACGGCCGGAGCCACCGCCAAGGTCCTCTATGACAATACGGTGATCTTGCAGCAGGCGTCGGGCGCCGACACCGTCACCGCGACCCTGGTCAACTCGGGCACCTTGACGATCGCATTGAGCGCCACCGCCACCGGCGTCAGCGGTGCAATCGCCAGCGCCAGCCTCGGCGACGACGTCTACGGCGTCTATCAGAGCGTCCACGGCGACGGCGCAGCCGGCAGCACGGCGCTGGCGAACATCGACAACAGCGGCACGCTCTCGATCACGGTTTCATCCGCGGCCTCGGCGAGCGCGGGGGACGCCAGCGCCAAGGCTTTTACGTACGAACAGGTCTATCAGGACGTCACCGGCGCCGAGACGGCGTCCGCGAGCTTCACCAACGAAGGCTCGGTCCAGCTCGGCGACACGGCGACGGCCACGGCCGGCGGCAGCCATAACGCGGTCGCAACCGCGTCAATGGACTACGGCATCCAACAGTCCGCCTCGGCCGCAGGCGCGGAACTCGCCGCGAACGCCAACATCAACAACACCGGCAGCCTGCTGATCGGCCTCTCGGCGAGCGCAACCGGTGGGCACGACGCCACCGCCAACGCCCATTTCAACGACACCGTGATCTATCAGAGCGGCTCGTCCGCGCTGAGCACGTCGGTGGTCTTGACCAACGGCGGGACCCTGGCCCTGACCGCCAGCGCCACGGCCAGCGGCGGGAGCTACGCGAAGGCGGCCGCCACCTTCGACAGCTACGGGATCTACCAGGAGGCGGACGCGAATGGGGGCACGGGCAGTACGGCGCTGGCCAGCCTTAGCAACACCGGCAACCTGACGATCGCGGCGACGGCTTCGTCGACGGCGAGCGCGACCAACGGCCGGGCCTTCGCCAGCGCCACGTTCAACGATACCATCATCTATCAGGAAGCCACCGGCGGCGACACCGACACCGCCACGATCAGCAACTCGGGCACGCTGCTGATCGAGGGCAGCGCCAGCGCGTCCGGCGGACGGTACGCCCACGCTAAGGCCTATATGGACTCCCAGGTGATCTATCAGTCGGCCGACGCCTTCTCCAACACCAACGGGGTGGCCCTCGCCAATCTCACCAATGCCGGGACTCTATCGATCGAGTTGCTTGCCAGCGCTTCAGGCGGACGGGCGGCCACGGCCTATGCCACGTTCGACAGTGCCGTGGCCTCCCAGGAGGCCTATGGCCAAAAGAGCGCAACCGCCAGCCTGAACAATTCCGGTACGCTGACGGTCGAGGCGAGCGCGAACGCCGCGGCGCCCAACTGGGCCCACGCCTCCGCCATCTATAACGACACGGCGATCTACCAGTACGTCTCGAACGACAGCAGCGCTTCGGGAACGGCGGTCGCCAACCTGACCAACAGCGGCGCCCTGACCATCGAGGCGCTCGCCGCAGCGACCGGAAACACCACCGGGACGGTCGGCGCCGCCAGGGCCGAGGCCTATTTCGACTCCCGAGTCGTTGAACAGCGAGCCCGATACACGAACTTCGGCCAACTCTTGCTGAGCAATAGCGGCAATCTTACGATCGCCGCCAGCGCCACGGCTTCCGCGCCTCACTATGCCGACGCATACGCCGAGTTCAACGACGCCATCGTCTACCAGCACGCGAGCATCGAAGACACCACCGGCAGCACCGGTCTTGCGAGCCTGACCAACAGCGGTGCGCTGTCGATCAGCGCCAGCGCCAGCGCCGCGGCCATCGCCGGCCATGCGCAGGCCACGGCGGCGTACGACAGCTACGGCATCGAGCAATACGTCGAGGGCTATGCGAATTTCGCGACCACGAACCTGGTCAACAGCGGCAATCTGTCGATTTCGTTCTCCGCGACGGCTGTCGGCGAGACCGGCGCCTATGCCTTCGCCGGAGCCAGGACGTCCGATCCCCTCATCGGTCAATATCCCTATGCGACGAGCGCGGCGGGTTCCACCGCCTCGGCGACCCTGTCCAACAGCGGCACGTTGCAGCTGCAGGCGCTCGGGAAGGCGACCTCGGGCTCGGGCGACGCCACGGCCTACGGCCTCATCGGCGAGGGCATATCGCAGTATGCCTTCTCGGGCGCCAGTTCCACGGCCAACCTGACCAACTCCGGGGCCCTGAACATATTGGCTTCGGCTTCCGCCCTGGCCAAGAACGACGCCGCCGCCACCGGCAGTATCCGTATCGGCATCGATCAGGGCGCCAAGACGTTCGACGGCGTCGGGACCGATCTGCTGAACAACAGCGGCAATCTCAGCATCATGGCGCTCGCCTATGCCGATCCGACCGGCAACGCCACGGCCCACGCGGACATCGCCGGCTGCAGCAACTCGGAGCAGGGACTCCAGATCGAAGGCTCCACGGTTTGCGGCCCGATCAAGAACAGCGGTCTGCTGTCCCTGAACGTCCTTAGCGCCGGTCCGCTTTCGTTCGCCGGCAGCACGGACGGCTACGCCATCCAGCAGTATGTCGAGAACGGTCTCGTCGGCCTGGCCTCGTTGACCAACAGCGGCAACATGACCCTCGGCGCTCAGGCCACGGCCATCGCCGGCACGGCGGCCACCGCCACCGCCTTCGTCGCCCACGGCGTCGCCCAGACCGTCACCGCCTCGGGGACGACCAGCAGCGCCAGCGCCCTGGTGCAGAATTCCGGCTCGCTGAAGATCAGCGCCCTGGCCAACGCTTCCGCCGCCCAGACCGCCAACGCCTCGGCCGAGGTGAAATACGCCATCGTCCAGTACGTCAACGGCGCCGACACCGACTCGGCGGTGGTGAACAACAGCGGTTCGATGAGCTTCCTGGCCACGGCGACGGCCACCGGCAACGTCGCGCACGCCTTCGCCAGCGTCAGCTATGGCGTCTACCAGGACGTGACCGGCGACGGGTTCGTCGGGACCACCGCCACCGGCAATTTCACCAACAGCGGCGTCTACAATGTCGCCGCTGTCGCCACGGCCAACGGCACCACGGAGGGCAAGGCCAAGGCGGACGCCTATGGCGGCACCCAGTACATCCATGGCGGCGCCACCAACACCGCGATCTTGAACAACAGCGGGACCTTTACAGTCACCGCGACGGCCACCGCGCATGGCGCCAGCGCGGACGCCGTCGCCTATGCCCAGGGCTGGAGCGCCGACACCAGTCCGGCGGAGACCCTTCATGCCGCAGTGGTGAACAGCGGCGCCTTCACCGTCGGGGCCAAGGCGGTGTCCGACGCGTTCGCTGAAGCCAGCGCGTTGGGCCTGATGGTTACGGCGGGCAATCTGGCGGGTACGATAACCAACACCAGTTCCGGCAAGATGGTCGTTTCCGCCAATGCCGCGGGGACCTCGGCTCCGGCCAGCGCGGCGGGGGTTGTCGCGCAGGCCGACGTCAACAACGCAACGATCAGCAACTCAGGGCTGATCCAGGTGTCGGCGACAGGCGGGATCGGGAATACGACCGCAACCGGCATAAAGCTTGAGTCGAACTCGGGCGTTTTCACGCCGACCGCTTCGGACGTGGCGACCGTCGTCAACGATGGCGGCACGATCTCGGCTTCGGTTTCGACCGACGGCGGGGCCACCTTCACCCATGGCGTGGCGATCGACACCACCGACGCGCCGAACGCCGTGGACATCGACCTGAAGGGCACGAGCAAGGTCGGCCACATCTTCGGGGACATCAACATCAGCAGCCCGGACGTGATCACCATCTCGAACGGTGAGACCGACCTCAACGGCCTGATCAACGACCCCAACTATGTCGGCAACCTGACCATCGCCAGCGGCGGCAACCTCTTCCTGCCCGACACCCTGGTCGGCGGCGTTCCGTTCGCCGCCGGGGGCTGGGCCAACCAGTTCAACGACCAGGCGGGCAGCACGCTGACGCTCGAACTGCCGGCCGCCGCCGGCAACGCGACCACCTCGCCGCACAACCCGGAAATCTTCGCCAACAAGGCCACGCTCGCCGGGGCGCTGGTGCTTCGCCCGGATATCGGCCTGGTGGCGAACAGCTACGGCCCGTACACCATCGTCGACACCGCGATCGACCCGACAGCGGGCAACAGCACGGGCGGCTTGGTGTCGGGGACCTTCTCCAGCGTCACCTCGGGCTCGATCTTCCTGGCGCCGGTGGTCACCTACACGCCGACCATGGCGATCCTGAACATCACGCGGGTGCCGTTCAACGCCATCAGCGGATTGACCATCAACCAGAGGTCGGCCGCGACCGGCATCGAGAAGGTCTATTCGACCTCGCTGACCGGCGCGTTCGGCAACCTGGTCACCAACCTGCTGACGCAGAACGCCGCGGCCTACCCGCACGTGCTCGACCAGCTGGCCGGGGCCGAATACGCCGACTACCTGCAGTCGCTGCAATGGTCGACCCAGGACTTCGACCGGATCATCAGCGAACGGATCGATTGCTCGGATGACTATCACTACGCGACCGGCTCCCCGGCCAGTTGCCGGACGCCGGGCCTGGGTTCGGTCTGGGGCCGGGTGACCGGCGACTGGGGCGAGCACTCCGGCGATGTGGAGGCGCCGCGGTACAATACGACCGAGGACTCCATCATGTTCGGCGGCGACTACGCCGTCTCCGCTCCTTGGGTCATCGGCGCCGCCGGCGGCTATGTCCAGGACGACCTGTCGTTCCGGACCACGGGGGCCCAGATCAGGAGCAGCGGCTGGCAGGCCGCGGTGTACAGCTCGTTCGAACCGGGCGACTGGTACCTGCGCGGCATTGTCGGCTACGCCCAGTACAACGGCGACGGCCACCGCAATATCGACATCGTTCCGAACACGGGCGGCTTCGTCGTCGGCAGCGGGGCGGTGACCTCGGTGGTGGGCCGGACCAGCACCAAGCTCGGCGCAGACGTCTTCAACGCCTATGGCGAGTTCGGCCTGCCGCGCGAATTCGGCATGGTGACGGCGACCCCGTACGTCGGGGTCGGCTACGCCGATGCGAGGCTTGACCGGAACACCGAGACCGGCGTGCCGGGCGCCAACCTGACCATCCGCGGCGGGGATGCGCCGAACGTCTACACCGACCTCGGCCTGCGCGTGACCGGCGATGTCGGCGTGGTGCATCCGCAACTGACGGTGGCCTGGGAACACGGCTTCGACGCCGAGCGCGCCACCTACGACGCCGGTTTCGCCAATGCGCCCGCAGGGGCCAACTTCCCGGTCATCAGCGCCTTCCAGTCGCGCGACGCCGCCGTGGTCGGGGTCGCCCTGATGGGCGGCTTCCACGAGAGCTTCGAGTGGCGCGTCGGCTATGACGCCCGCTTCAACGGCGACTTCGCCGACCAGTCGGTGACCGGGCGGCTGACCTACAAGTTCGGTGCGGCTCCGCCGCCGCCACCCCCGCCGCCGCCGCCGCCACCCCCGCCGCCGCCCCCTCCGCCGCCGCCGCCCCCGCCGCCACCCCCGCCGCCTCCGGCGCCCGTGGCCAAGGACTTCGTGGTCTACTTCCCGTTCGATCAGTACGTGCTGACGCCGGAAGCCCAGTCGGTGGTGCAACAGGCG
>DATAYM010000093.1:0-35192 GCA_036272595.1 Caulobacteraceae bacterium
CGTCGACCGCCTCGACCTCCATGGTCGCCTTGTCGGTCTCGATCTCGGCGATCACGTCGCCGGAGCGCACCTTGTCGCCGGCCTTCACCAGCCACTTGGCCAGCGTGCCTTCCTCCATGGTCGGCGACAGAGCCGGCATCAGAACGTCGGTCACGCGGCCGTCTCCACATAGACGTCGGTATAGAGCTCGCGGGGGTCGGGCTCGGGGGTGGTTCGGGCGAACTCGGCGGCGTCGGCGACGATCTTGCGGATCTCGGCGTCGATGGCCTTCAGCTGCGCCTCGTCGGCGAGGCCTTCCTTCTCCAGCCGTTCCTGCAGATGGTCGATCGGGTCGCGGGTCTTGCGCACCTCGTCGATCTCCTCGCGGGTGCGGTACTTGCCGGGATCGCTCATGGAATGGCCGCGGTAGCGGTAGGTTTTCATCTCCAGGATGAAGGGCCCCTTGCCCGACCGGGCATGCTCGGCGGCCTTGGCGCCGGCCTCGCGCACGGCGCCGACGTCCATGCCGTCGACCTCGGCTCCGGGAATGTCGAAGCTGGCGCCGCGCTTGTAGAGGTGGGTCTCGGCCGACGAGCGCTCGACGCTGGTGCCCATGGCGTACTGGTTGTTCTCGATCAGATAGACCACCGGCAGCCGCCACAGCTCGGCCATGTTGAAGCTCTCATAGACCTGGCCCTGGTTGGCGGCGCCGTCGCCGAAATAGACGAAGGCGACCTTGCCGTTCTTAGCGTAGCGGTTGGCCAGGGCGAGGCCCGTGCCGAGCGAGACCTGGGCCCCGACGATGCCGTGGCCGCCGTAGAAATCCTTTTTCGGCTGGAACATGTGCATCGAGCCGCTCTTGCCCTTGGCGACCCCGGCTTCGCGGCCGGTGAGCTCGGCCATCACCGCCTTCGGATCGACCCCGCAGGTCAGCATGTGGCCGTGGGCGCGATAGCCGGTGATGATCTGGTCGCCGGGCTCTTTCACCGACTGCATGCCCACGGCGATGGCTTCCTGGCCGATATAGAGGTGGCAGAAGCCGCCGATCAGACCCATGCCGTAGAGCTGGCCGGCGCGCTCCTCGAAGCGGCGGATCAGCAGCATCTGGCGATAGAAGCCGAGCAGCTGGTCCTTGTCCGCGCTGGCGCTCGCGGTCGGCTTGGCTCTGGTCGTGTGCTTGGCCGCGGCGCGCGCCATTCCTCTGCTCTCCGTGGCCTTTTCGAAGAACCCGCGGGGCGGCGGAAGGTTCTTGGCGCGCGGGGATCGCGGGCTAGCGGCCGGTGCGGATCACATAGTCCCTGGGATCGGCCAAGCCTAGCAGGGAACGCGCGCGCTCATCCAAAAGATCGGCCGACAGGCTCTGGTCGCGCAAAAGCTGGGCGCGGCGCTGCAGATCCTCGCGTTCGGCCGTCAGCGCGGCCAGTTCGGTGGACTTTTCCTGCAGCATGGCGGCGCGCTGGGTGCGCGAAAGCAGGCCCCGGTCGCCGGTCAGCGCCTGGAACCCGAAATAGAAGATCAGGAACGCCAGGATGGCGGTGGGGATATAGGATCTGAGGCGCGCGAGCATGGGAGCAGAGCCGGAAAGCGTCCAATCTGCCGCAACGTGCTTAACGGAGGGTTGACGGTGTGGTTCGCGGCCGCAAATCCGCCGCTCAGGCCGGCCATGGAACGCAAAGCCGCTGCAAAGGTTTGAGGCTCTGTCCTCTATCGGAAGACCGGCCATGACCGAAGTCCCTCCGCAAAGCGATGAGTATGCGGTCCAGGCGCTCAACACCCTGATCGAGACCGCCATCGACAGTATCGGCGGCTATGAGAAGGCCGCCGAGCTGGCGCGCAATCCGCGGTTCCAGAGCCTGTTCAGGGATCGCGCGCAAGAGCGCCAAAAGCTTGTGGAAGCGCTGAAGGCGGAGGTGCGCGGCTTCGGCGGCGAGCCGTGGGACAAGCCCTCGTTCCGGGGCCGCGCCCATCGCGCCTTCCTGGAGCTTCGCGACCGCATCGGCGGCGGCGCGAGCGACAAGCCGGTGATCGAGGAGGTCGAGCGGGGCGAGACCTTCATCTCCAATCAGTTCGCCGAGGCCATCGACGACGACCAGCTGCCTGAAAAGGCGCGCCAGGTCTTGGAGCGCGCCCAGGAGACGCTGCGGGCGCAACGCGAGGAAATCAGCGCGATCAGGGAAGAGTTCGAGCCCAAGGATGCAGCCAGTCGGCCCGAGCCGCGTTCAACCTCCACCTGATCTCGGAGAGGCGGCCATGGCGCGTTACAAGCTGAACGAAGCGGACGAGGACTTCCTGAAGATGCCGAGCGGCGCGGCGCTGATCGCCTCGGGCTCGAACGGCACCGAGACCTGGATCGAGCGCGACCGCGACATGGTGGTGCATATCGCCATGAAGGCGGTCGCCATAGCCACGGCCGACGGCGGAACGCTCACCGCCTGCATCGACGTCGGCGGCCAGTCGGCCAAGGCGCAGGACGGCCCCCTGCCCCTGGAATCCCAGCTTCGCGCCGGCCAGAGCGTGCAGGTGCTGGTCAAGGCCGGCCAGCGCCTGGCCTTCAAGGCCTATCCCGTCGCCGACAACGCCGAGGTGCTGAAGACCGTCGTCTGGGCGGCGGACTTCAAGTCTGAGCACGAGGCCGAAGCGGCCGCCGCCGCGCGGGCGGCGCAGGGTTCGCAACCGAACCAGCAGCCCGAATCCAAGCCACACTAGCCGCTAGCTGTCTGTTTCCCGCTGCAGCGGGGATGCTAAGCCGCCGCGATGATCGCGGAGACCGCGCCGGTCAGCTCGGCGGCGAGCCAGGGCGACGGCCGGCGCGCGCCGACCACCCTGCCCGTCGTGTCCAGAACCTCGGCTTCGGCCAACGCCTGGACGGCGGGATCGGCGCCGTCGACGACTCGGAGTGAGGCCAGGATCGCTGCGACGGCCGTCTCGGAGGCGCGCCCGGCGCCGTCGTCGATCTTCAGCGCGACGCCGAGACCGAGTTCGCCGAGCACGGCGACGAAGGCGCCTTCCGCGCCGGTCTTCACCGTGGCCTTGCCTCCGGCCGCCTCGATCAGCGCGGTACAGGCCCGCCCGGTCCCAGCGACGTAGAGCGGATTGGCCCGCACCGCCGCATAGAGCCGCCGCGCCGCCTCGGCCCGCGCCGGCGCCAGGCTCGACGGATCGGCGATCCTGCCCATGGCCGCCGCCAGCGCGCTGAGCGGCGTCGCCGCCGCCGGAGCGGTGCAGCCGTCGACGCCGATCGGCAGAGCGGCCGCATCCAGCCCGCACATCTCGGCGATGGCGCCCAGCGCCAGGCGCTGCACCGGATGATCCGGCTGTTCGTAGCCGCGGGTGTCGACCCCCAGCCGCCGCGCGACGGTCAGGAATCCCGCATGCTTGCCCGAGCAGTTGTTGTGCAGCCGGCAGGGCATGGCGCCTTCGCGCAGCAGCGTCTGGGCCGCCACCGCATTGCCCGGGACGTGGGCGCCGCAGGCCAGGTCGGCCTCGTCGCAGCCGATCCGCTCCAGCCAGGCGGCGACGGCGTCGACATGGAAGGGCTCGCCGCTGTGGGAGGCGCAGGCGAGGGCCAGCTCCGGCGGCGAGACGTTGAAGGCGTCCGCCGCGCCGCTCTCCACCAGCGGCAGGGCCTGCAGCATCTTCAGCGCCGAGCGGGCGAAGACCGGCTGGTCGATGTCGCCGGCGGACCAGATGAGCCGACCGGACGCATCGGCGATGGCGACCGCGCCGCGATGCCAGCTCTCCACCCGGCCGCCACGGGTGAGCTCGACCAGGACGGGGTTGGCCATTCCCTAGGCCTGCACGGCCTGCCGATAGGGCGTCAGGTCCCAGTTCGGATAGCGCGCCTGCGCCCTGTTCAGGGTCACCTCGGTCCAGAACGGATGGCCCGGCGGCTGCACGCCGAAACAGGCGAGCTGCTCTGGCGTCGCATGGTCGAAGATCCGCGCCCATGGCTTGGACTGGTGGAACGGCCATGCGTGATAGCCGATGGAATCGTTCGCCGCGTCCTTGAAGCAGGCCATCACCGCATAGCGGCGCCCGTGCGGCGCGGTCATGTTGGTGCCGCGGTGATAGACGTCGATGCCATAGGGAAAGATGGCGCCCGCCGGCGCGGCGCTGGAGCGCTCGTATTGGCGCAGGCTCGCCTGCAGCCGCGACTGCGCCTCGGGATCCCGGCAAAGGCTCGCTTCCGGTCCGGCGACCTTGGCGCTGTCCGGCCGCGTCACGTAATGGGCCGGCCCGTGCGCCTCGGTGACGTCGCTGAAATAGCAGAGGATGGTCACCGAATTCAGGTGGGCGTCCTCCGCCGGGGCCACCAGCGTGTGGTTGGCGAAGTCGGTGTGGAAGGGCTGGTCGTAATCGGCGTCGCCGGTGAACTTGGCCCAGGCCTGGCACTGGTAGAGGTGCACCCGCTCGGCGCTCAGGGCCCGCCGGGCGAAATCGATCAGGGCCGGATGCACGCCGATCAGGTTCAGCGCCGGCGAACAGTCGAACGGCACCGCCTCGAAGGTCTTGAACTGGGCGGCGTTGAAGCGGCCGACCTCGCCTTCGCGTTTCTTGTTCAGGCTCTCGGCGGCGCCTTCGCTGCGGCCGAACACCTGCTCGAAGTCGGCGACCACGGCGGCGACCTCGTCGGGCGTGAAGAAGTCACGGATCGACACGCCGCCATCGCGCCGCCACGCTTCAAGGTGCTCAGCTGTAAACCGCTCGCTCATCGGCCGTCCCGGTTGCCCGCTTCCTTCTTAGCGGGCTGCGCGCCGAGGTCCAATGCGATGCGCCGGGGTGAACGTCTGATCCTTCCCGCCAGGGCAGAAGGGGTCGCACGCCTGGCCGACATTGGTTGGATGGGTAAGGTTCAGCCAGCCGCGGGTGCGGCGTTGCGGCGGCCGAAGACGACGGGCGCGGCGGTCGCCGCGGGCGGCGGGGCCGGCGCCGCGGCCGGAGCGTCCAGCTGGTCGATCAGGCTTTGCAGCGACGGGTCGACGGTTCGCGCATTGTCGCGGATGAAGGCGACGAGGGCGCGCTCATTGGCGTCGAGGCGGCCGTCGCGGCCGATCCGGCCGGCCAGCCACTGGGCTTCCTCCGCGGTCAGCTGCCCGGCGTCGGCCTCCAGCGCCTCGTCGGCGGCCTCCGCCGGCTCCAGGTCGTGATTGGCGAAGTCCCAGTGGATCACCTCGCGCAGGCCCTCGATCATTCCAGCGCCGGTCGCCTTGGCGTGGGCGAGTCCGGCGAGCCGCGCGAACGGATGGATGCTGGTGTCCTCCAGCCAGGCTTCGCGCTTGGTCTCGGCGGCGGCGTCCGGCGTCCACAGCGCCTTGAACAGCACCGCGTTGGCGACGCCGCGCACGAAAAGGTCGGTCCAGGCCGGCTCGGCGGGCGTGGTCTTCAGCGCATCGTTGATGTCGAACAAAAGGTCCGCTTCGTGGCGGGTGACGCCGTCGCTGGCCTCGCCGCCGGCGGCGTAGAGCGCCCGGCGCAGGCGCTCGACGTCCTCGGGCGAGACCCGCCCCTGGTGCTCGGCCTTCCACAGGATCAGCGACTTCAGCATCGCCAGCACGAATGCCGACAGCTTGGCCGGCGTCTGATCGGCCTGCTCCAGCACGTAGATCAGCATCTCGATCTCGTCGGCGCGCAGGCGGCGGTATTTCGAGACCGAGGCGATCAGCCAGTCGGCCTTGGCCTCGTCGACATAGCCTTCGGGCGCCGCCTGGCGGACCACATGGTCGACCATGGCCTCGACGAAGAGCGCGCTCCATTCCGGCGACAGTTCGCCGGCGTCGGCGTTGAGCTTGAAGAGCGCGTCAGCCTCGTCCTGGCTGACCGTGCAGTCGCCCGAAAAGACGATGCGCCGGATGGCGACGGCGTCGTCGGCGCTCAGGTCCGGCTTGCCGTCGAGCGCGGCTAGAGCTTCGGTCAGGGTCATGGCGGGCTCCAGGATCGCGCCGACCCTGGCGCAAATTGCTTGCCGATCGCCTAACCCAGCCGGCGAAACGCGCCCTCGCCCGCATAGACGGCCTGGTCGCCCAACTCCTCCTCGATGCGCAGCAGCTGGTTGTACTTGGCCAGCCGGTCGGAACGGGAAAGCGAGCCGGCCTTGATCTGGCCGCAGGAGGCGGCGACGGCGAGGTCGGCGATGGTGTTGTCCTCGGTCTCGCCCGAGCGGTGCGACATCACCGCCGTGTAGGCCGCGCGATGCGCCATGGCGATGGCGTCCAGGGTCTCGGTCAGGGTGCCGATCTGGTTGACCTTGATCAGGATCGAGTTGGCCAGGCCGCCCTTGATGCCTTCGGCCAGCCGGGCGGTGTTGGTGACGAAAAGGTCGTCGCCGGTCAGCTGGATCTTGCCACCCAGCCGCTCGGTGATCAGCTTCCAGCCGGCGAAATCGTCCTCCGCCATGCCGTCTTCGATGGAGATGATCGGGAACTTGGCGACCAGGCCGGCCAGGTAGTCGACCATGCCCGCCTGGTCCAGCGACTTGCCTTCGCCGGTCATCTCGTAGCGGCCGCCCTTGAAGAACTCGCTCGAAGCCGGGTCGAGGCCGAGGTTGAAATCGCGGCCGGGCGCATAGCCGGCGCTCTCGCCGGCCTTGACGATGAAGTCGAGCGCCGCTTCCGCCGAGGCCAGGTCGGGGGCGAAGCCGCCCTCGTCGCCGACATTGGTCGAATGGCCGGCCGCCTTCAGGGCCGACTTCAGGCTGTGGAAGATCTCCGCGCCCATGCGCAGCGCCTCGGCGAAGCTCTCCGCGCCGGTGGGCAGGATCATGAACTCCTGGATGTCGATCGGATTGTCGGCATGGGCGCCGCCGTTGATGATGTTCATCTGCGGCACCGGCAGGATGTGGGCGCCGACGCCGCCGACATATTTGTAGAGCGGCAGGGCGGCCGAGATCGCCGCGGCCTTGGCTGTCGCCAGCGAGACGCCGAGGATGCCGTTGGCGCCTAGCCGGCCCTTGTTCGGCGTGCCGTCCAGGGCGATCAGGATCTCGTCGATGCGCCGCTGGTCCTCGGCGTCGAAGCCGGACAGGGCGTCGAACATCTCGCCGTTGACCGCGTCCACCGCCTGGCGGACGCCCTTGCCGCCATAGCGCCCGGCGTCGCCGTCACGCCTTTCCGTCGCCTCGTGCGCGCCGGTGGAGGCGCCCGACGGCACGGCGGCGCGGCCGAACGAGCCGTCTTCCAGCGTCACGTCCACCTCGACCGTCGGATTGCCGCGGCTGTCGAGGATTTCGCGGGCGGTGATGTCGACGATTTCGGTCACGGGCTTTCCCTTGCGGTTGCGGCGGCGCGCGGGTGTTAGCCCAGCGGCGGCCCCAAAGGAAAGCCTTGGCGATGTTCGTTCGAGCCGGCGCCAAAAATAATGGTCATCCCCGCTGGAGCCGCGAAGCGGCGGAATGCGGGGGATCCACAGGCACTGATCAGAGTCGGTGATCGTGTGGCCCGGACAAGTCGCGCCATGACCGCCGGGGTTCGCCTCGCGGCGATAAGCAGCTCGCCGCTAGTCTTCCTTGGGCGTCAGAACCTGGCGGCCCTTGTACATGCCGGTCTTCAGGTCGATGTGGTGCGGACGGCGCAGCTCGCCCGTCTCCTTGTCCTCGATATAGCTGTTCGGCTTCAGCGCGTGATGCGAACGGCGCATGCCGGCGCGCGAGGGAGAGACTTTGCGTTTGGGAACGGCCATGGGGAGACTTTTCGAACGACGTGACGACTAGGGCGCGGCTCTATGCCTGAAACCGCGCCGGGTTTCAAGGAAGCCGGTCCAGCGCACCCTGGCGGTCCTGCAGGAAACGGCGCAGCACAGGGTCGCTTTCCAGGCCGATGGCGCGGTCGTAGGCGGCGTGAGCCGCTCCCACGTCCCCGATTCGAGCCAGAAGCTCGGCCCGCGCCGCCCAGTAGGGCTGGTAGGCCGCCAAGCGGTTTTCGTCGCAAGCTTCGTCCAGCGCCGCCAAGCCGGCGCGTGGTCCACTAGCCTCGCCGATGGCGACGGCGCGGTTGATGGCCACCACAACTGAGCCCGTCAGCGCAAACAGCGCCTCGTAGAGCCCGGCGATGGCCAGCCAGTCGGTGACTCCGGTGCGGCGACGATTCGCGTGCGCCGACTGGATCGCCGCCTCGATCTGGAAGCGGCCGGGGCGCCGATGGGCTGCCGCGCGATGGATCAGCGCTTCGGCCTCGTCGATCAGGGCCGAGTCCCAGGCGGCGGTATCCTGCTCGGACAGCGGCACGAACTCACCGGCGGGCGTCCGCCGCGCCCCGCGCCGGGCCTCCGCGTAGAGCATCAGCGCGGCCAGCCCCGCCGTCTCAGGTTCCTCCGGCAGGATCGCGGTGAGCAGCCTTGCCAGCCAGATCGCCTCTTCGGTCAGGCCGCGCGACTTCGGATCGACTCCAGCCGGATCGGCCCAGCCTTGGGTGAAGACCGCATAGACCGCGTCCAGCACCGCATCCAGCCGGGCCGGCAGTTCAGCGGCCTCGGGAACGACGAAAGGTATGCCGGCGTCGCGGAGCTTGCGTTTGGCCCGCACCAGCCGCTGGCTCATGCTGGCCGGGGAGACCAGGAAGGCCGAGGCGATGGCGGCCGCGTCGAACCCCAGTATGGTCTGCAGGATCAGCGGCGCCCGCGCGCCGGCGTCGATGGCTGGGTGGGCGCAGGCGAAGATCAGGCCGAGCCGCTCGTCGCCGTGGACACCGTCCCTTCCCGCCTCCGCTTCAAGTTCCTCGATGCGCATGACGATCTCGCGTTCGGCCTGGGAGCGGGTGCGAGCGCGCCGCGATGCATCGATGGCGCGTCGTCGGGCCGCCGCCAGCAGCCACGCCTCCGGCGAACGAGGCATGCCCTTGACCGGCCAGGTCTCCAGCGCGCTGGCGAAGGCCTCGGCCAGGGCATCCTCGGCGGCGGCGACATCGCGGGTCTGGGCCGCGAGCCAGGCGACAAGCTTGCCGTAACTGGCGCGAGCGGCAGCCTCGGCCGCCCTGGCCGCCCTGTCTTTGGCCGCTTCGCCCGTGTCCCGCGACCCCGCCACGCGCGCCTAGTAGATCGGCCGCACTTCCATGATCCCGGTCGAGGCGCCGGGGCAGCGCGCCGCCCAGCTTAGGGCCGCGTCCAGGTCCGGGACGTCGATGAGATAGTAGCCGCCGAGCTGTTCCTTGGTCTCGGCGTAGGGGCCGTCGAGCACCTGGGTCTTGCCGTCGGCCACCCTGACCGTCGTGGCGCCGCTGCTGTCGCGCAGCCGGTTGGCGCCCACCATGACGCCAGAAGCGTTCAAGGCCTCGGTATAGGCCTGATAGGCGGCCATCAGTTGGCCCAAGTCATCGGGCTTCGCCTTGGCGAAGGCGGATTCATCGTCGTAGATCATCAGAAGATACTGCATCGGAAGTCTCCGTGAAGGTCGCGGCGTCCTCTCGACGCCGACCCCATGACGTTCGACCTCAGCCGATTTCGACAGAGCCCTTCATCACATGGCCAGCCTGGAGGCCTTGACCAGCTTTTTCGGCGCCACGTGGGTCCAGGCGAGCCAGAGCAGCGTGCGCAGCATGGCCTCGTCGGCCTGTTCGTAGCGCACGAAGGTCGAGCCCTTGCGGCCCCAATAGCCGGGAACCGGCTCGACGACGCCGGGATGGGCTTCGGTCAGATTGTGCTGATCCTCGGGGTCCAGTTTCACCATCAGGCGCGGCGGGTCGGTGTGGACCGTGCAGATGATCTTCCTGGCGACGCAGAAGGCGGCCTTGCCGTGGTGGTCGGCTTCTTCGGTCTCCGGCAACTCGAGCGCCAGGCGCCGGATGTCATCGGCCGACAGCACCGCTTACACCAGCCGGCTCTTGGTCTTCGCCGCGCCGATGAAGCTGGCGTAGAGCGGGTGCGGCGCGAAGGGCCGGCTCTTCAGCTCCGGGTGAAACTGCACGCCGACGAACCAGGGATGGTCGTGGCGCTCCACCGTCTCCGGCAGCACCCCGTCCGGCGACAGGCCGACCATCTTCAGCCCCACCCGCTCCAGCCGCTCGCGATAGCCGATATTGACCTCGTAGCGATGCCGGTGGCGCTCGAAGATGGTGGAGGCGCCATAGATGCCGGCGATCTTCGAATCCGGCGCCAGCATCGCCTCATAGGCGCCCAGCCGCATGGTGCCGCCCAGGTCGTCGCCCTCCTGGCGGCGGATGCGCTCGTTGCCTTGCGTCCATTCGGTCATCAGCCCCACCACCGGCTCGTCGGTCGGGCCGAACTCGCTGGATGAGGCGCAGGCGATGCCGGCCAGGTTCCTGGCCGCCTCGATCACCGCCATCTGCATGCCGAAACAGACGCCGAAATAGGGCACGTCGTGCTCGCGGGCGAAGCGCACCGCCCGCACCATGCCGTCGGAGCCGCGCTCGCCGAAGGCGCCGGGCACCAGCACCCCGTCGGCGTTCTCCAGCCGCTCGACCGCCGCCCGCGGATCGGCCTCCAGCTCCTCGGATTCCACCCAGTCGATATTGACGCCGACATTGTTGGCGACGCCGCCATGCATCAGGGCCTCGATCAGGGATTTGTAGGCGTCCTTCAGCACCGTGTACTTGCCGACCACCGCGATGGTCACATCGCCGTCCGGGTGGGCCAGGGTCTCGGTGATCGCTTCCCAGCGCGCCAGGTCGGGCGCCGGCGCGTCGGTCATGCCGAACACCGACAGCACCTCGGCGTCCAGCCCCTGCCGGTGGTAATCCAGCGGAACGGCATAGATGCTCTTGGCGTCCAGGGCCTGGATGACGGCGCTTTCGCGGACGTTGCAGAACAGCGCGATCTTGCGCTTCTCGCCCGGCGGGATCGGCTGTTCGCAGCGGCAGAGCAGGATGTCCGGCTGGATGCCGATGGAGCGCAGCTCCTTGACCGAGTGCTGGGTCGGCTTGGTCTTCATCTCGCCGGCGGTCTTGATGAACGGCAGGAGCGTCAGGTGCACGAAGCAGGCGTGGCGCCTGGGCAGCTCCTGGCCCAGCTGGCGGATCGCCTCGAAGAACGGCAGCCCCTCGATGTCGCCGACCGTGCCGCCGATCTCGACCAGCACGAAGTCCGGCTCGCGGCCGGCCTCGTCGCGGGCATCGGACAGGATGAAGCGCTTGATCTCGTCGGTGACGTGCGGGATCACCTGCACGGTGGCGCCGAGATAATCCCCTCGCCGCTCCTTCTCCAGGATGGTCTGGTAGACCCGGCCGGTGGTGATGTTGTCGGCCTTGGTGGCCGAGACGCCGGTGAACCGCTCATAGTGGCCGAGGTCGAGGTCGGTCTCGGCCCCGTCGTCGGTCACGAACACCTCGCCGTGCTGGTATGGGCTCATCGTGCCCGGATCAACGTTCAGATAGGGATCGAGCTTGCGCAGCCGCACGGTATAGCCGCGCGCCTGCAACAGCGCGCCGAGCGCCGCGGACGCGAGACCCTTTCCGAGAGAGGAGACCACGCCGCCGGTGATGAAGATGTACCGGGCCATGGGCGCTCAGGTTAGCGCTGATTCGCGGGCCGCGCCCGCGTCATCGACGGGGGCGCGTCGAATGCCCACAGCTTTACTGTCCCGAGGTCGAATTGCCGGCCCCGCCGGCGGCCGGCGAAGCCGAGGGCGGCGGCGGCACGGTCAGCGGCGCGGGCGTCACCGCCGGCGCCGGGGCGGAGGACGCCGCCGCGGCGGGCTTGGCCTCGACGGGCTTGGACGTCGGCGCGGGCTTCGCCGGCTTGACGGCCTTCGGCGCCGGAGCCGCGGCGGGCTTCGGGGCGGGAGCCGCCGTCGGACGGGCGACCGGGGCGGCGAGCGGAACCTGCGGATTGCCGAGCAGATTGAGCGAATTGCCCTGAGATTGCGGTTGCGGCTGCGACGCGCCGAACGGCGCGGCCGGCGCGCCAAACGGCGCCGCCGGGTTGTTCAACGGCCCGCCGGGAAGGCCGGGGGCGCCGGACAGCGGTTTCTCGGACGAGGTCGCGCCAAGGGCGTTCAGCTTCAGCTTGTCGACCAGGGAGGCGGCGGCGTGGTTGTGGCCGCTGATCAGCGTCATGGCCAGGCAGAGCCCGAAGAACAGCGCCGCCAGGATCTGGGTGGTGCGGGTGAGCAGGTCGCCGGTGCCGCGCGCGGTCATAAAAGCGCCCGGCCCGCCGCCGCTCATGCCCAGCGCCCCACCCTCGGACCGCTGCAGCAGGATGACGCCGATGAGCGACAGGCAGACCACGATCAGGATCGCCAGGAGAATGTCGAGCAGCATTGGGGAGCGAACTCTTGGATAAATGCGTTTTGGCCGTCTGGCCGGACAGCCGGCCCCTCTATCACCTCGTCGCCAGGGGCGCTAGGGACGGGCCGCCGCCCGGTATGTGAGGCCGCCATCATGATTCTCAAGACCGAACGGTTGAGCCTGAGGCCGCTGGAGCCGCGCGACGTCCCGGCCGTGCACCAGATGATGAGCGATATCGAGGTGATGGCCTTCTGGGACTCCGCCGTGGTCGACGACCCGGCGGTGACCGCCGAGATCGTCGAGCAGGAGCTCGAGGAGACCGAACAGGACAAGGCGCGCTATTGGGCCATGGAGCTGGCGTCCAGCGGCGCCGTCATCGGTCTGTGCGACCTTTCCGAGATCGACCGCCGGCACAGCCGCGCCGATGTCGGCTTCATGGTCGCGCGGCGCTACTGGGGCGCGGGCTATACCTACGAGGCGATGCATGCGGTGATCGGTCACGCCGCCCAAGGCCTCCGGCTGCGCAGGCTGCAGGCGCGCGCCCACCTGGGCAACATCCGCTCCATGCGCCTGCTCGACCGGCTGGGCTTCAAGCGCGAGGGCCTGCTGCGCGGCTATGTCGAGCGTGACGGCGAACGCCGCGACTGCGCGCTCTACGGCCTTTTGCTTTAGGCGCGGCGGGCGGCGGAAAGTTCGCGGGCGGTTTCCAGGAAGGGCCCGAGTTCGCCGTTGCCGTTGGCCCGGCTCCAGACCGCGCCGAAGCTGATCGGCGCCACCGGCGCGCCGATGGGCCGGTAGGTGACGCCCGGATGGAAGACGCCGAGGGCCGAATCGACGGTGACCGCCAGGCCGAAGCCCAGGCTGACCAGGTCGATCAGGGTCGCCCGTTCGACCGGCGCGGCCTGGACCACCGGGGTCCCGCCGATCGCCCGCTCCAGAAGATCGATATGCAGCTCCCGGTCCGTGGCGTCGCCGGCCACCAGGAAGGTCTCCGAGCGCAGCGCCGTCGGCTTCACCTCGCTTTCGCGCGACAGCTTGTAGCCGTCGGGCATCAGGACCATCAGTGATTCGCGCCACAGCTCCTCGGATTCGAGGTCCATCCAGTCGTGCGAACCGTAGACGAAGCCGATATCGAGGTCGCCGAGGCTGACCGCCTCGATGATGTCGTCCGGCGACCCGTCCAGGAAGGTCAGGGCCGGCGCGTCCAGCTCGGCGCGGACATGGCGGATCAGATCGCGCAGGAACCCGCGGCTCAGGGAGGAGCACAGGCCGATCCGGAGCAGGGAGGCGTCGCCGTCGTGCCTGCGGGTCGGACCGCCCATCTGGCGATAGCTGAGCGGCGCCCCCAACGGTTTTGCATCGCTGGTCGGCGCGTCTTCGGCGAGGGCCCGCGCGGGCGGCCAATCTGAGGTACTCATGGAACTCCACATGGACTTGCCGACGCACCGGCGCCCAACAAGGCCGCCAGCCCGGCAACCAGAATCGACAATGCCCGAACCTGCATAAAGATTCGATATACATCCGGTCTTCGAGCCAAGCGGCGCACAAAGCCGCCGCGCCGAGGTCCTGACCTGCCGCGGCGCGCCGCTGTAATGCCACGGATGCGCGTCGCCAGCGCGCCTAGACCGCCCGGATGATTCCCAGGAAGTCGGCGGCTTTCAGCGAGGCGCCGCCGACCAGGGCGCCGCCGACCTCGGCCAGTTTCAGGATCTCGGCGGCGTTGGCGGGTTTGACCGAGCCGCCATAGAGGATCGGCGCCGTGCGGCCGGCGCCGCCGCATCGCGCTATCAGCGCCTGGCGCAGCGCGGCGTGGGCGGCGATGATCTCTTCCGTGGTCGGGGTCGAGCCGGCGCCGATCGCCCAGATCGGTTCATAGGCCAGCGCAAAGCCGCCCTCCGCCATATCGGCGGGAACCGAGCCGGCGACCTGGCCGGCGATCACTTCCAGGGTCCGCCCGGCATCGCGTTCGGCGCGGCTTTCGCCGACGCAGACGATCGGCTCCAGCCCCGCCCGGGCCGCGGCCGTCGCCTTGGCCGCGACCATGGCGTCGGTCTCGCCGTGCCCGATGCGGCGCTCGGAATGGCCGACGATCACCAGCCGCGCGCCGGCGTCGGCCAGCATCTCGGCGCTGATGTCGCCGGTGAAGGCCCCCGAGGCCTCGGCGTGGCAGTCCTGGCCGCCCAGCGCCACCGCCGAGCCGGTCAGGGCCTCGGCCATGCGGCTGAGCAGGGTCGCCGGCGGGCAGATGGCCACCCGCCCGCGGGCCGGCGCCTCGGCCAGGCTGTCGGCCACCCGCCCCGCCTCGACCAGGTCGCGGCCAAGGCCGTTCATCTTCCAGTTGCCGGCGATCAGCGGCGTGCGCATGGACCCCTCGAAAAGCCTGATCCGGTCCGCCCTGGAGCGGCCTTAAGGAAAAGTGCGAAGCGGTTTTCCGCCCGCGATCCGCCCTAACTCTCTCAAGCCGGGTTCCAAGTCCATCGGCGCGGGACGCTTGCTCCAGCCCGAGCCGCTCCACTATACCGCTGGTCCGCGGCCGTCCGGGCGCGAAATAGATCGGGATCGCCCTCAATGCTCGCCGCCATTCGCGCTTTTGCGAAGTCCTGGGTCGCCCAGGTGCTGATCGGCCTTCTGGTGGTGAGCTTCAGCGTCTGGGGCGTTCGCGACGTGCTGCATCCCAAGTTCACCGACGACGTGGTCACCGCCGGCCAGCACTCGACCTCGCCGAACGAGTTCAAGCGGGTGTTCGAGGGCCTGCGCCAGCAGGCGGTTCAGCAAAACGGCGGCCAGGACGTCAGCCTGGCGGAGGCGGTCGCCGCCGGCCTCGACCAGCGCGCCCTGACCGAGGCCGAGGCCAGCGAAGCCTTCGCCGAATACCTGCGCAGGATCGGCCTGGTTCCGGCGCCGCAGCTGATCTTGAACGAGCTGCGCCAGCAGCCCGGCTTCTTCAACGCGCTCGGCCAGTTCGACAAGGACACCTACCAGCAAAAGCTGGCTTCGGCGGGGCTGACGGCGGCGCAGTACGAAAGCCTGGTGGCCGACGACATCGCCCAGAACCAGATGGCCGCCGGCCTCGCCGCCGGCCTGAAGACCCCGGACATCTATGGCGCCGTGATCGCCGGCTACGAGCTGGAAAGCCGCAATGTCAGCTACCTGGTGCTCAATCCGAAGAGCGTCCCGCAACCGGCCCCGCCGACCGACGCCCAGCTGCAGGCCCTGATCAGCCAGAGAGGCCTGAACCTGCCCGAGATGCGGACGATCAGCCTGGTGCGCTTCAGCGCCAAGGCGATCGCGCCCTCCATGCCGGTGGACGAGGCGGCGGTGCAGAAGCTCTACGCCTTCCGCAAGGACAGCCTGTCGCAGCCGGAGAAGCGCTCGCTGGTCGAGTTCTCCACCCGGGACGCCGCCAAGGCCGCCGCCATCGCCGCCGCGCTGAAGGCCGGCCAGGTCCCCGACGCGGTCGCCAAGAGTTCCGGGGTCACGCCGATCAGCTTCGACGACAAGCCGCAGGGCGGCATCGTCGATCCGGACGTGGCCAAGGCGGCCTTCGCGGCCCAGAACGGCCAGGTGGTGGGGCCGATCGCCAGCGGTCTTGCCGGCTATGCGGTGATCAAGCTGACCAAGATCACCCCGCCCAGCGTGCCGACGCTGGACTCGCTGCGCCCGCAGCTGGAGGCCGACGTGAAGACCGATGCGGCGATCCAGAAGGTGTTCGACGGGGTGAAGAAGTACGGCGACGTCCACGACAGCGGCGCCAGCCTGGCCGATTCGGCCAAGGCGGCCGGCGCCGCCCCGGTCACCGTGGGTCCGTTCACCGCCCAGGGCGGCGACCTGAACGGCCAGGCCGCCCCGGGCCTGGACGCGAGGGTGGTCAAGGAGGCCTTCTCCCTGCCCCAGGGCGGCGAGAGCGAGATGGAGGACGAGGGCAACGGCGAATACTTCGCCCTGCGCGTCGAGAAGATAAGTCCGCCGAGGACGCCGACCCTGGCCGAGATCAAGCCGCAGCTGGTGCAGGCCTATATGCAGCAGGCGCTCGGCAAGGCTTTGGCCGATCGCGCCAACCAGCTGGTCCAGGCGATCCAGAAGGGCGAGAGCTTCGATGCCGCCGCCGCGTCCGCCAACGTCAAGGCCGGGGTGCTGAACGGCATCACCCGCGCGGCCCTGCAGCAGGGCAAGCAGATCCAGCCCGAAATGATCGAGCAGATCTTTTCGGCCAAGAAGGGCCAGGTCTTCGACGGGGCGATCAGCCCGGTGCAGATCATGGTCGCGCGCATCGACGATTCGCACCCGGCCGCCGGCGTCGACGTGGCGCGGGCCACCGCCGGCCAGGGTCCGGCGCTCGCCAAGCAGATCTTCCAGGACATGGGCGATGCGATCCGCACCGTCGCCGTCTCGACGATCAAGCCGCAGGGCGACATCAACGCCGCCCGCAAGGCGATCGGCCTTTCGCCCGAAGACATGCCCAAGAGCAGCGCTCCGGCCAAGCGCGGACCCTCGCTTTGAGCCTGGAGCCGTCGCTGGACGACTTTCGCCGCGCTTATGAAGCCGGCCGGCCGCAGCTGGTCTGGCGGCGGATCGTCGACGACCTGGAAACGCCGGTCTCGGCCTATTTGAAGATCGCCAACGGCGAGCCCTACGCCTTCCTGTTCGAATCGGTCGAGGGCGGCGCCTGGCGCGGCCGCTATTCGGTGATCGCGCTGCGGCCCGAGAAGGTCTGGCGCTGCCGGGGAAACCAGGCCGAAACCGCCAGCGGCGCCGACATCGCCGCCGAACGGTTCACCCCCGAGCCGGGCGGCGCGCTGGACAGCCTGCGCGACCTGATCGCCAGCTCCCGCGTCGACCTGCCCAAGGGCTTGCCGCCCATGTCCGCGGGTGTCTTCGGGACCATCGGCTATGATCTGGTGCGGCTGGTCGAGCCGCTGCCCGACGTCAATCCCGACCCGCTCGACCTGCCCGACGCCATCATGATGCGGCCGTCGGTGGTGGCGGTGTTCGATTCGGTCGGCCAGGAGATCATCCTGTCCTCCACCGCCTGGCCCTCGGCCGCCTCGGCCGATCAGGCCCACGCCGAGGCCGAGGCGCGGCTGGAGGCGGTGGCCGCAGCGCTGCGCCGGCCCCTGCCCGCCTCGCCGGAACGCACGCAAAAGCCGCCGGCGCCGTTCGTCTCACCGGTCGCGCGCGAGCAGTACTGGGCCATCGTCGAGCGGGCCAAACGCTATATCGAGGCGGGCGACGTCTTCCAGGTGGTGCCCAGCCACCGCTTCCGCGCCGCCTTCGACCTCGACCCGTTCGCCCTCTATCGCTCGCTCCGGCGGACCAATCCGTCGCCCTTCCTGTTCTACCTGAACTTCGGCGGTTTCCAGCTGGTCGGCTCCAGCCCGGAGATCCTGGTGCGCCTGCGCGACGGCAAGATCACCATCCGCCCGATCGCCGGCACCCGGCCGCGCGGCGCGACGCCGGAGGAGGACGCGCGGCTGGAAGCCGAACTGCGCGCCGATCCCAAGGAGCACGCCGAGCACCTGATGCTGCTGGACCTCGGCCGCAACGACGTCGGCCGGGTGGCCATGCTGGGCCAGACCGGCCGCAACCAGCCGGCGGCGCGCTCGCGCGGGCCCAACGTCAGGGTGACCGACAGCTTCTTCGTCGAGCGCTACAGTCACGTCATGCATCTGGTCTCCAATGTCGAGGGCGAGGCGCCGGACGGGGTCGATCCGGTCGATGTGCTGATGGCCGCCCTGCCCGCCGGCACCCTCTCCGGCGCGCCCAAGGTGCGCGCCATGCAGATCATCGACGAACTGGAGACCGAAAAGCGCGGCATGGGCTATGCCGGCGCGGTCGGCTATTTCGGCGCCGACGGCGGGGTCGACACCTGCATCGTGCTGCGCACCGCCCTGGTCAAGGACGGGGTCATGTACGTCCAGGCCGGCGGCGGCGTGGTCGCCGACTCAGACCCGGACGCCGAGTACCAGGAGACGGCGCAGAAAGCCGCGGCGCTCAAGCGCGCGGCGGAGGAGGCCTGGCGGTTCGGCTGAGGGGCGCGACATCCCTCGGCGCGCATCCCAGCGCCGGGCGAGCCGCCCGCGCCGATGAGGTCGCCGCCGATGTGCGGACCGACATACTTCCCGGCTATGCTGGCCATCCACGGGTCCCTGTCGTAGAGCAAGCCATGAACACCCTGGCCGTCATCCTGGCGCTGGCGCCGCTTGCGCCGGAGGCCGGACTTCCATGCCGCGGTTTCACCCCGGCGCGGCCTTCCCTTCCCTTTCCCGAATGTCCCTAGAGGCGATCCCATGAAGCGAGCCCTGGCCCTCGGCCTTGCCGCCACCCTCCTCGGCTCGACCGCCGCCGCCGCGGACCCTGCCCATCCCACCGGCCTGCACGTGGTGGCCCGCATCGCCGGTCCCGACGGGGGCTGGGACTACGCCAGCTTCGACCCGGCCCGGCGCCGCGTCTACGTCGCCCACGGCACGGCGGTGCTGGTCATCGACGCCGACACAGGCAAGATGAACCCGACCTTCGCCGCGGGCGACCATCTGCACGCCGTGGTCCCGGTGCCGGGCACGGACGTGATCGTCACCACCAACAGCGGCGACAACACCGCCAAGATCATCAGCGCCAAGGACGGCAAGCTCCTGGCCTCCATCGCCACGGCCGCTGACGCCGACGGCGCCCAATACGACCCGAAGACCGGTCTGGTGGTGGTGATCTGCGGCGACGCCGGAACGCTCACCCTGATCGACCCGAAGGCGATGAAGGCGGTGGGCAGCATCGTCGTCGGCGATCATCTAGAATTCGGCGCGCCCGACGGCAATGGCCGCTTCTTCGTCAATGTCGAGGACAAGAACCAGGTCGCCGTGGTCGATCTGATCGCGCGCAAGGTGCTCACCCGGTACGACCTGCCGGGCTGCCAGCGGCCGACCGGCCTGGCCTATGTCATCGGCGGCCGGGTGATCTCGGCGTGCGGAAACGGCGGCGTGGACATCCTGGCGGCGGCCACCGGCCGCGCCATCGCCACCTTCACGGTCGGCGGCTTCCCGGACGCCGTCCCCTACGATCCGGTGCGCAAGCTCGCCTATATCCCCTCGGCGCTCAGCGGCACGCTCTCGGTGATCGCCCTCTCCGGACCGGCCGACAACACCATCATCGACACCGTGCCGACGCAACAGGGCGCCCGCACCGCCGCCGTCGACCCCAAGACCGGCCGAATCTACCTGCCGACCGCGCAGTATGGCGCACCCGCGGCTCCCGGCCGGCGGCCGCAGCCAAAGCCCGGAACCTTCGAGGTTCTCGTCGTCGGCCGAGACTGAGCGGCCGCCGTTTTCCGCAGCGCCCGGGGCGATCCGGGCGCGAGCTTGCGGCTCGGCGCTGGCCGCGAGCCCGACGGGCGCTCTCGAGGAGGCCTTCCGCCTAGAGGAATGGGCGGACGTTCGACGACCTAGAAGAAAACGCCGACACTTCCAAAGATCGCGCGCGGTTCCCCAGCTAGCCCGTAAAAGTCGAGGAGCTGGTTGCCGGTCGCGGTGTTGAAGCCGTTGTTGGCGTCCGTATTGGTTTGAGCGCTCGAGAAATAGCGCTGGTCGAGCAGGTTATCCACGTGCAACCCCAGGCGCAGCGCCTTGGCCGGGCCAAGCTTGAGCGGAATGACCTTTATGATTCCAAGATTGACCAGGATGTAATCCGGGATGTGCGTCCGCTGCCCCGGCTGGATGCTGCCGGCCATGCTTGGGAGATTGGTGTTGTAGTCCTGCAATTGCTGGACGCCGACATATTGCCCTTCCAGATCGACGTGCCAGCCGTCGTAGTCCCAGATCAGGCCCGTGCTCACCAGATACCTTGGCACGTTTGGCAGGGATTGGCCCGGCAGGCAGCTGGTGCCGGCGAGGGCGTCATTGGAAAGCGAGGTGCAGACCGCTTCGTTGTAGGACGCGTTGGCGAAACCTTTCAGATCGCCGACGAACACCGTGCCGAAGTCATCGGTGAACTGGAATTCGACGCCGCGGAATCGCTCGGCTCCGCCGTTCTGGTATTGGGTAAAGCCGGTGGGCGTTGTCGACGAAAGAATGATGCTCTTGAACTCCTCGTCATAGACATTGAGTTCAACCCGGGCCGAGCCCAGCCGATAGCGCGCGCCCAATTCGAAGTCCTGCGCGTATTCCGGCTTGACGACAATCGGAGCGGTGCTGGGGCCGGCTATGGCGTTGTAGAAGGCCGTGATGTCGGGGAATTTTACGTTCTGGCCATACGAGGCGTAGATGTCGAACTGCGGCAGTATCTCGGCGCTCGCGCCCAGGGTCGGCGACAGAAAATGCTCATCGGCGCGATCCGATCCGGGGGCGCTATAGTAAAAGCCCAGGGCGTCGTTGTCCGTCGATGACGCGGAAATGTATTTCAGCCCCGGCGTGACATGCAGACGATCCCCCAAGAGGTGGATGTCGTCCTGCACGTATATCGACCACATCGTGCGCGTGTCATGCTCATCCCATGCGTCATTGTACCCCACGGTCATTGGCATGGCTGAGCTGCCATACCAATATTCCCGCGAGTGCAACGTGCCGTAATTGTAGTCCCCGCCCGCGGTCACCTTGTTGAAGGGCAGATCAAACGTCAGCTGCAGCCGGTCGCCATAAAGGGCTCCATTGTAGCCGTAAAAGTGGTAATCCGTGCCGTGCGCCGTGTCGGCCGGATTGTAGCCCATGTAGCTCGACCAGAAATCATAGCTGCTGCCTTGGTCGTCTATGAAATACGGGCCCGTGTAGTCCGGACTGGAGAACGAAGTCCGTTTGTAGTCGTTGTCGCCGGTGTAAGCCTCGTCTTCGATCGTCAGCAGTCCAAACGTCGATATAAATCCAACTATGCCAAGATAGTTATTATCGGTATTCCGCGACGTATAGAGGTTCGACGGCCATTGGAAAGAATAGGACCGATTTATGATGTTCTGAGGTATGAACTGCGGCGCGTTGCCCTGGTTTTCATTGTAGACGAAATTGGCGAAAAGCTGGGTGCTGGGCGAGACGTCGGCTTTGGCGGCGTAGTATAAATTATCGTTCCAATCCGGCGTGTTCTTGAGCCAGCCGGAGCTGGAGTCGCGCTCGAACGAAATGGTCTGCCTCACCCCATGCCAATCGCCGGTATTCAATGTGGCGTGATAGTCGATGGTGTTGAAGCTGCCGCCGTCAACGCCGACATCGCCGCCCATTTCCTGTGTCGGCTGCCGTGGCACGTAATTGATCGTGCCGCCCAAGGAATTGTAGGTGTTCACCGATGGGTTGTTGACGCCGCGATAGATATCGACGCTGTCGAGGTCGCGGGTGATCAGGAGGACGTTGTTCCGGTTGTCCGCCTGGTAGGTGACGCCGCTGTTGAAGATGTCGTTCAGGGGCACGCCCGCTAAGGTCTCGCCGAACTCGCCGTCCGAAAACGAGCGAAACTTGATGTTGGTCTCCATGCCGTTCGTGCCGCCGGTCGTGGCGTATATGGAAGGTTGCGTGTTCAGCAGCGTTTGAACGGTCATGGCCGGACTTGGCGTTATGTTCAGGATTGCTTCGGGTGTGATCGAACTTTGCGAATACGGCGCCTGAAGCGGAATCCCGTTCAACGGGGGCCGGCTCCCGGTGACGATGACGTCTTCGACGGTGGAGGACTTCCCCGATCCGCCTGGATTGGCAGACGTCTGCGCCGAGGCGCTGGCGGCGATCGTCAATGCCCCCGCAATGACCGACGCAAACAATACTCGCTTATTCATACATTAGCCCCCGACAACCAGCAGAACGCGATTGCGGAACGCTAACAGCGGAATGCGACCGAACGGACACGATACGCTTTTGGATTTGTGACGGTCGCCAGGCCCCGCTCGGTCGGCGGTGCGACTGCGCGCCGACGCCTAAAGCGGCCCGCGCACCGCCTCGATCGGCGTCAGGCGCGCCGGCGGGGCGAGGATGGCGGCGGTGGCGAAGATCAGCGCCGCGAGCGCGAAGAAGGCGGCCGCCGCCAGGGCTGGCCAGACCCGTTCGCGGATCGCCGGCGGCTGCAGCCGCGCGCGGGCGCTGGCCAGCGCCTGGATGAAGGCCGCGTCGGCGTCGGGCGACTCGAGAACCGGCATGGCCGGCAGCCTAGCACAAGCGCCGGGCGGCCGCGCGAGCCGCACGGCCTTCCCGCACGGCCGGCGGCCGGCCTTCAGGAACCGTTTGCGGCGCTTAGCGTTGCTGAAAATCGGCCTGAAGCACCAACGTCGGGGATTTGGGTATGGCGTCGGATACGCCCAGCAACGCAGGCGCGGCCGACGGACCGTTTTCGCAGGACCTCGACGTTCGCGACCAACGCCAGGACAAGCCCAGGAAGAGCCCATTCCGCAATCCGCTGATCATCGCCGGCGCGGCGCTCGCGGTGGTGGTGGTCGTCGTCGCTTGCCTGCTCTGGTGGCTGCACGCCCGCAACTACGAGAGCACCGACGACGCCTATATCGACGCCCACATCGTCCGCGTCGCGCCGCAGGTGTCCGGCCAGGTGGTGCAGATCTTCGTCCGCGACAACAGCCGGGTGAACCCGGGCGACCCCTTGCTGCAGATCGATCCGGCCGATCCCAGGGCCCGCCTGGACCAGGCCATCGCGCAGGAGGCGCAGGCCCGCGCCCAGCTGGCGCAGGCCGAGCAGCAGATCCGCGTCAGCCAGGCCAGCTACGAGCAGGCCGCGGCCACCGTCCCGGGCGCCAGCGCGCAGGCGGTCAGCGCCGCCCGCGACCTCGACCGCTACCAGACCCTCAAGCGCACCCTGCCCATCGCCGTCGCCCAGCAACAGATCGACCAGGCGGAAGCGGCCGCGAAGAACACCGCCTCGCAGCGTGACGCCGCCGCCAACCAGGCCAAGGCCGCCCGCGCCCAGATCGACGCCGCTCGCACCCAGATCGCGGCGGCGCAGGCGCAGATCGCCAACGCCGCCGCCCAGCGCGAGGATGCCAACGTCACCCTCGGCCGCACCCTGCTGACCGCCCCGATCGCCGGCCACGTCACCCAGAGCAGCCTGGCGCTGGGCGGCTACCTGCAACCGGGCCAGCAGGTCATGGCGCTGGTGCCGATCGACGTCTGGGTCACCGCCAATTTCAAGGAGACGCAGCTCGATCACATGCGCGTCGGCCAGCCGGTGGACATCCGCATCGACGCCTTTCCGGGCGTGAAATTCCACGGCCACGTCGACTCGATCCAGCACGGCGCAGGCCAAGCCTTCGCCATCCTGCCGCCGGAAAACGCCACCGGCAACTTCGTCAAGGTGGTGCAGCGGGTGCCGGTGAAGATCATCATCGACCGGCCCGACCCGCGAACCTATCCGCTCGGTCCCGGCATGTCGGTGACGCCGCGCGTCGAAGTGCGTTAGGGCCCGCCGCTCATGTCCGACGCCGGCGAATGGACCCCAGCCCGATCGGTCGCCGGCGACCTCAATCCCTGGGCGATCGTCGCGGTCATCTCGATCGCCACCTTCATGACCGTGTTGGACGCCTCGATCGCCAACGTCGCCCTGGCCCACATCGCCGGCGGCCTTTCGGCCAGCTACGACGAGGCGACCTGGGTGATCACCAGCTTCCTGATCGCCAACGCCATCATCATCCCGATCAGCGGCTGGCTGTCGACCGTGGTCGGCCGCAAGCGCTTCTACATGTTCTCCGTGGCGCTGTTCACCGGCGCTTCGGTGCTCTGCGGCCTCGCGCCCAACCTGACCTGGCTGATCATCGCCCGCATCCTGCAGGGCATCGGCGGCGGCGGCCTGGCGCCCACCGAACAGTCGATGCTGGTCGACACCTTTCCGCCGAAGAGCCGCGGCGCGGCCTTCGCCGCCTACGGCATGGTGGTGATCGTCGGGCCGGTCGTCGGGCCGGTGCTTGGCGGGGTGATCACCGACACCTATTCCTGGCACTGGGTGTTCCTGATCAACGCCCCGATCGGGGTGCTCTCGCTGATCCTGGTCAGCCTGTTCGTCCACGAGCCCGAGGCCTTGATCCGCGACCGCGAACGCCTGCTGGCGAACGGGCTGCATGTCGACATCGTCGGCTTCATCCTCGTCGGGTTGGCGCTGGGCTGCCTGGAGTTCACCCTCGACCGCGGCCAGCGGGACGACTGGTTCTCCAGCCCGGCCATCACCGGCTCCGCCGTCGTTTCCGCCATCGCGTTCATCGCCTTCGTCCCGTGGGAACTGGCGCGCCGGGACCCGATCGTGCCCATCCGCATGTTCGCGCGGCGCAATTTCGCCATCGCCAGCATCTTCCTGCTGGCGGTGGGCATGATCATCTTCGGCACCACCCAGTTCATCCCGCAGCTGCTGCAGCAGGTGCTGGGCTACACCGCGACAGACGCGGGCCTGGCGCTGACCGCCGGCGGCTTCGCCACCGTGCTGGTCATGCCGTTCGCCGGGCTGCTGACCGGGCGGCTGGACGCCCGCATCATGATCGGGCTGGCCTTCGTGATCGAGGCCCTGGCGCTCTGGAACATGAGCCACCTGAGCACCGACATGTCGTTCGCCGACGCCGCCACGGCGCGCATGTGGCAGGCGGTCGGCATCCCTTTCCTGTTCGTGCCGATCAGCGCCATCGCCTATGTCGGCCTGCGCCCCGAGGAGAGCAACCAGGCTTCCGCCCTGATGAACGTGGCGCGCAACCTGGGCGGCACCTTCGGCATCTCGCTGGTGCAGACCATGCTGGCCCAGCGCGCCCAGTACCATCAGGCGCGGCTGGCGGAGACCCTCAGCCCGCTCAATCCGGTCTACGCCAACGGGACCGGGAACGTCGCCCAGAGTCTGGTGGCTCACGGCCAGTCGGCCCTGGCGGCCTCGGCCGAGGCGACGGCGCAGCTCTACCAGGCCCTGGGGCGACAGGCGCAGATGCTTTCCTACGTCGAGGTCTTCCACACCCTGGCCATCATCATCGCCCTCCTGGCGCCGCTGATCTTCCTGTTGCGCGGCGCCCAGGCGCGCGGCGGCGGCGGAGGCATGGGGTGAGCGCCCGCCGCACCTTCGGCGCCGGTCTCGCCGGAGCGGCGCTGCTGGCCGGCTGCACGGTCGGCCCCGACTATCGGCCGCCGGATATCCCGACACCGCCGGCCTATGGCGACGCGGCCCAGATCAACGCGCCGCCGGCCAGCGAGGCGCAGCTTTCCGCCTGGTGGACCCAGTTCAACGATCCGGAGCTGAACAGCCTGATCGGGCGGGCGCTGGCGGGCAACCTCGACCTGGCGACCGCCGCATCGCGCATCCGCCAGTCGCGCGAGCAGGAGATCATTGCCGGCGCGCCCGGCCTGCCCCATGTCGGGGCCAACGCCGCGGCGGTGCGGCTGAACAGCAACCCGCACCACATCCCCCTGCCCGCGGCGCTTTCCGGCGGCGGTTCGGGCGGCGGCGCCGGCGGGCCGCCGCCCACCCTTTCGACGCCCACCCATCTCAACCTCTATTCGGTCGGCTTCGACGCCACCTGGGAGTTGGATGTGTTCGGCGGCGTCCGCCGCAGCGTCGAGGCGGCGCATGCCAATACCGAGGCGGCGCTCTGGCAGAGACGCGACGGCGAGGTCTCGCTGACCGCCGAGGTGGCCAGCGAGTATTTCACCCTGCGCGCCGCCCAGACCCGCATCGCCCTGCTGAACGATGAGCTGAAGTCCCAGCGCGACACCTTCGGCCTGATCCAGGCGCGCAATCGCGTCGGTTTCGTCACCCGGCTCGACGTCAACCAGCAGCAGACGCAGGTCGAGAGCACCGCCGCTCAGCTGCCGGACGTCCAGGCCCAGCAGCGCGCCGCCTTGCATGCGCTTGGCGTGCTGCTGGGCCAGCCGCCGGAGGCGCTCGACGCCGAGCTCTCGCCCGCCGCCGCGGTTCCGACGCCGCCGGCCGCGCTGCCGGTCGGCCTGCCCTCGGACCTGCTGCGCCGGCGTCCCGACGTCCGCGCCGCCGAGCGGCAACTGGCGGCGGCCACCGCCAATATCGGCGTCGCTGTCGCCGATCTCTATCCCAAGTTCAACCTGCTCGGCGTGGCCAGCCTGGCCAGCACCAAGCTGGACACCCTGTTCAACCCGACCAGCGCCAGCTCGGTCGGCGTCGGCTACATCACCTGGCCGCTCTTCCAGGGCGGCCGCATCCGCGCCAACATCGCCTCGACCCGGGCCCAGCGCGTCCAGGCCTATCTGGCCTACCAGAAGGCGGTGCTGACCGCGCTGAAGGACGTCGAGGACGCCCTGGCCCGCTGCAACGCCGACCGCGCCAAGCTGGCCTCGCTGCAACGCACCCTGGATGCGGCGGGCTCGTCCCTGGCCATCGCCCAGGCGCAGTATCGCGTCGGCCTGGTCACCTTCCTGAACGTGCTGAACGGCGAGGACGCGGTGTTCAAGGCCCGCGACCAGCTGGTGCAGACCGAGGCCCAGTCCGCCCAGGACCAGGCCTCGCTGTTCAAGGCCCTCGGCGGCGGCTGGAGCGCGAGCGCCTGAATCCCGCGACAATGGCGCGTCCGGACGCCTATATGCTAACAGCCGCGCGAGACGCTTCGAGGTTTAAGACGGCCATGATCCTGGTGATCGATAACTACGACAGCTTCACCTACAACCTCGTCCACTACCTCAATGAGCTGGGGGCGGAGACCGAGGTCGTGCGCAACGACCAGATCGGCGTCGAGGCGGCCCTGGCCCTGCGCCCCGAGGCGGTGCTGCTGTCGCCGGGGCCGTGCACGCCCAACGAGGCCGGCATCTGCCTCGGGCTGATCCAGGCGGCGCCGGCCGACCTGCCGATCCTCGGCGTCTGCCTCGGCCACCAGGCCATCGGTCAGGCCTTCGGCGGCGAGGTGGTGCGCGCCAAAACCCTGATGCACGGCAAGACCAGCCCAATCCGCCACCACGTCAAGGGCCTGTTCAAGGGCCTGCCCGACGGTTTCACGGCCACCCGCTACCACAGCCTGTCGGTGGCCAGGGACAGCCTGCCCGCCGAGCTGGAGATCACCGCCTGGACCGACGACGGCGAGATCATGGGCTTCCAACACCGCAGCCGGCCGGTGTTCGGCGTCCAGTTCCACCCGGAATCCATCGCCACCGAGGGCGGCCACGCCCTGCTCGGCGCCTTCCTCGATCTCGCCGGCGTCAAGCGCGCGGCGCTCGCCTGACCGCGCCGGTGTCGGACGCTTTCAAGCCGCTCCTGGCGCGCCTGGCCGACGGCGCGACCCTGTCGGACGAGGACGCCGACGCCTTCTTCGCCGCCTGCTTCCGCGGCGAGCCCACCCCGGCGCAGATGGCCGCGGCCGTCACCGCCATGCGGATGCGCGGCGAGACCGCCGGCGAAATCACCTCTTGCGCCCGAGCCATGCGGGCCCAGGCGACGAGCCTCGAGCATCCCTACGAGGTGATCGACGTCTGCGGCACCGGCGGCGACGGCCTGCACACGCTGAACATCTCGACAGCGGTCGGGTTCGTGGCGGCCGGAGCCGGCCTGAAGGTGGCCAAGCACGGCAATCGCGCCATCAGCTCCAGGTCCGGCGCCTCCGACGTGCTGACCGCGCTCGGCGTCGATATCGCCGCGACGCCGGCCCGGCAGCGCCGCGCCCTCGACGAGGCCGGCATCTGCTTCCTCTATGCGCCGGCCTATCACGCCGCCATGCGCCATGTGGGGCCGGTGCGGGCCGAGCTGGGCTTTCGCACCATCTTCAACCTGCTCGGGCCATTGGCCAATCCGGCCGGCGCGACGCGCCAGGTGGTCGGCGTGCCGGCGGCGCGCTTTGTCGAGCCGATCGGCCGTGCGCTCGGCGCCCTGGGCGCGATCCGCGCCTGGACGGTGCACGGCGGCGGCATGGACGAGCTGACCACCACCGGCGAGACCGAGGTGGCCGAATGGCGCGAGGGGGCCTTGCGCCTTTTCCGCATCGTCCCCGAGGCGGTCGACCTGCCGAGGGCGACGATCGAGGATCTGCGCGGCGGCGCGCCGGAGGAGAACGCCCGTGCGCTGCGCGCCCTGTTGAACGGCGAGCCCGGCCCCTATCGCGACGTGGTGCTGCTCAACGCCGCCGCCGCCCTGCTGGTCGGCGGGAAGGTCGAGACCCTGCGCGAGGGCGCCAGCCTGGCCGCCGAGGTGATCGACGAGGGCCGCGCCCTGGCGGCGCTGGATCGCCTGGTCGAGATCAGCAACGCGCCCATCGGCGACGCACCATGAGCGACATCCTCACCCGCATCGCCGCCTACAAGCGCGACGAGGTCGCCGCCCGCAAACGCGCGCGTTCTCAAGGCGACGTGGACCGTGACGCCAAGGCCGCCTCGGCCCCGCGCGGCTTTCGCGCCGCCCTGGAGCGCGCCCACGCGCCCGGCCGCCTCGCCCTGATCGCCGAGGTCAAGAAGGCCTCGCCGTCCAAGGGACTGATCCGCGCCGATTTCGATCCGCCGGCGCTCGCCGGGGCCTACGAGCGCGGCGGCGCGGCCTGCCTCTCGGTGCTGACCGACGAGCCCAGTTTCCAGGGCGCCGACGCCTATCTGACGGCCGCCCGCGCCGCGGTCGCCCTGCCCTGCCTGCGCAAGGAGTTCCTGGTCGATCCCTGGCAGGTCGCCGAATCACGCGCCCTGGGGGCCGACGCCATTCTGGTGATTCTCGCCGTCACCGACGATTCGCTGGCCGCCGAGCTGATGGCCGAATCGGCGCGGCTTGCGATGGACGCGCTGGTCGAGGTCCACGACGAGGCCGAGATGGCGCGCGCGGGACGGCTCGGGGCGAGGCTCGTCGGGGTCAACAACCGCGATCTGCGCACCTTCGTCACCGACCTTGCGGTGACCGAGAAATTGGCGGCTCTGGCGCCCGCAAACGCCTTGCTGGTAACGGAAAGCGGCATTTCTTCGCCGGCCGACACACGCCGCCTGGAAGCCGCCGGCGCCCGCGCCATGCTGGTCGGCGAGAGTCTGATGCGGATGCAAGATGTCGAGGCCGCGACCAAGGCTCTGCTGGGCGCCTGACGAGCGTTATCTTGACTTTAATAAAGAACACCTAGAGAACATCGCCAACGTTTGCGGTTTGTTCCAAGAGGTTTTCAGCCCGCCATGCTTACGCGAAAGCAGCACGAACTGCTCATGTTCATCCATGAGCGGATCAAGGAAACCGGAGTCTCGCCGTCCTTCGACGAGATGAAGGAAGCGCTGGACCTGGCGTCGAAGTCCGGCATCCACCGGCTGATCACGGCGCTGGAGGAACGCGGCTTCATCCGCCGTCTGGCGCACCGGGCCCGCGCGCTCGAGGTGATAAAGCTGCCGCAGCAGGCCACCGCCGCCGCGCCGCCGCAGGGCCGCCACGCCTTCAAACCGCAGTTGGTCGAAGCCGGCGCCCTGGTTCCCCCGGTCCCCGCCAATGAGGCGCGCGAACTGCCGGTGCTCGGCAAGATCGCCGCCGGCACCCCGATCGAGGCGATCCAGCACGAGCGCGAGCGCATGATCGTGCCCGAGGCCATGCTCGGCGCCGGCGAGCATTTCGTGCTCGAGGTGCAGGGCGACTCGATGATCGACGCCGGCATCTATGACGGCGACTATGTGATCATCCGGCGCAGCAACACCGCCAACTCCGGCGAGATCGTCGTGGCCCTGGTCATGGGCGAGGAAGCGACGCTGAAGCGGCTGCGCCGCAAGGGCCAGTCCATCGCCCTGGAAGCCGCCAATCCCGCCTATGAGACCCGCATCTTCGGCCCCGACCAGGTGCAGGTGCAGGGCCGGCTGGTCGGCCTGCTGCGCCGCTATCACTGAGGCGTCATCCGTCCTCTCAACCGTCATCCCCCGCTGTAGCGAAGCCGGACCGCGGAGACGGTGATCATGGGTGGCCCGAACAAGTCGGGCCATGACGGGATAAAGTGAGCGTCGCCGATCCTCTAGGCCGAGAACTTACGGATATTGGGCCCATGGGCGCTCACCCCGCAGCGGCTGCGACCATTCCAGCCGCCAGCCCCTCGCCGCGGCATAGACTTCGGCCGACCCGCCCTTGGCGAAGTCGTCGGGGCCGAGGATCAGCGCGCCGGGGCAATTCAGCGGAGCCGGCAGGTCGGCGCGCAGGATGACGATACCGGCGCCGTTGCAGAGCGCGTCGAGTTGCTCGGGCTTCGGCTGGCGCCGTGTCCACCAGGTGGCGATCGCCGGCGAGGCGCCCGGCTTCGGCGTGCAATGGTTGCGGTCGCAGTCGAACAGCGACGCCTGCGCGGCCGCGGCATCGGCCGGCAGCCCGAACCCCCGGCGCTGGGCCCAGAGCTGGGTGGCGTAGACCCGCACGTTCGGCTTCAGCGCCACCTCTTGCCCGTGGACGACGATCGCCGCGTCATTGCCGTCCGAGGCGATCCAGGCGACGGGCCCGGGCGGTCTCGGCCACAGCGCCACCGCCGCGGCCAGGGGGATGCCGATAAGCCGCAGCCTGCCGCGCCAGAGACAGGCGAAGACGATGCCGAGATAGGAGACGGCCAGCGCCGGAAACGGCGCGCTGGACCAGGCGATGCCGCTGTGCGGAGCGTGGGCGAACACATGCGCCAGCCCGACGATGGCTCTGGCGCCCCAGCCGGCGACCCACAGCGGCGGGTCGGTGAAGCCATGGCCGAGACCCAGCATTTCCGCCGCCACGCCCAGCGCCAGCGCCGGCATCAGCACCACGCTGGCCACCAGGTCGGCGGTGAGGTTCGCCGGCAGGCCGTAGTTGGCGACCCGATTGAAATGCTGGATGGCGAACGGCCCGGTGGCCGTGCCGGCGACGAAGCTGACCATCAGCATGGCGACGCCCCAGTCGCGCACGCGCTGCAGCAGGGCCAGCGGCCATGGCAGGCCCGTCGCCCGCACCGGCATCGGCCAGACCTCGGCCAGGGCGACCAGGGCCGCCGTGGCGCAGAACGACATCTCGAAGCCGGGCTGGATCACCGCCTCCGGCTGCATGACCAGGATGAGCAGCGCCGCGATCGACAGCGAATGCAGGCTGATGGCGCGCCGGTCGAACAGGATGGCCAGGAAGGCGACGGAGGCGGTGATCGCCGCGCGCCGGGCCGGCGGATGGGCCCCGGAAAGGATCAGGTAGAGCACCACCACGATCAGCCCGCCGGCGGCCGCGACCTTCTTGCCCGAGACCCGCAGCGCCAGCCACGGCCAGGCCGCGACGCCGAAGCGGATGGCGAAGAAGGCGAAGCCGCAGACCGCGGCCATGTGCAGGCCGGCGATGGCCAGCATGTGGGCCAGGCCCGAGGCGCGCAGGTCGTCGCGGGCGTGGTCGTCCAGCCAGTCCTGGTGGCTGGTGGCGACGGTGACGGCCAGGCCGCCGGCGCCGCCGTCCCGCGCTCCCATCACCCGGCTGATGTCGCCGGCCAGGCGCTCGGCCAGCGACCAGCGGACGGAATTGATCGCCATCGCCAGGCGCAGCCGCCAGGGCGGCGGGGCCAGGGTGATGATGGCCGGCGGCTTCATCGCCAGGCCGACCCCGCCCATGCCCTCGAACCAGGCGTCTCGGGCGAAGTCGAACGCGCCCGGCGCCGCCGGCCCGGGCGGCGGGTCGAGCAGGGCCTGGACCCGGATCGAAGCGCCCGGCCCGAGCACGCTGCCGCTCGGAACGACGATCCGCACGCGGTATGGCGTCTGGTCTGGGGAAAGGCGGCTGATACGCGCCGGCGCGATCACCAGCCGCTCGCCGCTGGCGCTGGGGTTGGCGACGTCCATCACCCAGCCGTCCAGGCTGACGACCCCGAGATTGGCCGGGACCACCGGGCGCGCGGTCACCTCGGTGCGCAGCTTGCCGGCCAGAGCGCCGCAGGCGGCGACCGCGAGCAGGCCAGCGAGAACGCTCGCCGCCCGCATCTTGCCCAGCCGGCGGACAGCGAACGCGGCGGCGATCGCGGCGCCGGCCAGCAGGGCCAGCGGCCAGAGCGGCGGCTCGCTCTGCAGACCGAAATAGACGGCCGCGCCGAGGCCGAAGGCGACCGGCGTCCAGAGCGCCGCGCGGTCGAGCTGCGCCGCCACCTCGGCCTTCAGTCCGCGCCAGACCGCGGCTCGGCTAGGAAGCCGGCCAAGGCGCGTGCTAAGACCCCGCGCCCAGCCCGGCCGCGGCGCCTCATCGCCCGGCCGCTCAACGCCGCCCAGCGGAACCCCGATGTCCGACCCCTCTTCGGCCGACAGGCCCGTCGTCACCCGTATCGCCCCCTCGCCCACCGGCTCGCTGCACATTGGCAACGCACGGTCGGCGCTTTTCAACTGGTTATATGCACGTCACACGGGCGGCAAATTCCTGATCCGGATCGAGGACACCGATCGCGCCCGCCACAGCGAGGCGGCGGTGCAGGTGATCTTCGACAGCCTGAACTGGCTGGGCCTGATCCCCGACGCCCCGCCGGTCTCTCAGTTCGCCCGCGCCGACATCCATCGCGGCGTGGTGGAAACGCTGTTGGAGCGCGGCTGGGCCTACCACGACTACATGACCACCGAGGAGGCCGACGAGGCGAAGGCGGTCGCCCGGGCCGAGGGCCACGCCCTGCGCTCGCCTTGGCGCGACCGGACGCCGGGACCCGAACAGGGTGATCAACCCTTCGTCATCCGCTTCAAGACCCCGATGGACGGCGAGACGGTCATCGACGATCGGGTGCGCGGCGTCGTCGCGTTTCCGAACAAGGACCTGGAAGACTTCGTGCTGCTGCGCACCGACGGCACGCCGATCTACAATCTCGCCGTCGCCGTCGACGACCACGACATGGGCATAACCCACGTCATCCGCGGCGAGGAGCATCTGAGCAACGCCGCCCGCCAGATCCTGATCTACCGGGCGATGGGCTGGGAGGTCCCGGCCTTCGCCCACCTGCCGCTGCTGGTTGGGGCCGACGGCGCCAAGCTCTCCAAGCGCCACGGCGCCCAGTCGGTCGGCGAGTTCATCGCCGCCGGCTACCTGCCCGAGGCGGTGCGCAACTATCTGGCGCGGCTCGGCTGGGGCCATGGCGACGCCGAGATCTTCTCCGACGCCCAGGCGATCGAATGGTTCGACCTGAAGGACGTGGTGCGTTCGCCGGCGCGGCTCGACCTGGTCAAGCTCGGCCACATCAACAACCATTATATCCGCGCCGCCGATATCCCGCGCCTGACCGCGCTGACGGCGCAGATCCACGCCGACCGGGGGCTGCCGCAGAGCGAGGCGCAGGACGCCCTCCTGGCCCGTGCCATCCCCCTGGTCAGGGAGGGCGCCAAGACCCTGCTCGACCTCGCCGATCTGACCGCCTTCGTGCTCAAAAAACGGCCTCTGCCGTTGGACGAAAAAACCTCCAAGCTGCTGGACGAGGAGGGCCGCGGACGGCTCGACCGGCTGTCCGCATGGCTGGATACGCAATCCGACTGGACGGCGGCGCCCTTGAGTAAAGCCTTGCAGGCGTTCGCTGAATCCGAGGGCGTCGGCCTGGGCAAGATCGGCCCCGCCTTACGCGGCGTCCTCTCCGGCGGCGCGCCCGCGCCCGACCTCGCCAGCGCCCTGGAAGCGCTCGGCCGCGAGGAGAGCCTCGGTCGAATCGCGGACGCTCTTTCGCAAGTGCAGTAAGGCGCTATAAGGCTTGCCGAACCGCCTCTGGGCGCCCCCGCTTACGAAGGAATTTGGGCATGGCCGAAAGCGCAACGCTGATCATCGACAACAAGACCTACGACCTGCAGATGATCAAGGGTACGGCCGGTCCCGACGTGATCGACGTCCGCACCCTCTACGCCAACGCCGACGTCTTCACCTTCGACCCCGGCTTCACCTCAACGGCCAGTTGCGAGAGCAAGATCACCTACATCGACGGCGACAAGGGCATCCTGCTGCACCGCGGCTACAACATCGAGGAACTGGCCGAGAAATCGAGCTTCCTCGAGGTCTGCTACCTGCTCTTGAACGGCGAGTTGCCGACGGCGCCGCAGTTCGACGAGTTCGAGCACCACATCACCTACCACACGATGCTGCACGCCCAGTTCGACCGCTTCTTCGGCGGGTTCCGCAGCGACGCCCACCCGATGGCGATCATGACCGGGGCGGTCGGAGCGCTGTCGGCCTTCTACCACGACAGCATCAATGTCGATGATCCGAAGCAGCGCGAGATCTCCGCGCACCGGCTGATCGCCAAGATGCCGACCATCGCCGCCCGCGCCTACAAGTATTCGATCGGCCAGCCCTTCGTGACGCCGCGCAACGACCTCGGCTTCGCTGAGAACTTCCTGCGCATGGCCTTCAGCGTGCCGGCCGAGGACTGGAAGCCCAATCCGGTGCTGGTCAAGGCGATGGACCGCATCTTCATCCTGCACGCCGACCACGAGCAGAACGCCTCGACCTCGACCGTGCGGCTGGCCGGCTCGTCGGGCGCCAATCCGTTCGCCTGCATCGCCGCGGGCATCGCCTGTCTTTGGGGCCCGGCCCACGGCGGCGCCAACGAAGAGGCGTTGAACATGCTGATGGAGATCGGCACCGTCGACCGCATCCCCGAATACGTGCAGGGCGTGAAGGACCGCAAATACCGGCTGATGGGCTTCGGCCACCGGGTCTACAAGAACTACGATCCGCGCGCGACCGTGATGCAGAAGACCTGCCATGAGGTCCTGGACGAGATCGGCGACAGCAACGATCCGCTACTGAAGGTGGCGATGGAGCTGGAGAAGATCGCGCTCAACGACCCCTATTTCGTCGAACGCAAACTCTATCCGAACGTCGACTTCTATTCGGGCATCACCCTGCGCGCCCTCGGCTTCCCGCCGGAGATGTTCACCGTGCTGTTCGCCCTGGCGCGCACCGTTGGCTGGATCAGCCAGTGGAAGGAAATGTTCGAAGATCCAGGCCGCAAGATCGGACGCCCGCGCCAGCTCTATACCGGCGCGACCCAGCGGCCCTTCGTTCCGGTCGACAAGCGGTAGCTTTCAACATCCCGCCACCTCGGAAGGTCGTTAAAGCGGCCTCTCCGGCGTGGCGGCCCTTGCTGCCGATGCCCGCGCGGGTCAGCTGCGCCATGAAGCGCTTGTGCAGGCTTACGCGAAGCGGGTAACTGTGCGCAACCTGACGGTATTGCGCCGAACATGAACTCATCGCGCCGACGGATACCTTGCTCAG